>NZ_JBIBYN010000014.1:0-148822 GCF_043083325.1 Streptomyces sp. NPDC014734 | reverse complement strand
GCAGGGCGGTGCGGGCCAGCAGGGTGGCGCCGGTGAGCAGGGCGGTGCGGGCCAGCAGGGCGGTGCCGGTGAGCAGGGCGGTGCGGGCCAGCAGGGTGGCGCCGGTGAGCAGGGCGGTGCGGGCCAGCAGGGCGGTGCCGGTGAGCAGGGCGGTGCGGGCCAGCAGGGCGGTGCCGGTGAGCAGGGCGGTTCCGGCAGCCACGGTGGTTCGGGCAGCCAGGGCGGTACCTCGAACGGTGGCGTGACCGGTGGCGACTCCGGCTCCACCGCCGGCAACGGCTCCTCCGGTACCACCGGCGGCGACACCAGCACCTGCACCGTCGACCTCGACGGTGCCAAGTGCGCCGACAACACCACCCCCGACTCCGTCGGCAACCAGCCGGTCGAGCAGGGCAAGGGCAAGGACGAGCTTGCCGAGACCGGTGCCGCCGAGACCACGTTCCTGCTGGTCGGCGCCGCGACGATGATCGCCGGAGGCATCGGCTTCCGGATCCTGCCGCGCCTGGTGAGCGGTCGTACCGTCGCCTGACGGCGGGCATGAGCCACGCGTGAGCACGAGGAGGGCCCGGGAAGGGCGGGTTCTATTGATCCCCGCAACTCCCTGAACAACAGGGTGTTGCGGGGATCAATAGAACCCGCCCTTCCCGGGCCCTCCTCGTGCGTCTGCCCGCTCCGGCGGGCGTACGGACCGGCCGCTACACGGTCTGGTGCGCCAGCAGGGCCAGCGCGCCCAGCAGCACCACCAGCAGCGCCACGAGCGTCACCGGGCTCAGCCCGGCGAAGACGCCCTGTTCCTGCTGCTGCAACCGCTCCCGGCTCGCCCGGCAGACGGGGCAGCGGCCCTCGCTCACCGGCGCCGCGCAGTTCGCGCACACCAATCGGTCATAGGTCATGCGCTTTCCTCCTCCCGCGCGGCGGAGCCGCCCGTGCCTCTCTCCGCACAACGCTCACGGAAACGCAACCGTTCCCCCTCCCACTGTGCCAGCTCGCGCGGATTTCGGCGCGGCCCGCCGGACATCACCCGTTCCGTAGCACTTCCGCCCCGCCTCCGGTCGGTGCCGTTCCGCCATAAAACACCCATCCCCGGGCGCGCGCCTGCACGCGTCAGTCCGGTTCGCGTATGGTCACGCACACCTACTCCCGGCCGACCGTGGTGCATCCGTGATCCGATTCGACAACGTCTCCAAGACCTATCCGAGGCAGAGCCGCCCCGCTCTGCGGGATGTGTCCCTCGATATCGAGAAGGGCGAGTTCGTCTTCCTGGTGGGCTCCTCCGGCTCCGGCAAGTCCACCTTCATGCGACTCATCCTCCGCGAGGAACGTGCCAGTACGGGCTCGGTCCACGTCCTGGGCAAGGACCTCGCACGCCTCTCCAACTGGAAGGTGC
Organism: Streptomyces sp. NPDC014734; assembly: GCF_043083325.1. Taxonomy (NCBI): domain Bacteria; kingdom Bacillati; phylum Actinomycetota; class Actinomycetes; order Kitasatosporales; family Streptomycetaceae; genus Streptomyces; species Streptomyces sp. NPDC014734. The sequence goes on along the minus strand of NZ_JBIBYN010000014.1, from coordinate 147,435 downwards.
CGCACATGCGCCGCCAGTTGGGCACCGTGTTCCAGGACTTCCGGCTCCTCCCCAACAAGACCGTCGCGCAGAACGTCGCGTTCGCGCAGGAGGTCATCGGCAAGCCGCGGGGCGAGATCCGCAAGGCGGTGCCCCAGGTCCTCGACCTCGTCGGCCTCGGCGGCAAGGAGGACCGGATGCCCGGTGAACTCTCCGGTGGTGAGCAGCAGCGCGTGGCGATCGCGAGGGCGTTCGTGAACCGCCCCATGCTGCTGATCGCGGACGAGCCGACCGGCAACCTGGACCCGCAGACCTCCGTCGGCATCATGAAGCTGCTGGACCGGATCAACCGGACCGGCACCACCGTGATCATGGCGACTCACGACCAGAACATCGTCGACCAGATGCGCAAGCGCGTCATCGAGCTGGAGAAGGGCCGTCTGGTACGTGACCAGGCCCGTGGCGTCTACGGCTACCAGCACTGAGCACCGAGCACTGAAAGGACGCCATGCGCGCCCAGTTCGTCCTGTCGGAGATCGGCGTCGGCCTCCGTCGCAACCTCACGATGACCTTCGCCGTCGTCGTCTCCGTCGCCCTCTCGCTCGCCCTGTTCGGCGGCGCGCTGCTCATGCGCGAGCAGGTCAGCACGATGAAGGACTACTGGTACGACAAGGTCAACGTCTCGATCTTCCTCTGCAACAAGAGTGATGTGACCTCGACGCCCAAGTGCGCCAAGGGCGCCGTCACCGGGCAGCAGAAGAAGGAGATCGAGGCCGACCTGAAGAAGATGGACGCCGTCGACACCGTCACGTACGAGTCGGCCGACGAGGCGTACAAGCATTACCAGGAGCAGTTCGGCGACTCGCCCATGGCGGGCAACATCACGCCGGACATGATGCCCGAGTCGTTCCGGGTCAAGCTGCACGACCCGAAGAAGTACAAGGTCGTCGCCACGGCGTTCGCCGGCCGTGACGGGGTGCAGTCCGTCCAGGACCAGAGATCCATCCTGGACAACCTCTTCGGGCTGATGAACGGCATGAACGTGGCGGCCCTGTTCGTGATGGCGCTGATGCTGATCATCGCGCTGATGCTGATCGTGAACACCGTCCGGGTGTCCGCGTTCAGCCGGCGGCGCGAGACGGGCATCATGCGGCTGGTCGGTGCCTCCGGCTTCTACATCCAGATGCCGTTCATCATGGAGGCCGCGTTCGCCGGGCTCATCGGCGGCGTGCTCGCCTGCGTGATGCTGCTGGCCGGCCGGTACTTCCTGATCGACGGCGGCCTGGCGCTCCAGAACAAGCTGACCCTGATCGACTTCATCGGCTGGGACGCGGTCCTCACCAAGTTGCCGCTGGTCCTCGCGATCGGCCTGCTGATGCCCGCCGTCGCCGCGCTCTTCGCGCTCCGCAAGTACCTCAAGGTGTGACGAGCGCCGCTGTGGTGCGCGGCCAACCGGCCGTGCGCCGCAGGGACGTTGTCCTAGACTCATCGCCATGTCGGGTCCCGCACGGTGTTTCGGGCCCCACGGCGCACGCCGCGGGGCGGCCCTGACATTGGTCTTCGCGAGCGTGCTGGCCACCGCGGCCGCCACCGGCTCGCTGCCGCGCGACGGTGCGAAGTCCTCGCACCCGGCGACCCGTTCGGTCTCCTCCACCGTCGACGGCGACGAGGTGGCCGCCGCCGCCGCCCGTGCCGTGGCCGACGGCAAGTCCGGTACGGAAGCTGCCGAGGAGGTCGTCAGCCGCAGCGGTGACCGCTGGGGCGCGGTGTACGACGAGCGGCAGTACGAGGAGTTCGAGCAGGCTCTCGACGGCTCGTACACCGGTGTCGGCATCGCCGCGAAGCGCTCCGCCGACGGCCGGGTCGAGGTGGCCCGGGTGCAGCCCGGCGGGCCCGCCGACCGGGCCGGGGTCGAGCCGGGCGACCTGCTCCGCACCATCGACGGCCACCGGGTCGACCGGCGTCCCGTCGCCGAGGCCGTCGCCCTGTTGCGCGGGGACGGCGAGGAGGCGGTCGCGGGCAGCACCGTCGTCCTCGGGATCCAGCACGGTTCCGTGCTGCGGACCGAGACGCTCACCAGGGCCAGCCTCCGCACCGCGGCCGTCACCGTCCGGCGGATCGGACCGAAGCCCTCCGACCCCTCCGACGCGGTGATGATCGACGTCGACTCGTTCACCAGGGGCTCGGGCACCGAGGTCCGCGACGCCGTCCGGAAGGCCCCGGCGGGTGCCGGGGTGCTGCTGGACCTGCGGGGCAACTCCGGCGGCCTGGTCACCGAGGCCGTCACCGCCGCCTCGGCCTTCCTGGACGGCGGTCTGGTCGCCACGTACGACGTGCACGGGGCACAGCGGGCGCTCTACGCGGACCCGGGCGGCGACACCGTCCGTCCCCTCGTCGTCCTCGTGGACGGTGGCACGATGAGCGCCGCCGAACTCCTCACCGGCGCGCTCCAGGACCGGGGCCGCGCCGTCACCGTCGGATCGCGCACCTTCGGCAAGGGCTCGGTCCAGATGCCCAGCAAGCTCCCGGGCGGCTCCGTCGCCGAGCTGACCGTCGGCCACTACCGCACCCCGATGGGACGCGGTGTCGACGGCCGGGGCATCACCCCGGACCTGGTGGTCGGCTCCGGGGCCGAGGAGCGGGCGGAGACAGTATTGAGTGGCCTCGGGGGTGGGTCGTAGTGCGAAAATGACCGCACTATGGCCAAACAAAAAGACACGGGGCGCAAGCTCATCGCGCAGAACAAGAAGGCGCGGCACGACTACCACATCCTCGACACCTACGAGTGCGGTCTCGTCCTGATGGGCACCGAGGTCAAGTCGCTGCGGCTGGGCCGTGCCTCCCTGGTGGACGGCTTCGTCCAGATCGACGGCGGCGAGGCGTGGCTGCACAACATCCACGTGCCGGAGTACGTGCAGGGCACCTGGACCAACCACTCGGCGAAGCGGAAGCGCAAGCTGCTGATGCACCGGGCCGAGATCGACAAGCTGCAGTCGAAGGCGAGCGAGACCGGCCACACGATTGTGCCGCTCGCGCTGTACTTCAAGGACAGCCGGGTCAAGGTCGAGATCGCGCTCGCCAAGGGCAAGAAGGAGTACGACAAGCGGCAGACCCTGCGGGAGAAGCAGGACACCAGGGAGACGAACCGGGCGATCGCGGCGGCGCGCAGGCGTCAGCGCGGCACCGGCTGAGAGGAGCGGGGCACGCGGGGCGGGGCCGCCGGGAATGGGCTGGCATCGTCGTGCGTTGGTCACGTACGATGGCAACGCACCTCACAGCGGGTGCACGCATTGAAAACACCACATGGGGATGATCGGTTTCGACAGCGGATGTCGAAGCAGGGGAAGCGTGTCGAGGAAGCGGCAATGATCTCGTAAACCATATGTCGCAACCAATAATCGCCAACACCAAGCGCGATTCCTTCGCCCTCGCTGCCTAAGTAGCGACTTGCGAAGTGTCAGCCCGGGGGTGATCCCGACCCGGATCCTGGCATCATCAAGGGATCTAAACTTCTGAGCCCGGTCACGGGGCCCAGAAGGAAATCAAACAGTGACTGAGCCCGTCGGAGACTTGTTCGCGTGATCTCCGGGGCTGAGAAAAGCGCAGCGAACTGCACACGGAGAAGCCCTGATTCCGCACCGTTGGACGCGGGTTCGATTCCCGCCATCTCCACCATCCCATGTGAACGAGGACCCCGTCGCCACCGGTGACGGGGTCCTCGTCGTCGTGCGGCGTGCCGCCCCGGCGGGTCATCCCCGAGGAGCGCGGGCCCCGGCCGCCGCCAGGACCAGCGCCAGCGCCGCCGCGCACAGCGGTGCCGCGTAGCCGGTCACCGTTCCGAGGTGCTGCGCCAGCCAGCCCCCGGCCGCCGAGCCGGCCGCTATGCCGCCGAGCATGGCGGTGACGGCGAGTGTCATGCCCTCGTTGAGCTGCCCGCGCGGGGTGAGCCGCTGGATCAGGGTCATCCCGGTGACCATGGTCGGGGCGGTGGCGGCGCCCGCCAGCAGCAGACAGCCGGCCAGGACGGGCAGCGCGCCGGTCGTGGTGGCGGCCAGCAGCGGCAGTGACATCAGCGCCGTCATCCCGGTCAGGCAGCACAACAGCCTGCGGCGGACGTCCCCGGCGGGGCGCCGCGAACCGTAGACCAGCCCCGCCACGCAGGAACCGGCGGCCTGGAGGGCCAGGACCGCGCCCCCGGCATGGGCGATGGTCACGACCTCCATCGATCCGAAGACCGCCCCCGTGGCCAGGAAGACGGCAAGCAGCGCGGGCATGCCGGGACTGCGGAGCGGGGAACCGGCGGACGTCGTCGCACGCGGTGCCACCGGCGGTTCGGTCGCCCGCTGCGCGGCGAAGACCAGGATGCCGGTCATCAGCAGGACCGCGCCGGTCAGGGTGCCCGCCTCGGGGAAGAGCGCCCCGCACAGCACGGCCGCCAGCACCGGGCCGAGCATGAAGCACAGCTCGTCCGCGGCCTGTTCGAAGGAGTTCGCGGTGTGCAGGGCCGCCGGGTCGCCCCGGTGCAGATGAGCCCAGCGGGCGCGGGACATGCCGCCGGTGTTCGGGGTGGTCGCGGTGGCGGCGTACGCGGCGAAGAGCGTCCAGACCGGTGCGTCGTAGTGCACGCAGAGCACCAGCGCCAGCGAGCCGAGCACGGCGACGGCGGTGGCGGGCACCGCGATCCTCGCCTGCCCGTAACGGTCGACCAGCCGGGCCGTCCACGGGGCGACCACGGCGGTCGCGGCGAGCCCGGTCGCGGTCACCGCGCCGGCCAGCGCGTACGAGCCGTGCGCCCCGGCGACCATGATGACGGCGCTGACACTGAACATGCCCATGGGCAGTCGGGCGAGGAGGTTGCCCGCGGTGAACGCGCGGGCGCCCGGCGTGGCGAGCAGCCGGAGGTAGGGATTGGCGGGGACCCGCCGGACGCGGCAGGGAAGGGGAGCACGGCGGGCGACGACCAGCACGTCCCCGGACAGGGCGAGCAGGGTATCGGTGGGCGGATTTCTCTCGTACGGCATGCGAGCAGCCTCGTGGCGGTCCGCCCGCGGGGTCCAACACCTTCTGGGCGTGGATTGACGCATCCGTGTTGTAAATTCTCCGGGTGCCCGCTTCCGACGACGCCGCCCCGGACGGCCGGTCGTACCTCCGGACGCCCGGTCGGTACGGCGACACCGACCCCCGACTGCTCCGCGCCTTCGTCGCCGTGGCCGAGGAACTGCACTTCACCCGGGCCGCCGCGCGGCTCTACGTCGCGCAGCAGGCGCTGAGCCGGGACATCCGGCGGCTGGAACGCGAGCTGGGCGTCGAACTCTTCGTGCGCACCACCCGGCAGGTGTCCCCGACCGCCGACGGGGAACGGCTCCTTCCGTACGCCCGGCGAGTGCTGGGGGCGCACGCCGATCTCGCCGCCGCGTTCGCCGATCCCGTGGACCGGCCGCTCTTCGTGGATCTCAACACCGACGGCATGACCGCCGCCCGGGTGCTCGCCCACGCCCGCGAACTTGCCCCGGCGTGCGAGCTGATGGCGCGCTTCGAGAGCGGTCTCACCTGGGCGGCGGGGGAGATCCTCGCCGGTCGGCTCGATGTCTCCTTCGGCCGTGCCGCGGGGCTCGATCCGGCGGTGCGGGCCGGGCTCGGCACGCAGCCGGTGCGGTACGAGCCCATGGCGGTGCTGCTGCCCGTCGACCATCCGCTTGCCGACCGGGCGGCCCTCGCGCCGGGCGATCTGGCCGGCGAGACCGTGTACGCGGGCAACGGGAACGCGCGTACCGAGGAGTGGACGGATCTCGCCCGGCTGCTCTTCGCCGACTGGGGCATCGCACTGGCGCCTCCGGTTCCGCTCGCGGTCGGCGTCGCCGAGTTCCAGCGGGTCATGGCGAAGTCGGGGCATCCGGTGCTGTGCGTCGTCGGCTTCCCGCCGCTGCCGGGGACCGTGGTGCGCCCGCTGGTCCGGCCGGTACCGGTCTCCCCGCTGATGCTGGTCTGGCGCAGGGGGCTGCGCCATCCGGGTCTCGACGCCCTGCGCGAGGCCGCGGCCCGGCTGGGCGCCGAGGAGAACTGGCTGGTGCGGCCGGAGGGGAGCTGGCTGCCCGTTGCCGACGCCGCCCTCATGCGCGAACCGGGGCGGCCGGAGCTGCCGGGACGGCGGGACCGGCAGGGATGACAGGGATGACAGGGGCGGGAGGGACGGCGGGAACGGCAGGGGCGGCAGCAGTCGTCGGGTCCGGGCCGCCCCCACCGTGACGTGAACACGACGCCGAAGTGGCCGCGGACGTAACGCGCGGGAAACATGGGTGAACCGGGCCCGTCACGCACCGTTGGCAGGCTCGCCCTTCGCACCGCCGGGCCGCGGCGGGACAACAGCCGGGTGGAGCACATGCGCGAACGGAACGAACCCCTCGCGGGTTTCACCGTGGGGGTCACCGCCGCACGCCGTGCGGAGGAGTTCGGCGCCCTGCTGGAGCGGCGCGGAGCCACCGTCCTGCACGCGCCGGCCCTGCGGACCGTGCCGCTCGCCGACGACGGCGAACTCCGCGCCGCCACCCGGGACGTCATCCGGTCCGCTCCCGACGTGGTCGTCGCCACCACCGCCGTCGGCTTCCGGGGCTGGACCGAGGCCGCCGACGGCTGGGGGCTCGGCGACGAGCTGTCGACGGCCCTGCGCGGTGCCGAACTGCTGGCCCGCGGCCCGAAGGCCAAGGGTGCCGTCCGGGCCGCCGGACTGACCGAGACCTGGTCGCCCGCCTCGGAATCCATGGACGAGGTGCTCGGCCGGCTCCTGGCCGAGGGCGTGACGGGGCGTCGGATCGCCCTGCAACTCCACGGCGAACCCGTGCCCGGCTTCATCGAGCCGCTCCGTGCCGCGGGCGCCGAGGTCGTCCCCGTCCCCGTCTACCGCTGGACGGACCCCGAGGACATCGCCCCGCTCGACCGGCTGCTCGACACCACCCTGGCCCGTGGCCTGGACGCCCTCACCTTCACCAGTGCCCCGGCCGCCACCTCGCTGCTCGGCCGGGCCCGGAGGCGCGGACTGCTGCCGGAACTCCTGGGCGCGCTGCGCGAGGACGTCCTCGTGGCCTGCGTCGGCCCCGTCACGGCCCGGCCGTTGCGGGCGCTCGGCGTCGAATCCGTCCACCCGGAACGCTTCCGGCTCGCGCCGCTCGTCCAGCTCCTGTGCCACGAACTGCCCGCGCGGACCCCGGTACTGACGATCGACGGTCACCGGGTCGAGATCCGCGGCCATGCGGTGATCGTCGACGACGAGCCGTGCCGGGTGCCGCCCGCCCCGATGGCCCTGCTGCACACCCTGGCCCGCAGGCCGGGCCGGGTGGTGTCCCGCACCGAGTTGCTGCGTGCGCTGCCGGGCGGCGGCACGGACGAGCACGCGGTGGAGACGGCCGTGGCGCGGCTGCGCACGGCCCTGGGCGCGCCCGGTCTCGTCCAGACGGTCGTCAAACGCGGCTACCGGCTGGCGCTCGACCCGGCCGCGGGCGCCGGGCACACGGATTCCTGAGGTGTTCGGGACCCGCCGTTGTCAGTCCCGTCCGCTATGAGTGGGGGCAGCGCGAGGACACGCGCGGGACGAACGACGGAGGGGAACCGATGGGTACCTGGGGCAACGGGAATTTCGACAGCGACACGGCCGCGGACCATCTGTCGGACATCACCGGCCGGCTGGTCTCGGACATCGAGGCGGCGATGGCGGGCGACCCGTCGGGCCTGGAGCCCGACGACTACGACGGTGTGGTCGTGCCGTGCAATGTCGAGCTGCTGTGCCTGATCGCCGAGCAGGGCCATGTCGGTGCGGCGGTCCCGGAGGCGGCGGTGGTCGAGGGGTGGAAGAAGACGTTCATGGACGTGTGGGAGCGGACCATCGACGAGCTGGAGCCCGATCCGGAGTACAAGGAGGGCAGGCGGGCGGAGCTGATCCGCACCTTCGACCGGCTGGCGGACCTGGCGAGGGAGAGGGCCGCGGGATGAGGGCACGCCGGGACGAGGCCGGGGGGAGCGGCCCGGCGGCGCGGGGACAAGGAGCCGGACGACCTCGTGGGGACGGGGGGCGACCACGGTGCCGGGATAGCCTGAACGGATGATTCGTGATTCCCGCCGGCTCGACGCGGAGGTACGACTCCGTCCCGTCACCCCGGGCGACGCCGCCTCACTCGCCGCTTCCCTGGCCCGCAGCCGCGCGTACATGCGCCCCTGGGAGCCCCTGCGGCCGGAGATCTTCTACACCGAGCGAGGTCAGCGGGAACGACTGGAGGGGCTGATCGCCGACCAGGACGCCGGGCGGTCGATGACGTGGGTGTTCGCCGACGAGCAGGACCGCGCGATGGGTTCGATCAGCCTCAACGGCATCGTGCTCGGACCGCTCCGCAGCGGCACGCTCGGCTACTGGGTCGACGTCGAGCACGCGGGCCGGGGGCTGGCCACCGCGGCCGTGCGCCAGGTCTGCGAGATGGCCCGGGACGGACTGCGGCTGCACCGGGTCGAGGCGGGGACGGTGCTGCACAACGTGGCCTCGCAGCGGGTGCTCGCCAAGTGCGGCTTCGAGGAGTACGGGGTGGCCCCGCGCCTGCTGCACATCGACGGCGAATGGCGTGACCACCGGATGTTCCAGCGGATTCTGCACGACGACCCGCCGTTCGGCTGAGAGCCGACGGCCCGGTCGCGCCACGGAGGCACGGAGCCCGGACGTACGGGGGAACGTGGCCCTCGACGGCCGTGCCACCGGTCCGGGGAGGCCGGTGCGGGGGTTCCGGGCCGCTCGTCCGGCGGGCACTCTGGGGGAGACCTCCACCGGAGACCCGAGGCGGTGACACACACATGGCAGCGGGCAAGAGTGCGTACGGCTGGCGGTTGGGCTCCGGCCGCCCCTGCCTGGACCTGGTGGCGACGGCGACCGGTGCCCCCGGGAACCGCGAGCTGCTCGACGGCGCCGAACGGCTCGCCGACTGGTTGCTGGCCACCGGTCTCGTACCGGAGGGCACCCATCTCGGTGTCGTCGACGACGGCTGGGTGGTGCGCTTCCGACAGCTGAGGACCGGCGTCGACCGGCTGCTGACCGCCGAACTCGGCGGACACCGGGCCGAGGGCGCCCTGGAACGCGTCAACGCGCTCGCCGCGATGCCGCCGCCGGGACTGCGGGCCGTCCGCGGCCGGGGCGGCACCCTGGTACGAGTGCTGAGCGCCGACCCGGACTGCGGAGCGCTGCTGGCGGCCGTGGCCCGCGACGCGGTGGAGCTCCTCACCGATCCGGTGACCCGGGCCGGACTGCGGCGCTGCGAGGCCGACAACTGCCGTCGGCTCTACCTGGACACCTCGCGCGGGCACCGGCGCCGCTGGTGCTCCGGCGAGGGGTGCGGGAACCGGGAACGGGTGGCGCGGCACCGGCGCCGGGCGGCAGCGGCAGCCGCGGTCGCCGATCCCGGTTCCGGCAGGACGGGGAGAACCGGCGGGCAGGCCCCGCCGGGGGCCCCGTGAACGGGCGTTCCCACCGTGGCGTGACGAGCGTCCCCGAAGCGTCGTAACGGGCGTTTCCGGCGGGGCGTCAGGAATCGACGTCATCACGGAAGAAGGGCCACCACCTGCTTTTCGGCGCACGGCGGATGCGCCGTGGCCCCCCTTCGCATATGGTTGACGGCTGCCCAATGCACATCAGAAAGGGGCCTCGGTGGCCGCGCAGGATGCCGCTGTCGATTCGTTGCGGGACCGGGAAATCGGTGTCGAGCAGGAACATCTCGACGCTGTTTATCGCCGACTTGAGGAGAAGATCCATGAGGCCGAATTCCTCATGGACGACGCCGTCAAGCGCGGCCAGGTCGGTACTCCGGGGGCGCTCGCCGAGCGCGACGCCCAGGTGTTCCGGGCCGGAATTCATCTCAACCGGCTGAACAGCGAGTTCGAGGACTTCCTCTTCGGAAGGATCGACCTGCTGCTCGGCAAGGACGGCGAACGAGGTCCGGACGGTGCCTACACCTCGGTCGAACCGGCCGACGACGCCGTGCGTGCCGACCATTCCGCCGACATCGCGGAGACGCTGCACATCGGCCGGATCGGAGTTCTCGATTCCGATTACGCGCCGCTGGTCATCGACTGGCGGGCCCCGGCCGCCGCGCCCTTCTACCGGTCGACGCCGAAGGAGCCGGGCAGGGTGGTCCGCCGCCGGGTCATCCGCTCCAAGGGGCGCAAGGTCCTCGGTGTCGAGGACGACCTGATGCGCCCCGAACTCACCGCGTACCTGGACGGACAGCCGCTGCCCGTCATCGGCGACGGCGCCCTGATGGCCGCGCTCGGCCAGGCACGCAGCCACACCATGCGGGACATCGTCTCCTCCATCCAGGCCGAGCAGGACCTGGTGATCCGGGCCCCCGCCGCCTCCGTCACCGAGGTGTCCGGCGGCCCCGGCACCGGCAAGACCGCCGTGGCCCTGCACCGTGCCGCCTACCTCCTCTACCAGGACCGCCGGCGCTACGCGGGCGGCATCCTCGTGGTCTCGCCCACACCGCTCCTCGTCGCGTACACCGAGGGGGTGCTGCCCTCGCTGGGGGAGGAGGGGCAGGTCGCGATCCGGGCGGTGGGCTCGCTGTCCGACGAGGCCGCCGGCCCCGCGGGCGCCACCACGTACGACGAGCCCGCCGTCGCCCGGATCAAGGGCTCCTCCCGGATGCTCGCGGTGCTGCGGAAGGCGGCGCGCGGCGCGCTGGAACGCCCCGGCGCCCCGTTGCCCGGGGCCCGCGACGGCCAGTTGTCCTTCGGCGACGCGAGCGAGGAGGCCGGCACGCCCGGCGCCTCTGGGGGGCCCGGCGCGGTTCCGGCCGCCCCTGCCCGGTTGCGGGTCGTCGCGTTCGGAGCCCGCGTCGAACTGGAGGCCGCCGAACTGCGCCGCATCCGGCAGTCGGTGCTCGGCGGTACCACCCCGGTCAACCTGCTGCGCCCGCGCGCCCGCAAAATGCTTCTGGACGCCCTGTGGAACAAGTCGTCCGGCCGGGGCCGCTACACCGACCCCGAGCTGGCCGCCGAACTGCGTTCCTCCTTCGACGAGGACGTCTCCACCGAGACCCCCTTCCTCGCCTTCCTGGACGCCTGGTGGCCGGAGCTCACCCCGCGCGGGGTGCTCGCCGCCATGGCCGACGAGAAGCGGCTGGGCCGGTGGGCGCGCCGGGTCCTCAACCAGGGCGAGGTGCGCCGCCTGGCCCGCTCCCTGAAGCGGCTCGACGGCGCGGGCGAGGGCCCGCTCTCCGTCCACGACGTGGCGCTCCTCGACGAACTCCATACGCTGCTCGGCACCCCGCACCGGCCGCGGAGGAAGCGCGAACTCGACCCGCTGGACCAGCTCACCGGGCTGGAGGAGCTGATGCCACAGCGCGAGGAGACCCAGTGGGAGCGGGCCGAGCGGCTGGCCGCGGAACGCACCGAGTACGCGCACGTCATCGTGGACGAGGCGCAGGACCTCACCCCCATGCAGTGGCGCATGGTGGGCCGCCGCGGCCGGCACGCCACCTGGACGATCGTCGGGGACCCGGCACAGTCCTCCTGGTCCGATCCGGACGAGGCGGCGCGGGCGCGCGACGAGGCGCTCGGCAGCCGTCCGCGCCGCCGCTTCACCCTCACGGTCAACTACCGCAACCCGGCGGAGATCGCCGAGCTGGCCTCGAAGGTCCTGGCGCTGGCGATGCCCGGGACGCAGGCACCGACCGCGGTCCGTTCCACCGGCGTGAAGCCGCGTTTCGAGACCGCGCGGGACGGTGACCTGGCCGCCGCCGTGCGCGAGGAGGCGCGGCGGATGCTGGACGAGGTCGACGGAACGGTCGGCGTGGTCGTCGCGATGAACCGGCGGGCGCAGGCCCGCGACTGGCTCGACGGTCTCGGCGAGCGGGTGGTGGCGCTGGGCAGTCTGGAGGCGAAGGGGCTGGAGTACGACGCCACGGTCGTCGTCTCGCCCGCGGAGATCGCCGACGAGTCCCCGGCCGGCCTGCGGGTGCTGTACGTGGCGCTGACGCGTGCGACGCAGCAGCTCACGGTCGTCTCCGGGGAGCGGGACCTGCCCGACGAGGACGGGGTCCCGGACCTGCTGCGGGACTGACCGGAGCCGCGGCGGGCCATGACGTCGACGTGACGCCGCAGAATCGATCCGTGCTCCGGGAATCACTTTTCCGGAGCGTTTGTTAGCCTGGTGTGCGGCACCGACCCGATCCAAGCCCCCGGGCCCAACCTTCGTCGCTTCGAGCGACCACTTGCCGCGAGGCGAGCATGGCGGGTCGGTGTCGTTCAAGCAGTGGACAGACCCGCGTCACCCTTCGGTGACGCGGGTCTGTTCTTGTTTCCCGGGGCCCGCTGCCGGGCCCGCTCCCGGCAGCTCCTCCTGCGGGGCGCCGGTGCGCACGGGCCGTCGGCCGGGGCTTCCGCCGAGACCGTTGAATCTCGTATGGTGGAAACAGTTTTCCGAAGAGTGGCAGTCATTAACGGCTACTGGTCAGTAGGTGCGACCATCGGAAAGCACGTCCGAGGCGAGCGCCCCGGCCGCGCATAGCAAAGAAGCTAAGGAAAGCGAAGGACTCGGCCATGGCAACGGCGCCCAGCGTCTCGTACTCGATGACGGTCAGGCTGGAGGTGCCCGCGAGCGGCACATCAGTCTCCCAGCTCACCACGGCCGTGGAGTCCTCCGGCGGTTCGGTCACCGGTCTCGACGTGACGGCCTCCGGCCACGAGAAGCTGCGGATCGACGTCACCATCGCCGCCACCTCGACCGCGCACGCCGACGAGATCGTCGAGAACCTGCGCGGCATCGAGGGCGTGGTCCTGGGAAAGGTCTCCGACCGTACGTTCCTGATGCACCTCGGCGGCAAGATCGAGATGGCGTCCAAGCACCCCATCCGCAACCGTGACGACCTCTCGATGATCTACACCCCGGGTGTGGCGCGGGTCTGCATGGCGATCGCCGAGAACCCCGAGGACGCCCGCCGTCTCACCATCAAGCGCAACTCCGTCGCAGTTGTGACGGACGGCTCCGCGGTGCTGGGCCTGGGCAACATCGGGCCGAAGGCCGCCCTGCCGGTGATGGAGGGCAAGGCCGCCCTCTTCAAGCGGTTCGCCGGCATCGACGCCTGGCCGATCTGCCTGGACACCCAGGACACCGACGCCATCGTCGAGATCGTCAAGGCGATCGCGCCCGGCTTCGCGGGCATCAACCTGGAGGACATCTCCGCGCCCCGCTGCTTCGAGATCGAGGCGCGGCTGCGCGAGGCCCTGGACATCCCGGTCTTCCACGACGACCAGCACGGCACCGCCATCGTGGTGCTGGCCGCACTGACCAACGCGCTGCGCGTGGCGGGCAAGGGGATCGGGGACGTACGGGTCGTCATGTCCGGCGCCGGAGCGGCCGGCACGGCCATCCTGAAGCTCCTCATCGCCGCGGGCGTCAAGCACGCCGTCGTCGCCGACATCCACGGTGTGGTGCACGCCGGCCGCGAGGACCTGGTGTCCGCCGCCGCCGACTCGCCGCTCCGCTGGATCGCCGACAACACCAACCCCGAGTCCGTCACCGGCACCCTCAAGCAGGCGGTCGTGGACGCCGACGTCTTCATCGGCGTCTCCGCCCCGAACGTGCTGAACGGTGACGACGTCGCCGCCATGGCCGACGGCGCGATCGTGTTCGCGCTTGCGAACCCGGACCCCGAGGTCGACCCGGCAATCGCCCGTCAGACGGCCGCAGTTGTCGCCACCGGGCGTTCCGACTTCCCGAACCAGATCAACAATGTGCTGGTCTTCCCCGGTGTCTTCCGCGGTCTGCTCGACGCCCAGTCCCGGACCGTCAACACGGAGATGATGCTCGCCGCGGCCCGCGCGCTTGCCGATGTCGTCGCCGAGGACGAGGTGAACGCGAACTACATCATCCCGTCGGTCTTCAACGACAAGGTCGCGGGCGCGGTCGCCGGTGCCGTCCGGGACGCCGCGAAGACGGCCGGCGGTGCCGTGACGGCCCCCACGTCGATCTGACCCACGGCGCGTCGCGGGCCGCGGCGCCCCAAACGCCCCTTTAGGGTGGGCGGGCGGCGCGTCCCGCACGGCCCCGCACCCGCTGCGGACCGCTTCCGCGGTATCGACGGAACGTCACCACGACGAGGAAGTGGTGCTTTTCGTGCGACTCCGGGGGGTGCCGGATTGGCTTTCCCGCCGCAGGTGGGGGCAGGATGCGTAATCGGGCGCGAGGGTCTGACGACAGACCCGGGTCCGGGGACTGTCCGAGGGCCCTGGCAGCATCGGCTTCGATCTCACGCCTCACAGGCAAGAAGAACACGGGAGTAACAACATGAACCGCAGTGAGCTGGTGGCCGCCCTGGCCGACCGCGCCGAGGTGACCCGCAAGGACGCCGACGCTGTGCTGGCCGCGCTCGCCGAGACCGTCGGTGAGATCGTCGCCAAGGGCGACGAGAAGGTCACCATCCCCGGCTTCCTGACCTTCGAGCGGACCCACCGTGCCGCTCGCACCGCTCGTAACCCGCAGACCGGCGACCCGATCAACATCCCGGCCGGTTACAGCGTGAAGGTCTCCGCGGGCTCCAAGCTCAAGGAAGCCGCCAAGGGCAAGTAAGCCGCCCGGGGCGAACAGCAGGCCCACAGGCGCGACGAAGGGCGGCCACCCGGCACCGGGCGGCCGCCCCTCCGCGTTCCGGCCCGAGAAGGCCCGTTACGGGCTTCCGTCGGGCCTTCGACGGGTCTCACGGAACCGGGGACAGCGGTTACGGGCTTCCGCCGGGCCTCGCGGGACCGGGGACCGCGTCGGTTCCGGGCTTCCGCCGGGCTCCCGGGTCGCCGGGGCTTCGGGGCGCCGGGGTCGTGCGGCCCGGCCCGCGCAGGTCCGCGCCGTCCGGCCCTCTGACCGACCCGTCCGGCTCCACGTTCCGCGCCGTCCGGCTCCCCGTTCCGTGTCGTCCCGGCCCCGGCGACAGGGCCCTCAGCCCTGCCCGGCAACGCGGAACGGGGGCCCGGAGCAGTGCTCCGAACCCCCGTCGACGGCCGTCGGCCCGCCCGGCCGCCACGCGCGGCCCGCGCGTGGCGGACGGGCGGGAGACCGTTCCTCAGACCAACGACCCGCCCGGCAGTTCCACCTTCGCGCCGAGCTTCTCCAGCTTCTCCATGAAGTTCTCGTAGCCGCGGTTGATCAGGTCGATGCCGTGGACCCGCGACGTGCCCTGCGCCGCCAGCGCGGCGATCAGGTACGAGAATCCTCCGCGCAGGTCCGGGATGACCAGGTCCGCGCCCTGGAGCCTGGTCGGCCCGGACACCACCGCCGAGTGCAGGAAGTTGCGCTGGCCGAAGCGGCAGTCGGAGCCGCCCAGGCACTCGCGGTAGAGCTGGATGTGCGCGCCCATCTGGTTGAGCGCCGAGGTGAAGCCGAGCCGGGACTCGTACACCGTCTCGTGGACGATGGACAGGCCCGACGCCTGCGTCAGGGCCACCACCAGCGGCTGCTGCCAGTCGGTCTGGAAACCGGGGTGCACGTCCGTCTCCAGGGCGATGGCGTTCAGCGCGCCGCCCGGGTGCCAGAAGCGGATGCCCTCGTCGTCGATCTCGAACGCGCCACCGACCTTGCGGAAGGTGTTCAGGAACGTCATCATCGAGCGCTGCTGTGCGCCCCGCACGTAGATGTTGCCCTCGGTGGCCAGCGCCGCGGACGCCCAGGAGGCCGCCTCCAGGCGGTCCGGGAGCGCCCGGTGGGTATAGCCGTCCAGCCGGTCGACGCCGGTGATCCGGATCGTCCGGTCGGTGTCCATCGAGATGATCGCGCCCATCTTCTGCAGCACGCAGATGAGGTCCTCGATCTCCGGCTCGACGGCCGCGTTGGACAGCTCGGTGACGCCCTCGGCGAGCACCGCCGTCAGCAGCACCTGTTCGGTGGAGCCCACCGACGGGTACGGGAGCCGGATCTTCGTGCCCCGCAGCCGCTGCGGGGCCTCCAGGTACTGGCCGTCCGCCCGCTTCTCGATGGTCGCGCCGAACTGCCGCAGTACGTCGAAGTGGAAGTCGATCGGCCGGCCGCCGATGTCACAGCCGCCGAGCCCGGGGATGAACGCGTGGCCGAGCCGGTGCAGCAGCGGGCCGCAGAAGAGGATCGGGATGCGCGAGGAACCGGCGTGGGCGTCGATGTCGGCGACGTTGGCGCTCTCCACGTGGGTGGGGTCCAGCACCAGCTCGCCCGGTTCGTCACCCGGCCGCACCGTCACGCCGTGCAGCTGCAACAGCCCCCGCACCACGCGCACGTCGCGGATGTCGGGCACGTTGCGCAGCCGGCTGGGCCCGCTGCCGAGCAGCGCGGCGACCATCGCCTTCGGCACCAGGTTCTTGGCGCCTCTGACGCGGATCTCGCCCTCCAGCGGGGTTCCGCCGTGGACAAGCAGGACATCGTCTGTGCCGGTCATGAATCTCGCGTTCCGGAGTGGTCGGGCAGGGGGCCAAACGAAAGGGTAATGGCCCCCCGCCCCCGCCAGGGCAGGGAACGGGGGGTGTGCGAACGTCATGAATTCGCCACAACACGCTCTGCTCGCCCTCTCTTGCGGAGGGTGACCGTCCGCTAACGGTCCGGGGAGCAATGCCACGAGCCCGTCCCCGTCCTGCTCCCCGGGCCGCAAGTCCCCCGACCCGTGCGCTCCTCGTGCATCCGTGCGCCCTGAGCTGCGAGCGGTCCGTGCCGACGGCCGGGGCGGCCCACTCGGGCCCCACGGGGAGCCGAGATGCGGGATCATTTCTGCCATGACCGAGGTGTCCTCGCTCACAGGGCGACTGCTCGTGGCCACACCCGCGCTCGCGGACCCGAATTTCGACCGTGCCGTGGTGCTGCTCCTCGACCACGACGAGGAGGGCTCGCTCGGC
The DNA here is from genome assembly GCF_043083325.1 of Streptomyces sp. NPDC014734. Lineage (NCBI taxonomy): Bacteria > Bacillati > Actinomycetota > Actinomycetes > Kitasatosporales > Streptomycetaceae > Streptomyces > Streptomyces sp. NPDC014734. Next base: position 130,581 of record NZ_JBIBYN010000014.1, on the reverse strand, counting down.
GTGGTCCTGAACCGGCCGACCCCGGTGGGCGTCGGCGACATCCTCACGCCCTGGGCGGGGCTTGCCGGCGAGCCCGGCGTCGTCTTCCAGGGCGGCCCGGTCTCGCTCGACTCGGCGCTCGGTGTCGCCGTCATCCCCGGCGACGAGGGCCCCCTCGGATGGCGCCGGGTGTACGGGGCGATCGGTCTGGTCGACCTGGAGGCGCCGCCGGAGCTCCTGGCCGCGGCCCTCGGCTCGCTGCGGATCTTCGCCGGGTACGCGGGCTGGGGCCCCGGACAGTTGGAGAAGGAACTGACCGAGGGTGCCTGGTACGTCGTCGAGTCCGAACCGGGGGACGTCTCCTTTCCGCGTCCGGAACACCTCTGGCGGGCCGTACTGCGCCGTCAGCGCAGCGAACTGGCCATGATCGCGACGTATCCCGACGACCCTTCGCTGAACTGAATCCGCGCGCTTTCAGTACCCTTGCGTGCATGAGCACTCTTGAGCCCGAGCGCGGGGCAGGTACGGGCACCCTCGTGGAGCCGACTCCGCAGGTGTCGAACGGCGACGGCGACCACGAGCGCTACGCCCATTACGTCCAGAAGGACAAGATCATGGCGAGTGCCCTGGAGGGCACCCCCGTGGTCGCACTGTGCGGCAAGGTCTGGGTACCGGGGCGCGACCCCAAGAAGTACCCGGTCTGCCCCATGTGCAAGGAGATCTACGAGTCCATGGGCGCCGGTGGCGACAAGGACAAGGGCAAGGGCGGCAAGGACAAGAAGTAGCTCCTCGGGCCGTTCGGCGGCAGTCCGCGGACTGCCGGGGGCGGCCCGTCGGGGAGCGGGACGGAAGACCCGGCCGTGCGGAGGAATCCGCGGGCGGCGCGGGGGCCGTCCCGGTCGTTCGGGCACCATGCGAAGGGTCCCCGGGGCGCGCGTGAACGCGCGCCCCGGGGACCCTTCGCGTTGCACGGGCTGCACCCCCGGGTCACAGAGTGGTTGAGACCACTTGTCGGCGCCCCCGCGCGCACCTACTCTCCTGCCAGTTGTGCAGAACGAAACGCGCGTTGCGCATGTTGCAATGCCTACCGGTAGGGGTGTTCCCGGATGAAGCTTTCTGCCCGAATTGCCGCACCGGCCGCAGCGCTTGTGCTGGCGGGACTCACCGCCACCGCCTGCGCGCCGCAGACCTCCGACACCGGGGCGAAGGGCGACGAGAAGACCGGCACGTTGCGGGTCTGGCTCTTTCAGGAGGTCGGCAACAAGCCCAAGGAACAGGTCGTCGACGCGGCCGTCGCCGCGTTCGAGAAGGCGCACGAGGGGGTGAAGGCCGAGATCGAGTACATACCCGTCGACACCCGCGCCCAGCGCATCAAGGCCGCCTTCAACGACCCGAAGAGCGCGCCCGACCTCATCGAGTACGGCAACACCGACACCGCCGGATACGTCAAGGACGGCGGACTCGCGGACATCAGCGCGGAGTTCGCCGCCTGGGACGAGGCCAAGGACACCGACCCGACCGCCAAGCAGTCCGTCACGGTCGGCGGGAAGATCTACGGCGCCCCGCTCTTCGTCGGTGTGCGCGCGCTGTACTACCGCACCGACGTCTTCCAGGAACTGGGCATCGCGGCCCCCAAGACCCAGGCCGAACTGATCTCCACCGCGAAGAAGATCCACCAGAAGAAGCCCGACCTGTACGGGCTGGCGGTCGGCGGCGCGTACACCTACGGCGCGATGCCGTTCATCTGGGCGAACGGCGGCGAACTCGCCGAGGAGAGCGGCGGCACGTACAAGGCGGCCATCAACGGCGACAAGGCCCGCAAGGGCATCGAGGCGTACACCTCGCTCTTCGGCGACGACAACTGCCCGGCCGCCAAGTGCGCGGCGATGGGCGGCAACGCGACCGTCACCGCCTTCGCCTCCGGCAAGGCCGCCATGGCGATCGGCGGCGACTTCAGCCACGCGGCCGTCGAGGCGGGCACGGTGAAGGGCAAGTACGCCGTGGTGCCGCTGCCCGGCGTCGCGGAGGGCTCCATCGCCCCCGCGTTCGCGGGCGGCAACAACATCGGCGTGCTGAAGAGCAGCTCGCACCGCACCCTCGCCGTGGACCTGATGAAGTCCCTGACAGGCAAGGAGGCGCAGGCCAAGATGTTCGACGCGATGGGCTTCCTGCCGACGTACACCGACGTGCGGGCCGAGGTGGCGAAGAAGGAGCCGTTCGTCGAACCGTTCGTCAAGACGCTCGGCGCGGGCGCCAAGTTCGTCCCGGCCTCGGCCGGCTGGGGCGGCATCGACTCCTCGCTGATCCTGCCGACGATGTTCCAGGAGATCGTCAGCGGTCGCAAGGACGTGGCGGCGGCCTCGGACGACGCGGCGAAGAAGATGGACGCCGCGTTCACCGACGCGGGCTGACCGTGACCGCGAACAGCACGGCGTACAAAACGCCCGACACACCCGGCACGTCCGGCGCGGGCGGCCCGTCCTCCCGCCCGCGCCGCCGCGCCGCCTCACCCGCGCGCCGCTCCGGCTGGACGCCCTGGCTCTACCTCCTGCCCGCGCTCGTCCTCCTCGGCGGACTGCTCGTCTACCCGATCTATCAACTTGGCCTGATTTCCTTTCTGGAATACAGCCAGGCCCAGGTCAGCGGCGGCGAGCCGACCACCTTCCAGGGGTTCGGGAACTACGCGACGCTCTTCGGCGACAGCCAGTTCTGGCAGGTCCTCCTGGCGACCGTGGTCTTCGCCGCCGCCTGCGTCCTGGCGACGCTGCTGGTCGGCTGCGCGCTCGCCGTCCTGCTGACCCGCGTCAGGGCGGTGCCCCGGCTCGTCCTGATGATGGCCGCGCTCGGCGCCTGGGCCACCCCGGCGATCACCGGTTCGACCGTCTGGATGTTCCTCTTCGACCCCGACTTCGGCCCCGTCAACCGGGTGCTGGGGCTCGGCGACTTCTCCTGGACGTACGGGCGCTACAGCGCTTTCGCCCTGGTGCTCATGGAAGTCCTGTGGTGCTCGTTCCCGTTCGTGATGGTGACCGTGTACGCGGGCATCCGGGCGATCCCCACCGAGGTGCTGGAGGCGGCCTCGCTCGACGGGGCCTCGCAGTGGCGGATCTGGCGTTCGGTCATGGCCCCGATGCTGCGGCCGATCCTCGTCGTCGTCACCATCCAGTCGATCATCTGGGACTTCAAGGTCTTCACCCAGATCTACGTCATGACGGGCGGCGGCGGCATCGCCGGCCAGAACCTGGTGCTCAACGTGTACGCGTACCAGAAGGCGTTCGCGTCCTCGCAGTACAGCCTCGGCTCGGCGATCGGCGTCGTGATGCTGCTGATCCTGCTGGCCGTCACCCTCGTCTACCTGCGCCTGATGCGGCGCCAGGGGGAGGAACTGTGAGCGCACGGAACATGCTGCGGATCCGTCGGCCCGGCCGGCTGGCCGCCGAGGCCGCGGCCCTGCTGATCGCCGCCGCGGTCGCCTTCCCGCTGTACTGGATGGTGCTCTCCGCACTGAAACCGGCGGGCGAGATCCAGTCCACCGAACCACGCCCGTGGACCCTGTCGCCGTCGCTGGACTCGTTCCGCCGGGTCTTCGAACAGAACGACTTCGGGCGCTACTTCCTCAACAGCCTGATCGTCGCGGGCACCGTCGTCATCGTCTCCGCGCTGATCGCCTTCCTGGCGGCGACGGCGGTGACCCGGTTCAGATTCCGCTTCCGCACCACGCTGCTGATCATGTTCCTGGTGGCGCAGATGGTGCCGGTCGAGGCGCTGACCATCCCGCTCTTCTTCCTGATGAGGGACTTCGGCCAGCTGAACACCCTCGGCTCGCTGATCCTTCCGCACCTCGCCTTCTCGCTGCCGTTCGCGATCTGGATGCTGCGCGGCTTCGTCAAGGCCGTCCCCGAGGCGCTGGAGGAGGCCGCGTACATCGACGGCGCCAGCCGCACCCGCTTCCTGTGGCAGATCCTCTTCCCGCTGGTCTTCCCCGGCCTGGTGGCCACCAGCGTCTTCTCGTTCATCTCGACCTGGAACGACTTCCTGTTCGCGAAGTCGTTCATCATCAGCGACACCTCCCAGTCGACGCTCCCGATGGCGCTGCTGGTCTTCTTCAAACCCGATGAGAACGACTGGGGAGGGATCATGGCAGCCTCTACGGTGATGACCATTCCCGTTCTGGTCTTCTTCGTACTCGTACAGCGCCGTCTGGTCTCGGGACTGGGCGGAGCGGTAAAGGACTGACTGACGTCATGGACATGGGCATCAACCTGATCCCGGCACCCGTACGCGTCGGTGATGCCGGTGACGCGGAACCGGGCGGATTTCCGCTGGACTCCGCCACCACCATCACGGCGGCCCCCGGCACCGAGAACACCGAACGCTGGCTGCGTTCCACGCTCGGCGCCGCCTTCGGCCTCCCGCTCGCACCCGGCGGTGTCGGGGACACCGCGCACGCCGGGGGCGAGGACGGCGCACGCCCCGGAGGGGAGGGCGCGGCGCACACCATCCGGCTCTCCCTCGACCCGGAGCTGGAGGCCGAGGGATACCGCCTCGTCTCCGCGCCCGGCTCGGGTGTCGAGATCACCGGGGGCAGCCCGGCCGGCGTCTTCTGGGGCGCGCAGACCCTGCGCCAGCTCCTGGGAGCGGAAGCCTTCCGCCGCGCGCCGGTCAGGCCCGGCGCACCGCGCCTCGTCCCCTTCACCCGCATCGAGGACGATCCCCGCTTCGGCTGGCGCGGCATGATGCTCGACGTGGCGCGGCACTTCATGCCCAAGGACGACGTCCTGCGCTACCTCGACCTCATCGCCGCCCACAAGCTGAACGTCTTCCACTTCCACCTCACCGACGACCAGGGCTGGCGCATCGAGATCAAGCGCCACCCCCGGCTCACCGAGGTCGGCTCCTGGCGGCGCCGCACCAAGCACGGCCACCGGGCCTCGGAGCTGTGGGACGAGACCCCGCACGGCGGCTACTACACGCAGGACGACATCCGCGAGATCGTCGCGTACGCCGCCGAGCGGCATATCCGGGTCGTCCCCGAGATCGACATCCCCGGCCACTCGCAGGCCGCCATCGCCGCGTACCCGGAACTGGGCAACGCGGACGTCATCGACACCACCGCCCTCTCCGTCTGGGACACCTGGGGCATCAACGCCAACGTACTCGCCCCCACCGACAACACCCTGCGCTTCTTCGAGGGCGTCCTCGAAGAGGTCCTGGAACTCTTCCCCGCCGAGACCTCGCCGTTCATCCACGTCGGCGGCGACGAGTGCCGCAAGGAGCAGTGGAAGGACTCCGCGACCGCCCAGGCCCGGATCGACGAACTCGGCCTCGCCAACGAGGACGAGCTCCAGTCCTGGGTGATCCGCCACTTCGACGCCTGGCTCACCGCGCGCGGACGCCGCCTCATCGGCTGGGACGAGATCCTTGAGGGCGGGCTGCCGACCGGTGCCGCCGTGTCGTCCTGGCGCGGCTACGGGGGCGGCATCACGGCCGCCGAGGCCGGCCACGACGTCGTGATGTGCCCGGAGCAGCACGTCTACCTGGACCACCGTCAGGACGGCGGCCCCGACGAGCCGATGCCCATCGGCTTCATCCGGACCCTGGAGGACGTCTACCGCTTCGAACCCGTGCCCGCGGGCCTCTCCGAGGAGGCGGCCCGGCACATCCTCGGCACCCAGGCCAACGTCTGGACCGAGGTCATGCAGAACCGGGCCCGCGTCGACTACCAGGTCTTTCCGCGCCTCGCCGCGTTCGCGGAGGTCGCCTGGTCGCCGCTGCCCGCCTCCGCGGACCGGGACTTCGCCGCCTTCGAGCGCCGACTGGCCGCGCACTATGCCCGACTCGACGCGCTCGGCGTCGACTACCGGCCACCGTCCGGTCCGTTGCCCTGGCAGCAGCGCCCGGGAGTGGCCGGACGCCCCCTGGAGGGACCACCCCCGAACGTGTGATCCCGATCCGGTCCGGGACGAATCCCTCACCGGGCTCCGGCCGTCGTGCTCCTGGCGAGTGCGGCGGCCGGAGCCGTTCCCGGTCGCGGGGAACGCCCGCCCGCCGAGGGCACGGAACACCCCGCGCTCCACGCCGGATTCGCCGAACCGCGACAATTCTCACTTCGCGTCCAAGCGGGACGAAGTGGGATCATCCCCCTGTCGGTGGACGGATGCGTCCTTCGTGGACCCTCGCGTCGGTCCGGTCGGAAGATGTGCCAGAGTTGCCACGTCCGGGCTCCGAGCACGTACCGTACGGCGATACGAGCCGGACAGCCGGGACACCGGGAAGGGGCAGCTGGGTTGACCACGCACGCACCGCAGGCGACGCAGTCCGTGACGTTGCCGGCCTCGCTCGACGAGGCCGTGGCGGCACTCGGCGCCATGCCCGCCGCAGTTCCCGTGGCGGGCGGGACGGACCTGATGTCCGCCGTCAACAAGGGGCTGCTGCGTCCCTCGGGGCTGGTCGGCCTCGGCCGCATCAGCGAATTGCGCGGCTGGCACTACCAGGACGGTCACGCCCTGCTCGGTGCGGGGCTCACCCACGCCCGCATGGGACGGCCCGACTTCGCCGCCCTCATCCCCGCGCTGGCCGCCGCCGCGCGCGCCGCGGGCCCGCCCCAGATCCGCAACGCCGGAACGCTCGGCGGCAACATCGCCACCGCCGCCCCGACCGGTGACGCGCTGCCCGTCCTCGCCGCGCTGGAGGCCCACCTCGTCATCGCCGGACCGGGCGGCGCGCGCCGCGAGATCCCGGTCTCGCACCTGCTGGCCGGTCGCGACATGCTCGAACCCGCCGAGCTGATCGGCTTCGTCCGGGTACCGCTGCTGCACGCCCCCCAGGTCTTCCTCAAGGTCACCAACCGCACCGGCCCCGGCCGTGCCTCCGCGTCCGTCGCGATCGTCCTCGACCCGGCCCGTCGCGGGGTGCGTTGCGCGGTCGGCGCCATCGCGCCGATGCCGCTGCGGCCGCTGGAGGCCGAGCACTGGATCGCCTCGCTGATCGACTGGGACGGCGAACGCGGTCTGGCCCCCGACGCGCTGGCGGCCTTCGGCGAGTACGTCGCCGCGGCCTGCATCCCGGACCAGGCACCGTCCGCCGACGGGGGAGAGGCGCCACCGCTGTCCCCCGCCGTACTGCACCTGCGGCGTACCGTCGCCACACTGGCCCGACGCGCGCTGGGGAGGGCACTGTCATGAGCAACGAGGACCACAACGAGCGGAACGGGCAGCGGGAGCAGCGGCCGCCGCAGCACGGAGGCTGGCGGCCGACGCCGCAGGGCGGCGAGTACGACGCCGACGCGACCGCCTTCGTCCAACTGCCGCCCGAGGACCTGGCGGACATCCCGCTGGCCGCGCCCGGCCATGGTTACGTACCGCCGATGATCGTGCCGCTGACCCCCGCGGCGGGGTTCGACCCGGCGTCCACGGGCAACTGGGTCGTGCAGCCCCAGGACGGAGCCGTGGGCCCCCGGGACGCACAGGACCAGGACGCCGTCACGGAGCGGCAGTCCCAGGGGCATGTGGCGGCCCAGGCCCCCGACGCGGTGCACTGGCCGGATCCGAACCAGCAGCAGGCGCCGTACGGGTACGGATATCCGCAGCAGGCGCCGTACGGAGGGACGTACGGGGAGACACCGGCCGCGACGGGTCACTGGAACTTCACCGAGGCGGTCGAGCCCGCCGAACCCGTCCGGCCCGCCGAGCCGACCGGGGACGTTCCCGCCGGGTTCGGAACCGAGGACGCCGCGCCCGCCGGGTTCGGGCCGGGGGGGACCGCGTCCGCCGGGTTCGAGTCCGGGGACGCCGCGTCCGCCGGGTTCGGGCCCGGGGACACCATGCCCGCCGGGTTCGAGTCGGGGGGCACCTCCACCGAGTTCGCGGGCCCCACTCATCACAGCGGCCACACCGACCTGAGCGGTTATGCCGACCTGAGCGGTTACGCCGATTACACCGGCCACGTCGATCACACCGGCCATCCCGGATACACCGGTCACGGCGCCCACGAGGCCCCGGCCGGCCTCCCCGGTCCACCGATCCGCACCGACCACACCGACCACACCGACCACGCGGTTCACTCGGAAGCCGCGGTCCGGCCCGGCCACGACGCCCGGCCCGACGACCACAACACCGGCATCGGCCCCACCGCTCCCACCGATCCCACTACTCCGGCCGGGGGTTCCGGCCACACCGGGCAGTGGACGATTCCGGTCGCCGAGGGCGACCTTCCGGATGAGTCCGGCGAGTTCGCGGCCTCGGCACTGGCCGCCCCGTGGTACCAGGACCGGACGCCCCCGGCCAGGCTGCCGGGGGGCGCGCCCGCGCCGTGGGCGACCCAGCAGCCGACCGCGGAACCCGGGCCGGACCCCGAGCCCGAGGCCCGGCCGGGGAGCAGCACCGGCCATGCGCCCGACGACGGCCATGTGCCCGCCGACAGCTATGTGCCCGCCGACAGCTATGCGCCTGACGACAGCTATGTGCCCGGCGCGGACGACGAGGCCGTACCCGGACCCGGCCCCGGGTCCGCACTCGCGCCGGAAGCCGCGGCCACGTCCGCGACGGAGTCGCTCGCCGCCCCATCGGGCCGGCCGTCCACGACGGACCCCGCCGCACAGGACGGGGCATCGCCCACGGTGTACGAGGACTTCTCCCGGACCGCCGGGGCGGACGGGGGGCCGCCCGCCGGGGACGGGCCCGCAGCCGTGGCAGGGCCCCCGTCGTCGCCCGCGTCGGCACCCGTCGCGGGGGACGCCGCCGTTCCCGGGCCGGTCCCGGCCGATGTCGTGGCCGCCCCGGACGCGGAGGCCGCCCCCGTACCGGACACGACCACCGCCACCGACGCGCCCACCGGAGCGACGGCATCGAGCACCGCGGCGGAGGTCCCGGCAGAGGTCCCGGCGGAAGCCTCGACGGACACCCTGTCGAAACCCGCGATGCCGGAAGCGCGAACCACCGAGCCCGTTCCGACCGGGCCCGTTCCTGCCGGGCCCGTTCACGTCGACTCCGTTCACGTCGAGTCCGTTCCCACCCCGTCCGAGCCCGCCGAGACATCGGAGGCCGCGGCCGGGTCCGCGAAGCCACAGCCCACCGGTCCGGGCGCCGTCGACCGGGGTCCGGCGGACCGGGGTCCCGCCGAGCCGCCTGCCGTTGAGCAGCAGGTTGCCGCCGAGCCGCCGCCCGCCGTCGAACCCCCGGTCACTCCCGGACCTCCGGTCACTCCCGAACTCCTGGTGACCCCAGAACCCCCGGTCACTACCGAACCCCCGGTGATTCCCGAACCGCCGGTCACTCCCGAACCGCCGGTCACTCCCGAACCGCCGGTCGCTCTCGAACCACTGCCCGCCGTCGAGCCGACCCGCCCCGACGCCCCGAGCGAACACCCCGCCGTCTCCTACGTGCTGCACGTGAACGGCGCCGACCGCCCCGTCACCGACGCCTGGATCGGCGAGTCGCTGCTCTACGTACTCCGCGAGCGCCTCGGTCTCGCCGGTGCCAAGGACGGCTGCTCGCAAGGCGAGTGCGGCGCCTGCAACGTCCAGGTGGACGGGCGTCTGGTCGCCTCCTGCCTGGTCCCCGCGGCGACCACCGCGGGCAGCGAGGTACGCACGGTCGAGGGCCTTGCCGTGAACGGCGAACCGTCCGACGTCCAGCGCGCCCTCGCCAAATGCGGCGCCGTCCAGTGCGGTTTCTGCATCCCCGGCATGGCGATGACCGTCCACGACCTGCTGGAGGGCAACCACGCCCCCAGCGAACTGGAGACGCGCCAGGCACTCTGCGGCAACCTCTGCCGCTGCTCCGGCTACCGGGGCATCCTCGACGCCGTGAACGAGGTCGTCGCGGGCCGCGAAGCACACACCGAACCCGCCTCGCCGGACTCCACGTCCCCGGAGTCCGACGAGGTCCGCATCCCGCACCAGACGGCCCCCGGCGCCGCCGGTGTCCAGCCGCAGCCGCAGGACGGAGGCATGGCGTGAGCAACGACGCGGCCACCGCCGCCCACACGACCAGTACACGGATCACCGCGCCGTCGACCGGGAGCCCCGACCCCGAGCCGCCCACGCTCGGCCTCGGCATCTCCCTCCCGCCCGCCGACGCGCGTGCCAAGACCGAGGGCACCTTCCCCTACGCCGCCGACCTCTGGGCCGAGGGGCTGCTCTGGGCAGCCGTCCTGCGCTCCCCGCACCCGCACGCCCGCATCCTCTCGATCGACACCTCGGGCGCCGTCGAAATGTCCGGGGTACGGGCCGTCGTGACCCACGCGGACGTCCCCGGCGAGACCGCGTACGGGCGCAAGGTCGTCGACCGCCCGGTCTTCGCCTCCGACCTCGTGCGCCACCACGGGGAGCCGATCGCCGCGGTTGCCGCCGACCACCCCGACACCGCTCGCCTCGCCGCCGCGGCCATCGCCGTCGAGTACGAGGTCCTGGAACCCGTCACCGACCCGGAGCAGGCGTTCGCCGCCGAACCGCTGCACCCCGACGGCAACCTGATCCGCCACATCCCGCTGTGCTACGGCGACCCGGAGATCACCGGCGAGGTCGTCGTCGACGGCCTGTACCGCATCGGCCGCCAGGACCCCGCCCCGATCGGCGCCGAGGCCGGACTCGCCGTGCCCCGCCCCGACGGCGGTGTGGAGCTCTACACCGCCTCCACCGACCCGCACACCGACCGCGACCTCGCCGCCGCCTGCTTCGGCCTCGAACCGGACCGGGTGAAGGTCGTCGTCACCGGTGTCCCCGGCGCGACCGGCGACCGCGAGGACCCCGGTTTCCAACTCCCGCTCGGCCTGCTCGCACTGCGCACCGGCTGCCCGGTCAAACTGGCCGCCACCCGCGAGGAGTCCTTCCTCGGCCACCCCCACCGCCACCCCACGCTGCTGCGCTACCGCCACCACGCGGACGCCGAGGGCAGGCTGGTGAAGGTCGAGGCCCAGATCCTGCTCGACGCGGGCGCCTACGCCGACTCCTCGTCCGAGTCACTGGCCGCCGCGGTCGCGTTCGCCTGCGGCCCGTACGTCGTACCGCATGCCTTCATCGAGGGCTGGGCGGTCCGCACCAACAACCCGCCGTCCGGTCACATGCGCGGCGAGGGCGCGATGCAGGTCTGTGCCGCGTACGAGGGCCAGATGGACAAGCTGGCCGCCAAGCTGGGCATCGACCCCGCCGAACTGCGCCTGCGCAACGCCCTGGCCACCGGCGACATCCTGCCCACCGGCCAGACGGTGACCTGTCCCGCACCGGTCGCCGAACTCCTGGACGCCGTAAGGGACTTCCCCCTCCCCGAACTCCCCAAGGACGCTCCCGAGGACAGCTGGCTGCTCCCCGGGGGGCCGGAGGGCGCGAGTGAACCGGGTGCGGTGCGGCGGGGGGTCGGCTACGCGCTCGGCATGGTCCACATGCTCGGGGCCGAGGGCGCCGACGAGGTCTCCACGGCCACGGTCAGGGTTCACGACGGCGTGGCCACGGTCATCTGCGCCGCCGTCGAGACCGGCCAGGGTTTCTCGACGCTCGCGCGCCAGGTCGTCCAGGAGACGCTGGGCATCGAAGAGGTGCACGTGGCGCCGGTGGACACCGACCAGCCCCCGGCGGGTCCCGCCACCCACGGCCGCCACACCTGGGTGTCGGCCGGAGCGGTGGAACGCGCCGCCAAGATGGTCCGGACCCAGCTCCTCCAGCCGCTGGCCCACAAGTTCGGCATGTCCACGGAGCTGCTGCAGATCAGCGGCGGCCTGATCACGTCGTACGACGGCGTGTTGTCCACCACGGTCACGGAGGCCATGGACGGCAAGGAACTCTGGGCGACCGCCCAGTGCCGCCCCCATCCGACCGAGCCGCTGGACGAAACCGGCCAGGGGGACGCCTTCGTCGGGCTCGCCTTCTGCGCGATCCGCGCCGTGGTGGACGTCGACATCGAACTCGGCTCCGTGCGCGTGGTGGAGATGGCGGTGGCCCAGGACGTCGGCCGGGTCCTGAACCCGTCCCAGCTCGCCACCCGCATCGAGGCGGGCATCACCCAGGGCATCGGCGCGGCCCTCACCGAGAACCTCCGCACCGCCCGGGGCCTGGTCCGCCACCCCGACCTCACCGGATACGCACTCCCGACCGCGCTCGACGCGCCCGACATTCGCATCGTCAAACTCATCGAGGACCGCGACGTGGTCGCCCCCTTCGGCGCCAAGCCGGCCTCCGCCGTGCCCGTCGTCACCTCTCCGGCCGCCGTCGCGGCGGCCGTGCGCGCCGCGACCGGTCGCCCGATCAACCGCCTCCCCATCCGCCCGCAGGCGGCAGTGGCGGTACCCGCGTCCTGACCCCCCCCGCACCGATGGCGTGATCCGGGTTGCACCTGCAACCCGGAGGTGCACATTGTCATGGGGGCTGATTAAGGTGAACCCCTAAGCAGTAGTCGGCTGTTGCCGGACGGGGGAGAACACCGTGGGACAGAGTGAACCGGGGGCGGGGTCTCCGGCCAACGCGGCCATCGTGGGCGGGCTCGGCGCCCTTGGCGTCTTCGGAGGCGTCACGGCCATCGGAGCCGTCGCGCAGACCGCCGTGGGCGATCTGGTCACCGAGCTGGAGTCGTTCACCAAGTTCCGTACACGCATCGACGAAATCCTCGAAGACCTCAAGAAGTCCCCGGCGAACTCGAAGACCGTGGGCGAAGTCGCCATCAGCAAGGGGCAGTTCGGCAACGAGGCGTGGAAAGAGGCGACCTCCCTGTACGGGTCGTACAAGAAGGTCGTCACGGAGCTGGAAACCCTTTCGCAGTTGCTGTCGGACAGCATCGAGGGAATGAGCATCGCGGTCCTGGCGGCGCACAAGGGCTACGAGAACCTCGACCTCGACATCCGTCAGCGCATGCTCGCGATCAAGGGAGCCACGCAGGAGCACTACGACGGGGTGTACAACCCGGTGCCCGAGGAGACGAAGCAGGGTGCCGCGCAGCCGACTTCCGCGCAGTCTGAGTCTGCTACGGAGAGCGTCGCGGGCACCTGATGATCAGGATCGTTAATTCGACACCGGGTGAGAATGGGGGAGCGGGATGACGACATCGTTCAGTGGCAAGTCCCACGAGGAGATGATGGCGTGGCTGAGCCAGGCCAACAACGAGGCGGTCCAGGCCGCGGCCGACCGGCTGTCGAAGGCGGCGACCGAGATCGACAAGATCGGCGAAGAGCTGAAGATTCGTCCGCAGTGGGTGAATTGGAAGGGCGCGGGGGCGCAGTCGTTCCGGACGTGGACTGCTGACCTCGCCAACGCCACGTTGAGCCTTGCCCAGTACGGTCACGGGGCGTCGAAGTCCCTCAGCGAAGCCGCCGAGGCGATCGTCACCGCCAAGGGCGCGGCGCCCGATCTCCGACCGGACGCGAAGGCGTCCCTGGAGGCGGCTCTCTCGACCCCGAACGATCCGGACGCGTCGGCGCTGGTGACGAAGCTGAACGCGGAGCTCCGTACGGATCATGACGCGATGGCCAGGGCGATGACGAACCTCTCCCAGGCGTACGAGCAGTCGTCGCATGGGCTCGGCAAGCTGAAGATGCCGAAATTCCCGCCGCCGCCGACAGTGATCGCGCCGGACACGGATGACCTACGCGGAGACGACACCTACATACCTGGTGGTGGTGGAACAGCAGGTGCCCCCGGTGCGGTGGCGCCCGGCATCTCAACGGCTTTTGTCGGTCATGGGGCGTCTGCCGGTGTGGCACCCGCAACCGTGCACGCGAGTGTGGCCCCTCCGGTCGGTGGTACCGCGTCGCGCCCGGTGGGCATGGAGATCGATGGCCTCGCGACGCCGCCGACGACCGCGCCTAATCCCCCATTGCCTCAACCCGGTGTGTCGGGTCCGGGAAAGGTTGACGGTGCCCCGCCCGTCCTGCCTCCCATCTTGTCCCCCAATGTGGGCGGCAAGTCCGTGGTGCAGCTCGGTCCGACGTCCACGGGTGGTGGCAGAGAGACGGCTGTTCCTCGTCCTCCCATGTCTTCGGGTGGAGGGAGAACAGTGGTGGGGCCCTCGGGAAGGCCACCGCAGGACAGCGGGATCACAGGTGGCCGTCAGGTCACGCAGCCCACCGGTCGTTCCGCGACAGGTTTTTCGCGGGGCCCCGTGGCCGGTGGCGAGGGTACTCAGACCGGTCGCGGGATGATGGGGCACGGACCCGGGATGGGTGGGACCGGGGGCGGTGGCCAAAGCGGAATCGTCGGCGGCCGTCGACTGGCGAGCGAGACAGGCGGCGTCGTGGGGGGACGTCCTCAGCAGCCCGGTCGCGCGGGCGCTCGCCCCTTCACGCCCGGCGGTACCGGCCTGGTACGAAGCTCATCAACTGGTGACTCCGGTCGGGGCGTCGGGCCGATGGGCCGTGGAGGATCCATCCAGCCCAAGGGCGGAGACTCACGCAGTGATGAGCGGGGACGTCCGGACTACCTCGTCGAGGACGAGGAAACCTGGCAGCAGGGTGACCGACGGGTCGTCCCGCCGGTTATCGACTGAGCAGCCGACACCAGAAACAGGGAATGGGATGCGTACCAGCACCGCAGCGGTTGTCCGTCGTGGATTTGCCGTCTCGTCCGCAGCTGCGTTGCTGCTGGTCGGCGTCGGCCCCGCGTATGCGGAGTCGGTCCGCTCCAGGCAGTGGTACCTGGACGCTATGCAGGCCGAGCGGATGTGGGAGCTGAGCACAGGGAAGGACGTCACCGTAGCGGTGGTCGACTCTGGTGTGGACACGTCCATCCCGGACCTCCGTGGGCAGGTGCTCAAAGGGCTCGACCTGGCGAAGGATTCTCCAGGAGATGAGCTCACCGACTACGACGGCCACGGCACGGGTATCGCGAGCATCATCGCTGGAACTGGCAATGTGAGTGGTGGTGGTGGTTCTTTCGGGCTCGCCCCCGGAGCGAAAATCCTCCCGATTCGTCTGCGTGACGATACCGGTAAGGTGAATGGAGCGACAGGGAACGTAAATTTCAACGAAGACTTGTCTGCAGCCATTCGTTTCGCGGTCGATCATGGTGCGAAAATCATCAATGCCTCGGTCGGTAACGCAGTTGGCGGCTCGCGGCAGCTCACGGATTCCGTCAGGTATGCCCTGGACAAAGGGGCACTTGTGTTCGCCGCCGTGGGTAACAGTGCAGATAAGGGAAACCAGGTTGAGTACCCTGCCGCGACTCCGGGGGTTGTGGGGGTGGGGGCGATCGGGCAGGACTTGTACAGAGCGAAGTTCTCTCAGTTCGGTCCGCAGGTCGATCTGACTGCCCCGGGTGTGAACATAGTGCATAGTTGCGGCGGAGGCACTGGAATGTGCAAGTCCAATGGCACCAGTGACGCCACCGCTCTCGCCTCC
The DNA here is from genome assembly GCF_043083325.1 of Streptomyces sp. NPDC014734. Taxonomy (NCBI): domain Bacteria; kingdom Bacillati; phylum Actinomycetota; class Actinomycetes; order Kitasatosporales; family Streptomycetaceae; genus Streptomyces; species Streptomyces sp. NPDC014734. The sequence goes on along the minus strand of NZ_JBIBYN010000014.1, from coordinate 115,284 downwards.
GCTTCGGCCGCGTTGATCTGGTCCAAGCACCCCAAGTGGACCAACAACCAGGTGCTGCGGGTTCTGCTCAATACCGCCGGTGGGCCGTCCGACGGTGTGAAGCGCAACGACAACGTCGGCTATGGGGTCGTCCGCCCCCGGATCGCGTTGAAGAACCCCGGCGATCCCGGTCCCGCCGACGAGTACCCGCTGCCCGATCTCGCCGCGGCGGAGTCCGCCTCTCCGTCGCCCTCCACCCAGCCGTCCAAGGATGGTGACGGCGCCGGTGAGGGTGCCAAGCCTTCTGCGGCGTCTCCGGCTGCCGACGATCAGGGCGGCAACACCGGACTCTGGGTTGGTCTGGGTGTGGCCGGGGTCGCGGTCGTCGGTGCCGGGGCGGCCTTCGGTGTCGTTCGCTCCCGGCGGCGGCGGGCTGCGGCCTCTGCCTCGCCGCCACATCAGCCGCCGCACGTCTATCAGCAGCCGTCCCATCAGTTCTACCAATCGCCGCAGGGTTACCAGCAGCAGCCGTATCAGCCTCCGCATGCCTATCCGTCGCAGCAGCCGTACGCACCTCAGGTGCCGCCGCCGGGCGGTCCGGAGGCCGGTGCGCCCCACCGCGGTGCTCCGGACCAGGGCGACCCGGCCAGGTGAACATGTTTCGTCGCGCCCGTCGCCCCGGAGCCTCCGTCGGCGCCGGGCGCGGGACGTAGCGCTCCGGTGCGCTCCGCCGCGTACACGACCCCCTTGTGGAGGGCGGGCGCTCCGTAGTGTGTGGCGAGCGAAGGGACGTTCCCGAAGTCGCGGAAGCTGCCGAACTCCCAGATGACGGTGGCGTCGGATGTGCGTATGGATGGGACGAGGCTGGCACCTACGTACATGTTCCGTCCGTCGTCCGCGAGTTCCGCACCACTGGCGACCGGTGCGGTGGTGCCGTCGGCCCAATTCGATCCTGCTCGACCAGAGATGCTTTCCCGAGCGCTTGTCGTAGGCGTGAAGCCCCAGAGAATTGAACGCGTCGCCGAGAGCGAGTACGTCTCCGACGGTTATGGCGAACCACATGCCGCTGTCGAACCACGGATCCTCTTCATCCTTTTCCTTCTTGTTGAAGGGCCTCTGCCACCGGACCTTCCTCGACACGGTGTCCACCGCGAGGAGATACCAGTCCCTGGCCCGGAGTTGTGTGTCGCGCCCGGCGGCGAGGTGGAGTGTGTCGTCCGAGGTGTGGAGAAGGGCGGCGGCCGTCTGGGAGGCACCCAGGGCCTTCACGCCCGGCAGTGTGAGATCGTGCGGTCCGGCTCGCCGGCGCCATCGAGCGTGACGACTGCCAGGCGCTTCTTGTCGTCAGGAAGGACGAAGTAGACCTGGGATTCGTCGGCGGCGGTCTGACCGAGGGACGCCGGCCTTCTGGACTGCCAGCGTTCCTTGCCGGTTGCGGGGGTTCAGTGCCACCAGGCGGTCGATGCTCAGGACCACGGGGGTGTTGCCGTGGAAGAACGGTGTCCCGTATCTCTGGGAACCAACCCCGTCGTACGTCCACAGGGGGCGCAGCAGGTCCGACTTCTTCGGCCCGGTCTTTCCGTGCGACGCGGCGGTGTTCGACGTGTCTGCCCCAAGGAGTTCCGTCCCGGCCCAGACGCCCGCGCCCACGACCGCTGCCGACACGCCCGCGACGCCGAGGAGTTTGCGGCGGGACATACCGGCGCTGCGTGGCACGGGCGGCGTCGGCGGCGTTTCGGCGAGCGGGTCCGCGTCGAGCACCCGGACGCCGTGCAGACCCCCGATGAAACGGGCCGCATCGACTTCGAGGCGGAAGCGGGTGTGGAAGGTGGTGCCGGCGGCGATCCGCGCGTGCATGGTCTTGAGCGCTACGGTGCGGCCGCCCGGGGAGCGGGCCAGGTAGACCGTTCCCATGCCGCCACTGCCGAGCCGGGCGGTCGGCCGGTAGGAACCGATGGGGTGCGGGTCGTCGTGGAGAAGCGGTTCGAGCATGGTCAGCTTCCGGTCGGCGGGAGGAAGCCGGGGCCGGTGGGCAGGGACAGTTCGGCGGCGAGGACTTTTGCGGACTGGCGGGCGAGGGCCGCGATCACCCGCCCGGGCAACGGGAACGCTCCCGGACCCTGATCGATGACGCTGGGGGAGGGGGGACGGAATCAGGCCGGGCGCGGAGGGGCCAACGCGCGCCGGATGTCGGCGGCCCGAGGCCGTGCGGCCGGATCGCGGGTCGTGCCGTCCGGTGCGGCGGTCCGTGCCGCGCCGTGACAGGTGAGCCGGGGGCCGTCCCAGGCCAGCAACACGACCGCGGGCGAGATTCCGGCGTGTGTCGCTCCGGCGGCATGAAGGACGATGAGCGTTTCCGCAAGGCAGGTGCCGAGCCTGCGTAGCGTGTCCTCCGGGAGCGGACCGCCGTGGACGGCCAGGACCGTCGGGAGAGGGAGGACGGGTTCGTAGGCGTGCGCGTACCACGGTGACGGGCCGGATCGGGATCAGTCAGTGACAGTGACGGCCCATGGCCCGAGCGGGTTCTGGGCGGCCCGCGCCTCCACGAGGAATCGCTCGGGATCGGTACCGTCGAGCGGCATGCTCAGCAGGACGGTCCGCTCGCCGTCAGCAGTGCGCGCGATAGAGCGCCGCTCTGGTACGGGCATGGTTCCGGGGCCGGTCGTGTCGAGCCGGGTGATGACGGAGTACGGCCCGACCTGCCGGACGGAACCGGAGTGCGGCCTGTACATGAAGATCCCCCGAGTGTCGGCACAACAGGGGGGCCTACTCAAGCCTGTCCTCGGACCCGGGGGCCGGGCCGGGCGTGCGCTGCCGGACCGGGCCCCGATCACGGAACGAGGCGGCGCGCTCCGGCACCCTGAGGGACCCGGCGCGCCGTCTCGCCCTGTGCGGTGGGGAGCGTTCTATGCGGTGCAGCCGTATGCATGCTTGGCGTCACGCGTGAAGGCGATGACGAACTCCCTCAGGTCCTTGCGGCGTTGGGGAATGTCAGAGGTGAGCCGCTTCTGCCCCGAAAGACTGACCTCGGTATGCAGGTAGGCGCTTCCCCGGGCGGAGCATTTCGCGGTGATTTCGGCGTATTCATCTCCCAGCGCGCCTTCGCCCGAGAAGGGAATGCCGGTGATCCTCTCTCGGTTCGTGAAGAACGACGTGGCGATCTCCCGCATGGGGTCGACCTTTTCGTTCGTCTCCGTCACCGTTGTGAGCAGTGCCAGGTCGTGATCGACCGACACCGAGCAGTCGTGACGGTACAGACGGTCGCCGACGCCGGACGTGTCCGGGCGCTGTGTGAGCTCCTTCCCGTCGGGCAGGACGGAAGAGATCTCCTTGCCCACGGCGACATCGCACACCTTGGTGGGGAGGGCGTACTCGCGGCCACCGCCGGAGCACGCGGACGCGGTGACGACCACGCAGAAGGCCAGCGCTGTCATCGTCCGGCCGGATTTCTTGATCACGCTGTTCCCGCGGTTGCTTCGGCATCGTCGTGGCCATCGTTCGCATGGGCCCTGATCTGGTCGTAGATTCCCTGCTCTTTGGAATAGCCGTCTCGATGGGGTTCCTCGGCCCAGTCGGAATTGCGCTCGTACCAGTAGTCCGCGATGGCCTTCAGCTGTTTGACGCGACGGTCGTAGTTCGACTTCCTGTCCTCGGTCGCCCCTTCCGAGATCCGGTCGCTCTCGTTCTCCAGCCAAGCGGTGGTGACCGCATCCACGCCGCGCTGCAAGGGATCGCCGATGGTTCCGCCACCAAGGGGTGTGAGGGCACCACCGACGACGTGGTAGGTCCACGCCTTCTTCCAGGTGGCGTCCCGGATGTCGCCGGCCTCCTTGTCGTTGATGGACAGTTTGCGCGCATCCTCCAGGAAGCCGATGGTGGAACCGGCCTGGTGGAGGCTGTCCTCGGGGTGCTTCTCCTGGTGCTGGATGTCGTAGAGGATGGCACCGTTCATCTGCTCGTTGAGGATGCCGTACGAGTCCTGGTTCCGGGAGATCTGCTTGGTGACCTCAAGCAGTTGGTCCTTGTCGAGCACAGGGACACCGCTGGCGTCGCTCATGGACGCGTGGACGACCTTGCCGTGGTTTCCCAGCAGGAGTGCCATGTCATCGCGCAGCTCGGGCGGGTAGTCGTTGCCAAGTCCGGACAGGCGCTTCAGAGCCCCGTCCAGGACCTTTCGCTGGGCGTCCGTGTGGTCGTAGGAGGTCACTGCGGGCGGCTGGTCCGGGTCCACTCCGCTGCCAGCTGCAAGCAGTGCCTTGCCCAGCGCGTCCCGCGACTGCATGGTGCCGTCGCCCCTTCCGTACGGATCGTCCTCGTCGTAGAACTCGCGGTCCTTGAGCAGGTAGTCGGCCATGTCGTCACGGTTGAAGAGCTCAGTGGCGAAGGCAGGGTTGTGGGAGGCGGCCGTGAGGAATCCGGACATGGGGTCGCTGCCGGGCTCCCCGTACGTGCCGTCGGCGCCCTTTTCCGTGTAGTCGAGCTGTGCGGCGAGACCGGGGTTTCCCCAGATCGACGCAGGGTCGTACGGCTTCTTCGTCTTGGTCTCGAAGGTGCGCAGGGCGTTGCCGTAGTCATGCAGGAAGGCGTGGTCGAACTTTCCCTTGACCATGAGGTTGCTCATGATCTGGAAGCCGTACGGCTTGGCCATGACGCCGTCGTGGCCGTACTGCATGGATCCGGCCGCTATGAGGTCCTTCTTCCACGCTTCCATCTCGGGGCTGTGGTTGTGCGAGGCGTTGGCGAGGGACATGCTGAGGTTGTGCTGTACGTCACCGAGGAGCTTGGCCCGGTCCCCCTCGGGGGTATGGCCGCGGCCCGGGTCGGCGAGGTCGCGCCAGAACTGGAGGGTCCCGTCGGGGCCCAGACCGAGCGCGATGTTCTCGGTGAAGCCGGGGTTGTCACGCTGGTTCTTCAGGGTCTCGTTGAAGCGGGCCAGTTTCTCCTCGCTCCATCGGTCGACGTGGCCCTTTGCGATTTCCTTCTGCCAGTACCGTGCGTCCGCCTCGCCCTGCTCACGGTCAGCGTCCTTCAGACCGGTCGTTCCCTGGTCGGTGAAGTCGTATGCGTCCCGAGCGAGTTGGCGAAGCGCGCGGGCTGCGATGCGATCGGTTTCGGCCGCCTCCCAAAGGATCTCGACGATCCTTCGTCGGCCCGCGTCCAGTTCCTCGTCCGTGGGGTTGTGGATGTCGGCGTCCCCTGCGGCTGCGCCGGATGGCACCGAAGCGGTCACCTGACCCTTGTCGGTGACGTAGATGTTGCGCTTTGCCAGGTCGTCGATGGCGGTGCGCAGATTTTCCTGGTGCTTGGCGAACGTGGTGTGGGCGTCTCGCAGGATGCCCAGGACGCTTTTGGCCTCCGCTGCGGCATCCGCGAACTGGGTGGCTGTCTTCGTGACGAACTCCCGTGAGACGGTGGCGTTCACGCCCTTCCAGTCCGCCGCGTTGGCCTTTCTCTCCCGATCCCCGGCGTTGACTCCGCCGTCGCCGCCGGTGGTGAGGTTCTCCAGCCTGCCGGCCATGACCTCCCAGTCGGATACCGCGGTGTTCAGGGTGCCCAGGCGGAGATCCGTGAGTTCCTGAACGGTCAGCGTTCCCGCTGCCATGTGAATTCAGCTCCCGATTCGAGCTACTTGAGGTACTCGTTGATCCTGGAGACGGTCATCCGGTCGCCCGCTGCGTTCCGCATGCTGGTCTCGATGTGCTGTTCGTCCTTCGTGTGCTGAGCGCGTGTGAAGTCCAGATGGTTGGAGATGTGGGCACACGCTTCCTTGAGCGTCTGCTGTTGGGTGTTCCACGCGTCGTGCAGTTCTGTGAGCGCGGAGCCCATGTCGAGTCCATCGTTGAAGAGGTCGACGGACGCCGTGAAGGTGCTCGGCCGCGCGTGGTCGGCAGCCGTTCCGAACCTCTCGCGCAGGTCGAACGCCATATTGCCGAGTTTGCCCAGTTGGTCGTTGTGGACCACCAGATCCCCATCCTCGCCACCACCTCCAGCGTCGGCAGGGAGCTGGTTGAGCCGCGTATGCGCCGACCTGCTCTCCATGACCGCAGCCTTCCGCTGTTCCCATTCCTCCCAGACCACGTTGACCTGCCTCTCCTCGTCGTTCTTCTTTCACGGGCGCAGAGCCCAGTGGCGCCTACCTGAGAAGGAGTTGGTCATCCCCGGGCTTCCGGGCGACCGCGATGTGCCAGGGTGCGATTGGGGTGTCTGCCGCGCGACGCCTGTCCGATGCGGCCCAAGTGCGCTGTGAGAGGGTGCTTGCATCCTCCGCCTGCCGTTCCCGAAGGGAAATCCGTGCTCGCTCGACGTACCAAACCAGCTCTCCGCACCCTTGCCGTCGTTGTGGTGTTCGCCAGTGCCGCGGTCGGCTGCGGCGACGGATCCGATTCCTCGTCCGGTGGCGGGGGATCGTCGGTCTCGGCGCGCATCGAGGCGGTCAACAAGGCCATGCGCGAAACATCGTTCAGCGCCACGGGCACGACCACTGCCTTCGTGGGGGCCACCCAGAAGATGTCCTGGGACCCGAAGCAGGGCTTCCGCATGGAGGTCGGCGGCACGCCGCAGACGGAGGGCGGCAGCATGTACTGCAAGGACGGCAAGAACTACATCAGTGCCCCCCTGTTCGCCGCGACACTGGCGGAGAAGGGGCAGCAGATCACCGTTCCGTCCAACCTTGCCGACCGCTACGTGAGCAGCGACACCGGTGGGGACTGCACCAGCTACTTCGCTGTCTCCTCGGACGGACAGTTCGCCCCGGACAAGGACACGACCATCGGCAGCACGAAGGCGCAGGCCATCCAGGTGTCGGCGGGAGTGGGGGAGGACGTCTACTTCATCAGCCCCGAGTCTCCGAACTACGTGCTGAAGCAGGAGACCTCGCAGAACGGGAGGACCAGCAGTACCACGTTCGGTGACTTCGGCGCGAAGATGACGATCTCCATGCCGTCGGACGACAAGACGATGACGATGGACGAGTTCCGCAGCGCCGTCGGTGCCGGCTGAGGGCGAGGAGCAGCCCGGCTTGGTCCGCGTCTCCCAGGAGGGGGCGCGGCCGGGCTGTTTGGCGTCGTCGTTGTGGCGGCAGTATCGGTGTCGTCGGTCGTGGCGGTGCCGGCGCATTTCCATGTGTTCCCGATATGAACCACGGCCCAGGCTGGATCGGTAGCTCGGTAGCTCGGTAGCTCGGTGGGCCGGTGGGCCGGTGGGCCGAGGGAAGCTGTCGGCGCCGACCGGGGTGCGACGGGGCGGGGCCCCGGGGAAATGGAGTCGACTGAAGCGGCATGTTGGGGAAGCGGCGCGTGGCGGATGGTTTTCATACCTCATCGCTGTGCGTCGGCGTCGGTCGAGCACCGTATCGGAATGCGCCATGCGCCGCGTGTCGGAGTGTCCCGTTCCTGTCTTTTCCATGGCAAACCCGCGTTGATATCTTGAGCGATCGGCGGATGCGCGACTGAAGCCGTGTATGTGTGGGAGCTCGAAGAGCAAGGCAACCGGGGGATTCATGGCGTTTGAAGCGGAGTGGGCTGCGCTGCGTGAGGAGTCGACGCAACGGGTCAATACGCGGCTCAACGGTGTTGATGACAACGCCGGGGGGAGGTCGCAGTCCGGTGAGGCTGATTTAGCGGTCAATCAGGACAGTCTCGGAGCCATTGGGCATGAGGCATACGATCTGCACACCCGGCTTTCCAAAGAAGGTGACCACGCCCGGCCGGCGACGTTCGAGGCAGCGACTTCTCTGACCAATGGGAACTTCTCCAGCGGTTCGGCCTTGTTGAAGGTCCATGACCGGTGGAATACGCACCTGAGGACCCTGCTGGATTCCTGCGCCCAGATTTCGAATCACCTCGACTACAGCAAGGCTGCCCACGCGAAGGACGATGCCCAGATCGTCGGTGATCTGCTCTCTGTCTCCAAGCTGAACGAGTACCTGAAGTAGTACGCGGGGGAATCGGGAACATGCTGAAGTTCGAGGACATCGTCGACGCACCCGTAGGCAAGTTGAAGACGGCGGTCGATGACTGGGCCGAGATGGTCACAAAGCTGGAGCGCCTGGCCGGGGATGCTCGTGACGGGATGAAGGCCAAGGCGGACAAGGCCGAGTGGAAAGGCGTGAACGCCGGGGTCACCAAGGGGTTCATCGGCAAGACGGTCAAGGAGTTCGAGGACGCGGCAGCCGAGGCCAAGGGCATGAAGCAGATCCTCGACGACGCTCATGCGGCCATTAAGAAGGCCAAGGACGAGTTGATGGGCATCCGGGACGAGGAGGGGCCGAAGGCCGGTATCCACGTCGACAGCAAGGGGAAGGTCGCGGCCCGGCATCCGCTGGATGAGGTGGTGGGCGCGGCTCAGCGTGATCCGGACTACCCCGAACTCTTGCGCCAGCAGAAGGCCACGATCACGTCGTGGCAGAAAAAGATTGACTCGATTGTCGACAACTGCAACGACACGGATACCGCTTTCAAGAACGCGTTGGAAGCGAACGTCGCCGATCGCAAGGACTTCGACGCGCCGAGGTACACGAAGTTGGACCAGGAAGAAGCGGACCGTGCCGCCGCACTCGCGGCGAAGGGGCGAGACCTTACGCACGTTCAGCTCCAGGCGCTCAATGAACTGCTGCGGGACAACAGCGGGTCCGTGGAGTTCGCGAAGAACTTTTACAAGAACCTCGGACCGGAGAAGTCGCTCGCCTTCTTCGGTCAGCTCTCGATGAACGCGTACGGGCCGACGGAGGCGGACAAGGAGCGGCTCAAGGATGTCCAGGAGCTCCAGAAAAACCTGGGGCTCAATCTGGCCACGGCTTCCCACGACAAGAACTTTACTGCAGAGTGGGGTCCGGAATTGCGCAAGCTCGGGACTCAACGCATTCCGTTGCAGAGGTACGACGACGGCCCGTTCGGCTATCAGTTGCTCGGTGGAATGTTGAGGTACGGAAACTACGATCCGAATTTCCTCAATCCCATCGCCGAACATGTGGTCCAGTTGCGTCAGAAGGATCACGGCTTCTTCTACGCCTCGAAGGACATGCGAGGCGGCGCCGCGAACCCCTTCAATCCGTCAGGGGTGAACGGGGCGGGATACGACCCGGTGCTCGGGGTTCTGGAGGCATTGGGTCACAGTCCGGCTGCGGCAAAGCAGTTCTTCTCCGAGGAGCCGACCGTCTATGGCCAGGACGGTACTTCAGGGGCTGGGGTCGCTGATCTGGGTACGGATAAAGATGGAAAGAAGATCGGCGGCTATCTGGAGTTCTTTCAAAATGAAGATTACAAGGATTTCGCGGATGCGTCGGGACAGGTGGCCGATGGGGTGAAGAAGTCCGAGGAGTATATGCCTGACGCGCTCGGAAAGGCCCTCGAAGCAGCTACCACCGGACATTCCTGGGACGATCCTTCGCCCGTTTTGAGGCGTGATGATGTCACTGCGGGCATCATGAAGGACGTCATCGAAAGTTATGGCAAGGATTCGGGACTGATGGAACGGCACGAGGCACTGAAGGGCAGCCTGGCACGTATGGGGGCTGCCTATATTGATGCCTTGAACTATTCCACGTATAACTTCGGCGGTGCGGGAGATGAGGTCGGTCGGGGCGACTTGTTCGCGAGGAGCAGTGATGGAACAAGCAGGACAGATTTCGGGGAAATGGCTACTCGTCGATTCCTGGCATCGATTGCGCAAGACGAGGAAGGATACAAGACGTTGATGTCTGCCCAGCAGGTATACGAAGCCAGCGGCTTGAAGTCCTTTGGTGCTGAAAGGCAAGATGAGGCTCTGTCCTTCGGAGGAAACGGGGCCAAGATTCACGGAATTCTCGATGGTGCGCGAGACCATGCGATCATCCAAGAGTACAAGAATGACGAGGAAGCAAAGAACCTGGAACTGGAAAAGAAGGCGGAGTGGCGAAAGAGCGGAGTCAGCGGCGCCCTGTCCGCAGTGATCGGTGTGGGATCCGCTGTCGTGCTGGGGCCGGCGGCGGGTGTAGTTGCTGTCACTGCTGTTCCCGTGGTGATGGAAACTGTCGGATCCGCCGTGGATACAGGGTACGCCACTGACACGCTGCAGTACCTCAAGGATAATGAGTACAAGAATGATGATGAGGCATTGGACGCCATCGATTCCAATGATGAGGCGGGGCAGCGGAGCGCTGTGCTCCCACTGCTGAACTATGCGGACTCGGTGGGCATGACATCTCAGGAACGGCATGGGCTGCTGCCGTTGGTCGAGAATCAGTATCGGAACGGTCGCGATTCCGTTGATCAGCTCGAGAGGGTCAGCTAGAAGTGAAGAAGATGGTTCTCTCGCTTCGGGTAATTTTTTCTGCAGTGATGTGTTTGGCTGTGGTGTCCGGTTGTTCAGGGGGGGAGAAGGAGGAGTCTTCGACCTCACAGGCATTCCCGAAGTGTCACAATTTTCTGGGTGAGAAGAATGTGGGATCTGCGGTCGATGCTCTTGGGGGTGGAGGTGATCTTGAGGTTCGTGCTCCTCGTACGCCCAAGGTGCTTCTTGGGGATCTGGCACGCGAGGCGAACGCCTGGTCAAAGCAGGAGGACGATGTCTATTGGAATCACTCCTACACGGCTTGCTCCATCAATGTCTGGAAAGGTAAGCGTGTTCGCAAAGTGGAATCCACCGTCGAGTGGTCCGTCACGCCTTTGAATCTCATGCGAGAGCCAAGGTATGCCGCTACCTGGCGTGAGGTGAACGGCCAAGTACTCATGGAGACCCGGGAGAGCGGGGCGGGCACCAGGCTGCTGTTTGAGTGCGGAGTTCCGGGGGCGCCTTCCGGGCAGATGCGTGACATGCCTTTGGAGATCGAAGTGCGTGATTCCGGACTCGATCTCGTGTTGCGCAAGAAGATGCTGGCAGAATTTGCGCGTACGCTCGCGGTTGGATTGGATTGCATCAACTCTCCGCAGATACCAAAGGTTCTTCCGGAGTAGGGGCAGGCCGATCGGAAGGGAAAGGGAAGACCTGCCGGTTTTTTTCTTACCAGATTGTTCCGCCGTCTTTTTTGGGTGAGACTTTCCGCTCGTGCGACACCGAGAAGACCGGTTCCGTGAGGCATCCTCCACGGCGAGATCGAGATCGGTGCGAACGGCATGTCATCGGTCTTCCATGCCGAATCCGAACGGGCTGGAATGTGTGAGCGCGGAAGAATAATTTGAGCAGTGCTTTCGAGTGCCGCAACGCGAAGAGGAATGCAGGGTCTCTCAGCCGTAAGGATTCGGCTCGCGCGTCCTGAGGGCACGTGGTGGATGAGCCGGAGCGAGGCCGTCCCTACCTGGAGGCATACCGCAAGACGCTGCCCTGCGGGAGCTGATTGCGGGACCGAGGAACGCCGCCGTCCCGGATGTGCGGGGACGGCGGCGTTCGTCCGGAGGCCGTGACCGGATTCGAACCGGTGTCACTCGAGTTGCAGTCGAGCCCCTGACCACTCGGGCACACGGCCGTGTGTTTCTCGTTGTGGTTCGAACGTAGGGGCGGGTGCCGGGGCGGCTCAAGGGGGCGGCGCGGGGTGCAACACGACTGCCATGCGCCGTTCATGAATGGCGGGGCGGGTTTGTTCGCGGGCGGTGGGCGAGTGCCCCTCATGGGGTGGGCGTGTGCCCTTGTGGGGTGGGTGGGTTTCTCTGTGAAGGGAGCGCCGGTCCTACGACCATCGGCCGAGGGGGGAACCGTCTTGTGGCAGGGCCGACCTGGGGATGTGGCCCTTACGCTGGGGCTCATGAGTGCCTTGGAGCCCGGAGACGCTGATACCGGAGCTGTCGATACCGGAACTGTGGATGTCCGTACCGTCGGTGATGAGTCTGGGACCGAACCGTCCTCCGGGTTCGAGGGGCCCGGAACCGGAGGGGTGCTCGGGCGGACCTATCGGGCGCTCAGCGTCGGCATCGTCTCCGTCGTCTTCCTGATCGCCTTCGAGGCGACCGCCGTGGGGACCGCGATGCCGGTCGCCGCGCGTGAGCTGCACGGCATCGCGCTCTACGCGTTCGCCTTCTCGGCGTACTTCACGACCAGCCTGTTCGCCATGGTGCTGTCCGGGCAGTGGGCGGACCGGCGCGGGCCGCTGGGGCCGCTCGCGACCGGGATCAGCGCGTTCGGGGCCGGGCTGCTGCTGTCCGGGACCGCGGGAAGCATGTGGATGTTCGTCGGGGGGAGGGCGGTGCAGGGGCTCGGCGGCGGGCTGGTGATCGTGGCGTTGTACGTCGTGATCAGCCGGGCGTACCCGGGACACCTGCAACCGTCGATCATGGCGGCGTTCGCGGCGAGCTGGGTGATTCCGTCCGTCGTCGGACCGCTCGCCTCCGGGAGCGTGACCGAGCATCTGGGGTGGCGGTGGGTCTTCGTCGGCATCCCCGTGCTGGTGGTGTTCCCGCTGGCGCTCGCGCTGCCGGCGATCCGGCGCAGGGCGTCGGGGCCGCCCGACCCGTCGGCCGCCGCCGAGCCCTTCGACCGGCGCCGCATTCTGCTCGCGTTCGCTATCTCGCTGGGCGCGGGGCTGCTCCAGTACGCGGGTCAGGAGCGGAACTGGTTCGCATTGCTTCCCGCCGCCGTGGGCTTCGCCCTGCTGGTGCCCGCCGTGCGCGGGCTGCTGCCGCCGGGGACCGGACGGGCGGTGCGCGGGTTGCCGTCGGTGGTGCTGCTGCGCGGGGTGGCGGCCGGGTCGTTCATCGCCGCCGAGTCCTTCGTGCCGTTGATGCTGGTGACCCAGCGCGGACTGAGCCCGACGATGGCCGGGTTCTCGCTCGCGGCCGGCGGCGGGACCTGGGCGCTCGGTTCGTTCGTGCAGTCCCGGCCGCGGCTGGAGCCGTACCGGGAACGGCTGATGGTGGGCGGCATGGTGCTGGTCGCCGCCGCGATAGCCGCCGCGCCCTCGGTGCTGATCGACGCGGTGCCGGTCTGGACCGTGGCCGTGGCCTGGGCCTTCGGTTGTTTCGGCATGGGCATGGTGCTCGCGTCGACGAGCGTGCTGTTGTTGAAGCTGTCGGCACCGGAGGAGGCCGGGGCGAACTCCGCGGCCCTCCAGATCTCCGACGGGCTGTCGAACGTCCTGCTGCTGGCCGCGGGCGGGGCGGCTTTCGCGGCGCTGGGCGGCGGGGCGGTGGGAGCCGTGCACGAGGCCGCGGAGGCGGGGGCCTCCTCCGGATCACATCCTGGCGCGTTCGCGGTGGTCTTCCTGCCGATGGCGGGGGTGGCGCTGGTGGGGGCGTGGGTGGCGTCCCGGGTACGGACGAAGCCTTAGGGCCTTTCATTCGGATCTGGACCGATTGAGTCGTATTGGCTTGCATTGGCTTGTATTGGCTTGTATTGGGTCGTATTGGGTGGTGCTGGGCTGTACTGGGTCGGCTTTCGTTCGGGTCGGGCCGGGGCAGGTAGGCACTGTCCGAGTCGGGCCGGGGTGGGTCGGTCTCCGTTCGGGCCGGGTCGGGTTGGAGCAGGGTGCGGGGATCGGGCCGTGGGGATCGGGGCGCGGGGCAGCCTTCGCGGCGCTCGGCGGCGGGGCGGGGTGCGTGCGATCGCGAGGCGGAGGTGTCGTCCACGAGGGGCCGGTCCGAATCCGCGGTTCACCGGGCGGCTGCTCGGTTCGGCGCTCTGTGAAGAGGGTCTCAGCGGCCGTGAACCACCGGTCGTCCATACGGGGTTCCGGTCGACCCCCCGGTAGGGTGGCCCGGTTGTCGTATCGCCTGCGGGCCCGTCCCGGCCCGTACGGACAGCACCCACGTACCCGAGAGACCCGAACCGGAGACCGTGACTACTACCGCCTCCCACCACCTCTCACCCGCCTTTCCCGGCCGCGCCCCCTGGGGCACGGCCGGCAAGCTGCGAGCCTGGCAGCAGGGCGCCATGGAGAAGTACATCCAGGAGCAGCCGCGCGACTTTCTCGCGGTCGCCACCCCCGGCGCGGGGAAGACCACCTTCGCGCTGACCCTCGCGTCATGGCTGCTGCATCACCACGTGGTGCAGCAGGTCACCGTCGTCGCGCCGACCGAGCACCTGAAGAAGCAGTGGGCCGAGGCAGCGGCCCGGATAGGTATCAAGCTCGACCCCGACTACAGCGCGGGCCCGCTGAGCAAGGAGTACGACGGCGTCGCGGTGACGTACGCCGGTGTGGGCGTCCGGCCGATGCTGCACCGCAACCGCTGTGAGCAGCGCAAGACGCTGGTGATCCTCGACGAGATCCACCACGCCGGTGATTCGAGGTCCTGGGGCGAGGCGTGTCTGGAGGCGTTCGACCCGGCGACACGGCGGCTCGCGCTCACCGGTACACCGTTCCGTTCCGACACCAACCCGATTCCGTTCGTCGCGTACGAGGAGGGGAACGACGGCATCCGGCGTTCCTCGGCCGACTACACGTACGGCTACGGCAGCGCGCTCGGCGACGGTGTCGTCCGGCCCGTGATCTTCCTCAGCTACAGCGGCAACATGCGCTGGCGCACCAAGGCCGGTGACGAGATCGCCGCCCGGCTCGGCGAGCCGATGACCAAGGACGCCATCGGGCAGGCCTGGCGCACCGCCCTGTCGCCCACCGGCGACTGGATCCCCAACGTGCTGGTCGCCGCCGACAAGCGGCTGACCGAGGTCCGCAAGGGCATTCCGGACGCCGGAGGACTGGTCATCGCCACCGACCAGGAGTCGGCGCGCGAGTACGCCAAGATCCTGAAGAAGGTCACCGGCGAGAAGGCCACCGTGGTCCTCTCCGACGAGAAGGCGGCGTCGAAGAGGATCGACCAGTTCAGCGGGGACGACTCGCGTTGGATGGTCGCGGTGCGGATGGTGTCGGAGGGGGTCGACGTGCCGCGCCTGGCCGTGGGCGTCTACGCCACCACCATCTCCACGCCGCTGTTCTTCGCGCAGGCCGTCGGGCGCTTCGTGCGCTCCCGCAGGCGGGGCGAGACCGCGTCGGTGTTCCTGCCGACCATTCCGATGCTGCTCGGCTTCGCCAACGAGATGGAGGTCGAGCGGGACCACGTCCTGGACAAGCCGAAGAAGGGCAGTGACGAGGAGAACCCGTTCGCGGAGGAGGACAAGCTCCTCGCCGACGCCGAGCGGCTGGAGGACGAGGAGACCGAGGACCAGTTGCCGTTCGAGGCGCTGGAGTCGGACGCGGTCTTCGACCGGGTGCTGTACGACGGTGCCGAGTTCGGCATGCAGGCGCACCCCGGCAGCGAGGAGGAGCAGGACTACCTGGGGATTCCCGGGCTGCTGGAGCCGGACCAGGTGCAGTTGCTGCTTCAGAAGCGCCAGTCCCGGCAGATCGCGCACAGCAGGCAGAAGCCGGCCGGGGAGGCCGATCTGCTGGAGAAGCCGGCCGAGGCACGGCCGGTGGTCACGCACAAGCAGTTGCTGGAACTCCGCAAGCAGCTCAACACGATGGTGTCGGCGTACACGCATCAGAGCGGCAAGCCGCACGGGGTGATCCACACGGAGCTGCGGCGGGTGTGCGGCGGGCCGCCGAGTGCGGAGGCCACGGCGGGGCAGATCCAGCAGCGGATCAAGAAGGTCCAGGAATGGGCGACCCGGATGCGGTGACGCCGGATGCGGTGACGCCGGGCGCGCGAGGCGGTGCCGGGCAGTCGAGGGCTGGTGCCCGGAGCTCCGGATCTGGCTCGGCGGGACCACGGCGTGCTGATGCGGGTAACGGCCCGGGGCGGGGACACGAGTCCTTGCCCCGGGCCGGTGTCATCGGTGCGGAAGCCGGAAGCCGGAAGCCGGAAGCGGGGAGCCGGGAGCCGGAAGCCGGGACCGGGATTCCGAATCCGGCGTGCGGCGGTGCGGATGGGAGAGGGGCGTGTGTTCGGTGCGGACGGTCACCGGGCGGGCGGACGGCCACCGGCCCGGTGGTTCCGGGCGCGCGGCGGATAGGTCACCGGCGACCGGCTGCGGAGCGGGCGGTCACCAGACGAAGGCCGTGGACTGGGCCGACGTGGCCACGCACGGGACGGTGGCCGAGGTCGGGGAAGAGGCCACGATCTGCAGAGACCATTGGGTGGTGCTCGGAGGCGTGGGCAGCACCGTGGAATCGGTGCTGTCGCCCGCGGCCAGGGAGCCGGAGGTGAGCTTCAGCGGGCCCAGGGTGATCGGGCTGCCGCCGCTCATGCCGGGGTTGGTCTTGCCGGAGAACTGCACCTGGCTGGTGACGCCGCCCGAGGTCTTGGTGAGCTTGAGCGTCGTCGTGATGCTGTTCGGGTCGGCGCTGGTGCCCGGAGGCATCGTGATCGCCGTGGAGGTGACCTTTACGGTCTTGGCGGTGCCCGAGTCGGCGGCGGTCAGGGTGGCGAGGCCACTGCCCCAGGCTCCGCAGTCGTACGTGGCGGTAGCGGTGAGCGGGGCCACGGCATGGGCCGTCGGGGCCAGGGCCAGTGCGGCTGCCGCGGAACAGGCCGCGGCCAGCACCAGCGGGAGGCGGACGTGTCTTCGGTTCGGATTTCCTGCCGTCGGTGACGGCGCCGGATTGATCGACATGGCGGGATGAATTCCTTCCGGTTGTCGAGCGAATTCGAAGATCCTCGGATTCGCATCGGTGCGTCCTCACGAGTTTGTTTCCTCGCGAGTTCGTTTCTTCGCGGCGTGCGCAATGTGTACCGCGTGCGCGAGGTGTTCGACGTTCACGGGTTCGGAGGTCCGGAGATCCGGAGATCCGGAGATCCGGGGATCCGGGGATTCGGAGGCGCGGATTCGTGATGTGTGGACACGCGGGTGACACGGAGTGACACGAAGTGGAGTGGAACCAAGTGGAGTGGAGCCAAGCGGAAGTGGAGCCAAGTGGAGTGAAAGCGCGGGGTGGGCCAAGGAGGGCGGTCCATTGCGTGTCCGGCTGCCGGGTCCGGCATGTCGGGTGCAGTGAAACGGCGCCCTCCAGAGATGTCAAGAGATGTCGACCGGTGCGTGAAAAATGCTCGTGAAATGCCTTTCGGGCATGTCGCGGAAGGATCATTCTTTTCTCTCTTGACTTCTCCGCGACCGGCCTCCTCAATGTGCGCAATCGATGGGCCTTGGAGGGGTGTCTGGTGATCCGACGACGAAGACCTGGTGTGATCGGTCTGCTCGCCGCCTGTTTTGTGCTGTCGCTGAGTTCCGTCGGGGTCGCCGCCGGGTTCCCCGTCGGGTCCTCGCCATCCGCTGACGTACGGGCCTCCGGCACGGTCGCCCCGACCGTGCACTGCGTCCTGCCCGCCGGGCAGGGCGAGGCGACCGGCCCGCAGGAGATGACCGTCGAGCTGTCGCCCGATGTCGTCGCGCCGGGGGGCAGGGTGCACGCGAAGGTCACACTGGGCCCGTCCCCCGCCACGAGCCAGATCCCGTTGCAGGACGTGCCCACCATTCCCAGCATCGACCTGGCGATGACCGGCGGGGCGACCGGTACGGTCACCGTGCGGGGCGCCGAGTTCACGATGGACGTCCCGGCCGGTACGCCCATCGAACTCCCGCCGTACGAGGGGGATTTCCTGGTTCCCGTGGATGCCTCCGGGACGGTCTCCTTCGCCCCGGTCCGCACGTTGACGCAGACCAAGGTGCTCGGTTCGGTCTTCGAGACACCGTGCGACGTGGTCGGCGGAGGCGCAACCATCGGCGCCGTCACGGTGGAGGGCGCGGGATCCGAACCCGCCACGCTGACCGCACCGACCGATGCGGTGCGTCCCAACACCCCCGTCGCGCTGGGCGGTTCGGGGTGGACCCCGGGCGGCACCCCGGTCCCGTCGCTCTGTGCCGTCGGCGGTGGCGGCTGCGATCCGCTGAAGTTCGGCGGCCACACCCTCACCATCGACAGCTATGGAACGCTGCACGGCACGGCCACCCTCGCCCCGGCCGGGGCGGTGCCGGACGGCAGGTACGAGGTGAAGGTCAACGACGGCACGAAGGAGGCCACCGCCCCCCTCACGGTCGAGGCCGTGGCGGCCGGCGACCGCGAGATCGCGCTCTCCCGCAACAGCGGCCCGGTCGGCACGGTGATCACGGTCAGCGGCAGGAACTACAACCCGGACCGCTGGATCAACGTCATCGGCCTCGACGCGGCGGGCGCCGGGATCGACGACAGCGCGGTCTACGTCAAGAGCGGCCCGGACGGCACCTTCGCCGTCGAGTTCACCGTGATCTCCGACGCGGTCGTCGCCGTCCAGGCCGACGAGGGCAACGACCCGGCGACCGTACGGACCGTCCCGTTCACCGTCTCCACGGGCGGGGGAGGGGGCGGCGGCAGCGCCGACCAGAAGCTGCGGACCTCGGTCCGGGCAGGAACCCTGTCCATGGTCCAGGACGGCGATGTCGTGGACTTCGGCACGACGGTCCTGGGTACCGGCAGCGGTGTGCAGCGTTCCCGGCTCAACCGGGTCGAGGTGGAGGACGCGCGCGGCGTCGACAGCGGCTGGTCCCTGACCGCCACGCTCACCGACTTCACCAGTGCCGACGGCGGCACCGTCCCGGCGGGTGCCGTCCGGTGGACACCTGTCTGCACGGCCCGGAGCGGGAGCGTGGGGGCGCCGGTGGCCGGTTCGCCCGCCGCACTCGGCGGTGAGGCGGCGAGCCTCTGCAGGATGGATCCGGACGGTTCACGTCCGTTCACCGGAGGCCGGTTCGACGCCGATGCCGATCTCACTCTGACGGTGCCGGGATTCACCAGGCCCGGGGAGTACAGCGCCACGTTGACGTTGACGCTGCTCTGAGAGCCGCCGGGAGGAGCGCCCGCAGGCGCCCGTCTGCTCCGTTCTGTCAGGGAGCAGGCGGGCGTCGATCTTTCGGCCGTACGGCCATGTGGCACTTCCGTATCAGCCACAACCGACGCCACAGCCAGGGCCACAGCCACAGGCAAACCACAGCCACAGCCGAAACAACAGCCACAGCATTCCCGTCCACAGCCACAGCATTCCCGTAGTCATGGAGGACCCGCATGTTCCCACGGTCGAGAGCGGCAGGGGCGAAGAAACCGAGACGGACGGCAGACGCGCGCGCACGGGCGCGGGGAGGGAGAATCCGGGGCCGGGGAACGGTGGAGAGGCCGGGTGCGGCGCTTCGACGTGCCGTCGCCCTCACCGCGGGCGCCGCGCTGGTCTGGACGGGAGGAACCGTCGCGCTCGCCCCCCTCGCACACGCCGGTACGGTCACCCCGACCGTGCACTGCGTCCTGCCCGCCGGGCAGGGGCAGGCGACCGGGCCGCAGCAGATGAGTGTCGAACTGTCCCCGGCCGTCGTCGACCCGGGCGGCAAGGTCCACGCCAAGGTCGTCCTGGGGCCGTCGCCCGCCACCAGCGGACTCAGCCTCAGCGACGTGCCCACCACCCCGAGCATCGACCTCGCCATGTCCGGCGGCGCGACCGGCACGGTCACCGTCACCGGACCGCAGGTCAACCTCGACATCCCGTCCGGGAAGCCGATCGAGATCCCGCCGTACGAGGGCGACTTCCTCATCCCCGCCGACGCGAAGGGGCCGATCGCCTTCACTCCGGTGCGCAATCTGACGCGTACGAAGGTACTCGGCTCCACCTACGAGACCCCGTGCGACGTGACCGGCGGCGGCGGTTCCATCGGCACCGTGGACGCCGAGGGCACCGCAGGCCTGCCCGCCACCCTGTCCGCCCCCGAGACGCCCGTCCGGCCGTCCACCGGTGTCGCCCTGTCAGGCAGCCTCTGGACCGCCGGTGCCACCGCCGTACCGTCGCTGTGCGCGGTGGACGGTGGTGGCTGCGACCCCGGCAAGTTCGTCTCGCACACCCTCTCCATCAGCGGTTCGGGGGAGCTGACCGGCAGCGCGGTGCTCGCCGACGCGGGAGCCGTGGCCGACGGCTCGTACCTGGTGAAGGTCGGCGACGGCGCGAAGGAGGCGACCGCGCCCCTCACCGTCCGGGCGTACGTGCCCGGCGGGCCCAGGGCCATCGCGCTCTCCCGCTCCGGTGCACCCCTCGGCAGCGTCGTACGGGTCACCGGCACCGAGTACCACCAGGACCGGTGGATCAACACCGTCGGGCTCGACGCGAACGGGGCGACGCTCGACGACACCGCCGTCTACACGAAGAGCACCGCCGACGGCACGTTCGCCGCCGACTTCACCGTCTCCGACCCGGGCATCGTCGCGATCCAGGTCGACGAGGGCAACGACCCGGGCACCGTACTGACCACGCCGTTCACCGTGACCGACGCCTCCGCGACGCTCTCCGCGGGCGCGGCGAAGGTCAAGCCCGGCGGGACGCTCGCCCTGTCCGGGGGCGACTGGCCGTCGGGCACCACGCCGTCCGCCGCGCTGTGCGCCGCCGACGGGAGCGCCTGCGACACCGGCCGGATCAGCGGTTCCACCCTCCGGATCGACGGCGACGGAACGCTCACGGGCACGGTCACCGTGGCCGGATCCACTCCGCGAGCGGTGTACGCGCTCCGGGTCACCGCCGGAGGGGCCGAGGCCCTTGCCCCGCTGACCGTGGCCCCGACCTTCGTCGTCCTGACCCCGTCCTCCGGGCCGCGGGGAACCGCCGTCACCGTACTCGGGCAGGGCTTCGCGCCCGTCGCCACGGTGTCCGTCGTCGGGTTGCGGGCCGACGGGTCGCAGACCTCCGACCCGGTGCGGACCAAGGTGGTCGGGCTGGGCGGGGCCTTCTCGCAGACCTTCACGGTCGGTGCCGCCGACACCGTCGCCATCCGGGTCCGCGAGGTCCTCGTCAACCCCCGTACGGAGACGGCGTCGTTCACCGTCAAGGACGGGACCGTCCCCGCCGGACCGGCGTTCGCGCTGTCGCCGCCCGAAGGGCCCGTCGGCACGGTGGTCCAGGTGACCGGCCGGGGCTTCGCCCCCGTCGCCACCGTCTCGGCGACCGGGCGCACCGCGGACGGGAAGCAGACCGCGGACAGCTACGTCACCCGGATCGTCGGACTCGACGGCACCTTCGCGCTCAACTTCACCGTCCGCGATCCGGCGACGAAGGCGATCAGGGTCTGCGAGGTCCTCGTGAACGGAAAGATCGCGCAACAATCGTTCACGGTGAGTTAACGAACGTTCGCATGTGATACACGGAGTGTCGCGGAGGCGTCGGCCGACCTGGACGCGCGTAGACGTCCGAAAATCGGCCGTCGCCCCGCTGACCGGCGCTTCTGTCTCTTCATCAGAATTCTTTCTTCGTGTACGCCCGGATTCTGGACGAGGTCTTCCGCTGAGCGGACTGGCTCGCTACTGTCCAAAAAATGAACGCTTCGTGGCAATGCCGCCGCGGAGCGCAGCCGGTGTCTTGGCCAGGCAGGCGGCCTCTCCGTGCGTCGCCGATGGGACCGGTGCTCGCGCAGTTCGTGGGAACCAGCCGCCGCCGCTCACCACAAGAGGAGAGGGCGTCGTGACCGCGGAGACCTCCCAGACGCTCGACCGGGGACTGAGAGTCCTCAAACTGCTCGCCGACACCGACCACGGCCTGACCGTCACCGAGTTGTCCAACCGACTCGGCGTCAACCGAACAGTGGTCTACCGTCTGCTTGCCACCCTGGAACAACACGCCCTGGTCCGCCGTGACCTGGGCGGCCGGGCCAGGGTCGGCCTGGGCGTGCTGCGCCTGGGCCGTCAGGTGCATCCGCTCGTACGGGAGGCTGCGCTGCCCGCGCTGCGGTCCCTCGCCGAGGACATCGGGGCCACCGCCCATCTCACGCTGGTCGACGGCAGCGACGCACTGGCGGTCGCCGTCGTCGAACCGACCTGGACCGACTACCACGTGGCCTACCGGGCCGGCTTCCGTCACCCGCTGGACCGGGGCGCCGCGGGCCGGGCGATCCTCGCCGCCCGCCGACAGCCGGCGGGCGAGGAGACGTTCACCCTCACCCACGGCGAACTGGAGGCCGGGGCGAGCGGTGCGGCGGCCGCGCTGGTGGGGGTGACGGGTGTCGAGGGCAGCGTGGGCGTGGTGATGCTCTCGGACTCGGTGCCCGAACGGGTCGGGCCCCGGGTGGTGGACGCGGCCCGGGAGGTGGCGGAGGCACTGAAGTAGGGCCGGGCCGCCACAGGTCACGGGACACGCCCCGCGAAGCACGTCCCCGCAGGGCCGGCGTCCGCCGGCGCGGGGCACGTCCTGCGGTGGTGGCGTCCGGTGGGTGCGGGGCACGTCCCGCGGGGTCGGCGTCCGGGGCCGGTCCTCGCGGTCGGGGCCGGGGTGGAGACGCCCCCGGCCCCGACGCGAGGAACACACACTCTGGCCGGTTCGCGCCTACGCCGAGGTCGGTCCAGGCCATATCTTTTCGGAGCTTGCGTTCCGATCGCGGCGTGCAGCGATCAGGGGGATCGATCAGGGGGATCAATGATGGACGGTTCCGTATTCCTGCTTCTCGTCGTCGTGGGTATCGCGGTCTATTTCGTGCCCTTCTTCATCGCCCTGGGACGCGGGGTGAACACCGGCTCGGTATTTGTCATCAATTTCTTCCTCGGCTGGACCTTCATCGGCTGGGTGGTGGCGCTCGCCATGGCGATGGGCGCCCGGCGCACACACTGACGGTCGGCACGCCGGCGCACGAGGCCGTTAGATTGGGCGGGTGCTCACTCGTCTCTCACGCCCCCGTGCCCTCGCCCTGTGTGCCGTGCCGGTCCTCGCTCTGTTCGGCGTGGCCGCGTTCGCGCCGTTGCCCTTCACGCTGGCGCAGCCCGGCTCGACCGCGAACGTGCTCGGGGACGACCACGGCACGCCCGTGATCAGCATCAAGGGCGCGCCCACCCGTCCCACCAGGGGCGAGCTGCGGATGACGACGATCGTCGCGACCGGGCCCACCGCCGATGTCGGCATCGGCGACGTGATCGACGGCTGGTTCCGCACGGACCGCGCGGTCATGCCCCGGGACTCGGTCTACCCGACCGGCGGCTCCGAGAAGGAGATCGAGAAGCACAACCTCGACGACATGAGGAAGTCGCAGAATTCCGCCGTCGACGCGGCCCTGAACTACCTCGGCAAGGCCCCCGGCTCGGTCGACGTCTCACTGCACCTCGCCGATGTCGGCGGCCCGAGCGCGGGACTCTTCTTCGCCCTCGGCATCGTCGACAAACTGAACGGCGACGGGTCCGGCGGTGATCTCACGGGCGGCCGCACGGTCGCGGGCACCGGCACGATTCAGGCGAACGGTGAGGTCGGGGCGGTCGGCGGGGTGTCGTTGAAGACGCAGGCCGCGCGCCGCGACGGTGCGACCGTCTTCCTCGTCCCGAAGGCCGAGTGCAAGGAGGCGGGCGCCGAACTGCCCAAGGGGCTCCGGCTGATTCCGGTCACGACTCTGAAGGGCGCGGTGTCCTCGCTCCAGGCGCTTGAGCGGGGACAGAAGGTTCCGAGCTGCTGACCGGCCCGGTCGGTGCCGGTACGGACTCCCGTGCGGCGGGCTTCCGTGCGGCGGTCCGCGGTGCGGAGGGCTCGGATACGGCGGTTCGCGGTGTTTCCGCACCAGGCCCTGTCCCGGCTCCCACTGTCGTCGCCGCTCTCGGCCCTGTCGTGCCGTTCCTCGTACTGTTCCTCGTACTGTTCTTCGTGTCGTTCTTCGTGTCGTTCTTCGTGTCCGTACGACCCGGGGCGTTCGCTCCGGCCCCGTCCATCGTGCGCCACACCGGGAACACCAGCGGGCTCAGTGTCGCCAGCAGATAGACCGCCCCCATCGCGAGCAGCGCACCCCGGGCGCCCGCACCCTCCACCAGCAGGCCCGCGGCGAGACCGCCCACCGGCATGGCAAGTTCGGCGCCCGCGGTGAGCACCCCGGAGACCCGGCTGCGCAGTTCATCGGGGACGCTTCCGTAGATCACCGTCGTCAGGATCGGGTTCAGCGCCCCGGCCGCGACACCGCCCGCCGCCATGGTCACCGCGAGCGGCAGCGTCGTCCCGGTCAGCGCGGCGACCGCGTACCTGGGCGCACCGGACAGCAGCACGCACACGGTGAAGACGGTCCACCGCGAGAAGCGGTGCCCGATCGCCCCGTACAGCAGCGCGCCGACCAGTCCGCCCGCGCCGAACAGCGCGGTGAGCAGTCCGATGTCGGCGGCTCCGCCCAGTTCGGTGGAGGCGTGCACCGGCAGCAGGACGGCGTTCCAGCCCTGATCGGTGCCGTTCATGAAGAGGACCATCAACACGACCGCGAGCAGCAGCCGGTTTCCCAGCAAGTAGGAGTAGCCCTCGCGCAGTTCACGGCCGTAGGTTCGCAGGGACACGGGTGTCGCGGCCGGTTGGGGTTCGGCGGCGCGGATTCCCCGGACGCCGGCCGCGATCAGCAGCGCGGACGTCACGAACGTGGCGGCGTCCAGCAGCAGGACGGTCTCCGCACCGACCAGGGCGATGAGCATGCCCGCCAGCGCGGCCCCGACCATCCGGGCACCACGTGACACGGCGTCGAAGAGACCGGCCGCGCGGGCCAGGGTGGTGCCCGCGTGTTCGGCCAGGTCCGGCACGAGGACGTAGCGCGCCGTGTTTCCCGGGGTGTGCAGAAGCCCGTTGACGGCCATCAGCGCGCACAGCATCCAGAAGGTGAGCAGATCCGCCCGGTGGAGCAGTGGGACGGCGGCGACGGCGATGCCGCACACAAGGTCGGAGATCACAGCGACCCGGCGGCGCCCGATCCGGTCGATGACGGGTCCACCGATCAGGGCGGAGACGACGATGGGGAGGGTCGCGCAGAAGGCGACGACTCCGGCCCGACCGGCACTGCCGGTGGTCTCCAGGACGAACCACGGAACCGCGATCAGGGTGAGTGAAGTCCCGGCCGTGGATATGGAGTTGGCCGCCAGAACGGTGGCGAGCGGTATGCGGGCGCGGTTCTCCGGGCCGTTCACGCCGGACCGGGGACGAGCGAGCCACGGCCGGAACGGGCGGGGTTGCGGGGCAGGAGGCGCAGCCCCAGCTCGACCAGGGCCCAGCCCAGCCGGGTACGCAGTTCGGTACGCGGTTCGGACTTGACGAGACGGAACTGCGTGGCGTCCTCGCGGAGTTCGGCGGAGCGGGCGTGGTGCAGGCAGAGGTGGGTGTCGGCGTTCATGACGGGCGTCCTTCCGGTCGGTGTGGTGCGGTGGGTGTGGTGAGCGCAGTCAGTGCGGTGCGGTGCGGTGTCGGGCGGAGGCGCCGGGGGACGGCGAAGACGTCACTCGGCGGGACGGGGGAAGAAGTGCAGTTGGGTGCGGACGGTGGCCGCTCCCTCGGCGTCGTCCGGGACTCGTCCCCGGTAGCTCTCGATGAGGTCGTGGACCTCCTGGATCAGTTCCGAGGAGAGCTCGGGGGTGAGGCGCACCTTGAAATCGCTGATGTCCCAGCTGCTCCGCCACTCCTCGGACCACTCGTGCATCGTGCCGAGCCAGGTGTTCAGCTCCTGGGCGTGCGTGGTGGCGATCTCGTGGAGCACGATGCCGACGGAGCTGCGCACCGCCGGATCCGGATGGTCCAGGAACCGGCCGGTGTCGAAGGCGGTGCCCGCGTGGACGGCCCGCCACCAGCGCTCGCGGCCCTTGCCGTGTTCCGGGGCGTCCTCGACGAAGCCGTACGAGGCGAGCTGCCGCAGGTGGTAGCTGGTGGCTCCGCTGGACTCGCCGAGCCGGTCCGCGAGGCCGGAGGCGGTGGCGGGACCGTACTCCCGAAGAGCGTTCAGCAGTTGCAGGCGCAGGGGGTGGGCGAGTCCGCGCAGGGTGCGGGCGTCGACCATGTGGATGTTCGGGTCTTCGGCGGGGTTGCTGCCGCCGTTCTCTCGTCCGGGCATGCACTCACCGTAGACTTACAAAGAACGCTTTGCAAGTACTTCTTTGCATCGACTTCTTTGTAACTTTGGCGGGCGTGGACCGGTGCCAACTCGTGCACGGAGGCACCTGGTTGACCGACCGTTCGAGAGGAGCGGCGGGGGCGGCAGGGGTGGTGGGGTCGGCCAGGGCCGATGGGGACTGACAGGGACGACGGGGCGGCCTGCGCCGGCCGTTCCTGGTGAGTCCCTCCCGGATCGGCCGTTCCTGGTGAGTCCCTCCCGGATCGGCCGTTCCTGGTGAGTCCCTCCCGGATCAGCCGTTCTTGATGAATCCCTCCCGGATCAGCCACTCCTTCGCCACCGCGTGCGGGTCCTGCCCGTCCACGTCCACCTTCGCGTTGAACTCCTGGGCGGCCTGCGTCGTCAGCTTCCTGCTGAGCGGGTCGAGGAGCTTCGCGATCTGCGGGTACTTCTCGAAGGTCTTGGTGTGGACGACCGGCGCCGCGTTGTAGTTGGGGAAGAAGTGCTTGTCGTCCACGAGCACGTCCAGGTTCATCGCCCTGACCCGGCCGTCGGTGGTGTACACCTCGCCCAACAGGCAGGAGTTGGACTTCGAGACCTGGGTGTAGATGATCCCGGCGTCCATCTTCTTGATGTTGCCGGCCGGGAGCGACATGCCGTACGCCTTCTCCATGCCGGGCAGCCCGTCGTCGCGCGAGGCGAACTCGTTCTCCACGCAGATCGTCACCGCCGACGGGTTCTTCTTCGCCAGCGCGGCCACGTCGGAC
Source organism: Streptomyces sp. NPDC014734 (assembly GCF_043083325.1). Lineage (NCBI taxonomy): Bacteria > Bacillati > Actinomycetota > Actinomycetes > Kitasatosporales > Streptomycetaceae > Streptomyces > Streptomyces sp. NPDC014734. Next base: position 88,879 of record NZ_JBIBYN010000014.1, on the reverse strand, counting down.
AGCGTCCGCAGGTGGTACTTCGCGTTGTTCTTCCTGCTGATGGCGAGTGCGTAGGTGTTGTTGAGCGTGGACTGCGGCAGCCACGTCACGCCGTTCTTCCGGTCCTCGTCCCGGACCGCCTGCCACTGCTTCGTCGGGTTCGCGATCGGTCTGGAGTGCCCGAGATACGTGATCCAGCCGGTGCCCGTGTACTCGTACATGGCGTCCGCGTCACCCTTGACGATCGCCTCGCGCGCGCTGATCGAGCCGGGCAGGTTCGTCCGGTCCAGTACCTCCGCGCCCGCGGCCTTGAAGACCAAACCGATCATCTGCCCCAGGACGATGTTCTCGCTGAAGTTCTTCGACGTGACGGTCAGCGAGGCGCCCTTCAGCGGCAGGTCCTGGCCCACCGAGCCGGGCCGCACGTCGTCCACCATCGGCGAACCGCTCTTCAGCCCGCAGCCGGAGAGCGTCAGCGCCAGTGACATCGTGAGCGCGACCGCCCCCACGAGCCCGGCACGCGCGGCACGTGCCTCGTGCGACGCCATCTCACCCCACCTCCAGTCCGCGCGGCGTCAGCGCCACCTCGGCCAGCGAGGCCAGCCAGTCCACCAGCAGTGCCAGCACCACGGTCAGTACCGAGCCCAGCACCAGCACCGGCATGCGCTGGGTCTGGATGCCCGAGGTGATCAGGTCGCCGAGGCCACCGCCGCCGACGAACGTGGCCAGTGTCGCCGTGCCGACGTTGAGGATCAGTGCCGTCCGCACCCCGGCCAGGATGAGCGGTACCGCGAGGGGGAGTTCGACCTTGGCGAGCGTCCCCATCGAGGACATCCCGATCCCGCGCGACGCCTCGACCAGGCTGGGGTCGATCGCCTTGAGCCCGGCCACCGTGTTGGAGAACACCGGCAGCACCGCGTAGATCACCATGCCGATGATCGCCGTCGACGGGCCGATGCCCAGCCAGATCACCAGCAGCGCCAGCAGGCCGATCGCCGGGGTCGCCTGACCGATGTTGGCGAGCGCGGTGACCAGGGGCGCGCCCCTGCGCAGGGTGCGCCGGGTCAGGGCGATGCCCAGTGGAATCGCGATGATCAGCACCCAGAACGTCGAGATCACGGTCAGCCGCACATGCTGCCACCAGCGCAGCTGCACGTTCGCCCTGGTCAGCGAGTTCCGCGCGATCGAGTCGAGGTGGACGTTGGTGATCCACAGGTAGGTGAGGGCCAGGACGACCGCCAACGCGACCGGCAGCACCAGCAGCTTGCGCCAGGTGAACCGTCGTCGGGGTTTCGCGGGCGGCGGAGGTGGCTGCTCCTCCTCGTCGCGGAAGGCGTGACCCTTGACGTCGTGCTCGCCGGGCGGGCGGTCCTTGTCGGAGGACGGCCCGGGCGGTCCGGAGCGCGCCGGGCGGGAGGAACGCCGGGCCCGGGCCGGTTCGGGGCGTGAGGGGAAATCGGGGGTCATGCGTCGTCCGCACCGCCCTCCAGCTCTTGTTCGGTCTGGTGGGCGCGGAGTTCCTCCAGGTCGTGCTGGTGCTCGATGGCGGCCAGCCGGTCGGCCTCCAGCAGTTCGTGCACGGAGTTCATCAGGGTGTGCATGTCGACGACACCGATGAACTCGCCGCGCCGGCCGGTCACCGCGACCCGGCCGCCGCTGTCGGTCAGCACCGCCTCCAGCGCGTCGTGCAGCGTGGCGTCCCGCGTCACCGTGTCGTGCACCAACTGCCCGGCACGGGCCAGCGAACCGCGCGCCCGCATCAGGTCGCCGCGCCGCAGCCACTTGTACGGGCGGTTTCTGCGGTCCAGCATGAGCAGTTCGTTGTGCGGGCCGATGCGCAGCTTGTTGAAGATCGACTGGAGCGGGTCGTCCACCGTCACCGTCGGGAACTGAGCCATCTCCACATCGCGCACCCGGGTGAGGTTGAGCCGCTTCAGCGCCGCCCCGGCCCCCACGAACCCGGAGACGAAGTCGTCCGTGGGGTTGGTCAGGATCGCCTCCGGCGTGTCGAACTGGGCGATGTGCGAGCGTTCCCGCAGGACGGCGATCCGGTCGCCCAGTTTGATCGCCTCGTCGAAGTCGTGGGTGACGAAGACGATGGTCTTGTGCAGTTCGTGCTGGAGCCGGATCAGCTCGTCCTGGAGGTGGTCGCGGGTGATCGGGTCGACCGCGCCGAACGGTTCGTCCATCAGCAGCACCGGCGGGTCGGCGGCCAACGCGCGTGCCACGCCCACGCGTTGCTGCTGTCCGCCGGACAGGGCGCGCGGATAGCGGCCATGGAACTCGCGCGGGTCGAGCCCCACGAGGTCGAGCATCTCCTCGACCCGGTCCTTCACCCGTGACTTCGACCAGCCGACCATCTTCGGCACCAGGGCGATGTTCTCCGCGACCGTCATGTGCGGGAAGAGCCCGGACGACTGGATCGCGTAGCCGATCTTGCGGCGGAGCCGCACCGGGTCGATATCGGTGACGTCCTCGTCGTCGATCATGATCCGGCCGGAGGACGGCTCGATCAGCCGGTTGATCATCTTCAGGGTGGTGGATTTTCCGCAGCCGGACGGGCCGACGAAGATCACCGTCTCGCCCGCCTTGATGTCCATCGAGACGTTGTCCACGGCCGGGTTCGGATTGCCCGGGTACCGCTTGGTCAGGTTGTCGAGGTGGATGGTGGCGCCGGATGTGGCCTTCGGCGCTCCGGTGCGGTCGGCGGCCGTGCTGCCGGAGCCGCCGTCGCGGCCACGGTCGGAACCAGAACCAGAACCAGAACCAGAACCAGAACCGGAAACAGAACCAAGGCCGGAACCGGAACCGGAACCGGAACCGGAACCAGAACTGGAACTGGAACCGGCGCCGGGGCCCTGGGACTCGGGGTCGGGGGCGGCTGTCTCAGGCACGAATCCCCCTGGGAATGGTGAGCCGTCCGAGCAGGACGTACGCGCCGTCGAAGAGCAGCGCGAGGATGACGATGCCGAGTGTTCCGGCGAGCACCTGGTTGATCGCGTTGGCGCTGCCCAGCGAGGCGATGCCGCGGAAGATCTCGTTGCCGAGACCGGGGCCGGACGCGTACGCGGCGATGGCGGCGATGCCCATCAGCATCTGCGTGGCCACCCGGATGCCGGTGAGGATCGGCGGCCAGGCCAGCGGCAGCTCCACCCGGAACAGCCGGGCCGGCCGGGACATTCCGATGCCCTTCGCAGCGTCGACGAGCAACGGATCGACACCGCGCAGCCCCACGATGGAATTACGGACGATGGGCAGCAGCCCGTACAACGTCAGCGTGATCACGGTGGGCGCCACCCCGAGCCCCACCAGCGGGATGAGCAGACCGATCGCGGCGAGGGAGGGAATGGTGAGCACCGTCGCCGTCGACGTGATGGCCAGCGACCCCGCCCATCCGCTGCGATAGGTGGCGACCCCGATCAGGACCCCCAGCGCGGTGGCGATGACCATGCACTGGAACACGGCACTGACGTGTTGGAACGCGTCGGTGAGCAGCTGTTGGTGCCGATTGCCCAGGTACTCCCAGAAGCTCACACGCCACTCCTCGGCTCAGTCGTCGTCCCCCGCGGCCTGCTCGACGAGCGGGATGACGCGCAGCGGGACCGGGTTCTCCATGACGATGGCCGTGGAGGCCCGGACGATGCCATCAAAACCGACAACCCGGTCGATCACCCGTTGAAGATCGGCGTTGGAACGGGCCACGAGCCGGCAGAGCATGTCGCCGTGCCCGGTGGTGGTGTGCAGCTCCAGCACCTCCGGGACGCCCGCCAAGTGGGCCCGGACATCGGCCCCTTGACCCTGTTTGATCTCCAGCGTCGCGAAGGCGGTGACGGGGTAGCCGAGCGCCGCCGGATCGACGGTCGGGCCGAATCCGCGAATGACTCCATTCGACTGAAGACGGTCCAGCCGTGCCTGCACCGTGCCGCGCGCCACGCCCAGCCGACGCGACGCCTCCAGGACGCCGATGCGCGGTTCGCGGGCCAGGAGCACGATGAGCCGCCCGTCCAGATGATCGATCGCCATGGCACGCCTCCGGGAGTCGCCGTAGAGTTCACTGTGATGGTCATCATGTACAGATAGCCCGGCCATGTTGGCCTTGTGCTGTACAGATTGCTCAGCGTTTTCGCAAACTATTGCGCACCTTGCGAAGCGGCGGGAGGCTTCCGGCATGACTGAGACTCTGCACACCACCCCCGAGACAGCCCGGCAGGCCGACCCCTTCCCGGTCAAGGGAATGGACGCGGTCGTCTTCGCCGTCGGCAACGCCAAGCAGGCCGCCCACTACTACTCGACGGCCTTCGGCATGAAGCTGGTCGCCTACTCCGGACCGGAGAACGGCAGCCGGGAGACGGCGAGTTACGTGCTGACCAATGGCTCCGCCCGCTTCGTCTTCACCTCCGTCATCAAGGCGTCCACCGACCACGGCCGCTTCCTCGCCGACCATGTGACCGAGCACGGCGACGGTGTGATCGACCTGGCCATCGAGGTCCCGGACGCCCGCGCGGCCTACGCGTACGCCGTCGAGCACGGCGCTCTCGGACTCACCGAGCCGCACGAGGTGAAGGACGAGAACGGCACGGTCGTGCTCGCCGCCATCGCCACCTACGGCAAGACCCGCCACACCCTCGTCGAGCGGTCCGGCTACGACGGCCCGTACCTGCCCGGCTACGTCGCCGCCACCCCGATCGTCGAGCCGCCCGCCAAGCGCTTCTTCCAGGCCGTCGACCACTGCGTCGGCAATGTGGAACTCGGCAGGATGAACGAGTGGGTCGGTTTCTACAACAAGGTCATGGGCTTCACCAACATGAAGGAGTTCGTGGGCGACGACATCGCCACCGAGTACTCCGCGCTCATGTCCAAGGTCGTCGCCGACGGCACGCTCAAGGTCAAGTTCCCGATCAACGAGCCGGCCATCGCCAAGAAGAAGTCCCAGATCGACGAGTACCTGGAGTTCTACGGCGGAGCGGGTGTCCAGCACATCGCGCTCGCCACCAACGACATCGTCGCCTCGGTGCGTGCGATGCGCGCGGCCGGCGTCCAGTTCCTGGACACTCCCGACTCCTACTACGACACCCTCGGCGAGTGGGCGGGCGAGACCCGGGTCCCGGTCGAGATCCTGCGCGAGCTGAAGATCCTCGTCGACCGCGACGAGGACGGCTACCTGCTGCAGATCTTCACCAAGCCGGTCCAGGACCGCCCGACCGTCTTCTTCGAGATGATCGAGCGCCACGGCTCGATGGGCTTCGGCAAGGGCAACTTCAAGGCCCTGTTCGAGGCGATCGAGCGCGAGCAGGAGAAGCGCGGCAACCTCTGAGCCGACTCGGACACCGGTACTGGGGCCGGTACCGGCGCCGGTACCGGCGAGGCCGCTGTCGGACATCGGTGCCGACGCGGACACCGGCGAGCACGGGCGGGGCCTCCGGACGATTCCGGGGCCCCGCACCTCCGTCAGTGGACGGGTGCGGTCTGCGGCACCGGTGGCCCGGCGGAGGCCCGGGGCCGCGGTGCCGGCGCACCCGGCGCGGGCGGCCCGGGGGCGGGCGCGGACGGCCGGGCCGACGTGGGCGGCTGCGGCTGTACGGGCGTCGGTGCCACCGACTCGTCCACCGGCGTCGGGGCCGGTCGTACGCCGTCCGGCAGTACGGTCGGCAGGCGGTCCAGGGCGTCCAGGGCCCGCCGGGCGGCCGGGGCCTCCAGCGGCGAGAAGCGCGGGTTGGTCCGCAGGGCCTCCTCCAGGTTCCGGCGCGCCGGACCGTAGTCCTTCAACGCCTGCTGGATCGCCCCCAGATGGGCCGCGTACACGGCGCTCCACCCACCGGCACCGACCGCCCGCCGCGCATACGGCAGCGCCGCCGCCGAGTCGCCGGACAGATGCAGCGCCCAGCCCAGCGCGTCCGCCACCGCCGCGCTGCGGTGCGACCGGGCCCACTCGGCCGTCAGCAGCGCCACCGCCGCGGCCGGTTCTCCGTGCGTGGCCTCGAAACGGCCCCGCAGCAGCGCGTCGTCCACGTTCCGGTCCTGGTCCCGGGCGAGCATCTCGCGCAGCCGCCGGTACCGCGTGCGTGCTTCCTCGTCGCGGCCCAGCGACTCGTACAGCTCACCCAGTTCCAGCAGATAGACAGGTCTCGGCAGGTCCGCCAGAGCCGTCTCGTAGTCGCGCACCGCCTCGTCCGTCCGGCCGAGCGCCGCCAGAGCCCTGGCCCGGCCCGCGCGTGACGGGTAATGGGTGCGGTCGACCCGCAGCGCCGCCTCGTACTGCGCCACCGCCTCCTGCGGCTCGCCCCGCTCCCAGGCCAGTTCGCCCAGCAGATGCAAGCACTCCGCCTTCTGCGCCGGAGTGCTCGCCCGGTCCGCCGCCTCCCGCGCCGCGGCCACCGCGTCCTCGTCCCGCCCGCCGTCCCGGTGCATTCGCGCCGTCCGCATCAGTGCCTCGACCCCGGGGCGCAGCGCCGCGAACCGCTGGACCGCCGTGCGCGCGGCCCCGAGGTCGCCGAGGCCGTCGTACGCGTCGATCAGGACCGGGTACACCGCCCACTCCATCGGCTGCCGCGCCCGTACCGCCTCGCCCCGCTCCTTCGCGGCACCGAAATCGTGCCGGGCATCGGCGAGCCGCGCCAGCCCCACCTGGGCGGCCGTGTTGTCCCGCTCACCCGGTTCGGTGCGCAGTGAGCGCTTCAGCGCCTGCTCGGCCCGCGCGTAGTACGTCGTATCGGCGGAACGCCGTCCCCACTCCACGTACGCCCCGCCGAGCACGGCCCACGACCGCGCGTCGGAGGGGTGCGAGGCCACCCACCGCCGCCGGTCCCCGATCAGCGCCGTCAGATCGGCGAGCGAGGCCGGGTACCCCAGATCGGCGGCCCGCAGAGCGCGCGAGACCGCCCCGGGCGCCGGGGGTGCGGACCGCTGCTCGTCCTCCGGCACGGCCACCACCGCACCGGTCACCAGCACCGCGACCGCGACCGCTCCCCAGGCGGACCGGCGCAGCGCGGTGCGCAGGGTGAGGGGCGGCAGATCCTCCTCGGGTGCCTCGGGTGCCTCGGGTGCCTCGGGTGCCTCGGGCGACTTCAGGGACTGCGGGGTCTCTGGGGCCTGCGGGGACTGCGGGGCCTCCTCGGGGTGCTGGGTTTCCTGGGGTTTCCGGTTCTCCGGGGAGACCGGGGAATCGGAGGAATCCGAGGGGGCCGGGGATTTCGGGGAGGGCGGGAGAGGCGCGGACGAGTCGGAGGGCTCCGGGGACTGCTGCGGCATGACGTCCATGCCGATCACTCTGCGTCGGTAGGATCATCGCGCTGCGCTGCGCGAAGGTCGCAGCGGACGGGTTCACACCAATGGGCCCGGGTGCCACGCTTGGACCATGACCGGTCTTCTGGAACGACTGCGTGCGGGGCTGCCCGCCGAGGCTCTGATCACCGATCCGGACGTCACCGCCTCGTACTCCCGTGACATGGCGAGTTTCTGCGACGCGGGCACGCCTGCCGTCGTCGTTCTCCCGCGCACGGTCGAGCAGGTCCAGCACGTCATGCGCACGGCGACGGCTCTGCGCGTCCCCGTCGTTCCCCAGGGCGCGCGTACCGGGCTGTCAGGCGCGGCCAACGCCTCCGACGGCTGCATCGTGCTGTCCCTGGTGAAGATGGACCGGATCCTGGAGATCGATCCGGTCGACCGGATCGCCGTCGTCGAACCGGGCGTGATCAACGCTGTGCTGTCCCGGGCCGTCGAGGAACATGGTCTCCACTACCCGCCGGACCCCTCCAGTTGGGAGACGTGCACCATCGGCGGCAACATCGGTACCGCCTCCGGGGGCCTGTGCTGCGTGAAGTACGGGGTCACCGCCGAGTACGTGCTCGGTCTGGACGTCGTTCTCGCCGACGGACGGCTGCTCACCACCGGTCGCCGGACCGCGAAGGGCGTGGCGGGATACGACCTCACCCGGCTCCTCGTCGGCTCGGAGGGCAGTCTCGGTGTCGTCGTCAAGGCAGTGCTCGCGCTGAAGCCGCGACCGCCGCGGCAACTGGTCATGGCCGCGGAGTTCCCGAGTGCGGCAGCCGCCTGCGATGCGATCTGCCGGATCATGGAGCGCGGTCACACGCCGTCACTCCTCGAACTGATGGACCGTACGACGGTCCGGGCCGTCAACCGGCTGGCGGCCATGGGCCTGCCCGACTCCACCGAGGCGCTTCTGCTCGCCGCCTTCGACACCCCGGAACCGTCGGCCGATCTGGCGGCCGTCGGTGAGCTGTGCACTTCCGCCGGAGCCACCCAGGTGGTGCCGGCCGAGGATGTCGCCGAGTCCGAACTGCTGCTCAGGGCCAGGCGGATGGCGCTCACCGCTCTGGAGGCCGTCGCCTCGGCCACGATGATCGACGACGTGTGCGTACCCCGCTCGAAGCTCGGCGCGATGCTCGAAGGGACGGCGGTCATCGCCGAGAAGTACGGCCTGACCATCGGTGTCTGCGCGCACGCGGGCGACGGCAACACGCACCCCACGGTCTGCTTCGACCACACCGATGCCGACGAGGCCCGGCGGGCCCGTGAGTCCTTCGACGAGATCATGGCGCTCGGCCTGGAACTCGGCGGCACCATCACCGGTGAACACGGCGTCGGCGTCCTGAAGAAGGAGTGGCTGGCACGGGAGCTCGGCGAGGTGGGCGTGGAACTGCACCGGGGCATCAAGCAGGCGTTCGACCCGTTGGGGCTGCTGAATCCGGGCAAGGTGATCTGACATCCGGTCGGAAACCGCCGTGCGGTCGGAATCTGCCGGATGGCGGGGAGCCGCTGTGCGGCCGAAATCGGCGGTGCGATCGGAGTCTCCCGGGTGGCCGGGAGCCGCTCGTTGGCCCGGAGTCGGGGAACGGCCGGGGACGGGAAAGCGGCCGGGGGACGAGACGCGGACGGGGGCGCGGAGTGGACGGGGTCCGGTACCCGGCCCGTCACGCCCCGGTACCCGGCCCCGTCACGCCCCGGCGACGTGCCGTACGTCCACGCCTCGTCCGTCGGTGTCGTACCCGTCCGTCTCTCTTCCGCTGCTCGGCCGTTCACACCTCGTCGTTCTGCGACTCGTCCGACGACCACGGGTCGCTCAGCCACAGGTCGTCGGCGGGCAACGGCGCCAGCAGTTCGGCCAGGGCCTCGTCGAGGCAGAGCCGTTCGGTCTCCGTGCCCGGGGGGACCAGACGCAGAGTCCGCTCCACCCAGGCCGCCACCGCCGCGGACGGCATCTCCAGAAGGGCGTTGCCGTCGGGCGAGGTCAGAGCCACGAAGATGACGTTGCGCCGGTCGACCTTGGTCGGCCAGATCCGCACGTCGCCGTGACCGCACGGCCGGAACACCCCTTCGACCAACAGGTCGCGGGCGAAGGTCCAGTGGACGGGGAAGTCCGAGCCGATGTGAAAGGCGACATGCACGGCGAACGGGTCCTGCGTGCGGTACTCCAACCGGGCGGGGATGGGGATGCTGCGCTCGGGCGACAGAACCAGCTTGAGCTCCAGCTCGCGTTCCACGATGGTGTCCATGAGTGCGTCCTCTCAGTGCCTGTGAGCCGGTCCCACGACCGGCCCGCACTGGAGAGAGCGCCCTCCCCGCCAACTATGACGCGACTTCGGGAAAAAACTTTTCGGACGACCGGAAAGCCGGTCAAACGCCTGGACGGACCCGGCGGAAGGCGGGTGTCTGATAGATGTGGACCCGTTGAATTGAGGCCTCGAAGAGATACGGGACCACGGTGATGAGCGCCCCAACTCCGGCACCCGGTGACGAAAGCCCCCGCGCGGGGTACTACCCCGATCCCTCCATTCCCGGATACGTCCGGTACTGGAACGGCGCTTCATGGGTGCCCGGCACGAGTCGGCCCGCCCCGCAGCAGGGTGAGCCGATGCCCGCGGCGCCCGCCGGGTGGCAGCCGGAGCCGCCGCCGAACCCGGCGAATCCGTCGGCCTCGTCCGCCGGTGTGCCGGTGGACGAGACGGGTCCTGTCTTTCTCGACGAGGAGCCGCAGGAGGGCCACCGTCCGGGGCCGGCGACGGCCTGGCAGGCCGACGCCTCCCGGCAGACCGGCTTCGGCGGCGAGCGCGACCGGCGGATCTCCTGGGGCGCCGGCGCGCAGCCCACCGGACCGGGTGGTTCCGGCCCGTCGCCGGAACCCGTCTCCGGCGTGGACGGCGGCCCAGCTTTCGGCCCCGGCCCCGGCCCCGGTCCGGGTTCCGGTTCGGGTGCGGTGGACGGATGGGATCCTCGGATGTCGGCGGGCCCGGTGCCCGGTGGCCGCGCCCCCTTTGACGAAGCGTCGGCGGGAAGGGTTGCGGACGACCGGGCACCGGCCGTCCGGCCACCCGCCGGCCTCGTTCCCGCGGATCCGCGGCGCCCCGCGCCGCAGGCGCCCGCGGGCGGCGGGTTGCCCGGCACGCGTGACGGGGACACGGGCCGGGGTGCCGCCGCGGGCGGCGACGTCCGTGGCGGAGAACCGCCCGCCGACGGTACGGTCACGATCCGCGCCGTGGGGCCGGGCGCCCGGCCGCCCGCCGCCGCGACGCCGGAACAGGCACCCGGGGACGGGACGATGGCGATCCGGGCGCTGTCCCGGGGAACCGGCGCACCGGCCCCGGTCCAGGGCGCGTCCGCAGGCCCCGCCCCGCTCGCGGAGCCGGGAACGAACCCCGCGGTGGTCCCGAATTCGGCCCCGGTACCGACAGCCGGTCGGGGACCGGGCGGCGGCGGCCGTGCCTCCTGGGCCCAGCAGCCCCAGCAGCCCCAGCAGCCCCAGCAGCCAGAGCAGCTCGCCCGGCCCGACCTGTCTCCCCACGCCCAGCCACAGCCCCATCGGCCCCAGCCTCAACCCCAACCCCAACCCCAACCCCAGCCTCAGCCCCGGTCGCGACAGCCGCAGCCGCAGCCGCAGCCGCAGCCGCAGCCGCAGCCGCAGCCGCAGCCGCAGCAACAACAGCCGCACTTCCCGCACCAGGCCCAGCAGCCGCCCCCGCCCTTCGGCGCGTCGAGCGGGCAGCAGCCGGACCAGCCGGTGGTGCCCTGGAAACCCCCGGTCGACGACCCGTTCCAGCAGCTTGCGCAGGCCCAGGCGTCGGCCCGGCCCGCCGGACTCGGAAAGCGGTTCGCCGCCCGGCTCGTCGACACGGTGGTGCTGGTCGCACTCGTCGGTGCCATCGGGTTTCCTCTCGTCTCGCGGGCGATGGAACACATCGACGGAAAGATCGACGCGGCGAAGCTGTCCGGCCGGACCGTCACCGTCTGGCTCGTGGACCCCACGACGGCCGGTCTGTTCGGCGCGCTGCTCGGCGCTTTCCTCGTCCTCGGCGTTCTGCTGGAGGCGCTGCCGACCGCGAAGTGGGGCCGCACGCTCGGCAAGAAGCTGTGCGGGCTCGAAGTGCGGGACATCGAGTCGCACGAGTCCCCGTCGTTCGGTGCGGCGCTGCGCCGCTGGCTGGTCTACGGGGTGCTGGGCATCCTGGTGGTCGGGGTGGTCAATGTGCTGTGGTGCGTCTTCGACCGTCCGTGGCGACAGTGCTGGCACGACAAGGCGGCGCACACCTTCGTCGCCGACTGAGGTGACTGAGGTGACTGAGGCGACTGAGGTGACTGAGGCGACTGAGAGCCCGTCGGACGGCTTCCGGACGATCGGGCTGCTTCCTGCCCGTCGGTGATCTCAGACCCGTCGGGCGGGGGCCGAACGGTGGGCCATCGGGGTGAGGGCCGCGAGCGGGCGGTGCCGTTCCCCCGAACGCACCTGAGCCGTTGCGGGGGTCCTCCGACCGGGGTGCACTGCCCCCATGAGCAACGATCAGCCGCCGTCCGGTCAGCCGCCCGAGGACGACCCGTTCCGGAAGAAGCCGCAGGAGCCCTGGGGTTCTCAGGAACCCCAGGAACCTCAGGGCCCTCAGGAACCACAGGGGCCGCCGTCGGGTTCGCCGTACGGAAGCATGCCGCCCCCGCCCCCACCGCCGTCGTACGGTCCGGGCCCCTACGGCGGCGGAGGCCCGTACGGCGGAGTGGACCCGCTGGCGGGCATGCCGCCGCTCGGCGAGCCGGGGAAGCGGATTCTGGCCCGGCTGATCGACTTCCTGATCATCTCGATCCCGCTGTACCTCATCTCGTTGCCGTGGGGCGGTGCGGTCGAGATGTCGAACAGCGGCAACAGCAGCAACAGCGATGTCAGCGATCTGTTCAGCCAGACGTACAACGGGCATCAGTTGCTCTGGTCGCTGATCGCGCTGGTGGTGTACGTCGCGTACGACACGTACTTCACGCACAAGGACGGCCGTACGCTCGGCAAGCGGCTGCTGAAGCTACGGGTGGCGATGCTCAATGACGGACGGGTGCCGGACGCCGGGACGTCGTTCCTGCGGGCCGTGGTGCTGTGGCTGCCGGCGCTGCTGTGCTGCCCGTGCCTGTGGTGGCTGATCAACATCGTGCTCATGTTCACGGACAAGCCGTACCGGCAGGGCCTTCAGGACAAGGCGGCGAAGACGGTGGTCGTGCAGACCAACTGACCGGTGCGGGTCAGTGCCGCAGGGAGTGCTCGTCCCGGGGCTTCTCGGTTCGTGCCGCGGCGGGCCGCTCGCCCTCGTGGGCCGACGAGGCGGCCCGTACCCCGTCGTGGGCGAGACCCTCGGCCTCGACGGCGGCGGAGACCGCGTCCTGGTTCACGTGCGCCCGGTCCGCGCGGGCCGCGGTTCCGGCCTTCGCGGCCTTCGCAGGCTTCGCCGCCTTCGTCGTCTTCGCGTGGGACGGCTGGGGCACGGTCACGGCCACCAGCAGGCCGAGCGCGAGCGCGGCGGCCCCGACGACGGCGACGCCGATCCCTGATTCCGTACGGGACAGCAGCAGCATGGCGAGGGTCGAGAAGACGACGGTGACCGAACCGTAGGAGAACTGTGCGGCGGTGATACGCGGCATGGCGGTATCCGTCCTCGGGGCATCGGATGGGCAGTCTCTCAACGCGGTCGCACTGTCGATCGACTCTACGACGACGGATGCCCGAGAGGGACCGGCGGTAAGCGTGACCTAAGCCGCGAAGCCGGTGCACGGGGGGCGCACGGAGTCATTCCGGTTGCCATTCCCGTTTCGTTTCCTCGACTTCGCGTCCTCAACCACACGTCGGGGAACACTGGTTGTGGATGGGGCGAATGTCCGGATAACGGAAACCGACTCCCGCATAGTGCACTTGGCCTGTTCAAGTCAAGATCTGTCTTTTCTCTCGCGACTCCGGTCGAATGACGTCACTTGTGACGCGTTTCCGCGCGCGGCCCTCACCACACTCGCAGGCCGTTGCCGCGGACGCCGGGGAGGACTGCATCACGTGAGTACTAAGAGACGGGCGCTGCGCGGCGCGGCGGTTGTCGTGGCCATGGCCGCCATGGCTGCCACCGCTTCCGCCTTCACCACCGCTCAGGCCGATGGCCAGACGTCAGGAGCCGGGAGCGCCAAGGTCGAACGCCGTGACCCGGGTTCGAGCAACGGCGACGCCCACGACCTCCAGGGTCCGTACAGCAAGCAGCAGGACGCCCAGCGTCAGGCCGCCCTGGAGCAGGTCATATCGGGCGACAAGAAGATAGCGAAGCGGGGCGGCTCCCAGGTCGTCAAGCTCGGCGACAAGAAGTACGTCGAGCTCGGCCGCGAGAAGACCGACAAGATCTTCACGATCCTCGTCGAGTTCGGCGACCAGGTCGACGACACGACCATGTACGACCCCGACGGCGACGGTCCGCAGCCTCCCGTCAAGAAGTACGGCGGCGAACCCGGCCCGACGCACAACAGCATCGCCAAGCCGGACCCGAAGAAGGACAACAGCACCGCCTGGCAGGCCGATTACAACCAGCAGCACTTCCAGGACCTCTACTTCGGCACGGGTACCGGCAAGGACTCGCTGAAGACCTACTACGAGAAGACCTCCTCCGGCCGTTACTCGGTCGACGGAGAGGTCTCCGACTGGGTCAAGGTCCCGTACAACGAAGCGCGTTACGGATCCAACTACTGCGGCTCCACCAACTGCGCCAACGTCTGGGACATGGTCCGCGACGGCGTCAACGCCTGGGCCGCCGACCAGAAGGCCAAGGGCCGTACCACCGACCAGATCAAGGCCGATCTGGCGCAGTACGACCAGTGGGACCGCTACGACTACGACAACGACGGCGACTTCAACGAGCCGGACGGCTACATCGACCACTTCCAGATCGTCCACGCCGGCGAGGACGAGTCGGCCGGCGGCGGAGTGCAGGGCACCGACGCCGTCTGGGCGCACCGCTGGTACGCCTACGGCACCGACGCCGGTGCGAAGGGCCCGTCCTTCAACAAGGCCGGCGGCACCGAGATCGGCGACACCGGCATCTGGGTCGGCGACTACACCGCGCAGCCCGAGAACGGCGGCCTCGGCGTCTTCGCCCACGAGTACGCCCACGACCTGGGCCTGCCGGACCTGTACGACACCACCAACACCGCCGAGAACTCGGTGGGTTTCTGGTCCCTGATGTCGGCGGGTTCCTGGCTCGGCAAGGGCAAGGGCGAGATCGGCGACCTGCCCGGCGACATGACCGCCTGGGACAAGCTCCAGCTCGGCTGGCTCAACTACGCCGAGGCCAAGGCCGCGACGAAGTCCACCCACAAGCTGGGCGTGTCCGAGTACAACACCAAGGACAAGCAGGCCCTCCTGGTCAAGCTGCCGGACAAGCCCGTCAGCACCACGGTCACGAAGCCCGCGCAGGGCTCCAAGCAGTGGTGGAGCGACGCTGGTGACAACCTGAACAACACGCTGTCCCGCTCGGTGGATCTGACCGGCAAGTCCACGGCGAGCCTGGACCTCGCGGGCTGGTGGGACATCGAGAAGGACTACGACTTCCTCTACACCGAGGTGTCGGAGAACGGTGGCACCAGCTGGACCGCGATCGACGGCACGGCCGACGGCAAGGCGCTCCCGCGCGACGCCAGCGACAAGCCGGCCCTGACCGACGTCTCCGGCGCGTACCGGCAGCTCTCCTTCCCGCTGGACGCCTACGCCGGCAAGAAGATCGACATCCGGTTCCGCTACGCCACCGACGGCGGCGCGGGCGGCATCGGCTTCGCGGCCGACACCATCTCGGTCACCGCCGACGGCGCGGTGCTGTTCTCGGACGACGCCGAGGGCGACGACAACGGCTGGACGGCCAAGGGCTTCTCCCGCGTCGGCGAGTCGTTCACCAAGGACTACGCGCAGTACTACATCGCGGAGAACCGCCAGTACGTCAGCTACGACAAGACCCTCAAGGTCGGCCCGTACAACTTCGGCTTCTCCAAGACCCGTCCGGACTGGGTCGAGCACTTCCCGTACCAGAACGGGCTGCTCATCTGGCAGTGGGACCTCTCCCAGAAGGACAACAACGTCTCCGTCCACCCGGGCAAGGGTCTGATCCTGCCGATCGACTCGCACGCCAAGCCGCTGAAGTGGGCGGACGGCACGATCATCCGCAACAAGATCCAGCCGTTCGACGCGCCCTTCAGCCACTACCGGACCGACGGCTTCACGCTGCACAACGCCGACGTGCCGGTGCGGATCAAGCCGCAGTCCGGTATCCCGGTCTTCGACGACCACAAGGGAACCTACTGGTATGCGGAGAACAAGACCGGAAGCGTTCAGGTCGCTGACACGAACACCCGGATCCAGATCGTCAGCGAGCCCCGCAACGGCTCGACGATGATCGTGAAGGTTGGCCCCTCGCACAAGTAATTCCGCATCATTGCAGGTCAGGGCTTGATCGGCCGTCGCCCTCTAGCGGGCGGCGGCCGATCGTGTTTAGGTGCGTCTTGTTCACATCCTTATTGACACGGTGTCTCACGGGGGAGCGCGGATCATGGCAGGCGGAGGGTTCAGCAAGTTGCCGAACGGCAGTGTGGTGGTGGCGATCACCCTGCCCCGGCCCACGGACGGAGCGGGCCCGGGCGCCTCGGTCCGGGTCCTGGTGCACGCGGCCAACCGGGCCCGCGCCCTGACCCGGCTGCAAAATCTGGGACTGCGCGCGGTCTACCTGCGAGGGAACGCCGAACCGCCGACGCCCGACGAGATCACCGCCGTGCTGCACCACCCCGACGGGGTGCTCTGGCGGGCGAGACCAGAGCGGGCGCAGGAGCTCTGGCACCCCATCCGGGCCCTGCTCCGCCCCGCCGCGCCCTCAGCGGCCGCGTCCGCCGCCGCATCGGCCCACCGCCCGTCCCCGGCCGGTGGCGGCCCGCTCCGGTACCCGTGGGCGTCGTCCGCCGCACCGACCGGCCGACCTGCCTGAGAGCCCGCCGGGTGGCCTTCGGCCGGAAGGGGGGTGCGGCATGGTGCGTGCGATTCCCGGGCGCCGGGGGCCGGTGGCGGAGCTGCTCGGTCATTCCGGCGACGCCGGTAGCACGTGCGTGCCAGGACGTGGCTGAGATGCCTGGGCCCGGGACGCGCGGAGCCCGGGACGTGTGGAGCCCGAGACGCGGGGGCCCGGGACGCCGGTCCGGAGCCGCTGCGGGTCCGAGGCGGGCGCAGGTCCTGACGCGCGGGGGCCCGGACGCCGGGCCCGGAGGCGTGGCGGCTCCGAGGCGCGGGGCTTACACCACGGGCTTGCCGGACAGCTTGACGCCCGCCCTGCGGAGCTCCTCCAGGGCGCGGTCCGTGGTCTCCTCGGCCACGCCCGCCGTCAGGCCGAGCAGTACATGGGTCGTGAAGCCCGACCGGATCGCGTCCAGCGCCGTCGCCCGCACGCAGTGATCGGTGGCGATGCCCACCACGTCGACCTCGGTGACGTGGTGGGTCCGCAACCAGTCGGCCAGCCCCGTACCGTTCTCGTCGAGACCCTCGAAACCGCTGTACGCCGCGGCGTAGGCGCCCTTGTCGAAGACCGCGTCGATCGCGCCGGAGGCGACCGCGGGCGCGAAGTTCGGGTGGAATCCCACCCCTTCCGTACCGGCGACGCAGTGCGGCGGCCAGGAGTGCTCGAAGTCGGGCCGGTCGGAGAAATGACCGCCCGGGTCGATGTGATGGTCGCGGGTGGCCACCACGTGGCGGTACCCGGCCTGGGCCTCGCCGATCAGGTCGGTGATGGCGGCGGCGATGTCGGCGCCCCCGGCCACGGCGAGGCTGCCGCCCTCGCAGAAGTCGTTCTGGACGTCCACGACGATCAACGCGCGGTGCATGACGGGTGTCCTTCGTTGAGGGGGGAGGAGGGTGGGGGAAGGGCGGTCACATGGATGTGGAGGGGGAGCGGACGGGGACGCGAGCCCGGGCCGTGTCTTCGCGGCGGCGTCGGCCGGCCGACGCCGCCGGGCGCCCCGAGCCGCACTCCGTCATACGAACTCCGTGGGGATCACGGGCTCCCCGCGGGACAACTGCATCGCGGACATCGGCAGCCCGGCCCGCGCCGCGATATGCCGCTCGCGCGCCGCGTCCAGCGGCTCGCGGGCGATCACCTCGCCGCCCCTGACCAGCTCGACCAGCAGCTGCCGGTCGGCGAGGTCCGCCGGTACCGGACCGGTGCCGATCACCTCCGCCTCGGCCACCCCGTCCTCGTCCAGCCGGCGCGCGGCCCACTTGCGGCCGCCCACCGACGTCTTGGCGCCCAGCGACTTCTTGGCCACCGGACGCAGCGGCTCCGCCGGATCGGCCGTTCCGGCACGAGCGACAAGCTTGTACACCATCGAGCAGGTGGGGTGCCCGCTGCCGGTCACCACCTGCGTGCCCACCCCGTACGCGTCGACCGGCGCCGCGGCCAGCGAGGCGATCGCGTACTCGTCAAGGTCCGAGGTGACCACGATCTTCGTCCCGGTGGCCCCCAGCTCGTCAAGCTGCTGCCGCACCCGGTGCGCGACCAGCAGCAGATCGCCGGAGTCGATCCGCACCGCGCCCAGCCCGGTGCCCGCGACCTCCACCGCCGTACGGACCGCCTCGGCGACGTCGTAGGTGTCGACCAGCAGCGTGGTGCCCCGGCCCAGCGAGTCGACCTGGGCGCGGAACGCGTCGCGCTCGGTGTCGTGCAGCAGAGTGAAGGCGTGGGCGCTCGTCCCGACGGTCGGGATGTTGTAGCGGAAGCCCGCGGCCAGGTCGGAAGTGGTGTCGAAGCCACCGACGTACGCGGCGCGCGCGGACGCCACCGCGGACAGCTCATGGGTGCGGCGCGCGCCCATCTCGATCAGCCCGCGCCCGCCCGCCGCCGCCGACATCCGCGACGCCGCGGCGGCGATCGCCGAGTCGTGGTTGAGGATCGAGAGGACCACCGTCTCCAGCAGCACGCACTCGGCGAACGAACCCTCGACGCGCAGGACCGGCGAGCCGGGGAAGTACACCTCGCCCTCCTGGTAGCCCCAGATGTCCCCGCCGAAGCGGTAGTCGGCCAGCCAGTCGAGCGTGGGCCCGTCCACGACATCCTGCTCGCGCAGGAAGGCGAGCATCTCGTCATCGAAGTGGAAGTTCTCCACCGCGTCCAGTACCCGGCCGGTGCCCGCGACGACGCCGTAGCGCCGCCCCTCCGGCAGCCGGCGCGTGAAGGCCTCGAAGACCGAGCGCCGGTCGGCCGTGCCGGCCTTCAGCGCGGCCTGCACCATCGTGAGCTCGTACTGGTCGGTGAAGAGCGCGGTCGACGGCACACCGACCCGTCGCCCAAGGTCCGCAGAGTTCATGTTCCGGATGCTACCCCTATTTCGTCAGAGTGACGAGATGTCGGGTCGTTTGTGCGATGCCCCCTGTCGGGTGGCAGCATGGGAGGGGTGAGCGTCGCCCCTACAGAGATCGAGCGTCCCGAATCGGCCGAGGAGAGCGTTGTCGTCCCCGAGCCCGATGTGCCCTGGGTGACGCTGGTCCACAACGACCCGGTCAACCTCATGAGTTATGTGGCCTATGTCTTCCAGGCGTATTTCGGCTACCCCAAGGACAAGGCGCACAAGCTGATGCTGGACGTCCACCACAAGGGCCGTGCCGTCGTCTCCAGCGGCAGCCGCGAGGAGATGGAGCGCGACGTCCAGGCCATGCACGGCTACGGACTGTGGGCCACCCTGACCCAGGACCGCGGATGATCCACCACCGATTGCGGGACAGCCCTTAGCGCCCTCCCGGCCGCGGCGACACGGCCCGGCCCCGCCCCGTCCGAACCACCATCGGAGTAAACCCATGGCCGGCCACTTCCAGGCCACCCCCGACGGCGGCGCGGCCGTCGCGCTCGACGAGGTGGAGATCGCGATCCTGCGCTCCCTCGCCGTCCAGCTGCTGGAGCTCATCGGCCCCGGCGTCGAACCCGCCGAGGGCGCCGACCCGCTCGCCGCCCTCTTCGCCGAGGGCCCCAGCGAGCGGCCCGCCGATCCCGCCCTGGCCCGTCTCTTCCCCGACGCGTACGGCGACGACGACAGCGAATTGCGCGCCGCCTCGGCCGAGTTCCGTCGCTTCACCGAGAACGACCTGCGCTCCCGCAAACGGGAGGACGCACTCGCCGTCGTACGCACCCTGGACGCCCTGACCATCGACGGCGACGGCGGCGCCGTGCTCACGCTCACCGGCGACGAATGCCGCAACTGGCTCGGCTCCCTCAACGACCTCCGGCTCACCATCGGCACCCGCCTGGACGTCTCCGACGACGACGAGGGCGAGGCCGGATCGCTCTACCGGCTGCCCGACAGCGATCCGCGCAAGCCGATGGTGATGGCCTACCTGTGGCTCGGCGCGCTCCAGGAAACCCTCGTGGAGACGCTGATGCCGTAACGGGCCGGGGAGCGATGGAGGACGGGCTCGCTGCTCCACCCCTCTCTTGTTCCCCAGCTCGTAGGGCTGTCCGGTACCGGCCCCGTGCGGCCGTTCCGGTGACGACGTCACCGGAACGGCCGCCGCCACGACGGCCGGAAAACCTCGCCCGATTTCCCCCGCCGCGCACGCCCGACGGGGCGCTGAGCGCCGCGTCCCGCCCGTCCGCGGCCCGGGTGTGCGCCCGCGCCGGGCCCCACACTGATCCCGAGGGCGCCGACACGTCGCGGAACGTCGGCGGCACCCCGCCCCTGCCCGGGGGACCGGGGACCGGTCCGCCGCCACGACGGCGCGCAACGGCGTGGAGAAAGGCGCGGCACATGACATCGGCGCAGGTGGACGAAGGGCACGACGAACAGCCGGCCGCGGTGGTCATGGACGGCGACCGGTCCGGCGAGGGATACCGACGAGCCCTCGGCGCCCGCCAGATCCAGATGATCGCCATCGGCGGTGCGATCGGTACCGGACTCTTCCTCGGTGCGGGAAAGGCGATTTCCAAGGCCGGGCCCAGCCTGGTCCTGGCTTATGCCGTCGCGGGCCTGGTGATCTTCTTCATCATGCGCGCCCTCGGCGAACTCCTCATGTACCGCCCGGTCTCCGGCGCCTTCTCGGAATACGCCCGGGAATTCGTCGGCCCGTTCGCGGGATTCGTCACCGGATGGACCTACTGGCTCTTCTGGGTCGTCACCGGCATCACCGAAGTCACCGCGGCCGCCCAGTACATGACGTACTGGTTCAGTATTCCGCAGTGGGTCTCGGCGCTGTTGTTCACGGTCGTCCTGTACGGCGTGAACCTGATCTCCGTCAAGGTCTTCGGGGAGCTCGAATTCTGGTTCTCGATGGTCAAGGTGACCGCCATCGTCGGCATGATCCTCATCTGCGCCGGAATTCTCACCGTCGGATTCTCCGACGCGGGCGACACCGCCTCGGTCACCCATCTCTGGGCGGACGGCGGATTCTTTCCGCACGGTATCGGGGGCACGCTGATGACCCTGCAGATCGTGATGTTCGCCTTTCTCGCCGTGGAACTCGTCGGCGTCACCGCGGGGGAGTCCAAGGACCCGGGGACCGTGCTGCCCAGGGCCATCAACACCGTGCCCTGGCGGATCGCCGTCTTCTACGTCGGCGCGCTCGTCATGATCCTCTCCGTGGTGCCGTGGACCGAGTTCCGGCCCGGCGTCCCCCCGTTCGTCGCGGCCTTCGAGAAGATGGGCCTCGGGATCGGCGCGGGCATCGTCAACTTCGTCGTCCTGACCGCGGCCCTCTCCTCCTGCAACTCCGGCATGTACTCCACCGGCCGCATGCTGCGCGATCTCGCGCTGAACGGGCAGGGCCCGCGGCTGTTCACCCGGCTCACCGCGAGCGGCACCCCGCTCGTCGGGACCACCTTCTCCGCCGCCC
The DNA here is from genome assembly GCF_043083325.1 of Streptomyces sp. NPDC014734. Taxonomy (NCBI): domain Bacteria; kingdom Bacillati; phylum Actinomycetota; class Actinomycetes; order Kitasatosporales; family Streptomycetaceae; genus Streptomyces; species Streptomyces sp. NPDC014734. The sequence goes on along the minus strand of NZ_JBIBYN010000014.1, from coordinate 67,761 downwards.
TGATGCTGGTCGGGGTCTGGGTCAACTACCGGTGGCCCGGCGACGCCTTCACCTACGTCGTCTCCTTCGCCACCATCTCCGGCATGTGGGCCTGGATCATGATCCTGGTCAGCCAGATCCGCTACCGGCGCCTCGCCGACCGCGGCGCGCTCCCGCGATCCGGCTTCCGGACCCCCGGCGCCCCGTACACCAGCGTCCTCGCCCTGGTGTTCATCGGCGTGGTCGTCGTGATGATGGGCATCGACGAGGACACCAGGATCTCGCTCTACTGCGCCCCGCTCTGGGCGGTCGCGCTGGGTGCCTCGTACCTGGTGCTCAAGGCCCGCGATCCCGGGAACGGGTCCTTCACGAAGAACTGAGCCCGGTCCCGGGGAGCTGAGCCCGGTCCCGGGGAGCTGAGCCCGGTCCCGGGGAGCCGGGTTCGGGGAGGGGGCGGTCACTCGCGTCACCCGTGTCACCCGCCCCGCACTCGGGACGATGTCCAGCATGCGGGCCGGTGCGTACCATCCCTCGGAACTCCCGCCGCTCGGTCCTATCCTGGCGCCATGCTGACCATCACCCAGGCGCTCCATGACCAGATCGTCGCGCACGCCCGCGCCGACCACCCCGACGAGGCGTGCGGCGTGGTCGCGGGGCCGGTCGGGACCGGCCGACCGGAACGGTTCATCCCGATGCTCAACGCCGCCCGCTCGCCCACCTTCTACGAGTTCGACTCGGGCGATCTCCTCAAGCTCTACCGGGAGATGGACGACCGGGACGAGGAACCCGTGATCATCTACCACTCCCACACCGCGACCGAGGCCTATCCCTCGCGCACCGACGTCACGTACGCCAACGAACCCGGCGCCCACTACGTCCTCGTCTCCACCGCCGACGCCGACGACGCGGGCCCCTTCCAGTTCCGCTCCTACCGCATCGTGGACGGCGAGATCACCGAGGAGGACGTCGAGATCGTCGAGGCGTACGAACCCGCCTGACGCCTGACGCCTGACGCCGAACGCCGGGCCCGGACCGGGTCCCGGGCGGGGTGGACGGGGCCGGCTCCGCCGCGGCTCCGTCCATCTGTCGAACGTCGTTCATCCAACAGGTGAGATCACACTCGGATTCGGCGGTCGGGAATCGATACGATGACCGCATGGTTCCCCATGACGTGAGCGACAAGACGCCGGGCATGCTGCTCGTCGCGCGGCTGCACGTCGACCTGTGCAGGCTCTCCAGCGCGATCTGTACGAACCACCGGCCCGCCGGACGCAGGGCCTGAGCCGGATCCGCGGCCACCGCGGACCGGTCTCCCCACGCACCGAACCCCCGCGCGGGGTCAGGGCAGCGCGCCCATGTCACTCCGCCCCCCCCCGCCTCCTTCCCCGCCCTCTCCCCGCTTCCGAGCTTCCGACAGGAGCCCACGCCATGGCCATCGAGGTCCGCATCCCGACCATCCTCCGCACCTACACCGACGGCGCGAAGGCCGTCGAGGGCAGCGGAGCGACCCTCGCCGACCTCCTCACGGACCTCGACAGCCGCCACAACGGCATCCGTGAGCGCATCGTCGACGGCGACGAGCTCCGCCGCTTCGTGAACGTCTACCTCAACGACGAGGACGTCCGCTTCCTCAAGGGCATCTCCACCGAGCTCAGCGACGGTGACAGCATCACCATCCTCCCGGCCGTCGCCGGGGGCGCCGCCGGAGCCGGGCGACGCGCGGGCATGCGCTGATGCGGTACGACAGTCCGCTCGCCGCGGTGGGCAACACGCCGCTGGTCCGCCTGCCGCGGCTGTCGCCGTCCGAGGACGTCCGGATCTGGGCCAAGCTGGAGGACCGCAACCCCACCGGTTCGATCAAGGACCGCCCCGCGCTCCACATGGTCGAACAGGCGGAGAAGGACGGCCGGTTGACGCCGGGCTGCACCATCCTGGAGCCCACCAGCGGCAACACCGGCATCTCGCTCGCCATGGCGGCCACGCTCAAGGGCTACCGCATCGTGTGCGTGATGCCGGAGAACACCTCCCAGGAACGGCGCGACCTGCTCACCATGTGGGGTGCCGAGATCATCTCCTCGCCGGCGGCGGGCGGCTCCAACACCGCCGTGCGCGTCGCCAAGGAGCTCGCCGCCGAGCATCCCGACTGGGTCATGCTGTACCAGTACGGCAACCCCGACAACGCGGGCGCCCACTACGCCACCACCGGCCCCGAGATCCTCGCCGACCTGCCGTCCGTCACGCACTTCGTGGCGGGCCTCGGCACCACCGGCACGCTCATGGGCGTCGGCCGCTATCTGCGCGAGCACAAGCCCGGCGTCGCGATCGTCGCCGCCGAGCCGCGCTACGACGACCTGGTGTACGGGCTGCGCAATCTCGACGAGGGCTTCGTCCCCGAGCTCTACGACGCCTCGGTCCTCACCACCCGCTTCTCCGTCGGCTCGGCGGACGCCGTCACCCGCACCCGCGAACTCCTCCAGCGGGAGGGCATCTTCGCGGGCGTCTCCACCGGCGCCGCGCTCCATGCCGCGATCGGGGTCGGAAAGAAGGCGGTCAAGGCGGGGGAGAGCGCCGACATCGTCTTCGTCGTCGCGGACGGCGGCTGGAAGTACCTGTCCACCGGCGTCTACACGGCCCCGACGACCGAGGCCGCCATCGAAACCCTGCACGGCCAGCTCTGGGCCTGATCCGCACCGAGTCCCCGACCGGCCGGGGCCGCCCCGGCGGAGCTTCGTCGCCCGTGACGCTCCGCCGGGGCGGCCCCGCCCGTTTCGGAGCCCGCCGGGCGAGCCGCGGCCGGCAGGTCCGTCCGGTGAGCCCTCATCCGAGACCGCGCACCCGCTCCCACACCTCCGGAGCCACCACGCCCACCCGTCGCCGGAACACCCGCACGGCGACCTCCCGCAACTCGTCCGTCTCCAGGAAACTCGCGCGCCCCCGCTCGTCCCCCACCGTCCCCGCCGGCAGGGCGATCACCCCCGGCCGGTCCGCGTGGTTCTTGCTGGTGATCTTCACGACGAGCGCCGAGCCGCCCCGCACCCTCAGCACCAGGCAGGGCCGGTCCTTCGCCCCGGGCCCGTCCTCGTAGGGCACCTCGGCCCACCAGATCTCGCCCGGCCGCGGCGCGCGCCCCGGTTCCGGCCCGCGTCCCGGGCCCGCCGGAGGACGTGTCCGCCCGCCCGGCCGTCCGGCGGCGCGCGTACCCGCCGCCCCGCCCCGGCGTCCGCCGGGCCCCCGCCCGCCCCGGCCGCGCCCGTCGGCGACCGCCGCCACCAGCGCGAGCAGCACGACAACGGCGAACGCGATCCACCACCACGACATGCTCATGCACCGACCGTACCGGCGACCCCGCCGCTTCCGTCGAACCGGTGACAGAGCAGGTGAGTTCCCCCACAACGCACGGCCGCGGAGGAGCGACCGGGAGTTTCGCGCCTTAGGCTCGACGGACCCCGCTCAACAGCCCGCACGAACCCTCCCCGTTCCCACGTCTCGGAGGTTCACGCTCCATGAAGCTCACCGTCGTCGGATGCTCCGGCTCGTTCCCGTCCGTGGGATCGCCGTGTTCGAGCTACCTCGTAGAGGCCGACGGCTTCAGGCTGCTCCTCGACATGGGTAACGGCGCCCTCGGCGAGCTGCAGCGCCACATCGGACTCTACGATCTCGACGCCGTCTTCCTCAGCCACCTCCATGTCGATCACTGCATCGACATGTGCGCGTACTTCGTCGTCCGTTACTACCGGCACGACGGGGGCCGGCCCGTGCCCCTCCCGGTGTACGGCCCCGACGGCACCGAGCAGAGGCTGACTGCGGCCCACGGCGACACCCCGTCCGAGCGGGCGATGGGCGAGGTCTTCGACTTTCACACGCTGAAGCCGGGCTCGTTCGAGATCGGACCCTTCGCGGTCCGCACGGAGCGGGTCTGCCACCCCGTCGACTCGTACGCCATCCGTATCGAGCACGACGGCCGGACGCTCACCTACTCCGGCGACACCGGGGCCTGCGAGACGCTGGACGAGCTCGCCGAGGGCGCCGACCTGTTCCTGTGCGAAGCATCGTTCATGCATGGCAAGGAGGACATTCCGGACCTCCACCTCAACGGCCGCGAGGCGGGCGAGATCGCCGCCCGCGCCGGGGTCGGACGGCTCGTCCTCACCCACATCCCGCCGTGGACCGACGCCGACCGCAACCTGGCCGACGCCCGTGCCGTCTACCGCGGCCCGGCGGAGGTGGCGGCGGCGGGCGCGGTCTACGAGGTCTGAGCGCGGAAACGGCGGAGCCCCGCCCTCTCCTTCCGGATCCACCGGGGGAGGGGGCGGGGCTCCGCCGTACGGGCGACCCGTTGCGTCGCCCCGCCCCTACTTCGCCTCGGCCTTGAGGAGCTCGGCGAGTTCCTCGTCGGACTCGCGGCCGGGCGTCGGCAGGTTGAACCTGGTGATCGCGAAGCGGAACACCACGTAGTAGACCACCGCGAAACAGAGGCCGACCAGCACCAGCATCCACGGCTTGCTCGCGATCCCGAGGTTCAGGAAGAAGTCGACGGCGCCCGCCGAGAAGCCGAAGCCGTCCTTCATGCCGAGAGCCCAGGTGAGGGCCATCGAGACACCGGTCAGTACCGCGTGCACCGCGTAGAGCACCGGGGCGATGAACATGAACGTGAACTCGATCGGCTCGGTGACACCGGTGACGAACGCGGTGAGCGCGAGGGAGAACATCATGCCGCCGACCACCTTGCGGCGCTCCGGACGGGCACAGTGCACGATCGCGAGGCAGGCCGCCGGGAGGGCGAACATCATGATCGGGAAGAAGCCCGTCATGAACTGCCCGGCCGTCGGGTCACCGGCCAGGAAGCGGTTGATGTCGCCGCTCTTGCCCTGGAACTCACCGGCCTGGAACCACGGGAACGAGTTCAGCAGGTGGTGCATGCCGACCGGGATCAGCGCGCGGTTGGCGACACCGAAGATGCCCGCGCCGACCGCGCCCGAACCGACGAGCCACTCGCCGAAGTTGTGCAGCCCGGTGCCGAGCACCGGCCAGATGTAGCCGAAGACGATGCCGATGGCCAGACCGGCGAACGCGGAGAGGATCGGGACCAGGCGGCGACCGCCGAAGAAGCCGGCCCAGGACGGCAGCTTCGTGCGGTAGAACCGCTGGTAGAGCAGCGCGACCACGATGCCCATCACCACGCCGCCGAGGACCTTCGCGTCCACCGGGGCGTCCGCCATGACGACCTTGCCGTCGACGACCGTCGCGACCTGCGGGAGGTTGCTGTCCGTGAAGGTGGCCAGCACCTTCTGGAAGACCAGGTATCCGGTGACGGCGGCGAGCGCCGTCGAACCGTCCGACTTCTTGGCGAAGCCGATCGCGATGCCGACGGCGAACAACAGCGCCATGTTGTCGAGGATCGCGTTGCCGCCCGCGGCCATGAAGGACGCGATCTTGGTGATGAAGGCCGGGAACGAATCCCTGCCGAGCATGTCGTCGTTGCCGAGACGGACCAGCAGCGCGGCCGCGGGCAGCACCGCGACGGGCAGCATCAGGCTGCGGCCGATGCGCTGCATGACAGCCATCGCGCCGGCGCCCTTCTTCTTCGTGGCCGCGGACGCGGCGTCTGCCGTGGACATCAATTCCTCCATGGGGGCAAGGCACCGCCCAGGTCATGGACGAGGGGGGAGGCGGTGACTCGAAGAACGCGGCAGAGCGCCACGTGGTCTGTACCACTCAGTGGTTTAGACCAGTTGTAGCACGGTGTGGGTTGGATAAGGAACCTGCGAATTCCGACTACTTCGCATGAGTGATCGTCCACCCTCGGTGACGCGGCGAAGACCCCCGGACAACAGAGTCCGAGGGCCCATGCCGACCGGGCCGAAAGGCCCGTGTGACGTGCTACTTCGTGAGATCGCTCTCGATCTCCCGCTCCACTTCCTCGGGCTCCCGCCCCGGTGTCTGGAGGTTGAAAGCGGTGATCGCGAACCGGAAGATCACGTAATAGGCGGCGGCGAAGACGAGGCCGATCGGAATGATCAGCCACGGTTTGGTCGCCAGGCTCCAGTTGATGACGTAGTCGATCAGCCCCGCGGAGAAGCTGAAGCCGTCCTTCACTCCGAGTGCCCATGTCACCGCCATCGACACACCGGTGAGCACGGCGTGGAACCCGTACAGCAGTGGCGCGACGAAGAGGAAGGAGTACTCGATCGGCTCGGTGATGCCCGTCACGAACGACGTCAGGCCGACCGAGAGCATCATGCCGCCGACCGCCTTGCGGCGATGCGGCTTGGCGCAGTGGTAGATCGCCAGTGCCGCCGCCGGGAGGGCGAACATCATGATCGGGAAGAAGCCCGAGGTGAACTGTCCGGCCGTCGGGTCGCCCGCCAGGAACCGGTTGATGTCACCGTGCACGACCGTTCCGTCCGGCTTGGTGAAGTCGCCGAACTGGAACCAGACGAAGGTGTTCAGGAACTGGTGGAGGCCGATGACCAGCAAGGCCCGGTTGGCGATGCCGAAGATGCCGGAGCCCACCCAGTCCAGGTCCACCAGCCACTTGGAGAAGCTGGTCAGGCCGTCCCCGACGGGCTGCCAGAGCCAGGCGCACAGGGCCGCGAAGAGGAGGCCGACGAAGGCCATGATGATCGGCACGAGCCGACGGCCGTTGAAGAAGCCCAGCCAGTCCACCAGCTTCACCCGGTGGTAGCGCTGCCAGAACCAGGCCGACAGCAGTCCCATCACGATGCCGCCGAACACCCCCGGGTTCTGGTACTCGGCGGCCGTGACCTTCGCGTCCCCGGTCACGCAGGTACCGAACCAGGTGCCGCTCGACGTGAACGTCGAGCCCGGCGCGCAGTCCACCGGGAAGGCGTGCAGCACCGCGTAGTAGACGAGGAAGCCGGCCACCGCGGCGAGCGCGGTCGAGCCGTCCGACTTCTTCGCCATGCCGATCGCGACACCGACGCAGAACAGCAGCGGCAGGCCGAGCCCCGAGTCGAGCAGGGCGCCGCCCGCGGCCGCGAACACCTTGGCGACGTTCGTCCAGCCCAGCCCGTCGGCGCCGAAGACGTCGGACTGGCCCAGCCGGTTGAGGATGCCCGCGGCGGGCAGCACCGCGATCGGGAGCTGGAGACTGCGGCCCATCTTCTGGAGGCCCTGGAAGAAGGTGTTCCACCATGTCTTGCGCGGCACCGCGGCGGCGCTGCTGGAGCTCATCGGCGTCCTCCCGGAACACGAGGCGTTCGGCAGTCGTTGCAAACTGGTGTAGACCACTCGGGGTACGGTGCGTAACGAGCTGGGGAGCCGGAGGGGGTGGAGTGGTGGGCGGCGTCAAGCGGCTTCGAGTCCGAGGCGGACTCGCAGGGCGTCGCGAGCCTGCCCCCCTCCTGCTCCCCGGCTCGTAACCCGCCCGGAACACGGGGGCCGGTGATCGTCATCTTTGAGGACGGTCCAGTCGCCCGCTCGCGAAGCTGGGCCAAACGTGCGTTACGGTGACGAAACGGACCCAGGGTGGGCCGTCGCACGCATGTGAACACGCAGGGAGAACGCCATGGCCAGCAAGGCCGAGAAGATCGTCGCCGGGCTCGGCGGTATCGAGAACATCGACGAGATCGAGGGCTGCATCACGCGCCTCCGCACCGAGGTCCACGATCCCAGCAAGGTCGACGAGGTCGCGCTCAAGGCCGCCGGGGCCCACGGCGTCGTCAAGATGGGCACCGCGATCCAGGTCGTCATCGGCACCGACGCCGACCCGATCGCCGCCGACATCGAAGACATGATGTGACCGGCCGGACCTTCCGCCGGAACCCCGCTCGACCCCGCCGAACCTGCGGAACCCGCCGAACCTGCTGACGGTCCTTCGGCCGAGCCGGACCCCCGGCACCCCACAGGCCCCGCCCCTCCGGACGGGGCCTGTGGCCGTACCGCACCCGACCGGCCGCGCACCGCACCCGAAGAGGCACAGCCCCACGCCACCGGCCGCGCACCGCACCCGAACGGCCGACACCCCGGCACCCGATAGGGTCGGCGCCATGTCTCGCATCGACGGCCGCACCCCCGAACAGCTCCGCCCCGTCACCATCGAACGCGGTTGGAGCAAGCACGCCGAAGGCTCCGTACTCATCTCCTTCGGCGACACCAAGGTCTTCTGCACCGCCTCCGTCACCGAGGGCGTCCCCCGCTGGCGCAAGGGGAGCGGCGAGGGCTGGGTCACCGCCGAGTACTCCATGCTGCCCCGTTCCACCAACACCCGCGGCGACCGCGAATCCGTCCGCGGCAAGATCGGTGGCCGCACCCACGAGATCAGCCGGCTCATCGGCCGTTCGCTGCGCGCCGTCGTCGACTACAAGGCCCTCGGCGAGAACACCGTCGTCCTCGACTGCGACGTCCTCCAGGCCGACGGCGGTACCCGCACCGCCGCGATCACCGGTGCCTACGTCGCCCTCGCCGACGCCGTCGCCTGGGCCCAGCACAAGAAGCTCGTCAAGCACGGGCGCAAGCCGCTGACCGACACCGTCGCCGCCATCAGCGTCGGCATCGTCGACGGCACCCCCCTCCTCGACCTCTGCTACGAGGAGGACGTCCGCGCCGAGACCGACATGAACGTCGTCTGCACCGGCGACGGACGCTTCGTCGAGGTTCAGGGCACAGCCGAGGCCGCCCCCTTCGACCGCAAGGAGCTCGGCGCCCTCCTCGACCTCGCCACCGCGGGCTGCGCCGACCTCACCGCCCTCCAGCACGAGGCCCTCGCCCGCACCCTCGGCGCGTGACGCCCCGGGCGGGACCGTAGCCTCCCCCGTGCCATCGCGCGGATCCCCTCCTCCGGCACCGAGGCAACCGCACACGCACCGCGACGCGTCCTCACGCACACGGGCGCACGGGTCGAACCGTGCGCCCGTCCGCGTGTCCGCACCAGGGGAGGAACCGCACCATGGCCGCCACCACCCGCCGCAGTACCACCGCCACCGCGCTGACCCTCGCCGCCCTCGGCCTCGCCCTCACCGCGGCGACCGGCTGCGGCGCCGTCGACAAGGCGCTCGACTGCGTCCGCACCGCCGATGCCATCGCGAGCAGCGTCGACAACCTGCGACAGGCGGTCTCCCATGCCTCCGACGACCCCGGCCGGGCGTCCGAGGCCCTCGACGACATCGAGAAGAACCTCGGCGACCTCGGCGACCGGACCGGCGACGCCGACCTCGGCAAGGCGGTCGACCACCTCACCACCGCCGTCAACAACGTCCGCACCGCCATCGACAAGGGCGATGCCGCCCCCGACGTCACCCCCGTCGCCGACGCCGCCAAGGAGATCGGCAAGATCTGCACCCCCTGAGAGCCTGCCGGGTGGCCTCTGGCCGGGCGGTCACGTCCTGGCACACGCGCTTCCGGTGTTGCCGGGACGGCCGAGTAGCTCCGCTACTGGGCCCTCCCGGTGCCTTGGAATCGCACGCGCCATGCCGTGTCCGCTTTCCGGCCGAAGGCCACCCGGCAGGCTCTGAGAACCTGCCGGGTGGCCTCTGGCCGGGCGGTCACGTCCTGGCACACGCGCTTCCGGTGTTGCCGGGACGACCGAGTAGCTCCGCTACCGGGCCCTCCCGGTGCCTTGGAATCGCACGCGCCATGCCGCGTCCGCTTTCCGGCCGAAGGCCACCCGGCAGGCTCTGAGAGCCCATCGGGTGGCCTCTGGCCGGGGGTTCGCGTCCCGGCGGGTCCGGTCCCGACCGGTGCCGTGCGACGGCCGGGGCCATGCGCCGACCTGCGCCGTTGTCCCGTCCCCGATACTGGGGGACATGACCCGTCTCATCCTCGCCACCCGCAACGCCGGGAAGATCACCGAACTCCACGCGATCCTCGCCGACGCCGGCCTCGACCTCGAACTCGTCGGCGCGGACGCGTACCCCGAGATCCCCGACGTCAAGGAGACCGGCGTCACCTTCGCCGAGAACGCCCTTCTCAAGGCCCACGCCCTCGCCGCGGCCACCGGGCACCCGGCCGTCGCCGACGACTCCGGCCTCTGCGTGGACGTACTCGGCGGCGCCCCCGGCATCTTCTCCGCCCGCTGGGCCGGTACCCACGGCGACGACAAGGCCAACCTGGACCTGCTGCTGGCCCAGCTCTCCGACATCGACGTCCCCCACCGCGGCGCCCACTTCGCCTGCGCTGCGGCCCTGGCCCTCCCCGACGGGACCGAACGCGTGGTCGAGGGCCGCCTCACCGGCACCCTGCGCCCCACCCCGTCCGGCACCAACGGCTTCGGCTACGACCCGGTCCTCCAGCCCGACGGCGAGACGCGGACCTGCGCGGAACTCACCCCGGCGGAGAAGAACGCGATCAGCCACCGGGGCAAGGCGTTCCGGGCCCTGGTGCCGGTGGTGCGGGAGTTGGTGCGCTGAGACAGCGAGCCGCCGTCACCTTCGAAGCGAAGGCGACGGCGGCTCTGCGGCTGTGGGCCCGGTGGGACTCGAACCCACGACACACCGGACCTAAACCGGCGCCCTCTAGGCCAGCTGGGGTACGGGCCCCTCGACGCCACTCTACTGTGCGACCCCGCGCCACTTCGAGAAGGTCGCGGTCCGGCTGTTGGCAGGACGGGCACAAGTGCCGCGGGTTCTCCGGGCGGTTGTCGGGGCGGGCCGCCGTCGAGGGGTCGGCCGCCAGGACGGGGCGAGGGGGTCGGCCGCCACGACGGGGCGCTCGCCCTGGAGCGCCCCTCCCGGACGAGGCGTTCGTCCTGGAGCGCCTCTCCCGGACGGAGCGAGGGGCGCCGGGGTCAGAACTTCGGGTCCGGTGTCTGAGAGGCGGCGAGTTCCGCAGCCTCCTCGGAGGTCGCCACCGACGGCGGGGAACCGGCAAGGGGCTGCCGGGCGGTCTCCTTCATGCACACCACGGCGATCACGCCGACCAGTGCGGCGGCCATCGCGTAGTAGGCGGGCATCAGTTGGCTGCCGCTCCAGCTGATCAGGGCTGTGATCACCAGCGGGGTGGTGCCCCCGAACAGCGAGGCCGAGAGGTTGTAGCCCACGGACAGGGAGCCGTAGCGGACCTGGGTGGGAAAGAGGGCGGGGAGCGCGGCGGACATCGTGCCGAGCATGCAGACCAGGGAGAGCCCCAGCATCAGCATGCCGGTCGTGATGGCGAGGACGCCGCCCTGACGGATGAGCAGGAACGCCGGCAGGGAGAGGAAGAAGAACCCGAGCATGCCGGTCATCAGGAGCGGCTTGCGCCCGAAGCGGTCGGAGAGTCTGCCGACCCGGCTGATGATCAGTATCAGGAAGACCATGACGGCGAGCAGGATGAGCAGGCCGTGGGTCTCGCTGTAGCCGAGTTCGTCGGAGAGATAGGTCGGCATGTACGACAGCAGCATGTAATCGGTGATGTTGTACGCGCCGACCAGGCAGATGCAGAGGATCAGCGTCGGCCAGTACTGCCGGAAGATCGTGGCGAGGTCGCCCTTGGTGGTGGTCTCGACCCCGTCGGCGGCCTCGGTCGCGCGGGCGGTGCCGCCCTCCAGTTTCTGGAACGCGGGCGTCTCGTCCAGGCGCAGCCGCAGGTAGAGACCGACCAGGCCGAGCGGCCCGGCGACGAGGAACGGGATGCGCCAGCCCCACGCCTCCATCTGACCGGAGTCGAGCACGGCGGTGAGCGCCGTGACGAGCCCGGCGGCGCCGACGTAACCGGCGAGGGTGCCGAATTCGAGGAAGCTGCCGAAGAAGCCGCGCCGCTTGTCGGGGGCGTACTCGGCGATGAAGGTCGAGGCGCCGCCGTACTCGCCGCCGGTGGAGAACCCCTGGACCAGGCGGAAGAAGATCAGCAGGACGGGTGCCCAGAGGCCGATGGTGGCGTGGGAGGGGATGACGCCGATCGCGAAGGTGCCGACCGCCATCATGATCATGGTGAGGGCGAGGACCTTCTTGCGGCCGATCCTGTCGCCCATGGGCCCGAAGAACATGCCGCCGAGGGGGCGCACCAGGAAGGCGACGGCGAAGGTGGCGAAGGAGGAGAGGAGCTGGGTGGTGTCGCTCCCGGACGGGAAGAAGACATGGCCCAGGGTGACGGCCAGGTAGGAGTAGATCCCGAAGTCGAACCACTCCATGGCGTTGCCGAGCGATGCCGCCTTCACCGCGCGCCGGACCGCCCTCTCGTCGGTGACGGTGATGTCCGTCCGGCGCAGCTTCGGGTTCCGCCGCTGCCGGATCGCGCGGAAGAGGGTGGGGTGGCGTTTGACCGCATCGGGGTCGGCCGCCTGGTGGGGGTCGGAGGCCGCCATGGCCGGGTCCTTTCCTCGGGTGAGCGTTCCGGGTTCAGGAAAGGCTTCTGCGCGGTCATGGCGGCTGCAAACCGGTTCGGTGGCCGAATGCGAGGTCCCTCACAGGGGCTCCCCACACCGTTCTCACCTGTGCGCGGCCGTCGGGACGCGACCCCGGCCGGTCCGGCCGGTTCGGCCCGCACCGTCCGGGGCCCCGGGTGTCAGATGCCGAGGTCCTTGATGATCTTGGCCACGTGGCCGGTCGCCTTGACGTTGTACAGGGCGCGTTCCACCTTGCCCTCCTCGTCCACCACGACGGTGGAGCGGATGACCCCCGTCACCGTTTTGCCGTAGAGCTTCTTCTCGCCGAAAGCGCCGTATTCGGTGAGGGTCTCCTTGGAGGGGTCGCCGACCAGGGTGACCTTCAGGTTCTCCTTCTCGCGGAACTTCGCGAGCTTCTCCGGCTTGTCGGGCGAGACACCGATGACGTCGTATCCGGCGCCGGCGAGCAACTCCAGATTGTCGGTGAAGTCGCAGGCCTGCTTGGTGCATCCCGGGGTCAGGGCGGCCGGGTAGAAGTAGACGATGACCTTGCGGCCCTTGTGGTCGGCGAGCGAGATCTCGTTGCCGTCGGCGTCGGGGAGGGTGAAGGCGGGGGCGGTGTCGCCGGGCTGGAGTCGCTCGCTCATGGTTCTCCTCAGGTGGCACGTGGGATGTACGGGACCGAGCGTAATAGGGGTGCCGCCGGGTGCGTGGGCGGTCGAGCTGACAGACTGTCGATGAGGATTTACCGGACGAGGACCACGGAGGCGGCGCGGTGTCGGATGCCAGGACCCCTGCGCAGATCGAGGCGGACATCATCAGCAGGCGTGAGCAGCTTGCCGTGGTGCTCGACGAGATCGGGGTGCGGGTGCACCCGCAGACGATCATGGGTGATGCGAAGGCCAGGGCGGCCGAGGCCGTGGACCGGACGGCCGGGCGTGCCTACGTCGCGGTGAACCGGGCGGTGTCGGACGTGAAGGCGCAGTTCGTGACCGAGGACGGCGCGCCGCGCCTGGAGCGGGTCATCCCGGTCGCGTTGGTGGCGGTCGGCGTGGTGGGCCTGATCGCGTCGTCGAAGCGGCGCCGGAAGAAGTGATGCGGCGGTCCGCGCACCCCGGAGGATTGCGGAGCGGCGCCGGGCAGGTAGGTTGCGGGGCGTGAGCGAGAACACCGACGACAAGCTGCCCATCCGCATGTTGCACGACCGTGTGCTGGTCCGGTCCGATACGCCGGAGGGCGAGCGACGCTCGGGCGGCGGCATCCTGATTCCGGCGACGGCCGCGGTCGGCCGCCGGCTCGCCTGGGCGGTCGTGGTCGCCGTGGGTCAGAACGTGCGGACGGTGGAGCCCGGCGACCGGGTGCTGTACGACCCCGAGGACCGTGCGGAGGTCGAGGTGCGCGGTGTGGCGTACGTGCTGATGCGCGAGCGGGATCTGCACGCGGTGGCGGCGGACCGGTTCGAGGGCTCGGTGGATTCGACCGGCCTGTATCTGTAAGCCGCGGTCCGCGGTCCGCGGTCCGTAGCCGTAGCAGCCGTAGCAGCCGTCCGCGGTCGGTCCGTGGTCCGCAGTCGCAGCAGTGGTCCGCGGTCGCGTTTCCGGCCGAAGGGCCTGGTGACCAGTGTCACCAGGCCCTTTGCCTGTTTTTTGCTACGGTGGGACGACCCGACGAGACGCGCCGTACCGGGACAGGCAAAGACGACGCATCCCGGTTGTTCGCGTGTTCTGTTTCGTCGGAGGTGCTGTCGTGGCGTGGGTTCTGCTGGTCGTCGCCGGTCTGCTGGAAGTGGCCTGGTCGATCGGGATGAAGTACACCGAGGGGTTCACCCGGCTGTGGCCGAGTGTGTTCACCGGTATCGGGATCGTGGCCAGCATGGTGCTGCTCTCCCAGGCCGCGAAATCACTGCCGATCGGTACGGCCTACGGGGTGTGGGTCGGCATCGGCGCGGCCGGGGCGGCGGTGCTCGGCATGGTGGTGCTGAACGAGCCGGTGACCGCCGCCCGGATCTTCTTCGTCTGCCTGTTGCTGGTGGCCGTCGTGGGGCTGAAGGCAACTTCGGGTCACTGACCGGCAGGTTCCGAGGGGGTGCCGCGGGGCGCCGGGGTTCCCGGGACGCCCGGGCGGACGTCCTGACCGTCGCCCCCGCGGGGGCCGCCCTCGGCTCCGCCCCGGCCGCCTCCCGCCCCGTTGTTCCCACCACCGTGCTGCGGTTCGCCGCCGGTCGGACTGCCGTTGCCACCACCGGTGCTCGTGCCGCCACTGGTGGCGGGTCCGCTGCTGCCGGGGCCCTGCGGGCTGCCCCGGGGGCCGCCCGGCGGGGTGGTTTCCAGGGGTTGTGACGGTGGGCCGGACGGGCTCCCGGGCGGTGTTCCGCCGATTTCGGGGGCGGTGTCACGACCGGTGGGCGGCGGGAACTCCTCTGCCCCGCTTTCGAGTTCGAGATCGAAGTCCTTGACCGCGGTGGTGCGCAGCGCCGCTTCGGTGTACTGGCCCCAGATCTGGGCGGGTGGTCCGCCCCCGCTCATCCGGGACAGCCCCAGCGCGCCGTAGAGCGGCTTCTGGGTGCCGGTCTTCGGGTCCTGGCCCATGACCGCGACGACGGTGGCGAGACCGGGGGTGTATCCCGCGAACCAGGCGGCCTTGTCGTCCTCGGCGGTGCCGGTCTTGCCGGCGGCGGGGCGGCCGGCGGACTGTGCGGCGGTACCGGTGCCGCCCTCGACGACGCTCTGGAGGATCGAGGTGGTGGTGTCGGCGGCCTCGCGGCTGACGGCCTGCCGGGGCGCGCTCCGCTCGGGGAGCGTCAGGTCCTCGCCGCCCTTGCTGACCTTGTCGACGAGGACATGCGCGTGATGTCTGCCGTGCTCGGCGAGGGTGGCGTACGCCTCGGTCATGTCGAGGACGCTCGCGGTGGCGACCCCGAGAGCGATGGACGGGGACGGGGTGAGGTCCGGGGTGCTCTTGGGGATGCCGAGGGCGATGGCGGTCTGCTTGACCTTGTCGGGACCGACGTCCTCGGCCATCTGGGCGTACACGGTGTTGACGGAACGGTCGGTGGCGGTGCTCACGGTGATGTAGCCGTAGCTGTGGTCGTCCTCGTTCGAGGGGGCGTAGCCGGTGGGTCCGCCGGGGCCCTGGACCATGCGCTTGTTCTGGCCGTCGTAGTAGGTGCCGGGGGTGATGTGGCGGCCGTGCTCGTTGACGGAGTCGTTGGCGACGGCGGAGGCGAAGACGAACGGTTTGAAGGTGGAGCCGACCTGGTAGTCGCGGCGGGTCGCGTTGTTCACGTACTGCTTCGTGTAGTCGACGCCGCCGTACATGGCCACGACCCGGCCGGTGGCGGGGTCGATGGAGGCACCGCCGACACGGACGTAGCGGTCGACGGCCCGCCCGCCGCTCGTCTGCGACATGACGTTGTCGTCGACTGCCTTGACGAGCGCGTTCTGCTTCTTCTTCTCCAGCGTGGTGGTGATCCGGTAGCCGCCGGTCGCCAGGGTGTTCTCGTCGACGACGCCGTGCGAGGTGAGGTAGTCGTCGACGGCCTGGACGATGTAGCCGCGCTGTCCGGACAGTCCGGTGGGCGGCTTGACCTTGCCGGGCACGGGGAAATCCATGGCGGCGCGTTCGGCGGCGCCGATCCACTTCTCCTTCACCATGCCGTCCAGCACGTAGTTCCAGCGGCCGAGGGCGGCGGCCCGGTTCTCCGGGTGGACGACGACGTCGTAGGCGCTGGGGGCGTTGAGGAGCGAGGCGAGGTAGGCGCCCTGGGCGGTGGTGATCTCGCCGATGTCCTTGCCGTAGTAGGCCTGGGCGGCGGCCTGGATGCCGTAGGCGTTGCGGCCGAAGTAGCTGGTGTTGAGGTAGCCCTGGAGGATCTGGCTCTTGGACTGCTCGCGGTTGAGTTTGACCGCGATGAAGAACTCCTTGATCTTCCGGGTGACGGTCTGCTCCTGGCCGAGGTAGTAGTTCTTGACGTACTGCTGGGTGATGGTCGAGCCGCCCTGGGTTCCCTTGCCGGAGACGGTGTTCCACGCGGCGCGGGCCATGGCCGCGAGGTCGACGGCCCGTTCGGAGTAGAAGTCGCGGTCCTCGGCCGCGAGGACCGCGCGCTGGACGGTGAGGGGGATCTGGGCGAGGTCGACGTTCTCCCGGTTGACGTCACCGGAGCGGGCGATGACGCTGCCGTCCTTGTAGAGGTAGACGTTGGACTGCGCGGTGGCACTGGCGTTGGCGGCCGGGATGTCGACGAGTTCGTATCCGGCGACGAAGCCGCCGATCAGCAGTACGGCCAGGAGGAGTACGCCGCCCAGGGTCATCCGCCAGGTGGGGACGGCGCGGCGCCAGCCGGTCCGCGCGGGGCGCCCGCGCTTCTTCGCCGTGCCGTCGCCGTCGCCGTGTTCGTCGCGCTGCCCGCCGTCCACGTCGTGTTGTTCGCCGCCGTGCTGCCCGTCGTCCTGCTGCCCGTGGGCGACGGTGCCGTCTGAGGCGCCGCCGTCCTCGCGGGCGGACCACCGGTCCCCGGGAGGCCGGCCCCGGTGTTCGTGTCCTCCGCCCGGCTGCTGTGGCTCGTCGCTCATGTCTGTGCAGACTCCTCGCGCGCGGTCAGTTCCCCCATAGTGCACTTTTCCGGGGAATAAACACCGGATCGACCCCTGAAAAGCAGTCGCGGCGGGTGCCCCCACCGGACTAATGTCGTGCGCTTTGGTGCCCAGCGGCCTCGGGGCGCCGGACGACGACAGGAGCGATACGGTGCGGCTGTACGCGGTGGTGGCGGCGGGCGGGTTCCGGCGCTATGCCACCTACCGGACCGCGACGGCGGCGGGGGTGTTCACCAACACCGTCTTCGGGTTCATCATGGCCTACACCTACATCGCGCTGTGGGACGAGCGTCCGCGGCTCGGCGGCTACGACATGCCTCAGGCCCTCGCCTACGTGTGGCTCGGGCAGGCGCTGCTGATGACCTGCGCCATGATGGGCGGAGGCTTCGAGGACGAACTGATCGAGCGCATCCGCACCGGCGACGTGGCGGTCGACCTCTACCGGCCCGCGGACCTCCAACTGTGGTGGCTGGCGGGCGACCTGGGCCGGGCCGCGTTCCACCTGCTGGGCCGCGGCGTGGCGCCGATGCTGCTGGGCTCGCTCGCCTTCGACCTCGCGCTGCCGTCCTCGGCCGGGATCTGGCTGGCCTTCCTCGTCTCGGTGACGCTCGGCGTCGTGGTCAGCTTCGCGATCCGCTACCTGGTGGCGCTCTCCGCGTTCTGGCTGCTGGACGGGGCCGGAGTCGCGCAGATCACGTCCCTGGCCGGGTTGTTCTTCTCCGGGATGCTGCTGCCGCTGACGCTGTTCCCGGGCCTGCTGGGCGAGGTGGCGCGGGTGCTGCCGTGGTCGTCGCTGCTCCAGGTGCCCGCCGACGTGTTCCTCGGCAAGTACACGGGGTGGGGTCTGGTGGAGGCGTACGCGTTCCAGGGCGGCTGGGCGCTCGCCCTGCTGCTGGTGGGCCGGTTGGTGCAGTCGGTGGCGACGCGGAGGGTGGTGGTCCAGGGTGGCTGAGACGACTGGTGCGGTGGGGACGGCCGGAGCCGCGGGCGACGGCAGTGATGACGGTGTCGGTGTCGGTGTCGACCGGGGCTCGGCTGCGCCCGGGGCGGTGTACGTCGAGCGGTCACGGTTCGTCGACGGAGTCCGGGCGTACGGGCTGATCGCGATGATGTGGCTGCGGTCGACGATGACCTACCGGGCCTCGTTCGCGATGACCGCGCTGGGGAACTTCGCCGTGACCGCCTTCGACTTCGTCGCGATCCTGCTGATGTTCGCGCACGTCGACGCGTTGGGCGGCTACTCGCTGCCGGAGATCGCCCTGCTGTACGGGCTCTCGGGAACGGCGTTCGGCCTCGCCGACCTGGTGATGGGCTCGATGGACCGGCTGGGGCGGCGGGTGCGCGACGGCACTCTGGACACCCTGCTGGTACGGCCGGTACCGGTGCTGGCACAGGTGGCGGCGGACCGGTTCGCGCTGCGCAGGCTGGGGCGGATCACCCAGGGGGCACTGGTCCTCGGGTACGCGCTGGTGGTGCTGGACGTGGCGTGGACACCGCTGAAGGTGGCCATGATCCCGTTGATGCTGCTGTGCGGGGCGGCGATCTTCGCGGCGGTGTTCGTGGCCGGGGCGGCGTTCCAGTTCGTCGCGCAGGACGCCTCCGAGGTGCAGAACTCCTTCACGTACGGCGGAAGCACACTGCTCCAGTACCCGCCGTCGATCTTCGCGAAGGACCTGGTGCGCGGGGTGACGTTCGTGGTGCCGCTGGCCTTCGTGAACTGGCTGCCCGCGCTGTACGTGCTGGGCCGGGAGTACCCGCTGGGGCTGCCGCGGTGGGTGACGTTCCTGCCTCCGGCGGTGGCCGCCCTGTGCTGCCTGCTCGCGGGCCTGGCCTGGCGCAAGGGGCTGCGGGCCTACCGCAGCACGGGCAGTTGACCGGGACGGTCCCGGCCCCCGGCGCCCGGAGGCCGGCCGGGACCGGATCGGCACGGGAACACATGCGGGCGCGAGCACAGGAAAGAGGGGCATCGGACATGGGCGCGGAATCGGAAACGGCGGCAGGGACCCGTACCCGTTCGGGGGAGCGGGCCGAGAGGAACGACGACGACGACTTCATCGTGCTGGACGACGTCGAGAAGGTCTTCGACGTCCGGCGCAAGACCGGATTCATGCGCCGTGAGCGCCGCCGCGTCCGTGCGGTCGACTCCATCAGCTTCCGTGTTCCGCGCGGCGAGATGGTCGGCTACATCGGCCCGAACGGCGCGGGGAAGTCGACAACGATCAAGATGCTCACCGGCATTCTCACGCCGAGCGGCGGCCGACTGCGAGTGGCGGGCATCGACCCGTCCAGGGAGCGCACGAGACTGGCGCACCGGATCGGTGTGGTGTTCGGACAGCGCACCACACTGTGGTGGGACCTGCCGCTGCGCGACTCGTACCGGCTGATGCACCGGATGTACCGGATTCCCGACGCCCGCTTCCGCGAGAACCTGGCCCGTTGCGTCGAACTCCTCGATCTGGGCGAGTTGTTGGACGTTCCCGTGCGGCAGCTTTCGCTGGGGCAGCGGATGCGCGGCGACATCGCGGCGGCGCTGCTGCACGATCCCGAGGTGCTGTACCTGGACGAGCCGACGATCGGCCTCGACGTGGTCTCCAAGGCCAAGGTCCGCGGCTTCCTGCGCGACCTGAACGCCGAGCGCGGCACGACCGTGCTGCTGACCACGCACGATCTGACGGACATCGAGCAGCTCTGCAAGCGGGTGATGGTGATCGACCACGGCCGGCTGATGTACGACGGCTCGCTCGCCGGACTCCACGAGGTGGGCGAGAGCGAGCGGATGCTGGTGGTCGACCTGGAGCGCCAGCTCCCGCCCATCCGGCTGGAGTCGGCGCCGTCCGTCCGCACGGTGAAGGTGGAGGGGCCGCGCCAGTGGCTGTCGTTCCCGGCCTCGGAGTCGGCCGCGCCGCTGGTCGCCCGGATCGCCGCCGAATACCCGCTGGCCGACCTGTCGGTCCGGGAGCCGGACATCGAGGCCGTGATCGCGAAGATGTACGCCTCGGCCGACGACGCGCGGGCGGACGGGGAACGGTGACGGACGGGGAGCGGTGACGGACGGGGAGCGGTGACGGACGGGGAGCGGTGACGGACGGGGAGCGGTGACGGACGGGGAGCGGTGACGGACGAGGGCGGGGCCGTGCCCGGAACGGTGGCGATGCGCGGGCGGACGGGGAGCGGTGACGGAAGCGTGCGCGTTCAATAGGCTTCGCGGTATGACAAGTGATCTCCCGGAGATGCGTGCTTCCGATGCCGAGCGCGAGAGAGTCGCCGAGACCCTGCGCGAGGCGGTGGCCGAGGGCCGACTCGAAATGGAGGAGTTCGAGCAGCGCCTCGAAGCCACCTACAAGGCACGTACGCACGGGGAGTTGGAACCGATCGTCCGGGACCTCCCGGCCCCGGGCACGACGCCGGCCCCGGCCGGAACGGCCCCGGCGAGGGCGGCGACCGGTTCCACGGCGCGCTGGGCGGACCGCATCGGCAAGCCCGCCACGTCGAGCGGCGCGTTCGCGTTCTGGGGCGGCTTCCGGCGTCGGGGGAACTGGACGGTGGGCCGGAAGTTCACCGCGTTCGCGTTCTGGGGCGGCGGCGAGATCGATCTGCGCGAGGCCGACTTCGAGGACCGTGAGGTGGTCATCCGCTGTTTCGCGGTCATGGGCGGCATGCACGTGACGCTTCCACCGGACCTGCACGCCGACGTCAGGGGGATCGGCATCATGGGCGGCTTCGGCGAGAGTTCCAAGGACGAGGGCGTCGTGTCACCGGACTCGCCCCGGGTCCGGATCACCGGCTTCGCCCTGATGGGCGGCGTCGGCGTGGAGCGCAAGCGCAGCAAGGCGGAGAAGCAGCGGCTGAAGGAGGCCGAGCGGACGCGCGCGCGGGAGGTGGACGGGGAGCGCGAACGCGGGCGGCTGGAGAAGGGCAAGGGCAAGGGCGAGGCCGACGTCTAAGGGCTGTCCCCTAGTCCGCGGTGGAACGGTGCGCGGCGTCGGATGCGGTGCATCGCAAGGCGGAGGGACATGCGCGTACTGGATGTATGCGAATGTTCCGGCAACGCCGCGAGGTGCCGTAGCTGTCGTCGCGCGCCCGCCAGGGATCGCCCGTCTTCGGGCCCGTCCCCGGTTCCGGTTCGGCCCGCCCCTGGTCCTGGTCCCGCCCCTGGTCCTGGTCCCGTTCCGGTTCGGCTTGTTCCGGAGTCGGGAACGTCAGAACCGCCCGTCGACGGGCGGCCGTTGCTCCAGAACCGTCGGATCGAAAAGTGAGCCGAGCCGCCGGTAGCCCGTGTCGTTCAGGTGGAGATGGTCGCCGGAGTCGTAGGCGGGCAGCAGCCGGGCCGGGTGGCGCGGGTCCCGGGCGGCCTTGTCGAAGTCGATGAACGCGTCGAAGACCCCGCCCGCCCGGATGAGTTCGTTGACCCGTTCCCGTACGGCGTTCTGCGCGGGCGACCAGGTGCGGTACCCCTCGTACGGCATCAGGGTCGCGCCGACGGCGCGCAGCCCGCGGGCGTGGGCGCGCAGGACCAGGGAACGCAGCGCGTCCGCGATGCGGTGCGAGTCGGTCTCCCGCGGGCGCTTCTGCACGTCGTTGATGCCGAGCGCGATGACGACCGTCCGGGCTCCGGCGACGTCGAGGGCGTCATGGTCGAAGCGGGTGCTCGCCCGCGGGCCGGTGCCGTCGCGCATGATGCGGTTGCCGGCGATGCCCGCGTTGACCACTCCGTACCGGTTCCGCAGACGGTCGGCGAGCACGTCGGGCCAGCGGCTGTTCGTGTCGAGTGAGGAGCCGGTGCCGGCGGTGAGGGAGTCACCGATCACCGCGACCGTTCCGACGGCGTTCGCGTTGTGGACGTCGACGGCGGTGAGATAGCGCCAGTCGGTGGTGGGCCGGGCGCCCCGCCCGTCCTCCAGGTACGAGGTCTGATGGCTGCGCGGGTGGCCCGTCACCGGGCCCACGGCGGCCGGGGTGCGCAGGGTGACGACGAGATCGGCGTCGGCGGCGACCGGGACGACGACCGGATCGCTGACGACCTGGCCGCCCGCGGCGATCGTCACCGCGGTGGCGCCGCGGAACGTCACCGGCCGGGTGTCGACCGCGGCGCGGTCCACGAGCAGCGGGTGCGTGCCGAAGGCGTTGGACAGGGTGATGCGTGCGGCGTCACCACCGATGCTGGTGTGCACGACGTTGTGGATGGTGTGCCGGAACGGGCCGTCGCCGCGCCCCGCCTCCTGAGCCACCCCGGCCGTGGGGGCCGCGGACCAGGTGCCGAGCCAGAGTCCCGCGGACCGGGCGGGCGCGACCGGTACGGCCGTGGGGGCCGGTGTGCGGGCCACGGACCACGGGTCGGGTGCGTCGGCCCCCTGCGGATACGTGCCCGTGCCCGAAACAGTTCCGGTCCCGGTTCTGGTCCCGGTTCCAAAACCGGAACCAAAACCGGAACCAAAACCGGAACCAAAACCGGAACCAAAACCGGAACCAAAACCGGAACCGGAACCGGAATCGGGACCAGAACCGAGATCGGAACCGGAACCGGACGGTGATCCGGGGAACAGCAGCGGGCCGACGGACGCCGTCCCGGCGGCGAACACGGCTGTGGCCGCCACGAGGGCGATGAGCGGGGCGTGTCCCTGACGCCTGGGCATGAACGGTCTTTCTCCTCGCGGTTGTCGGGTCGGTCCCATGATGGGGCAGGGCGTCGGGAACTCGGCGTGCGGCACGGGAGTAGGTCAGGTAGGCACAATGCGTACGGAACACCCGGGGTGGTGCGTACGCGGACAGGTGGAGCGGAGCGGATGGAACGGAACGACAGGACCGGACCCGGGGAACCGGGTGCGAGAAGGACGGGCCAGGGAGTGACGGAGCCCGCCGCGGAGCGGGCGGCGGATACGGCCCGTCCCGGCGGCCGGCCCGCCCCCCTCGCGGCGTTCGCGTACACCGCGGCCGACGAGGAGAAGCGGCGCGGTGTGCGCCGGATGAAGACGACGGCAACGGGCCTGTTGCTGCTGGTCGCGCTCGTGTACGGACTCGCCACCTGGGCGGGGAACGCGGGCGTGGGCGGTTGGCCGGGCTTCGTCGCCGCGGCTGCCGAGGCAGGGATGGTGGGTGCGCTCGCCGACTGGTTCGCCGTCACCGCGTTGTTCAAACGCCCGCTCGGCCTGCCGATCCCGCACACCGCCATCATCCCCACCAAGAAGGACCAGCTCGGACAGTCCCTGGGTTCCTTCGTCGGTGAGAACTTCCTCTCCGGCGATGTGGTGCGCGGCCGTATCCACGCCCTCGGCATCGGGGGCCGGCTCGGGGCCTGGCTTGCCGAACCGTCCCATGCCGACCGGGTCACCGCCGAGTTGTCCACCGCGCTGCGAGGCGCGCTGACGGTGCTGCGCGACTCCGACGTGCAGGCCGTGGTGGGCGAGGCGATCACCCGGCGGGCCAACACGGTGGAAATCGCGCCCGGTCTCGGCAAGATGCTGGAGAAGGTGGTCTCCGACGGCGGCCACCGCAGAGTGGTGGACCTGATCTGTGTGCGGGCCCACGACTGGCTGGTGCTGCACGGCGACTCGGTGATGAACGCGGTGCAGGGCGGGGCGCCGGGCTGGACGCCGCGCTTCGTCGACAAACGCGTGGGGGAGCGGGTCTACAAGGAACTGCTGAGGTTCATCACGGAGATGCGGGACATGCCGGGGCACCCGGCGCGCGCCTCGATCGACACCTTCCTCACCGACTTCGCGGCCGACCTGCAGACGGACCCGGACACCCGGGCGCGGGTGGAGCGGCTGAAGTCGGAGATCCTGGGACGCGGCGAGGTTCAGGAGGTCATCGCGTCGGCCTGGTCATCGGTCCGGACGATGATCATCAACGCGGCGGACGACGAGCAGAGCGAGCTGCGCCGACGGGCGCGTTCCTCGCTGCTGACCTTCGGCGCGCGGCTGGCGACGGACGGGCGCATGCAGGCCAAGCTGGAGGGCTGGCTGGAGGACGCGGCGGTGTACGTGGTGACGACGTACCGCGCGGAGATCACCTCGCTGATCAGCGACACGGTGGCGAGCTGGGACGCGGAGCAGACGTCGAAGAAGATCGAGGCGCACATCGGCCGCGACCTCCAGTTCATCCGGATCAACGGCACGGTGGTGGGCGCGCTCGCGGGGCTGTTCATCCACACCGTGACCTGGGCGCTGGGGGCCTAAGGGCTGTCCCGTAGTCCGCGGTGGAACGGTGCGCGGCGTCGGATGCGGTGCATCGCAAGGCGGAGGGACATGCGCGTACTGGATGTATGCGAATGTTCCGGCAACGCCGCGAGGTGCCGAAGCCGTCGTCGCGCGCCCGCCAGGGATTGCGGGACAGCCCTTGGGGAGTGCCGTCAAACGGCTACGCCCACAGGAGAAGTGGGGCGAGGGCGACGGCTGCTGCGTCGGACCGTGCGGGCTCAGACCGCGAAGCCACCGTCCACCGCCAGCTCCGCGCCTGTGACGTATCGGGCGCTCTCGCCGACCAGGTACGAGACGGCATCCGCGACCTCCACCGCCGTGCCGTAGCGGCCGAGCGCAGTGAAGCCGCGCTGGAAGTCGGCGGAATCACCGTCGCCCGGGTTCATGTCGGTGTCGATCGGGCCCGGGTGGACCAGATTGACGGTGACCCCATGCGGGCCGAGCTCCCGGGCCATGCCCTTGGTGAAGCCGATCAGAGCGGCCTTGCTGGTCGCGTAGAGCGTGCCTCCGGGGAAGGCCACGCGCTGGGCGATACAGCTGCCGATGCTCACGATCCGTCCGCCCTTGGCCAGGTACTGGAGCGCCGCCTGGGCGTAGAGGTAGGGCGCGCGAACGTTCACCGCCAGCACCCGGTCGATCTGGTCGCATGTCACCGCCTCGATCGGTCCGACGGCGCCGACACCCGCGTTGTTCACCAGGATGTCCAGCCGCGTGAACCGCTCGGCGACCGCTGCCACCGCGCCGCGCACCGCCTCCGGGTCTGCGCTGTCCGCGCGGACGGCCAAGCCGCTCCGCCCCATCGTGGTGATCTTGGCGACCACCTCCTCGGCCAACTCGGCCGAGCCCTGGTAGGTCAGCGCCACGTCTGCGCCGTCCTCGGCCAGCCGCAGCGCGACCGCAGCCCCGATTCCCCGACTGCCGCCGGTCACCAGCGCCACCTTGCCGTCGAGCGCCGTCGCACCGTTCATCGTCATCTCCGTAGAACTCCTTGTTCCGGTCTTGGACATGCTCAATCCAAGACCGGAACGTCCTGCGGGTCCGGCGGTATCCAGACGTCACGTTCAATTTTCAACGATGACTCCGTGCGCCCCGGAAGCACGAACCGACCCCGGCTGCCCGGTGCAGTCCGGTCCGCCCGCCGGACCGGCGGCCACGTGGGCCGAGGGGCGGCTCGGCCGGCGGCCCGCCGTCGTCCGGCACCGCGCGCGCCGAGCCGGTCAACCGTCGGTCGGCTCGGCCTCCGCGGGCAGGTCCCGGCCGGACGGCACGAGTCTGAAGACGGTCACAGCGCCAGGCCGTTCCCGCGCGGTCACAGCGCCAGGCCGTTCCCGCGCGGCGCGGAGCCCCGCGGATGACCCCCGGCCGGAGGCCATCCGCCGGGCACTCAGGCGGAGCAGCGCGTGACCGCCCACGACGCTGCGGCCATGCCGCCCGCCACGGCGAACACGGCGGGCCAGGCGCCGACCTTCTTGGCCAGAGGGTGCGAACCGGCGAACGCGGCCACATACGCGGTGGTCAGCCCGACGGCCGCACGCGGCCCGGCCTGCCGGTTCCACTCGTACGCGGCGACACCGCCCGCCGCGGCGAGGGCGACTCCGCCCAGCGGGCGCTTCCTGGTCCACCGTGCGACCGCGTACCCGCCGATCAGTCCGCTCGCCGCCACCGCCGCTGCCGGAACCTTCGCCATCGCAGCCACCTTCGCCTTCTCGTCTCAGTAGTCCGGACCGGAGGCCCGGGACTCCGAGGCTAACGCGGCGCACGCCATTCCCGTCGCGAAGGGGGTGCACAGGCGTTTACCCTGGGGTGAACGCCTGTGCACCCCAGGTGTGCCTTGCCGCCGACGCCCTGCCGAGCCCGCCGCCGACCCCCGTACGGAGAGCCATGCCCGCGGACATACCCGCCCCGAACACCGCCCCGGACACCGTTCCGCGTTCAGCTCCGCCGCCCCGCTTCGCCGTCGGGGTACTTGCCTTCTGCGGGGTCGTGGTCGCGGTCATGCAGACGATCGTCGTGCCGCTGCTGCCGCACATCCCGGAGCTCACCGGCGCCACCCCCACCGCCGCCAGTTGGCTGGTCACCGTCACCCTGCTCACCGGGGCCGTCTTCACGCCCGTCCTGGGCAGGGTCGGCGACATGTACGGCAAGCGGCGGGTGCTCGTCGCCTCACTCATGGTGCTGGTGCTCGGCTCGGTGCTGTGCGCGGTCAGCTCCCACATCGGGGTACTGATCACCGGCCGCGCCCTCCAGGGAGCGGCGATCGCCGTCGTGCCGCTGGGCATCAGCATCCTGCGCGACGAACTCCCGCCCGAGCGGGTGCTGTCCGCGGTGGCACTGATGAGCTCGACGCTCGGCATCGGAGCCGCGATCGGACTGCCGGTGGCGGCGCTCGTCGTGGAGAACTTCGACTGGCACACGATGTTCTGGGTCTCGGGAGCGATCGGCGTCATCGACATTCTGCTGGTGCTGCGATGCGTACCGGAATCCCCGCTGCGCACCCGCGGGCGCTTCGACGCCGTCGGCGCCCTGGGGCTGTCCGGTGCCCTGGTCTGTCTGCTGCTCGCCGTCACCCAGGGCGCCGACTGGGGCTGGACCTCGGCCCGGACGGTCGGTCTGCTGGTGGCCGCCGTCGTCGTGGCGCTGGCCTGGGGCGTGTACGAGCTCCGCGTCCCGACGCCCATGGTCGACCTGCGGGTCTCCGCCCGCCCGGCGGTCCTGCTCACCAACGTCGCCGCTTTGCTGATCGGCTTCGCGTTCTACGCGAATTCCCTGGTCACCGCGCAGATGGTGCAGGAGCCGAAGGAGACGGGATACGGGCTCGGGGCGTCGCTCGTGGTCAGCGGACTGTGCCTGCTGCCGGGTGGCGTGATGATGGTGGCACTCTCACCGGTCTCGGCCCGGATCTCCGGGGCGTACGGGCCGAAGGTCAGCCTGGCGCTCGCGGGCGCTGTGATCGCCGTCGGTTACGTGGTGCGGTACTTCACCAGCCACAGCCTCTGGCTGATCATCGCCGGGGCGACGGTCGTGGCCTCGGGTACGGCCCTCGCGTACTCGGCGCTGCCCGCACTCGTCATGCGAGGTGTCCCGGTCGGCGAGACCGGGGCGGCAAACGGCCTCAACACCCTCATGCGGTCGATCGGGCAGGCGTGCTGCAGCGCCACGGTGGCCGCGGTCCTGTCGGGGCTCACGTTCAGGGTGGGCGGCCGGGTGGCCCCGACGCTCCACGCGTATCAGCTGGTCTTCCTGATCGCGGCGGGCGCCGCGCTCGCGGCATTGCTGGTCACCCTGTGCCTGCCGGGCGGCCGTAGGCCCGCGGCGGGTACGGTCGAAAGCGGCGGCGACACCGCGGGCGCCCGGAAGGACGGTGCGCGGACGGCGCCGGTCCACGAGGCCCAGGAGATCCAGGAGGGCGCATGACCAGCGGCCACGCCACCGCACCGGCCCCGGCACCCGTCCCCGAACCGGAAGCGGGCTCGGAACCGGAGCTGACGGAAACGGCGGCGGAGTCGACGGAAACGGAGCTGGAGTTGGAGCCGGATCCGGAGCCGGAGTCGAGGGGAGCGGGATCGGGATGGGAGGCAAGGAACCAGCTTGCCGCCGATCCGTCCGCTGCTGATCCGTCCGCTGTTGATGCGGCGCCTGCTGATGCGGCGCCCGCCGGTGAGTCCGCTGCCGATCCATCCGTCGCCGATCCATCCGTTGCCGATCAGGGCAGTGGGCGGGACGCGATCCTGCGAGCCGCCCGCCGCGCGTTCACGCAGCGCCCGTACGCCGACGTGACCATCCGGGGGATCGCGGCCGACGCCGGGGTGAGCCCGTCGCTGGTCGTCAAGCACTTCGGCCGCAAGGAGGAACTCTTCAACACCGTCGCCGACTTCGCTCCCGCGGCGGCCGAGCTCTTCGACGCCCCGCTCGACGGGCTGGGCCGCCACCTGGTGGTGACGCTCGTGAAGCGCCGCCGCGAGCTGAAGTCCGACCCCCTGCTGCGCGTCGTCTTCTCGCTCGGCAACCGCGACGAACGGTCCCTGTTGCGCGATCGCTTCCACCAGCAGGTCACCGAAGAACTGGCCGCCCGCCTCGCCGGCCCGGAAGCCGCCCTGCGCGCCGAACTCGTCGCCGGTCACCTCCTCGGCCTCGGAGCCACGCTCAGCCTCCACCCGGAGGGCGCCGGCTCACGGGCGACACCCGAGCACCTCGCCGACCTGTACGCGCCCGCGCTCCAGGCCCTGATCACCGGACGGGCGGCCGGGGACCCGGGCCGGTAAGGTGCGGCGAACCGGACGAGGGGGCCTCATGTTCATCCGCGCACACACCCGCACACGCGCCCGCGCGCACCTCCGTACAGCCACGCGCACGCGTACCGTGGCGACGGCCGCGGTCGTCGCCACGGCCCTCGGGACGGTCCTGACCGGCTGCGCGGGCGTGGACACCTCGCAGGGGCCGGGCGGTGACGTCCGCTACGTGACACCCTCCGTGAACGCCGCCGGGGCGGACAGCGCGGCCGACGTGGCCACAGCGGTGAAGGACGCCGAGGAAGCGGCGAGGGTGGACGCGGCGGCCGACGCAGCAGTCGAGGCAGCCGGGAACCGGCCGGAGGCGGTACGCGACGCCTTCGCGGGCCTCCAGGCCACACTGACCGAGACCTGCACACCTGGATCGGCGGACTGCGCCTACGTCCTGGGCCGTGTCAACGACGAACTCGCGCGCCTGGAGAAGTCGATGAAGGCGGACGTCCAGGGCCCCGGTCATTTCGAGGAGCCACTGGCCCGGATCGGTTCCCTGCGGGCGGCCCTGAACGGTGACACCTCCACGGCGAACCTGGAGAAGCACCGTTCCGAACTGCTCGGCACCCGCGACCGCGTCAACACGTGGATGCAGGGCCATCCGGAGGACTACCGCTGACACCCGGGTGCGGTGCGGTAGCGCACACGCGACGGCCGTCGCACCGAGCGGCCGGCACGCCGAACGGCCGTCGCACCGAACGATCGGCACGCCGAACGATCGACACGCCGAACAGCCGCACCCCACACCGGTCGGGTACGCGTTCGGGACTTCGTCACGGGTGATAGAGCGCCCGGCACCGGACCGGGTCGACCGTTGCCCCCGCGTCCGCCCGGCCCCCGTCGCCACCGTTCGCGTCACCACCGTCCCCGTCCGTCGCCGGGCTCACGTGTAGGAAGTAGTCGGTCTGCCACTCCTGCGTGCGGGCCGCCTGGCGACTGGTCGTCGCCACCCACGGGGGATAGACGCGGAAGGCACGCTTCCCGCCGGAACCGTTCCGCGCCACGATGCCCTGTTCGCAGAGCACGTCCCGGGGAAACACGAACTGTCCGAAGCGGCCGTCGGCGTCACGGCTGCTGATGACGAAGAGATCGACGGGGTCCTCGGAGCCGAAGGGCTGAATCGGCCCGTCGGCCGACCGCTTCCACACGGTCACGAACTGGCCGGCCTTGGTCGGGGTGGTCTTGGCCACCCGGAACCTGACGGTTGAGCCGTCCACACTGAACACATGCGCGACGTATTCCGCGCTCTCCGCCTCGGGCTCCGGCCGGGTGCAGACGAAGCCGCACGGGTCGTACACCAGCTCCTTCGCCGTGAGCAGCTCGGTGTGCAGCGGCTCGCCGCTCGACCAGGGAACGGGATGGTGCTGCCCGGCCCGGAGCCCGGGACCGGTCGTCGCCGCAGGCCCGCAAGATGTCGTCATTTGCACCATTCTGTCATCGTCGAGATGGCGCCGAACCGCGAGGTCTCCGCGAGGTTTCTGCGAGACCCCGCGAGTCCTCCGCGATGCCCTCGCGAGCTTTCTGTGAGGTCCCCCGCGAGGTCTCCCGTGAAGTTTCCGCAGGGCTTTCCGCGAGAAGTATAGATTCGAACGAATGAGCGATGACTTTTCGTGTCGGCCGGAGTCCTACTCTCTGTCGCCGCAGCTGCGGCGGTTCACCTGAGGAAGGACCAACGGCATGACCACCCGCCACACCCTCGACGTTCCCGGTGCCCACCTCCACTACGAAGTCCGAGGAACCGGACCGTTGCTGCTGGTGATGGGGTCGCCGATGGACGCCGGTGCCTTCGCACCGCTGGCCGACGCGCTCGCCGTCGACCACACCGTCGTCACCCATGACCCGCGCGGCATCTCGGGCAGCACCCTCGACGACCCCGAACAGGAATCCACGCCCGAACTGCGTGCCGACGACGTGGTGGCCATTCTGGACGCGCTCGGGGCCGATTCCGCCGACGTGTTCGGCAGCAGCGGCGGCGCGGTGACCGGCCTCGCGCTCGTCGCACGCCACCCGAACCGGGTGCGGACGCTCGTGGCGCACGAACCTCCGGTCACGGAGATCCTCCCCGACGCCGACGAGCAGCGCGCCGCGATGGAGAGCATCGTCGAGACCTTTCACCGGGAGGGGGTGGGCGCGGCATGGATGAGGTTCATGACCGTCGCCGGTTTCGATCTGGGCGAGGGCGGAGCTCCCACGCCGGTGGGGGAACCCACACCCCAGGACCTCGCGAACAGCGCCCGTTTCTTCGGCCACGAACTGCGGGGCACCGCTCGTCACGTGCCCGGCATCGCCGCGCTCAAGGCCGCTCCGGCCAGGGTGGTCGTCGGTGTCGGAGCCGAGTCGGGTGGCCTGATCACGCACCGCACCTCCGTCGCACTGGCCGACCTCCTCGGTTCTGAACCCGTGGTGTTCCCCGGGGACCACGGAGCCTTCCTGGGGCAGCCCGAGGAGTTCGCCGAGGCATTGCGCAAGACGTTGGTCCGGTGACGATACGGGGCGGGTCCGGTCCCGCACGCGGTCGCCCTCCCACGAGGTCCCCACCGCGTGCCGACCCGCCGGGCCCGCCCCCTCCTGCGCCGAGGAACGCGTACGACGTGGCCTCCGTGCCGCCGCCCCGGCCCGGGGCGGCGGCATTCACCCAGGTGAGTCACCAGCCCGTGAGTTCGTCCGGCCGAAGGCTCATCGCCACGGAAGCGACGCAGAAAGGCATGAGAAAGACCGCGCAGATGATCTGCCAGACGATGTCGGAGACGTCCGTACCGGGCCTGGGGCCGACCTTTGGGTGGACCTTCGACTCCGGGTCGACGGTGATCAGGTAGCGTCCCCCGACCTGCAACTCCCTGCCCACGGTGGACAGCTCCCGTTGCCGCAGGTCCCCCGGATAGGCGACGGCGTAGCTGTACGTGGTGGGGCCGCCGTCCGGGTCATGGGTCGCGGAGGTTTCCTTCTGTATGACTCCGTACACCTCCTGGCCCCGGTCGTGCAGGGCGTTGGACGACAGGTATTGCATATGCGTGGCGCAGAAGAACATGGCGGCTATCCCGGCAAGCAGGCCCCATGAGTGCCCGATGCCGGTGCCCGCGCGCCCGAGCGACACGGCACAGCCCACGGCGATTCCGGCCCCCGGCAGCAGCAGCGTCTTCAGCCAGCTGCGCGTGGTGTAGAGGGAATGCCCGACGCGCATGAGCAACCACAGCGTCACCAGTCCCGCCAGGATGCCGAGCACGATTCCCGCGCACAGCCGACCACTCGGAATTCTCGCCCCGCGCCGTGCCATCGACGTCCCCCTGCCGCATCGGCCCGTTCCACGCCGGAGCGCGCAGGCCCGCCCCGTCCTGCCCGGCCTGTTCCGTTCCGCTCCGGCTCTTCCCGGGCTGCTTCCCGACCCCACGCGGGCGCAGCCGCCCGAACCATGAACTCACGCCCCCCGTCGTGACGTCCAGAGGCTTTGGAGCGTCCGTACCGGCGGTCACCCACGAGCTGGGCAGCCGTCTTCGGCCAAGCCACCCGCACCGAGTACCGCAGCGCATCGCCCATCACGCACCACCCCGGCATCGCACACCGCACACCACCCCGGCATCGCGCCCGGCCGTGCCCCGACGTGCCCGGACTCGTCACCCGCCCTCACACCTCGTCGAGTTCCAGCTCGCCGACAACCTGGTCGCCGCTCATCTCACCGGTCCGGCGGAACCCGAGACCGAGATAGTTCGAGGCGCAGTGATGAAGACATGTCGGCAACCAGCAGAGCGGGACGGAACCCGGCCCGGAGCATCAAACCAGCACCGTTCGCCACAAGCCACAAGCCACAAGCCACGAGCCACGAGCCACAAGCCACAAGCCATGTGACAGCCGGCATGTGACAGTCGGCACGTGACACGTACCGCCGGATGCCCGCACGCACGCACGCGGCCTCTGCACGCATGCACGCGGCCTCTGCACGCACGCGCGCGCCCTCGTCACGACTGCCGAGACGTGACGAGGGCGCGCGGGGAACCCTCTCGAACGGTGCGAGTGGTGTGTCAGCCGACGACGGCCTGGTAGAGACCCCGGCCGGCGCGGTGGGCACGGGAGGTGGCGACGAGCCGGTCGAGCGTGCTGCGTACGGTGTTGATGCCGTTCGGGGTGAGTTCGCGGCCCAGGGCCTTCGTGACGTCACGGGCACGAACGGGGGTGTCGCCGAACGTGGACAGCACCTTGATGGTCATCTCGGTGAGACCGTTGCTGTCGTCGGAGGCCGACGCGGAATCGGCAGCCTTCTTCGAGACCTTGGCCCTCGCGGGCTTGACGGCGGCCTTGGTGGACCTGGATGCCTTGGCGGCCGAACCGGTTTCCTTCGAGGAACTCGCGGTCTTGGCGGATCCGGTGTCCTTGGCGGATTCGGTGGCCTTGGTGGCCTTGGCGGTGCTGGACGAGGCGGTCTTGGCCGACTTGGCGGCGCCGGTCGCCTCGGCCTTCCTGGTCCGTGCCCGCGTGCTCTTCGGCTTCTCAGCAGCGGCGGTGGCCTGCTTGCGGCCCTTGGGAGCGGACGTCTTGCGCGCGGTGCGGCGCGCGGGCGTCACGGCGGTCGCCGCCTCAACCGGCTTGCCCTGCTCCGGCTCGGCTGCCGCCTGAGACGCCTCCTCCGCCCCGGCTTCCTCCTGGTCCTTCGGAGCCTGTGCCGGGACGACTGCGTCGACTGCCTCGACGGAACTCTGAGCCTGCTGCGGGATCAGCGGAGCGGCAGCGCCCTGTGCGCTCTCCGTACCCTCCGCGTCCTCGTCCGCCACGACGGCGTCCGCCGCCTCGGCAACCTGCGGCGCCGTGTCCGTGGACGGAACGGCGGCACCGGACAGCGCGCGCAGCGCCGTCAGCGCGGTCCGCATCGACTCCAGCCGCCCGGTGACGGCCGCGAGTTCCTTCTCCAGAGTCTGCTGGTGCTGCTCCAGGCGTGGAAGTTCCGCTTCCAGCTGGGCTGTTGTGGCTTCGATGGTGCTCAGTGTGCTGGTCTCGGAGGTCATGTTGTCGCCCTTCTCTACCGGCCGACCGGTGGTGACTGATGTGGTGCAGCGTAAGGGGCGTTGTGTTGTGGCCGGAAATCGACGTTCCAAATGAACCGTCGAGCGCCGCCCTCCGCATTGACGGCAAGTCTCCTGAATTCTTCTGTCGCATGCCCCGGAGCCGGGCGCGCACCACTCGTTCGGCCGCATCAACTCGTCGAATCCAAAGGCCGCGACGGGCCGCGACGGGCCGCGACGGGCCGCGACGGGCCGCGACGGCCTCGGCGGCCTCGGCGGTGATGCTCCGGCCCCGACGGTGATGCGGCGATCGCCACGGCCCCGGACACGAGGTACGTCTCACGTCCGCCGTGACGCGCCACCGGCATGCACGCGCCGACGCCATGCGGCAGTCCCCGACGGAGGACACCCCTTGCCGCGCCGAATCACCGTCAAGCGCTGTAGGCCGTCGTCAATCGCCGGCGTTCTATGTGTCCGCGTCGCGTTCACCACCACGCGAGGCGGCCTCGGCCATGCGTGCCGTCGTACTGGCGCCGTCCAGTGCCTCGCGGATGATGTCCGCGTGTCCGCAGTGATGCGCGATCTCCCGGAAGACATGCAGCAGCACGTGCCGGACGGTCCACGTGATCGGTTCCGGTGGCGACCACGGGTACCGCGGCAGCGTCACGACCCGATCGAGATCGGGTTCCTCCCGCACGGTGCGATCGAACTCCGCAGCAGCCGCGCGGAAGGAGTCGAGCAGACCGGCCGACGTTTCCCCATCGGTCATCCGATTGCCGTCGGGGTCGAGATCGGCCCAGCCGATTTCCGCCGGAGCCGTGCCGTCGATCACCGCGAGCCAGGTCCGCTGCACCTCGCCGAGGTGCTTCACCAGGCCACCGAGCGTCAGCTCGCTGACCGTGGTGGCGAGGCGGGCCTGTTCCTCGCCGACGTCCTCAACGGCGTAGAGAAAGTTGATGCGTTGATCGGAAACGATCGCCAGCAGATCGTCCCGTTCCCCTCCTCGCGCACCGTCGGCATCAGTCGCCGCTGTCATCGGTATTCCCTTCGGTCGCTTCCCGGCCACCCAGGCCGGTGCTGTGACCGGAAGGGTTCACCGGCTCGCGACGCCAGGCAAGCCCTCCCGGTCACCGCACCGGGCAGCCCCTTGGCAGCCCCTAGGAGTTGTCCCCCGCCATCACTCGCGCCCTTGACGACCCGATCCGGTCCCACCCCAGCCGCAGCCCCATGACGAGCAGGGCGGCCACCGCGAACGCGGCGCCGGCCCAGGTGAGCCGGCGCGTCCCGTGATCGCTCAGGACCCACCCCCCGACGGCGGTGCCCACGGTGATGCCGAGGTTGGAGAACGAGATGAAGAGGCTGTTGCCGAACTCCGGAGCGTCCACGGCGTCCCGCCCCAACCAGCTCTGGCTCACCACCAGTCCGCCCGAATGCACCGCGCCCCAGACCAGCACGGCCACGACCATCGGCGCGAAGAACGGGCCGACCTCGTACAGAAGCACGTAGACGACCAGACACAACACCGGATAGGCCACAGCGGTTCCTATGAGACTGCGCCGCAGCAGAGCACCGAAGGCGAAGTTCCCGACGATCATCACGATGCCGAACGCCATCAACATGGCACTGACCCACGTGCCGTCCATGTGCGTGACCTGCCCCAGGTACTCGGCAAAGTAGCCGTAGACCGAGAACATCGCCGCGAACACGAGTACGACGG
The DNA here is from genome assembly GCF_043083325.1 of Streptomyces sp. NPDC014734. NCBI lineage: Bacteria > Bacillati > Actinomycetota > Actinomycetes > Kitasatosporales > Streptomycetaceae > Streptomyces > Streptomyces sp. NPDC014734. Next base: position 32,741 of record NZ_JBIBYN010000014.1, on the reverse strand, counting down.
ACACGATGGTCAGCCACGTTTGCCCACGCTTGAGAATCCCCAACTGGGCCCCGTACGACACGCGCCCTCCGACAGGCATGGCGGGAACGAACCGCAGGATGCCGAGGAAGGCGATCAGGTTCACCAGCGCACCGAACCAGAATGCGGACGACAGCGACACATGCTCGGCGAGGTACGAGGTCAACGGCACCCCGAAGGCGAACCCGACGGTCACCCCGCCGAACACGGTCGTCGTGGCCCGGGTCGCGTCCTCGGCGGGTACCAGCCGTGCGGCGGTAGCGAGCGCCACCGCGAAGAACACCGGATGGAAGAGAGCCGGAACGATGCGGAAGGCCAGCATCACCTCGTACTGCGTGGTGACCGCGTAGACGGCGTTCGACACGGCGAACACCGCGATCGCCGCGGCGAGTACCTTCTTGCGGTCGACCCCTGAGGCCAGCAGCGTCGTGAAGGGCCCGGACACCGCGATGACCAGGGCAAACACCCCAACCAGCCACCCGGCCGCAGACGGCGCCACGCCGAGCTCGGCCGAGACCTGGGGAAGCACGCCGACCATCCCCATCTCCGTGGTGATGATCCCGAACACGCCCAGGGCGAGTACCAGGACAGTGCGTGACGTCTTACTCATCGAAGCCTTTCGTTAAATCTAGAAAATTAGATGCATTGCATCGCGTGAACTCCACCATCACCACGAGGCAGCGAGGCAGCGAGGCAGCGAGGCAGCGAGGCAGTGAGGTGGCGGGGCAGTGAGGTGGCGGGGTGGCGGGGTGGAACGGGGACGCGTGCGGCGACGAATCGCGCGGACGGCTACAGCGCGTCGCGCACGTGGGCCGCGAACTCCGCGATCACGGCCTCGTTCCGCCGGTAGTACGTCCACTTGCCGATGCGTTCCGAGGTGAGCAGCCCGGCGTCCTTCAGGGTCTGCAGGTAGCCGGACACCACCGACTGCGCCAGCCCGGCCCGCTTCTGGATGTCACCGACACACACCCCGATGTGGAACCCCAGTCCCTGCTGCCGGTACGAAGCCTCGTCGAAGTACTTCTCCGGCTCCTTGAGCCACTGCATGAACCGCAGGCGCGCAGGGTTCGCGAGCGCCTTGTGTACGGTCAGGGGATCCATGAGTCGTTTCTCCGTCCTGCCGATCCCCTTGCGGGATTCTATCTAACTTTCTCGATATGTGAGGGGCGAGTCAAATCAGGAGGTGCACCCCCAAAGCTTTACCGCGCTGCCCTGATCGGGAGTCTCGGCAAGAGTGGGGGAGGGGGCTCGTGTGTGGGGCCTGAGGCGACGTGCGCCGAAGCACAGTAGGTGTCATCCTTGCGACCAGCCGATCTTGAGACACCTGCGATCCGAAGCCGGAAAGTTCTCCACGGTGAGGAAAACCTGTTGTCATCGAGCCTGAATGCACAGGTTTGTTGACACCGCCTGCCAGCTCTGACCTGCGATCTGGACTTCCCGGGGCGCTGGCTCAGCCATCTTCCTCCTCAGCGGAGTTGCCCAGGCCCTCTCAGGGTCGTTGCTGAGCCGCGTCCAGCAGGCACGTTCGACACAGTCGGCAGCGAAGATGTTGAGAAGTGCCTTGGAGGGGCGGCAAGCGGGAACGGCACCCTGCATGCCGCTCCTCCCCTTGCGGCGGGAATACTGCCGTCACCCTTCCGCTTCGTGCATCGCCACACTCTTCCTGAAGGGATTTGCCCAACCATGGCACTCCTTGTCCCCGCCTGCCTGCTGTTGCTCTGGTGCTGACTCGGATACGGCCTACTGCCGCTGCGATGGCAGAATTCCTACCTCGCCGGCCTCGATACCCCATAGCAGCGCGCGTGCAGTTCTGCCGCCCGAGGGAGTCGGGAGCCCGCCGCCCTGCTCTTCGAGGACGCCGGTCAGGACTGGGAGCGCCGCTCCCTGCGCTCACCACGTCGCGGAGCCAGTTCGAGAGATTCCATCAGGATTTGCCTGCCTCGCAGGACGATATCGGGCGGGCCTTGGCACTCCACCCCGACGATCCCGCCCCGCTCGTCGCCGAAATCTGGAGAGGGCTCGGACTGGGCTACCCAAACCGGGAGATGCATGCGCTGTGGTCCGAGACCACCGCTTGGGCGCCCCGCTGCTTCGCAGCGCACAGCAGCGCCCAGAGCGGTTCCGCCAGGCCGACGGCTTTGCGGAGGTGCTCCCGTGGCGGCATTCATTCGTGAAACCGCTCTACTGCCGAGCGGCCCGTACGAAGGCGGGCCGCAAGGCACTCACGAAACGTGAGCTTCGCTGATGACCAAGTGGAAATCACCGGACACTCTGCCGCTCGCCGTCTGACAGAGATGACGAACGGGTGAAACAGCGGGTGCCGGTATCACATGCCGAGGATCTGGTGACAACAAGCTTGCATTTATGACATCTGCCGTGCTTTGGGTTACAACGTGGCTCTTCCTGGTCGTTGTCGGACCTGTCTGGTGTGGCATATGTCGACGAGCTCTACGTGAGTGACTTCGCGGGGCCGTCAACTGCGGGGCCGGAGGTTGGATGCTCGACGGAGTAGAGGTGACCGTGGTTTCCGCCTATCGGGCGGGAACGGTATGCCGGGTCACGGGTGGTGACCCGGATCCATTCTCTGTGTGGGGATCGCTACTCCGTAGTCCTGGGCAGTGCGGATCAGTCGGTCCGGCTGGCAGCTAAGGGGCTCTTTTAGGCCATGCATGGGATGAATCGAGTCATGCAGCGTCGTGCGTCGGCGCTGGTGACGGGCTGAGGTCAAGTATTCGCAAGCATGTTCACATGGTCGCGTACAGGGCTTTCTTCGGGCATGTGGATGAGTGTCTTCCAGGGGTTCATTTCGAATCCAGGCAGGCCGTCAAAGAGGCTGGACTTCATAAGGAGCGTGAGGCGGGTATCTCTTGGGGGTTGGATGCGAATGGCGAGCGGGCTGCCGACGCAATCGTGCTCAATCGGGGATATGAGGATGATATCGACAAATGGGATGAAGTCATCTATACAGGCGCGGGTGGCCGGGATCGTAACACTGGCCGTCAAGTGGAGGATCAAACATGGGATAACCGGGGGAATGCCGGTCTCCGGAGAAGTCGAATATCGAACAATTCTGTGAGGGTTATTCGCGGAAGCGAGGGGGAGCGGGACTATTCGCCCATCAGTGGGTACCGGTACGACGGCCTCTATCGGGTCGTTGATGATTGGACGGAGGCTGGAAGGGCTGGATTTCAGATTTGTCGCTTTAGGCTGCGCCGCCTTCCGGACGAGATGCAGGAGCTCACCTCTTTCGAACAGCAGATTCGAGAAAGTCTCACCCCGTCGACTCGGTATGAGGCTGATTTCTATGGTGATGAGACGCCCGAGCAGCCTACGCGTCGACGGGCGATTACTATTGAACGTATTATTCGCGATACGGCTGTTGTTCGTAGAGTCAAAGAATGGCACGACTATACGTGCCAGGCCTGTGGACTTGCGCTGAAGGTCGGGATGCCTGGAAAAGGCTATGCCGAGGGGGCGCATATACAAGCCCTTGGCGGCCCGGAGGGAGGGCCCGACGTCGAATCAAACGTCTTGTGCCTGTGTCCTAACTGTCATGTGCGGCTTGATCGTGGTGCTCTCTACTTGACCGACGATTTCTATGTGGTGGATCGGTATCTAAGTGATTCAGTCTCGCGCCCTGTTGAGCTGAGAACAGTAGAGCAGCACCGAATCGGGAGACGCTTTCTGCGAGCGCACCGTCGATTCTGGCGCATAGACGAATAAGCGCTGTCCTGTCAGGGATTGCGGGGCGGCCCTTAGCTGGCGGCAACCGCTGAATATGTCCATACGTCGGCTGGCATCTCATGGTGAAGATTCCAGACAATTCCCATGGGCTTGCTTCCCTTGTGCTCAACATATTCGGCAGGACCAAGGAGCATCCACGGATGGGGCCCACTGATGTCCGTTTTCTTGTAGCGGCGGACGAAGAGCAAGACGTGGGTTCCCATCTCTTTATGGTTCTGGTATCGGATGCCAGTAGGTGATGTTTCTGAGGTTTGGTTTTGCGATTCCCAGTGGAACAAGGACTCATTCAAGGCATAGTCCTTGTAGCGAGTTTCGGGAGAAAAATCCTTCTCGGATTTTTCGAGAGTGATGAGTAGTGCGTCTGTTTTGATGTTTTCGCACCACTTCACGCCTTCACGGAAATGCCCTGGCATGAAGCCGCCGATGTATGCCTGTCCGAGGGCCGGGAGGATTTCCTCTCGGCTGTACGAGGCGTGGATGGAGAGTGGCAAGCTTGCGTGTTGTCCCCGTAGCGGAATAGGTGCGTGATCGGCTTGGTTCAGCGTATGGGTAAGGACCTGGCGGAGTTCATCACGGAAGGCGCGCTGGCCGGCAAGAGTATTGAAGCCCTCCTGGTAGCTACTGAAACCTCCACCCAAAGGCCACAGGGAGAAGAAGAGCATGCGGGCGTATGCCCTTTCCTGCTCGCTGAGAGCGTCATACGTGGGGACGTCATTGGACAGCAATTTTTGGTACGCAGAAACTCGAATTGGGTCGTCGACATGAAGGAACGCCGATACTCGCTTGAGTAGCGTTGCTTCTTCCTCAGGGCCCTTTTGTGGGAGGAGCTTTGCGCGGCGGAGTAGACCTGTCCAGGAGTTTCCGCTCCCTCGATACACCTCTTTGATTTCGCGGCGGCTTTCGCGGAGGTATTTGGTGAGTCGCGGCTCTGCGTAGTTCGCGACCTCGCGAGCGAGTTGAGCGACGTTGACACCGATCTGGCTACGAATATTTTCAATGATCAGCTCCTTGGCTTTCGGCTCAAGGATGATTTGACAGCCGGATGGCAGCTGAGGAAAGTCACACTCGATGTTGGCGAGCAGGCGATTGCGAGTGAGATTGGTGAGTGAGCGGAATTGCTCCTCGAACCGGAACTCCTTACGGTGTTGGCCGATGAAATCCAGCACAGTAAGGACGGCCTTCTTCTCAGTGCGGCGTAGACCTCGTCCCAACTGTTGGAGGAAAACTGTGGCGCTGGATGTAGGACGCAAGAGAAGCAACGTGTCAACGTCAGGGATATCGAGCCCCTCGTTGAACAAGTCAACGGAAAAGATGACCTGGAGGGCGCCTGTCTTGAACCGATCCAGGGCATCCTTGCGCTCTTGGCGTGGAGAATCGCCGGACAGGGCAACCGCGTTGAATCCAGCGCGTTGGAAGAAGTCGGCCATAAAGGTGGCGTGTGCGACTGAAACACAGAAGCCCAAAGCGCGCATTGATCCTGGGTCGGCAACTTTACCTTTGACGGCTTGTACAACAAGCCTGGCCCGTGCGTCATTTCCAGTGAAGAGGTTGCTGAGGTCCGTAATATCGTATGACCCTCGCTTCCAGGAGATGGCGCTCATGTCCGTGTTGTCAGTGATGCCGAAGTAATGGAAGGGGCTGAGAAGTTCGTTCTCTAGAGCTTCCCATAGGCGCATCTCTGCCGCGATTCGGCCATTGAAGAACTCGTCCTGAATGTTTCGTCCATCCATGCGTTCCGGTGTAGCAGTGAGTCCCAGTAGCTGCTTGGGAGTGAAGTGTTCCAAGAGTCGACGGTATGTGGGTGACGTGCCATGGTGGAACTCATCTATCACGATGATGTCAAAGTGGTCCTGTTCAAAGCGTTCCAGTGCGCGTGAATGGAGAGACTGAACGCTGGCAAACACATGGGACCAGTTGTGAGGCACTTTCCCGTCGGTGAAGAGTTCGCCAAAATTAGCATCGACCAGTACGTTCTGGTAGACGCGCAGAGATTGTTCTAGAATTTCCTTGCGGTGGGCTACGAAAAGAAGTCGTGGATCGTGGCCAAGGTTTTGGCGCAGATTTTTGAAGTCCAGTGCTGCCATTACTGTCTTTCCTGTGCCAGTTGCGGCAACGAGGAGATTACGGTTCCGGCCGTGGACGGTGCGCTCTACTTCGAGACGTTCCAGCATGTCGCGCTGGTGAGGATAGGGGCGAACTTCGAGCCCAGAGAGGGTGATGGAAGTGTTGCCGCTATTTCGGTTGGAGCCACCGGCCTGAGACAATGCGTCGTCAAGCCGTTGTGCGTCACTGTCAGGGTTGTATGGCTCGAAAGAGCGTTCACTCCAGTACGCATCGAATGTTGCCTCGAACTTGCGAAGGGCGGACGGTGTGGCGACTGAGGACAGTCGAACATTCCATTCGAGCCCATCAAGAAGTGCGGCCTTGGAAAGGTTCGAGCTTCCGACATACGCTGTATCGAATCCACTCCCGCGGCGGAAAAGCCAAGCCTTGGCGTGCAAACGTGTTGAGCGGAGCTCGTAATTGATTTTCACCTCAGCTCCGAACTCGCGGACCAGGCGATCCAGTGCTCGGCGCTCTGTAGCACCAATGTAGGTCGTCGTTAGTACTCGGATGGGTACACCGCGGTCTCGTGCTGAGGAGAGTGGCTGTTCCAGAACCCTTAGTCCGTGCCACTTTATAAAAGCGCAGAGGAGGTCGACGCGGTCTGCCGTAGCTAGTTCTGCGCGGAGTTCAAACCCCAGGCTGGGGTCATCAGGAGAGTTGGTGATCAGTGCAGTTTCAGACAGGGGCGTTGCTGGGCGAATTGCATACACGCCAGGAGCCTTTTGTTCTGCCACTGCAAGAAGCTGCCGGGGGCCTTCGGCGACCAGGTCGATCCATTCAGATGCGCCTTCGATGGTGCTGAGTGAATCCAGGATATGGTTGGCGGCAAACACCTGTTCTTTAGGTGTGAGTCCCTTTAGGACCTGCCGCACAATGCTTCCGATGTGGCGGGACAAGACATGCGGTGCAGACTCAGGACTAACCAAGTCATCGATGGAACGCAGATCAGTAGATTCGAGCTGGCTCATGCGTTCTGCTAGACGCCGAGTGATCAGCGTCTCGTAGAGTCCGGCAACCGGAGCCGCGCTGTCTGCAAAATCATTGGGCATGACCGAGTCCCCTCATCTCGCCACCTACTCATGCAGTTGTATCAAGTGGATCTGACATGGAGCCCAAGGTCCCGCCTGTTTGTTGGTGCTCTGCGGAGACCTTGCCTGCGGAGCCCTTGTCCAAATCGCGTACGTAACCCAGCCCCGGTCGCCCGTTCAGCAGGAGTTCCTCGCCGGTGGGGACGAAGCCGGTGCGGGTGAGGACGGTTCGGGAGGCCGGGTTGTCGAGGGTGGTGGCGGCGTGCAGGTCGGTGAGGCCGTACTCCTCGGCGGCCAGGGCGCACAGGCGGCGGACGGCGGTCGTGGCGAGGCCGCGGCCGGTGGCCTTCTCGGCGACGCGGTAGCCGAGTTCGGCGGAGCCGTTCGCGAGGTCGACGAGGTTGAAGCGGCCCAGGACCTCGTCGTCGGCATCCATGAGGAGGTGGAAGTGGCAGAGACCGGTGGCCTGTTCGGTGAGCAGGGCGGCGTGGCGGGCTTCGAAGTGGGTGAAGTAGTCGTCGCCGCGGTCCTGCACCGAGGCGGCGAAGAAGGCGCGGTTCTCCCGCTCGAACGCGAGGAGGGCCGGGGCGTGGGCGGCGCGGAGTCGCTGGAGTTCGGGCATGGCGGAACCCTACGGAACGGGGCCGAGCCCGTCATACGGATTGAGGCGGCGGAAGGGGCGCGGAGGAGGGGTCACGGAGGGACGGGGTCGGGCGGCGATGACCGGAGACGCGTGAGCGGGCCGTCCCTCCGCGCCGCGGGTCAGTCCGCTCCGTGGCACTCGCGGTAGGTCCGGCCCGAGCCGCACCAGCAGGGGGAGGTGCGGGCCGGGGGCCAGGGGACGGCGCGGCCTCGGGCGGCGAGGGTGGTGGCGTACTGGGGGAGGAGGTCCGGGTCGGCCGGGGAGGCGGCCTCCGAGGCGGCGAACGCCTCGTAGGAGGGGACGGTGCCGGTCACGATGCCCAGGTTCGGGGTACCGGCCTGGTGGAGGTCGCGGAGGGCGGCCTCCAGGCGGGCCAGGTGGTCGGGGTGGGAGGGGTACTCGCTGCGCAGGTTCGGGTAGGCGGCGAGGAGTTCGTCGAGTTCGGGGGCGGTCCAGTGCAGCACCGCCACCGGGAACGGGCGGGACAGCGCCGAGCGGTAGGTGCCCAGTTCGGCGCGGAGACGGGTGATCTCGGCCCGGAGTTCGCCCGGGTCGGAGGAGCCGAGCGCCCACAGCCGTTTCGGGTCGTGCAGTTCGTCCAGCGGGACGGCCGCCGTGTGGAGGGTGTCGGCGAGTTCGTCCCAGGCGTCGTGGTCGACGCCCAGCAGTCTGCGGACACGGTGGCGGCCGATCAGCAGCGACTGTGCGGCGTAGGGGACTTCCTCGCCCGGCGTCAGCAGGAGGGTCAGGGCGGCCGTGAAGCTGTCGTGGGCCGTGTCCAGTTCGTCGTGGGCCTCGAAGGTCTCCGCCACGATCTCCCAGGGGGCCGGGTCGAGCGGGCTCGCGGCACGGATGCCGTCGAGGATCGCGCGAGCCTCGGCCTCGTGACCGTACTCCCACAGGTTGGCCGCGCTCAGGGCCTTGACCAGGTGCGGGTGGTCGAGAGCGGGGGAGCCGAGCAGGTCGTCGTAGAGCGTGGTGGCGCGGGCGCGGTCGTCGGCGAGTTCCAGGTGGGCCGCGGCCCTCAGGAGGAGCGGTTCACGGTCCTCGGGGTAGCGCTCCGCGGTGCGCAGCAGGCGTTCGGCTTCGGTGGTGTGGTCGGCAGGCGTGTCGGGACGCATGCACCACACCGTACTGCCGTGCGCCACATGGACGGAGAGTTGTTCCGGCTCTGGAGAGTTACGGGGCGTGGCCCTATCGTGCGGGCCGTGCGGGAGCGGAGACCGGTGATTCCGGTGGTGGTGCGGCGGGACACGCGTGGACGCAGGGTCGTCGCACGCGCTCTGTGGACGGGCGCCGAGGCGGTGGTGACCCTCGGCGTCGTCCTGTTGTTGCTCGTTGTTCATCAGCTGTGGTGGACCAACCGGCAGGCGCGCGCCGATGCCGAGCACGAGGTACGTGCCCTGCGGAAGGTGTGGCAGGAGCCGGAGGGACGGGAAGGGCAGCAGGAGGAGGGGAAGGGGCGGGACGGCGCTGGGGCGGGGAGTGAGGGAGGGGGAAGCGGTGCGGTGGCCGCCGGGCGTGCGTCCTCGGACGGTGCCGGGTCCGCCGTGCCGCGTACGGACCGGGCGTACGCCGTCATCCGGATCCCCCGGGTCGGGCTGATCGCGCCGGTGGCCCAGGGGATCGGCAAGCACGACGTCCTCGACAAGGGGTACGTCGGCCACTACCCGGACACCGCGCAGCCCGGCCAGGTGGGCAACTTCGCGCTCGCCGGGCACCGCAACACGCACGGCGAGCCCTTCCGGTACATCAACCGGCTGCGCCGCGGCGACCGGATCGGCATCGAGACCCGGGACGCCGTGTACACGTACACCGTCGACCGGACGCTCGCGCAGACCAGTGCGTGGGACGGCGGTGTCATCGCGGCGGTCCCGCGCAGCGAGGTACGGCCCTCCGCCGGGTACGACGCGGTCGGGGCGTATGTGACGCTCACTACGTGCACGCCCGAATTCACCTCCCGGTACCGGCTCGTGGTGTGGGGGAGGCTCACCGGAGTGCGGGCACGGTAGCGGGGTGGCGGTGCGGCTCCCCAGCGCTGTGACCGGAAGGGGGCGCCGGGGGTTCGCGGCGTCCGGTGCGGTGCGTCGCACGGGGGAGCGTCACACGCGCAACCGGATGCGCGCGGGTGGTGCGGCAACGCGGCGTCCGGTGCGGCAACGCGGCGTCCGGACACGGCGTCCGGTGCGGTGCCGGGTGTCGTGGGCCGGTGAACCTCTCCGGGCACAGCACTGGCTAGGGTTCGCTGACGTGCTGAGACGACGTCCGCAGTTGTTGTGGTTGCTGGTTCCCTACGTGTTGTACCTGGGGGTGCTGCCATGGGTGAACCGGGTCCGTCCGGTGGTGCTCGGGCTGCCGTTCCTCTTCGTGTGGCTGCTCGGGGCAACCCTGCTGACCCCTGTCGCCGTATGGCTGACCAGGCGGGGTGATCGCCGGTGAACGCCGCGGTGGCGACCTCCGTCTTCGGGGTCTTCATGCTGATCACCGTCGCCCTCGGGCTGCTCGCGATGCGCGGACGGCGCACGGGGCGCGGGGAGGGCGGCGGGCTGGCGGAGTGGTCCGTGGGCGGGCGCAGCCTCGGGACCGTGTTCATCTGGGTGCTGATGGCGGGTGAGGGCTACACCAGTTTCAGCTACCTGGGCGCCGCGGGATGGGGGTACAACTACGGGGCGCCCGTGCTCTACGTGGTGGCCTACATGTCCTGCGGGTACGCCCTCGGCTACGTCGTCGGACCGATGCTCTGGGCGTACGCGCGCCGGCACGGGCTCGTCGGGATCACCGACATGGTGGCGCACCGTTTCGGCCGCCCCTGGCTCGGTGCGCTCGTCGCCGTCCTCGCGACCGTCTTCCTGCTGCCCTACATCCAGCTCCAGATCACCGGCATGGGCGTGGTCGTCTCGACCATCTCCTACGGTGCCATCGGCCTGAACTGGGCCTACTTCATCGCGTTCGCCGTCACCACCGGATTCGTCGTGGTGAGCGGTCTGCGCGGCAGCGCGTGGGTGTCCGTGCTCAAGGACGTGCTGGTGATCGCCACACTCGGTTTCCTGGCGTTCTACGTGCCGCTGCACTACTTCGACGGGTACGGGCCGTTCCTGGACCGGCTCGTCACCGAGAAGAGCGAGTGGCTGACCTTCCCCGGACACGGGGACAGCGGGCTCGGCCAGGCGTGGTTCATCACCACCTCGTTCCTCAACTCCCTCACCGTGGTGATCTTCCCCACGACCGTCGCCGGCTACCTCGGTGCGAGGAACGCGGACGTGCTGCGCCGGAACGCGATGCTGCTGCCCGCCTACAACGTGCTGCTCTTCGTGCCGATGCTGCTGGGCATGGCGGCCCTCTTCGTCGTGCCGGGGCTTGTCGGCGCCGACTCCAACCTGGCGCTCTTCAAGCTTGTCGTGGACTCGCTGCCGGCCTGGGCGGTCGGGGTCATCGGAGTGGCGGCGGCACTGTCGTCGATCGTGCCGATGGCCGTGTTCATGCTCGTCATCGGCACGATGTGGGGGCGCAGCGTGCTGTCGCTGGTGCCTCGGTGGGAGCAGCGGCAGAAGGGCGCCGCGCAGGTGGTGGTCGTGGTCGCGGGGGCCCTGGCCCTGGTGCTCACGTACACCGCGCCCAACACCCTGGTGCGGCTCTCCCTCATCTCGTACGAGGGGATGGCGCAACTGCTTCCCATGGTGCTGCTGGGGTTGGTGTGGCGGCGGCTGTCGATGGTCGGGGCGCTGAGCGGACTGGTCGTGGGAGTCGGGACGGTGTGCGGGTTCGTGTTCACGGAGAACGATCCGGTGTGGGGGATGAACGCGGGCATCGTGGCGCTGGGCGCCAACCTCGCCGTCGCGCTCGCCGTCACGTACGCGGGCCCGCGCGAGCGCGACGACCGGCCGGACGACGAGGTGCTCGCCCGGGACGAGATCCATGAGATCGATGAGATCGACGGGGGTGATGAGGTCGACGGGACCGACGGGACCGACGGGACCGACGGGCTCGGTGCGGGTGCGGCGTCCCGTGCGGTGTCCGGTACGGGTACGGCGCCCGGTGCGGCGGTGTCCGGCCGGGGGGACGGGCGAGCGGTGGGAGGGGCGGGGGACGGGACCGGGGCCCACGCGTGATCGAAGGCCGGAACGGTGGCGCTGTCGGACCCGTCGTGTATAACGGCTGGAGCAGTGAAACGTGCGTGTGCGCGAATGTCGTGGACGCGTACGGCGTTCGTGGGTGCCGTCGTGCGCGGCCGGCCCGCCGACGCCACCGACCGTGCGTCGAGGAGGGGAGGGCCCGATGAGTGGTGACACACGCCGTTCGCTCGACGGACTCACCCGGCTGCTCCGTCCCGTCGGACTGCTGCTCCTCGTCATCACCGAGCTCTTCACCGAGATCCTGCTCGCCGAGGGCGGCAGCCTCTCCGCCGCCGTCGCCCTCGCCGCGACCGCGGCGGCCGGTTCCGCATTGGTCGCCGCCGCGGTCATCAGCGCACGCTGTGCGACTCCGGTGCCCCGTACCCGCGTCCGTACGGCGATACGCGATCGGGAGAAACGCACCGCGTTCCTGCCGCAGCGGGACCCGGACGCCAAGGGCCGCAGACGCCCCCGAGCGCCCGGTCACGCCCTGATGACGACCGCCTAGGGGCCTGTCCTCGTCTGTTCCGCCCTGGTCCGACTCGTGCGCTCCGTACGGTCCGCGCCGCTCAGTGTGCTCTGTGTGTTCCCTGTGCTCTGTGCGGTCCGCGCGTTCCGTGCGCCCGTGTGCTTCGTACGGTCCGCGCCGCTCCGTGCGCCCGAGCGTCCGTGCGCCCGAGCGCTCTGGCGTGCGGCAGTTGCGCGTACCCCGGCAGTGGGTGTCCCTCGCGGTTCGTCATACCGAGTTCGTTTCTCACCCCTGGCACGACGAGAACCCTCGGAGGGCTCACCGATGTCCGTCTTCATGTCCGCGTTCGCCGCCCTGGTCGGCGCGCTGGCCGATGTGCTGCATCCGCTTTTCCAGACCGCTTCCACCGCCGCCGCGATCGTGCTGTTCACGGCACTCGTGCGGCTCGCCGTGCACCCCCTGTCGCGGGCCGCGGCGCGTGGGCAGAAGGCCCGTACCCGTCTCCAGCCGCAGATCGCCGAGCTGCGCAGGAAGCACGGCAAGGACCCCGAGCGCATGCAACGGGCGCTGATGGACCTGCACAAGGAGGAGAAGGTCTCGCCGCTGTCCGGTTGTCTGCCGAGCCTGCTCCAGATGCCCGCCTTCTTCCTCCTGTACCACCTGTTCTCCAGCCGGACGATCGGCGACGGTCCCAACGAACTGCTCGGCCACCAACTGTTCGACGCCCCGCTCGGCGAGCGCTGGCACAACGCGCTCGCGCACGGCGGGCTCTTCGGGGCGCAGGGACTTGTCTACCTCGGACTGTTCGCGATCGTCGCCGCCGTGGCCACGTTCAATTTCCGGCGTACGAAGCGGCAGATGGCCGCAAACCCCGTCACCCCGGCCACCGGCCCCGACGGCCAACCGGTTCCGGGCATGGGAGCGATGACGAAGCTGATGCCGTTGATGTCGTTCGCCACCCTCTTCACCATCTCCGTCGTGCCGCTGGCCGCCGCCCTGTACGTCGTCACCAGCACCACCTGGACCGCGGTCGAGCGGGCTGTCCTCTACCGCGATGTGCCTGCCGCGGGCGTCGCCGCCGCCACGTCGATGTGACGTCGTCAGCGTGATGGCGGGGAACGAGAGGACGAGGGGCGGGGGACGGGGGTGCTCGGGGCCTGCGGTCCAGTGGATGAACAGGGACTTGCGGAGTGATCGGATGTCTTGGACGATCGGACAAGCCTGCGATGGCCGCCACCCATTCGTCGGGCCCGATCTCGACCAAGGGGAGAAAGACCGTTGAAGCTGCTTCGTGTGGGTACGGCCGGTGCGGAACGACCGGCCCTGCTGGACGAGGACGGAACCCTGCGCGATCTGTCGGGGGTCGTCGCCGACATCGACGGCGCACTGCTCGCCGACGCGTCCGCGCTCGCCAGGGTGCGGGCCGCGTCGGCAGCGTCGGGAGAGCTGCCGGTCCTCGACGCCGAGGGGGTGCGTACCGGGCCGCCGCTCGCCCGTATCGGCAAGATCGTGTGCGTCGGGCTGAACTATCACGACCACGCCGCCGAGACCGGCGCGGAGATTCCCACCGAACCGATCCTGTTCCTCAAGGCGCCGGACACCGTCGTCGGGCCCGACGACCCGGTCCTGGTGCCGCGCGGCAGCGCCAGGACCGACTGGGAGGTCGAGCTCGCCGTCGTCATCGGGCGTACCGCCCGCTATCTGGAGTCCGCCGAGGACGGGCTCGCACACGTCGCCGGGTACGCGATCGCGCACGACGTCTCGGAGCGCGAGTTCCAGATCGAACGCGGCGGCACCTGGGACAAGGGGAAGAACTGCGAGACGTTCAACCCGCTGGGGCCGTGGCTGGTGACGGCGGACGAGATCCCCGATCCGCAGGCACTCGCGCTGCGGCTCAGGGTCAACGGCGAACTGAAGCAGGACGGGACGACCGCCGACCAGATCTTCCCGGTGGGCGAGGTGGTCCGCTACATCAGCCACTTCATGACGCTGTACCCGGGCGACGTGATCAACACGGGGACCCCGGCGGGCGTCGCTCTCGGACGGCCCGAACCCCAGCCGTATCTGAGGGCGGGGGACGTCGTGGAGCTGGAGATCCAGGGACTGGGACGGCAGCGGCAGGAGCTGAAGGACGCCTGAGCGCGGCCGTCGACCGTCGAACCCGTCAGGTTTCTGTCAGGACCCCGTCAGGCCCAGCCAGAGGCCGGTGGGGTCCCGGCAGGCTCTGATGGGCTCTGGTGAGGTCCTGGTGGGCTCTGGTGAGGTCTTGGTGGGCTCTGGTGTCCCGGTGGGCTTTGGCGGAGTCCATACATCGGAGGGGTGGGTGGCGAGCGCGGGTGCGCCTCCCACCCCTTCCGCGCGTCGTGTTCCACCGTCAGCCGGTGCGTTCGTGCTTCCCGGCATCGAGGGACGGGTCCGGGGACGGGTCAGGGGACGGGTCAGGGGACGGGTCCGCGGTGGGCAGGGGGACTGCGACGCCCTCACGGGCCGAACGCCGGGCGGCCTCCAGCACGTCCAGGGCCGCGGCGGCCTGCAGGGCGGTCACCGGATTGTCGCCCCGGCCGCGCAGCGCGGCGGTGACCGCCGCGTAGTACGCGCGGTAGTCGCCCGGCACGGTGGGGACCGGGGCTCCACCACCCGTCAGCGGGGACTCGCCGGAACCGATCCGGCCCCACAGCTCCTGCGGCTCCTCGCCCCACGGCCGGTCGCCGCTCTGCCCGGGGCGCATGCCCGCGCGCAGAGCGGCCTCCTGCGGGTCGAGGCCGTACTTCACATAGCCCGCGGTCGAACCGAGCACCCGGAAGCGCGGGCCCAGCTGGGCCGCGGTGGCGCTGGCGTACAGGTGCGAGCGGACCCCGTTCGCATGGGTGAGCGCGAGAAACGTGTCGTCGTCGGCGGCGGTACCCGGGCGGCGCACATCGGACTCCGCGTACACCCGTACCACCGGCCCGAACAGCACCAGCGCCTGGTCGACGACGTGACTGCCCAGGTCGTACAGCAGCCCGCCGATCTCCCGGGGGTCACCCGACTCGCGCCAGCCGCCCTTCGGCTGCGGGCGCCACCGCTCGAAACGGGACTCGAAGCGTTGTACGGTGCCCAGCTCGCCGTCCGCGAGCAATCGGGCGAGAGTAAGGAAGTCGTTGTCCCACCGGCGGTTCTGGAAGACCGAGAGCAGCAAGCCGCGTCCGTGCGCGAGCGCCGCGAGGTCCCGCGCTTCGGCGGCCGTACCGGCGAGGGGCTTGTCCACGACGACCGGCAGACCGGCCTCGATCGCGGCGGTGGCGATCGGGACGTGGCTCCTGTTCGGTGACGCGATCACGATCAGGTCGAGTTCGTCAGCCCGCTCCCACAGCTCCTGCGGCGACGCGGCGAAGCGCACGGCGGGGAACTCGGCGCGTGCCTGCGCCCGCCGCTCCTCGTTCGAGGTGACGACCGTGTCGAGGACGAGGCCCTCGGTCGCGGCGATCAGCGGGGCGTGGAACACGGACCCCGCCAGGCCGTAGCCGACGAGCCCGACACGCAGGTCGGACCCGCTGCGCGCGGCGGAGGGGGCACGAAGGCCGGACCGGGCGGGAGGGGCGGGCGGGGAGATCTCGAACGTCGACGGTGCGTCGTGGGGCGGGTTGCCAGTCATGCACGCCACTTAAGCAACGGCGTTGCGGATGTGCGAGAGCGGGGCGGGGGGAGGGCGGGCGAGCGGCGCGGACGGGGGGTGCGCGGGTGGTGGACGGGTGAGGACGGGCGCGGACTGGAGGAGGGCTGGAGGAGGGCTGGAGGGCGGGGGAGGTCGTATCGGGAGCGGGGCGCGGGGCTGGGCCGATCGGACGATTCCCGGCGGCCGACCGGGTGCGTCCGTGGCATGCCGACGCCGGTCGCCTCGCGCGTGCGTGGCAGTGTCACGGCTCGGAACCGGCGAACTCCGGCGCGCAACAGGGCCGGGCGGGTGCTGAAGATCTTGGCCGGGCCCGCGGCAGCCGACGCGCACAGCTCCGGCGCCTTGTAGCTGTACGCGTCGGCCGCCGCTCCAGGTCCGGCCAAGATCTTCAACGTTCGCCCGGCCCGTCGGGACTTGGCCCTCCGGCGGGACCCGGCCCTCCGGTGGGACCCGGTCGACCTGCCGGGGTGCTCGGCCGCCCTGCGGAGGTGCTCGGCCCGGAGCGCCGAGTGGGCGGCGGGGGATGTCGGCCGTCCGGTGAGCAGTGAAGGTGAACCCCGTATGTCCCACAAGCCGAGCCCGTCCGCCGAGCCGCCAGCCAGGTTCTCCGCCGAGCCTTCAGCCAAACTCTCCGCCGAGCCGCCAGCCAGGTTCTCCGCCGAGCCCTCCGTTCCGTCTTTCGGATACGGGTTCCTGGCCGGTTCCGGGCCTAACGGAGCGGCAGATGCCCCTGTGCGCCTTCCCGCGCCGCCTCCTCCCGGGCCTGCTGCGCACGCGGCCCCGCACGCCGGGCGGAAGCGGCACGGGCTGGCGCTCGGGCTGGTGGCCGCGAGCGTGGTCCCCGCCGTCCTCGGCGGCGCGTCCGTCGCCCGTGCCGTCGACGCGTCGACGGCCGCCGCGGTCGCGGAACCGGGCCTCCCCAGCGCCGACCGGCAGGCCGACTGCGGGGAGCCGAAGACGAAAGAGTTCCCGATCAGGACCCGCATCCACGGCGGGCCGGACACCTATGCCTCCGGCGGCGGCTACGGAACCTGGTTCCTGGACCTGACCAACACCACGGACGAGACCTGCCGGGCCATCCACCCGGTTCTCGTTCTCGTCGACGCGGAACGGAAGCTGACCGCCGAACAGATCCAGTTGGTGTTCTCCGAGGAGAGCCGGCCCGATGTGGAGCACCGCGTCGCCTGGGAGACCACGGACCAGGATGAGCACATCGGTGTCTTCGGCGGTGATGACGACGGTGGTGCCGACTCCTTCGACGGCTTCACCGTTCCTGCGGGCCGCACCGTCACCGTCCGGGTCCGGATGGCCTTCACCTCCGACACCGGACCGGGGAGGATCACCGCCGGGGCGGCGATCGTCCAGCGATTGCCGGCGCCCGACAACGGGAGGGGAGCGGACGACGGGGCCTGGGTCGGGGAGTCCGACGACTATTCGTTCGCCGTCGTCGGCGACGGCGAGAGCGAGAGCGAGAACGACGGCGAGAGCGAGAACGACGGCGGCGAGACCGGAACCGAAACGGCTGACACGGCGGACACGGTGAACACGGCGGACACGGTGAACAGGGCGGACGCGGCGGACACGGGTGACGTCGGTGATTCCGACCGAGTCGATCGCCCGCTTCCGGATCGCCTTCTTCCGGATGGGCCTCTTCCGGACCCGTCCCGTTCCGCCTCCGTTCGACCCAGTGCGCCTGCGGCCACCGGTGACACCTCGCGCCCGGTCGTGCCCGGCCGCCCACCGACGACGGAAGCAGAAGAAACGGTGCCGGTGCCCGAGCAGGTACCGGAGACGAAACCGGAGACGAAACCGGAGACGAAACCGGAGACGAAACCGGTGCCGGTGCCGGAGACGGAGGTGGAAACGGAGGTGGAAACGGTGCCGGTGCCGGAGGCGAAACCGGAGCCGGTGCCGGAGCGGAAGCCCGGGTCGGAGTCGGGGCATGCCCTTCCCGAACTGGCCGCGACCGGCCCATCCGGCCTGCCGCACCCGTGTATCACCGTTGCCGGGTTTCTGCTCGGTGGTGGAGCCGCGGTCGTCTGGTCCCGCCGCGTGCGGCGTTCCCGCCCCTGAATTCCGAGGTGCCCGTCCTCCGGGCCCCGAGGCGTCCGTCCCCGCGTGTTCATGTACGTCAGCATGTGTTCATGTCCGTCTGCCACCATCCCGGCGTGGACTACCCGCACGACCAGACACCTGGCGCCCCCATCCGCTCCGGAATCCCGGAGCACGGCCGAATTCCCAAGTACTACGCGGTCAAAGCGCGTGTATCCCTCCTCGTGGAGGAGCTGGGAGAGGGCGGCATGCTGCCCACCGAACGTGATCTCGCCGAGCGCTACGAGGTCTCGCGCGAGACGGTGCGCCAGGCACTGCGCGAACTCCTGCTGGAAGGGCGGCTCGCCCGGCAGGGGCGCGGCACCGTCGTCGCGGGCCCCAAGCTGGAACAGCCGCTCTCGCTGGCCAGCTACACGGAGGGTGTGCGGCGTCAGGGCCGTACCCCCGGTCGTCACCTCATCGGACTTGAGCGGTTCCCGTGCTCCGAGGCGCTGGCCGCCGAGATCGGGGTGGGGCGCGGCGAACCGGTCTGGCACCTGGAACGCGTACTGCTCGCCGACGACGACCGGGTCGGCCTGGAGAGCACATACGTGTCCGTAGCCCGACTGCCGCACCTGGACACGGAGTTCGACCCCGACTCGTCCTTCTACGCCTATTTGCGCGACCGGCTGGGGATCGCGTTCGGTGACGCGGACGAGCGGATCGAAACCGTACTCGCGACGCCGCGCGAGGCGCTGCTCATCGGTACGCCGCCCGCCCTGCCCATGCTGCTGATGCACCGGGTCTCGCGCGACACGGCCGGGGCGCCGCTGGAGCGGGTACGCACGCTCTTCCGCGGGGACCGTTTCTCCTTCACCACGCACCTCGGCGCCCAGGACGGACACTGAGGCGACGCATCCGGACAACAGCCCGTCACGACGCATCCGGACAGCGGCCCGGCACCGCGGCCCGTCACGACGGCTCGGCACCGCGGGCCGTCACGACAGCCCGGCATAGCGGCCCGGCGCGACGATGTCCGGGGCCAGGTTCCGAAAGGTAACGAAGAGATAACGGGTCTAGGCCAAGCTTGGGGCCCAGTTCACCATCCCGTTGCCGTGCCGATCCTTAGGGGTCATCGACTCCGACGAGCGTAGCCGTCGTGAGAGTCATCGTCGTAGGAGCCGGCGTGGTGGGAACCATGCACGCCTGGCACGCAGTGAACCGCGGCCACGAGGTCGTACAGATCGAGCGCGAGAGCGAGGCGCGCGGGGCATCGCTCCGCAATTTCGGACAGATTTGGGTCAGCGGCCGGGCCGGCGGCGAGGAGCTGGAGACCGCGCTCCGCGCCCGTGAACTGTGGGAGGGCATCGGGGCCCGGGTGCCCGACCTCGGGTTCCGGCCCTGCGGCTCGCTCACCCCGATTCGTACCGAGCTGGAGATCGCCGTCGCCGAGGCGGCCGTCGCCCGCCCCGACGCGGCGGCGCGCGGTTACAAGCTGCTCACCGTCGATGAGGCCCGCGCGGTCAACCCCGCGCTCCGCGGTGACTTCGCCGCCGCCCTGTGGTGCGAGCGGGATGCCGCCGTCGAGCCGCGCACCGCCCAGTTGGCCCTGAAGCGCGCGCTGCTGGAATCCGGCCGGTACACCTTCCTCGGCGGGCGCGAGGTCCGCGAGGTCGTGGGTACCGCCTCCGTCCGCGACGACCACGGCGACGTGCACACCGGTGACGCCGTGATCCTGGCCACCGGTGCCTGGCTCGGCGGACTCGTCCGGGAGCTGGCCGGCCCCGACCTGCCGGTCCGCCGTGTTCGCCTCCAGATGATGCAGACCGACCCGCTCGGCGAGCGGCTCACCACCTCCGTCGCCGACGCCGACAGCTTCCGCTACTACCCGGCGTACCGGAGCGACGCGCTGGACGCGCTGAACGCCGGACAGGCACAGGCGCCCACCGCCGCGGCGCACCGGATGCAGCTGCTGATGGTGCAGCGTCGCGACGGCGGACTGACCATCGGCGACACCCACGAGTACGAGCATCCCTTCGCCTTCGACACCGTCGAGGAGCCGTACGAACACCTCACCGGTGTCGTCGAGTCCTTCCTCGGGCGACCGCTGCCGAGGATCCGCCACCGCTGGGCCGGTGTGTACGCCCAGTGCACCGACACCAGTCGGGTCGTCCACCGCCAGCAGGTGCGGGACGGCGTCTGGCTGGTCACCGGGCCGGGCGGCCGGGGCATGACGTGCTCGCCCGCCATCGCCGAAACGACCGCCGACGAACTGGGCTGGTGAAGAAGTTGACCCCGCAGACCCCGCAGACCCCGCAGACCCCGCAGACCTCTCAGACTCCGGAGGCCCCGGTGGCCACTCAAGCTCCGATCCCGCAGACCCCCCTCAACCTGGTCGTCCTCGATATGGCCGGCACCACCGTCGCCGACGGCGGCCTCGTCGAGCAGGCGTTCTCCGCCGCCGCCGAGCGTCTCGGAGTGGAGCCCGGTTCCGCCGACCACGCCGAGAAGCTCGACTACGTACGCGCCACCATGGGCGAGTCCAAGATCTCCGTCTTCCGCCACCTCTTCGGTGACGAGGACCGAGCCCAGCAGGCCAACACCGCTTTCGAGGTGGCCTACGGCGAGCTCGTCGACGGGGGCAGGATCGCCCCGGTCCCCGGCGCCCGCGAGGCCATCGAGCGGCTGCGCGCCGAGGGGCGGACCGTGGTCCTGTCCACCGGCTTCGCCCGTACCACGCAGGACGCCATCCTGGCCGCGCTCGGCTGGCAGGACCTGGTCGACCTGACCCTGTGTCCGGCCGACGCGGGCGGGCGCGGTCGCCCCTATCCCGACATGGTCCTTGCCGCGTTCCTTCGCACCGGCGCCGTCGACGGCGTCCGGCAGGTAGTCGTCGCGGGGGACACCTCGTACGACATGCTCAGCGGCGTGCGTGCCGGGGCCGGCATCGTCGCGGGCGTGCGCACCGGCGCCCACGACACGGACCAGCTGGCCCGTCACGGCGCCACCCACGTGCTCGCTTCCGTCGCCGAACTCCCGGACCTGATCGCGCGGGCAGAGGCATGACGAGCGGAGCCACGGCGACGGACGTGACGCCGGCCGACGCCACGGAGGACGGGCGGGCGCCGGGTCCGGACCGGTCCGTCGGCGTCGGCACGGGTGCCCGCAGCGGCATCAGATTCGACCGGGTCAGCGTCGCGTACGGCGGGAACACCGTTCTCGCCGGGCTCGACCTGACCGTCGAACCCGGCGAGGTCATGGCCCTGCTCGGACCCTCCGGATCCGGCAAGACCACCGCCCTGCGTGCCGTCGCCGGGTTCGTCCGGCCCGCCTCGGGCCGGGTGTACATCGGCGACCGCGACGTCACCGCGCTGCCGCCGCACAAGCGCGGCATCGGCATGGTCGTCCAGCAGTACGCCCTCTTCCCGCACATGCGGGTCCAGGACAACGTCGCCTTCGGCCTCAAGGCCCGCAAGGCCGCCAAGGCGGAGATCCCCGAGCGGGTCGCCGAGGCCCTCGCACTCGTCGGCATGTCCGCGTACGCCACCCGATACCCGCGCGAACTGTCCGGCGGTCAGCAGCAGCGCGTCGCCATCGCCCGGGCACTCGCCATCCGCCCCGACGTCCTGCTGCTCGATGAACCGCTCTCCGCGCTCGACGCGCAGCTGCGTTCCGGGATGCTCGCCGAACTGGCCCGGCTGCACCGGGAACTGCCCGACGTCTCCATCCTGTACGTCACCCACGACCAGGTGGAGGCGCTCACCCTCGCCGACCGGATCGCGGTCATGGACAAGGCCCGGCTCCAGGACTGCGGCACCCCGCAGGATCTGTACCGACGCCCGCGCACGGAGTTCACCGCCTCGTTCGTCGGCAACGCCAACCTCCTGCCCGTCACCGTCACCGACGTCACCCATGCCACCGACGTCACCGGTACAGGCCCGGGAACCGGCACCGGCTCGGGTACAGGCCCGGGAACCGGCACCGGCACAGGCACAGGAACCGGCGTCGGCGGGGTCGACTTCGCCGGCCGGACCCTCGACGTACCGACCGGCGACGCGGTCCGCGGCGCCACCGCCACCCTGTGCGTCCGCCCGCACCTGGTCGGGCTCGGCGACGGCCCCAACGCGCTGAACGGCACCATCGTCGAGGTCCAGTGGCGTGGCTCCACCCACCGCCTGTACGTCGACGTCGACGGGCACCGGATCAAGGCGGACCTGCGCGAACTGCGCGAGACCCCCGCGCTCGGCGACAGGGTCACCCTGCACTTCGCGCCCGAGGACGCGGTGCTGCTGCCCGCGGGCACGGTCCAGGGAACCGAGGGAGAGTCCCATGGCTAGCGCCGCGACCGCGGACCTCCGCACCGGGCCTTCCGCGTCCGCCGACGGTGCCCGCACCGATTCGGGGACCGGCCGCCCCAGCCGTCCCGGCAGCCCCGGGCGCCTCGGGCGGACGGGCGGCGGTCGGGGGCGGCGCGAGGCCGGGACGCCGAGGGGCATCCCCCGCTTCGTCTGGGCGCTGCCGCCCGTCGCCGTGCTCGCCCTCGTCTTCCTCTACCCGCTGGCCCTCGTCGTCCAGCAGTCCGTCAGCCCGGACACGGGCGGCACCTCGCTCGCCCCGTACGGCGACGTGTTCGCCTCCGAGGCGTTCCGCTCGGCGCTGACGACCACCGTCTGGCTGGCGGTCGCCTCGACGGCCGGATGCCTGGTGCTGGGCTTCGTGCTGGCCGTGGTCATCGCGTTCGTGCCGTTTCCCGGCGGCAGGGCGGTCGCCCGGTTCATCGATGTCTTCCTCTCCTTCCCGTCGTTCCTGATCACGCTCGCGCTCCTGTTCATCTACGGCAGCGTCGGCATGGCCAACGGCGTCTGGACGGACGTCACCGGGGCGTCGAGCGGCCCCTTCGACTTCCTCACCACCCCGTGGGGCGTGCTGCTCGCCGAGATCACGTACTTCACCCCGTTCGTCATGCGTCCGCTGCTCGCCGCGTTCTCGCAACTGGACAGCGCGCAGCTGGAGGTGGCGTCCTCGCTGGGTGCGAAGCCGGCCCGGATCGTGCGGCAGGTGATCCTCCCCGAGGCGCTCCCCGCGCTCGCCGCTGGAGGCAGCCTCGTCCTCGTGATGTGCCTGAACGAGTTCGGCATCGTCCTGTTCACCGGCGCCAAGGGTGTCACGACGCTGCCGATGCTCGTCTACAGCAAGGCGATCCTGGAGTCCGACTACCCGGCCGCCTGTGTCGTCGCCGTCGTCAACATCGCGATCTCCGTAGGTCTCTACAGTCTGTATCGGATGGTGAGCCGCCGTGTTGGTGCATAGCCGTACGGGGAAGTGGGCCACCTGGGCCGTGTTCTTCGTGCTCTTCGTCCCGCTGTTCGCGCTGCCGCTGCTGGTCATCCTCGCCGCGTCGTTCGCCACCAACTGGTCCGGCGCCTTCCCCTCGGGGCCGACCGGCCGCCACTACACGGCCGCGACCAGCGGAGACTCCCTCCAGGCCCTGACCACCAGCCTGGTCACCGCAGTCGCCGCCAGCGTGCTCGCCCTGACCATCGGGTCCTGGGCCGCGCTCGCCGCCGCCTCGCTGCGCAGCCGGGGCAGGAGGCTGCTGGACGCGCTGTTCATGCTGCCGGTCGCCGTGCCGTCCGTCGTCGTGGGCCTCGCCGTGCTGGTGGCGTTCAGCAAGCCGCCGATGCTGCTCAACGGCACGCGCTGGATCGTGATCCTGGCGCACACCATTCTTGTCACGGCGTTTGCCTATTCGTCGGTTTCGGCGGCAATAGTGCGTCTCGACCCGATGTACGAACAGGCGGCGGCCAGTCTCGGCGCCCGTCCCTCGTACGTCCTGTGGCGCATCAAGCTGCCGCTCCTGCTGCCGTCCCTCACGGCGTCCGCGGGACTCTGCTTCGCGCTGTCCATGGGCGAGTTGAGCGCCACGATGATGCTCTACCCGCCGGACTGGACGCCCCTGCCGGTGCAGATCTTCGCGGCCACCGACCGCGGTTCGCTCTTCACCGGCGCGGCCGTCGCCGTGGTCCTGATGGGAACGACGCTGCTCGTGCTGCTCGGCGTCTCCCGCATCCGGACCAGGGCCTCGTACCGCTGACGTCCCGCCCGTCGCGCCCCGTCGGCACCCCCTGTCGCACGGCCGACATCCCCGTCACCACCGTCGGTGTACCCCCGATTCACACCGGCATCGACACCGACACCCCCGTACCGACTCCGGCCGGCTCCCCGGCCGACTTCCAGGAGATCCGACTGCCATGCGCAAGAGCCACCTCAAGCCGATAGCCGCCGTCACCGGCGCCCTCGCCCTCGCCGCCACCCTCTCCGCGTGCGGCGGCTCCTCCGCCGCCTCCGACGAGAAGGTGGTCACCGTCTACAGCGCCGACGGCCTCAAGGGCGAGAACGGCGACGGCTGGTACGACAAGGTCTTCAAGGACTTCGAGAAGAAGACCGGCATCAAGGTCAAGTACGTGGAGGGCGGCTCCGGCGAGATGGTCCAGCGCGCCGTCCGCGAGAAGTCCAACACCCAGGCCGACGTGCTGATCACCCTGCCGCCGTTCATCCAGCAGGCCGACAGCAAGGGCCTGCTGACCGCGTACGCGCCGGAGGGCGCGGACAAGGTCGACGGCGCCGACAAGGCGGCCGATTCGAAGTGGACCTCGGTCGTCAACAACTACTTCGGCTTCATCTACAACAAGAAGGAACTGAAGTCGGCGCCCACCACCTGGGAGGGACTGCTCGACGGCACGTTCAAGAACAAGATCCAGTACTCCACCCCCGGGGTCGCCGGCGACGGCACGGCCGTGCTCATCAAGGCCATGCACGACTTCGGCGGCAAGGAACCGGCGATGGAGTACCTGAAGAAGCTCCAGGCCAACAACGTCGGCCCGTCCGCGTCCACCGGCAAGCTCGCGCCCAAGGTCGACAAGGGCGAGTTGCACGTCGCCAACGGTGATGTGCAGATGAACTTCGCCCAGTCCAAGGACATGCCGAACCTCGGCATCTGGTTCCCCGCGAAGCAGGGCGGCAAGCCCACCACGTTCGCCCTGCCGTACGCGGCCGGACTCGTCGACAAGGCCCCGCACAGCGACAACGGCAAGAAGCTGCTCGACTTCATGCTCTCCGAGCAGGCCCAGAAGGACGTCAGCGCGGTCGGCGGCGGCTTCGCCGCCCGCAAGGACGTGGAGGCCACCGACGCCAACGCCGTCGCGCTCACCGAGCTGATGGAGGGCGTGGAGGTCTTCCAGCCCGACTGGTCGGACATCGGCACCAACCTGGAGACCTACGTCGGCGCCTGGAAGTCGGCCACCGGGAGCTGATACCGCCCGCCGGTCCGTCCGACGGTCCACCCCGCCCGCCGACCCGTTTCCCGGTTCGCCCGCCCGCCGGTCGGACGGCGGTTGGAGCGGCGGGCGGGACGAAACCGGAGCTCTTGAACACACGCTCTAAAATCGGGGGCGTCGGCGCTGCACAACGCGGTGCCGCCGGCGTCCCCGCACACGGCGTACGGCAGGAGTTCCACACATGGCAGAGCGCAAGCCGATCTCATCCTGGCTCACCGACATGGACGGAGTCCTGATCCACGAGGGGACCCCGATCCCCGGGGCGGACGCCTTCATCAAGCGGCTGCGGGACTCGGGGATGCCCTTCCTGGTCCTCACGAACAACTCGATCTACACCGCCCGCGACCTGCACGCCCGCCTCGACCGCATGGGCCTGGACGTGCCCGTGCAGAACATCTGGACCTCCGCGCTGGCCACCGCCCAGTTCCTGGACGACCAGCGGCCGGGCGGTACGGCGTACGTCATCGGCGAGGCCGGGCTGACCACCGCCCTGCACGACATCGGCTACGTCCTCACCGACCACGAGCCGGACTACGTGGTCCTCGGCGAGACCCGCACGTACAGCTTCGAGGCGCTCACCAAGGCGATCCGGCTGATCAACGGCGGTGCCCGCTTCATCTGCACCAACCCGGACGAGACCGGCCCGTCCGCCGAGGGGCCGCTGCCCGCCACCGGGTCCGTCGCCGCCCTGATCACCAAGGCGACCGGCAAGGCCCCGTACTTCGCGGGCAAGCCCAACCCGCTGATGATGCGCACCGGACTGAACGCGATCGGCGCGCACTCCGAGTCCAGTGCCATGATCGGTGACCGGATGGACACCGACGTCCTGGCCGGTCTGGAGGCCGGTATGCAGACCTTCCTGGTCCTCACCGGTCTCACCACGGTGGCCGACATCGACAAGTACCCCTTCCGGCCGTCCACGGTCGTGGACTCCATCGCCGACCTCGTCGACCTCGTCGACAAGGCCTGACCCCGGCGGGACACCGGCCGGGAGGGGCACCGCCCGGAGCCCCTCCCGGCCCCCGCTGCGGATGCGGAACGCCGGAGCAGGCGCGAACCTTTCATCTGAGGAGGTTCACGATGCGTTCCATATCCCTCACGCTCTGTTCCGTCGCGGTCGTCGCGGCGACTCTGACACCGTCCCCCGCCGCCCTTGCCGAATCCGGCCCCGGTGCCGGCTCCAGTACCGGTACGGGTTCCGGCTCCAGCACTGGTACGGGTTCCGGTACAAGCTCCGGCACGGGCTCCGATCCGGACCGGGGAGCGGGCTCCCGCAGTTCCCTCTCCGTCACTCCGCCCTCCGCGGCCCCGGGGGGTGAGATCACCCTCCGGCTGGACGGTTGCGAGGGCGAGGGGGCCACGGGCAGCTCCGACGCCCTCGCCTCCGAGGCGCGTTTCGCGTCCGCCTCCGACGGCGGGCTCGTCGCCCGGGCCCGGATCGGTTCCGACGCCTCACCGGGTGACCACGAGATCCGGGCCGTCTGCGCCGACGGCACCGGGGGCAGGATCTCCGGCACGGTCACGGTCGTCGACCGTGACGCGGCAACCCCGCTCGCCCCGGTCCGCGCGGGAGGCGGCGGCACCGCCGCCCTCACCGACCAGGAAGCCCGGCAGAGCGGCCCCGGCGCCGCGCATGCCATGTTCGGCCTGGCCCTGGCCGCCGTCGCGATCGTCGCCGTCGCGTTCCGCGGCACCGCGCGCCGTCGCCGTCCGGCAGCGGACTGACGTGCCCACCCCCGACCGCCCGACGAGTGCCGCGCCCCCGTCCCCGCCGCCCCCCGCCGACCACGGCCGATTGCTCGCCGGAGTGGCCTGGGCCGTTCTGCTGCTGGGCCTGTGGCTGTGGGGCCGGGACATCGCCGACGGCACCGGCGCCAGTTCCGCCCCCACGACCGGTGACATCGCGGCAGTGGGCCGCCCCCTGGGTGTTCCGCTGCCCCCGCCGCACGACCCGATCACGGGCGTCGCGCCGCGGCGGATCGAGATCCCGTCGATCGGCGTCGCGGCGCCCGTGGTCGTCCGCGGTCTGGACACGGACGGTGCGATCGAATCCCCGCCGTTCGACCAGCCCCGGACGGTCGGCTGGTACGGCGACGGCACCGAGCCCGGGGCGAAGGGCCCTGCCCTCTTCGTCGGCCACGTCGACACCGAGACCAGGCCTGCCGTCTTCTACGGGCTGAGCGCGACCCGCCCCGGTGCCAAGATCCAGGTGATCCGGGTCGACGGCAGCGTCGCCGAGTTCACCGTCGACGACGTCCAGGTCATCACCCGGGAACGCTTCGACGCCGACAAGGCCTACGGCTCCCGCGGCCGCGGTCGCGCGGAACTCCGCCTGATCACCTGCGGCGGCACCTACGACCGGTCGTCCCACTCCTACGACGCCAACGTGGTCGTCTCCGCCTACCTGACCGGCGAGAAGTCCGGGACACGCGCAGGATCCTGATTCCGGCGGCGACGGATCCGGATTCCGACGGTGATGACCGACATCGACCATCACCGAACGCCACGGAATGATGACACTCTGTGGCGGTCGGTGGTGGGGTGCGTGGGAGCCGCGTCGGGGATCGGTGCGCAACTCGGCGCCGCGAGGGACCGGTTCGACGCCGACGCCGGAGAGAAGCCGATCACGGGGCGCAGTTGACGAGCTCTCCCGGGGCTCTCGCCGAAAGCCCTCCCCGTGCCGCCGGAGGATCACCCCCATGCGCCCCGCACATCCTCGGTATCCCGTAATGTCCTGCGCATCCCGCACGCACTCCGAGGTCAGCGCGGCTGTCATGCGAAGGAGTCCGTCCACGGGGCGGCGGCCCCGCTCGGCCCGGCGGGCAACCGGAACGCCCCTCTCCCTGCCTCCAACTGTGGCGCGTATGGGTGCGGTTGGGCGATGAAGGCGTGGCGCGGTCCTGATCACGGTGCCGGTCGCGGCGCCGGGCGGATCGGCCGGCCCGGCGCCGATCACGGGGATGGGGCGGCGCGTTGCCGGTCGTCCGCGCCATGTCCGGCCCCTTGGGGGAGGCGTGCGGCGATATGCGGGCGTGGTACGCGAACGAACAAGACCCCCTCACGCTTGGTGAGGGGGTCTTGACTCTGCGTGCGCCGCCAGGGACTCGAACCCCGGACCCGCTGATTAAGAGTCAGCTGCTCTAACCAACTGAGCTAGCGGCGCCTGCTGACCTGGAGAACTCTACCCGAAGGTGGAGTGTGCTCCTGACCATTTCCCGCCCGTCACGGCCTGTCGGATGGTCGTTTCTTAACTTCTATCCGTCAAAATGCGACATGTCATAAGGGTTGAGACACTGACGCCCGTACAGATGCGGCCAAAGATCTTGACGAATGCGGAGGGGAATCGCATGACTGTGCCGGCTTTCGAGGAGTACGTGCCTGCCGTCGACTGCGCCTGTGTGGGGTGCGCCGCACGGCGGAGGGCGGCGGCCGGGTCATTGCCCGTGCGGGACGGAGGCCATCCGGCCGCCCACGGGGCGCGCCGTGTGCTGGTGCTGGCCACGGCGGCCGGCGTGGTGCTGAGCACCGGGGTGGCCGAGGCGATCGAGGTGCCGGGCGACCGGGCGGCGGAGTCGGCCGGATCCGCCCGCCCGGACGAGGTGACGGCGTCGGTGGCCGCGCCGGAGCCGACGACCCCCGCCGAGGAGGGAGCCTCGCTCGACCGGGACGAGGCGGATCCGGACAGTCCGCAGGGTGCGCCGGGCCCGGTGCGGGGCACCGGGGCCGCGGGCCCGGCGTCGTCCACGAGCACCACGCCCGAACTGCGCAGGACCACCCGGACCGCGATCATCAACCGGGCCAAGAAGTGGGTCTCCGCGCAGGTGCCGTACAGCATGACGAAGTACTGGTCCGACGGGTACCGGCAGGACTGCTCCGGTTTCGTGTCGATGGCCTGGAACCTGCCGAGCAACGAGTGGACGGGCAGCCTCGCCCGGTACGGCACCCGGATCGCGCGCAAGGACCTGCAGCCCGGCGACATCCTGCTGTTCCACAATCCGGCCGACCCGTCCAAGGGCTCGCACGTCACGATCTTCGGCGGCTGGACCGACTACACGCACACCCATTACACGGCGTACGAGCAGACGAAGCCGCACACCCGCAGACAGACGACGCCCATGGCGTACTGGTCCCACTCCGGCGACTACGTCGCGTACCGCTACAAGGGACTCGACGGCGGCGGCAGCGGTGGCAGTGGCGGCAGCGGTTCGTCGACGGCGTTCCCGGGTGCCTCGAAGTTCGGCTCCGGAGCCGACAACGCGCATGTCACCCGGCTCGGACAGATGCTCGTGGAACGGGGTGGCAGGAGCTTCTACACGGTGGGGCCGGGCCCGGTCTGGGGCGACGCGGACCGGAAGGCCACCCAGGCGTTCCAGAAGGCCCAGGGCTGGAAGGGGAAGGAGGCGGACGGCATCCCGGGGCCCGACACCTGGCGCCTCCTGACCGGCGGTACCGGCCGCGACATCTCCGCCGCGGGCGCCGGCGGGGGCAACGGCGGGTCGAACTCGAATTCGGAGTTCCCCGGGCGGGGGCTTTTCCGGCCCGGTCAGTCCAACAGCCATGTCGAGCGGCTCGGCAGGCAGTTGGTGAAGAAGGGGTACGGCGCGTACTACCTGTCGGGCCCGGGGCCCCGGTGGACCGAGGCGGACCGGCGCAACGTCGAGGCCTTCCAGCGGGCCCAGGGCTGGCGGGGCGCGTCGGCCGACGGATACCCGGGGCCGGAGACCTGGCGGCGGCTCTTCGCGTGAGGAGACGGACATGACGGAGGCGGGAATGGGTTCCACGGTGCCGGACAGTTCCGGAACGCCGGAATGCGAGAGGGGCGGGAGAGAACGGGAGATGGCGCGGATGCGGGACGGGACCCCGGCGGACGGGACTCCGGCGGACGGACGGGGCGCGAACCGGAACGAGGGGAGCGGCGGTGGCTTCGGCCCGGACCGGAACCCGGTGCCGGGAGTGGAGAGCGGACAGGTCGACGGTCATGACGGAAGGCATGACGGCGGGCCGGACGACGGTCGTAACGGGAGGCAGGACGGGAGGCAGGACGGCGGGCCGGACGCCGTGGTCGATCTCGTACTGGACCTGGTCCCGGGCGAGGACACGGGCACCGCACTCGGCGCGACCTCCGTGTCGGTCCCGGTCGGCGGCGCCCCGCCCGGCCGGGCCCGCGCGGCGGACGGGGCGCCCGTCGGGGGGCCTGCGACGGACGCCGCGTTCGTGCCGGGCACGCCGGTGCCCGCCGCGGTCGGTCACCGCACGGGGCACGCTGCCGACCTCCCGCACCCGTCGACGATCCCGCTGCCGTCGTCGCCGCTGCCGTCCCCCTCCCGGCGTCGCGGCACCATCGGCCGGGGCCCCGGCGGTACCGAAGGGCCCGGCGGCGTCGGGCGCACCGGTATCCCTGCCGAAGGGCCCGGCGGTGTCGGGCGGACCGGCATCCCTGCCGATCGGCCCGGTAGCGGCGGCGTCGGGCGGACCGGCATCCCTGCGGCGGGAGCCGGTGGGCGGCGCATGGTCATCGGCCGCGGGGGAGCCGCGTCCATCCCCGTGCACCTGCTCTTCCGTGAGGACTCCGGGGGCGCCGACACCGCGACGTTTCCCGGAGACGGGCTGCGACGGGGCGGTCGTGGGCCGGGGACCGAGGCGGGGACGCGGCGACCGCCCGTACCGAGAGGGTCGCAGGTGCGGCCCCCCACCCGACCGGCGCCGCTCGGCGACCCGCGGCTCGCCGAGCGCTCGGGGCCCGCGCTGCCCGGCTGGGCTGCGCTGTTCACCGGGCTGACCGGATCGGCCGCCTCCGGGGCCGTCCTCTGGTGGATCGGGGCGTTCCCCGTCCCCGTGCTCACCCTGCTCGGCATCGGCTCGCGGCCCTACGAGGGCGTCGGCCCCGTCGCCTGGGCGGCACTGGCCGTGCTCGCGACGCTGGTGCTCTTCGCGCTGGGCGGACTGAGCCGCGGACGTGTCGGGTACGCCTGGGTGCTTACCCTCTTCGGCGAGTACCGGGGGACCGTGCGGCGGACCGGCCTCATGTGGATCAGCCCGTTGCTGCTGCGCCGCCGGGTCGACGTACGCCTGCGGCACTGGCGCAGCGAGCCGCTCCCCGCCGTCGATGCCAACGGCACGGCACTGCGTGTCGTCGTTCTCGTGGTGTGGCGGATCGAGGACACCGCGCGGGCGGTGCTCGGGGTCGCGGACCACGAGACGTACCTGCGCGAGCAGGTCGAGGCGGCGATGGCCCGGGTTCTCTCGCAACTGCCCGCCGACGCCTTCCACGAGGACACGCACACCCTGCGCAACGCGGAGGCCGTCGGGGACGCGCTGACCCGGATGCTGAAGGCGGACTGCGTGCCCGTCGGCATCGAGGTGTACTCGGCGCAGCCGACCGGGATCGAGTACGCGCCGGAGGTCGCCGCGGCCATGCAGCGCCGTCGGATCGCCGCCATCGACGCCAAGCACCGTGACAGTGTCCTGACTTCGGTGGTTGACGCGGTGGACGACACGGTCAACCGGTTGACCGAACGGGGCATTGTGGAACTCGACGACTATGAACGAAAGGCGCTGGTCAAGGACTTGACGGTGGCGTTCTACACGGGTCGCGGCGGCGGGGAGGGAGCCTGACGGGTTCCGGGGGCCACGAGTGGGGGGAGCGGAATCGAACTCTCATTGGTCTGGACATGTTCATTTCCCGTCAATAATCTAGACCTTGGTCTAGACCGCAGTACGCGCGCAGCAGGCTCATGGAACCTCCCCCCGTTCTTGAGGAGCGACAGCAATGCGTAAAAGGGCAAGTGCGGCCGTAGTCGGCCTGGCGATCGCCGGCGTCTCGATGTTCGCGACGAGCAGCGCCAGCAGCCACGGCTACACCGACAACCCGATCAGCCGTCAGAAGCTCTGTGCCAACGGCACGGTGACGGGATGCGGCAACATCCAGTGGGAGCCGCAGAGTGTCGAGGGCCCGAAGGGCTTCCCGGCGGCGGGCCCCGCCGACGGCAAGATCTGCTCCGGTGGTCACGGCGAGTTCGCCCAGCTCGACGACCCGCGCGGCGGCAACTGGCCCGCCACCAATGTGACGGCCGGTCAGGGCTTCAGCTTCCGCTGGCAGTTCACCGCCCGCCACGCGACCTCCGACTTCCGTTACTACATCACCAAGGACGGCTGGGACTCCACCAAGCCGCTCACCAGGGCCGACCTGGAGCCGCAGCCCTTCATGACGGTGCCCTACGGCGGCAAGCAGCCCCCGGCGACCCTGACTCAGCAGGGCACCATCCCCACCCAGAAGACCGGCAAGCACATCATCCTGAGCGTCTGGAACGTCGCCGACACGGCGAACGCGTTCTACGCCTGCTCCGACGTGAAGTTCTGACCCGTAGCGGGTCGATGTGCGCGCCCCTCGTGGGGCAGCGGGCGGCGGGTGGCGGGCGGCGGACCGCACCCGGTGCCGTCCGAGGTCACGGTCCGGGCGTACGGACATGATGGGCGGGGGGGGGGGGCCCCCCCCCCGGGCCCCCCCCCCCCCCCCGCCGCGCGCCCCCCGCGCCCCCCCCCCGCCCCCCCCCGGGGAACACCCCCCAGCCGCGCCGAACGTCCACGACCCAGCCGGC
>NZ_JBIBYN010000013.1:213087-214316 GCF_043083325.1 Streptomyces sp. NPDC014734 | reverse complement strand
TTGATAGGCCGGATGTGGAAGCCTGGTAACGGGTGGAGCTGACTGGTACTAATAGGCCGAGGGCTTGTCCTCAGTTGCTCGCGTCCACTGTGTTGTTCCCGGGCTGCGAACAGTCGCACCGGTTGAACAGTTTCACTACTTAATTGAAGAGTGTGCTTGTTCGCTAAGAGCCGATATCCCGCTTTGCGGGTTGGCCCGATAGTGTTTCGGTGGTCATTGCGTTAGGGAAACGCCCGGTTACATTCCGAACCCGGAAGCTAAGCCTTTCAGCGCCGATGGTACTGCAGGGGGGACCCTGTGGGAGAGTAGGTCGCCGCCGAACAATCTTTCAAGGACCCTTGGTCCCAGCGTTCACGCTGGGACCAAGGGTCCTTTTTGTTTTGTCGTAGCGCGTCGGAGGTCCGGCTGCGCGAGAATGTCTTGTAACACCCGATGACAGGAGTCACGCCGATGTCCACCAACACTCCCGACGATCGTTCGGGGCGCGAGCCGCGTCGCCGGGACGGTGGTGACCGAGGCGGTTTCGGAAGCCGCCGTGATGACCGTTTCGGTGGCCCTCGCCGTGACGGTGGCCGGGACAACGAACGTGGCGGCTACCGTCGGGACGACAGCCGACCCAGCGGCGGCGGGTTCCGTCGGGACGACCGGGACCGTGATCGCGGACCGCGTCGTGAGGACGGTCGTGGTGGCGGGTTCCGTCGGGATGACCGTGACCGGGACCGTGGTCCGCGTCGTGACGATGACCGTGGCGGGTTCCGTGGCCCGCGTCGGGACGACGACCGTGGTCCGCGTCGGGACGACGACCGTGGTGGGCGTTCGGGGGGTGGATTCGAGCGTCGTGATGAGCGGCCTCGTGGGCCGCGTCGTGAGGACGACCGTCGTGGTGGTGACGACCGTCGGGGTGGTGGGTTCCGGCGTGATGATCGTCGGGACGACCGGCAGGGTGGTTTCCGTCGTGATGACCGTCGTGAGGACGGTCGTGGTGGCGGGTTCCGTCGGGATGACCGTGACCGGGACCGTGGCCCGCGTCGTGACGATGACCGTGGTGGGTTCCGTGGCCCGCGTCGCGATGACGACCGCGGTCCGCGTCGCGATGACGACCGTGGTGGGTTCCGTGGTCCGCGTCGGGACGATGACCGTGGTGGGCGTTCGGGGGGTGGATTCGAGCGTCGTGATGAGCGGCCTCGTGGGCCGCGTCGTGAGGACGACCGTCGTGGTGGTGACGACCG
>NZ_JBIBYN010000013.1:52075-212990 GCF_043083325.1 Streptomyces sp. NPDC014734 | reverse complement strand
GTTCGGGACGACCGGCAGGGTGGTTTCCGTCGTGATGACCGTCGTGAGGACGGTCGTGGTGGCGGGTTCCGTCGGGATGACCGTGACCGGGACCGTGGTCCGCGTCGTGACGACGACCGTGGCGGGTTCCGTGGCCCGCGTCGCGATGATGACCGCGGTCCGCGTCGTGACGATGACCGTGGTGGGTTCCGTGGTCCGCGTCGGGACGACGACCGTCGTGGCGGTGGTGGCTATCGCGGGCAGCGTGACGACCGCGGCGGCTATCGCGGGCGCGACGACAGGGGTGGGTTCGGGCGCCGTGACGACCGTGACCGCGAGCCCATCAAGCGGCTTCCCATTCCCGAGGACGTCACCGGTGACGAGATCGACAAGGAGGTGCGGCAGGAGCTGATGAGCCTGCCGAAGACCCTGGCCGAGGACGTGGCCAGGAACCTCGTGATGGTGGCTCGCCTGATCGATGAGGACCCGGAGCAGGCATACGCGTACTCCAGGATCGCTCTGCGACTGGCCTCGCGAGTCGCCGCCGTGCGTGAGGCGGCCGGATTCGCCGCGTACGCGACGCAGAAGTACTCGGAGGCCCTCGCGGAGTTCCGGGCGGCCAAGCGGATGACCGGTTCCGTCGAACTGTGGCCCGTCATGGCCGACTGCGAGCGCGGACTCGGCAGGCCCGAACGGGCGTTGGCGATGGCCGGCGAGGCCGAGGTGCGGAAGCTGGACAAGGCCGGGCAGGTCGAAATGCGCCTGGTGGCCGCGGGGGCTCGGCGGGACATGGGGCAGCTCGATGCCGCCATCGTCACGCTGCAGAGTTCCGAGCTCGCCTCGAACGCCGTGCACGCGTGGACGCCGCGACTGCGGTACGCGTACGCCGACGCATTGCTGGCGGCAGGGCGCGAGGACGAGGCGCGCGAGTGGTTCGGCAAGGCCCTGGAGGCCGACAAGGACGGCGTCACGGACGCGTCGGACCGGCTCGCGGAGCTGGACGGGGTCGAGTTCGTGGACGCCTTCGTCGAGGACGAGAGCGACGAGGGAACGGCCGACGACGAGCGCGCCGCCCGGACCGAGCGCGAGGACACGGGTGAGGAAACGCGCGAGGACACGGGTGAGGACCGGCCGTCCGAGGCGTAGTACATGAAGGAAAGAGGGGCGGCACTCCGTAGCGGGTGCCGCCCCTCTTTCGCGTTTCGTGCCGCCGGTCAGTCGAGGGCGAGGCTTCGCAGCACCAGCCCGGAGGCAGGTTTGGGGCCGAAGGAGGTCGACTTGCGGGGCATGGTGACACCCTGCCGGGCGAGACCGCGGACGACCTCCTCGCGTACCGGATGCATCAGGACCGCCGTCGCGTCGTGACGTTCGGCCTGTTCCACCGCGGCCGCGGCGTCGTGGATGTACGCGATGTGTTCCGGGGCGTCCGGGATGCGCCAGACCCGGTCCAGGAGAGCCGCGTGCAGGACCGTGGCGTCGAGGGACTGCCAGGAGGCCGGGCGGTCGGTGGGGACCGCGTCGTGCAACAGGGCGGAGTCGGGGCGGTCGACGAGATGGAAGCCGCCGTCGCCCGCGAGCAGGAAGGCATTGCCCTCGGCCGTCGCCTCGGCGAGCGCGTCCAGGGCCCCGGGGAGCGGGCCGTCGATGGCGCGGACGCGGAAGAGACCGTTCAGCGCGTCGAGCGCGCCGGCGACGGGGAGGCGGTGCAGCAGCCGATGGATGGCGCGGACCCGGAGCGGGTAGCGGGCCGTGTCGACGAGCAGGACCAGGCCGAAGTCCCAGGGGCCCGGTGCGGTTTGCTCCCGTTGGAGGCGCAGGTAGGTGGCCCAGCGGTGATGGCCGTCGGCGATCAGAGCCTGGTGGTGGGTGAGACCCGCCTCGATCTCGGAACGCTCGGCCGGATCGGTGACCGCCCAGAGCCGGTGGTGGAAGCCGTCCTCGGTGGTCGTGGCGAGAAGGGGCGGGCGGTCGACGGTGCGCTCGACGACGGCGGTGGCACCCGAGGCGGTGCCGTCGCCGCGATAGGTGAGCAGCAGCGGTTCGAGGTGGGCCGCGGTGCTGCGCATGAGATCGGCCCGGTCCTCGACGACGTGTGTCATCACGTCCTCGTGCGGCAGCACGATGCCGTCGGCGGGGGAGGAGAGCTCCAGCGCGCCGATGACGCCACGTTGCAGGATCTCGTCGTTCCGCTGCTCGTAGACGTAGAGCATGGGCTCGGGATCGGGGGCGAGGACGCCCTCGGCCAGCCAGTGGTTCAGGGTCTCGGCGGCCTGTTTGTGACGGGCCGCGGCAGTGTCGGCCTGGGGCAGGATCAGCCGGACGATGTTGTGCGGGTCCGCCGACTCCAGGTGGTGCAGCCCGTCGGGGCGCACGACGACGTCGTACGGCGGTGACGTCACCGCGGCGAGGCTGCCGACCCGCTCGGGGACGTAGCGCAGCCCGCGGAACGGGACCAGACGCAGTCCCCGGCCGGCCGACCCTGGTGTGTTCATCCCTGCATCGTATGTGCGCGGCGGGGATACGCGATGATCGGGACAGAATCATGGATCGAGGAGCGCACAGAATGAGTCAGGCGAGCAGGACCAGGCCGAGCGGCAGCGGCACCGTGCTGCGCGAGGCGTACGACACGGCGCTGCTGGATCTCGACGGGGTGGTGTACGCGGGCGGTCACGCCATCGCTCACGCCGTCGACTCCCTGGGCGCGGCGAGGGCCGGTGGGATGCACCTCGCGTACGTGACGAACAACGCCCTGCGTACTCCGGCCGCGGTCGCCGAGCACCTGACCGGACTCGGAATCCCGGCCGAACCGGCCGATGTGATCACCTCCGCACAGGCGGTGGCCCGGTTGATGGCGGATCAACTGCCCTCCGGTGCGCGCGTACTGGTGGTGGGCGGCGAGGGGCTGCGTGTCGCGCTGCGGGAACGGGGTCTGGTACCGGTGGAGTCGGCGGACGACGAACCGGCAGCGGTGGCGCAGGGATACGGCGGGCCCGACATGGCGTGGGGGCGGTTCGCGGAGGCCGCGTACGCGATCGCGCGCGGGGTGCCGTGGTTCGCGTCCAACACCGACCTGACGATTCCGAGCGCCCGCGGGATCGCGCCGGGCAACGGCGCGGCGGTGGAGGTCGTACGCATCGCGACCGGGGCGGAGCCGCAGGTGGCGGGGAAGCCGCTGCCGCCGATGCACCGGGAGACGGTGCTGCGGACGGGGGCCGAGCGGCCGTTGGTCGTCGGGGACCGGCTGGACACGGACATCGAGGGCGCGTTCAACGGAGACGTGGACTCGCTGCTGGTGCTCACCGGGGTGACGGACGCGGCCCGGCTGCTGGCCGCCGCGCCCGAGCACCGGCCGACCTATGTCGACGCCGACCTGCGGGGGCTGCTGACCGGGCAGCCCGAGGTGACACGGGCCGCGGACCGGTTCGCCTGCGGGGGCTGGAACGCCTCGGCGCGTGGCGGCCGGCTGGTGCTGGAGGGGGACGGAGACGCGCTCGACGGGCTCCGGGCGCTCTGCGGTGCTGCCTGGTCGAACGCGGGGGACGGCACGTGCGGACTGGACGCGGGAAAGGCGATCGCCCGGCTCGGGCTGTAGTGGACGACTCCCCGGAGATTCAGTGGCAAAAAGGGTAGGCTAACCTAACTTTGTTCTGTCCGGTGTCGCCCGGCCCGGTGTCACTGTGCCGCGGTGTGCCCGTTCGGGCCGGCCGATCCGTGAGGCGGCCGGGGCCGGCTCCGGCCGTCGCCGCGGCATCCGGCCGTCCCACCCGATCACCGCCGACTCCGGGAGTACCCCATGCAGCGCCTCACCGCGGATTCGGTGACCCTCGGCTACGACCAGCGGGTCATCGCGGAGAATCTCTCGGTCGAGATACCCGACAACTCGTTCACGGTGATCGTGGGCCCCAACGCCTGCGGCAAGTCGACCCTGCTGCGCGCGCTCTCCCGGACGCTGAAGCCGTCCGGCGGGCAGGTGCTGCTCGACGGGCGGGCGATCCACGGCATGCCGGCGAAGAAGGTCGCCAGGACCCTGGGGCTGCTGCCGCAGTCCTCCACAGCACCGGACGGCATCACTGTCGCCGATCTCGTAGGACGCGGCCGGTACCCGCACCAGGGGCTGCTGCGCCAGTGGTCGCCCGAGGACGAGCGCATTGTCGAGGAATCGATGGCGGCCACCGGCGTCGAAGCGCTCGCGGATCGCCATGTCGACGAATTGTCCGGCGGGCAGCGGCAGCGGGTGTGGATCGCCATGGCGCTGGCGCAGCAGACACCGCTGCTGCTCCTCGACGAGCCGACGACGTACCTCGACATCCAGCATCAGATCGATGTCCTCGACCTCTGCGCGGAACTGCACGAGACGCAGGGGCGCACGCTGGTGGCCGTTCTGCACGACCTGAACCACGCCGCCCGGTACGCCACCCACCTCATCGCCATGAGGGACGGCGAGGTGATCGCCGAGGGCGCGCCGGGCGATGTCGTCACCGCGGACCTGGTGGAGCGGGTCTTCGGGCTGCGCTGCCAGGTCATCGACGACCCGGAGACCGGCACGCCCCTGGTGGTGCCGGCCGCCCGCGTGCGGCGTCGCGCCGCTACAGCAGCGCCCTGAGCCTCAGCAGATCGCGGAACCCGGCCTCCAGACGGACCCGGCCCGATCCCCACGCCTTCGCGAAGTTCAGCTCGCCGTCCACCATCGCCACCAGGTCGTCCCCGGTCATCGCGAGTCTGATCTCGGCCTTCTCCCGCGGCGGTCCGTCGACCGTGTCCAGGACCTGGATCCGGCCATCCGCCAGCCGACCGGTGAAGGTCATGTCGAGGTCCCTGATGTGGCAGCTCAGCGAGCGGTCGAGAGCGGCCGCGCTGCGCACGTCGCCGTCCGCCCCCGCGAGACTGCCGGAAAGTCTGTCGAGTGCGCTGCGGCACTCAGCCATGGTCGCCATCGTGATCGACGGTACCCCAGCCCTTCGCGGTAGCGTTTCCCGCATGAGCGACTCGACGCCGGGACCCGCAGCGGCGGCCGGAACAGCGCCCGCGGCGGCAGCGGCCGAGGCGGCGACGGATCCGTTCGCCGAGGCCGGGGAAGGGGCCGCCGGGTCCGCACCCGGCCCCGCCGCCCCCGCGCCCCTCGGCATCACCCGCACCCCCACCGGCGACGCCGGGGTCGACGCGCGACTGGAACGTCTCGCGGACGCCGACCACCTTCCGGCGGACGGACACGTCGAGGTGTACGAGGATGTACACCGTGGGCTGCGCTCCGTGCTGACCGCGCTGGACGCCGCACCCGCACCCGCACCGGTACCCGCACCGATGCCTTCGTACGACCACAGGAGCTGAACCGAACGTGGCAGGAGTGGCACGTCGCCGCCTCGACGCCGAACTGGTACGCCGTGAACTCGCCCGCTCGCGCGAGCACGCGAGCCAGCTGATCGCCGCGGGGCGGGTGACCGTCGGGGGCAACGTCGCGACCAAACCCGCCACCCAGGTCGAGACCAGCGCGGCCGTCGTCGTGACCAAGGACGACAGCGACCCCGAGTACGTCTCGCGCGGCGGGCACAAGCTCGCGGGCGCCCTTGCCGCCTTCGTGCCCCTCGGACTGGAGGTCGAGGGGCGGCGGGCGCTGGACGCCGGTGCGTCGACCGGCGGGTTCACCGACGTGCTCCTGCGGGCCGGGGCCGGGCATGTCGTCGCCGTCGACGTCGGCTACGGACAACTCGCCTGGTCGCTGCAGTCCGACGACCGGGTCACCGTCAAGGACCGCACCAACGTCCGGGAGCTGACGCCGGAAGACATCGACGGCAAGCCGGTGGACCTGGTCGTCGGGGATCTGTCGTTCATCCCGCTGGGCCTCGTCCTGCCCGCCCTGGCACGTTGCGCCGCCCCCGACGCGGACCTCGTCCTGATGGTCAAGCCGCAGTTCGAGGTCGGCAAGGAACGCCTCGGCACCGGGGGCGTGGTACGGAGCCCCGAACTGCGGGCGCAGGCGGTGCGGGAGGTGGCACGCCGGGCATGGGAACTGGGCCTCGGCGTGCGGGGGGTGACCGCGAGCCCGCTGCCCGGACCCGCGGGAAACGTCGAGTACTTTCTGTGGCTGCGGGCCGGAGCACCTGAGCTGGACCCCGCGGATGTCGACCGTGCAGTGGCGGAGGGGCCTCGTTGACGACGAATGCGGCACGAACTGTCTTTCTTCTGGCACACACCGGCCGCCCGGCCGCGATCCGCAGCGCCGAACTCGTCGTACAGGGGCTGCTGCGCAGCGGCATCGGTGTGCGGGTGCTCGCCATGGAGGCCCCCGATCTGCCGCTGCCGCCGTCCGTCGAGACGGTCACCGACACCACCCCCGGCGCCGCGGACGGCTGTGAACTGCTGATCGTCCTCGGCGGGGACGGGACACTGCTGCGCGGCGCCGAACTGTCCCGCGCCTCCGGGGTACCGATGCTCGGCGTCAACCTCGGGCGGGTCGGATTTCTCGCCGAGGCGGAGCGCGACGACCTGGACAAGGTGGTCGACCGGGTCGTCACCCGGGAGTACCAGGTCGAGGAACGCATGACCCTCGACGTCGTCGTGCGCAGCAACGGTGACGTCGTGCACACCGACTGGGCGCTCAACGAGGCGGCCGTGCAGAAGGTGTCGCCCGAGCGGATGCTGGAAGTGGTCCTGGAGATCGACGGCCGGCCGGTGACCGGCTTCGGCTGCGACGGGATCGTCTGCGCGACTCCGACCGGATCGACCGCCTACGCCTTCTCGGCGGGCGGGCCGGTCGTCTGGCCGGAGGTCGAGGCGCTGCTCATGGTGCCGATCAGCGCCCACGCGCTCTTCGCCAAGCCGCTGGTGACGTCTCCGTCCTCGGTGCTGGCCGTCGAGGTCCAGCAGCACGCCCCGCACGGGGTGCTGTGGTGCGACGGACGACGGACCGTGGAGCTGCCCGCGGGCGCGCGGGTCGAGGTGCGGCGCGGCGCGGTTCCGGTACGGCTGGCGCGGCTGCACCACGCCTCGTTCACCGACCGCCTGGTGGCGAAATTCGCCCTTCCCGTCTCGGGGTGGCGAGGCGCCCCGCACTGACCGGCGGACACTCCCCGGGGCGGGGTACGGAACGCTCCGGAAGTGCGCGTGGCAGGGTCCGGCCGCCCGGTCGGAGGTCACCCGCCACGCCCACGGGTGCACACGGGAGAGTGAACCGCGGGGGCGGGGCCCTTCGCGCATCGGGGCCCGGACCTCGTAAGGTCATGTCCGTGTTGGAGGAGATGCGGATACGGTCGCTCGGAGTCATCGACGACGCTGTGGTGGAGCTGTCACCCGGTTTCACCGCGGTGACCGGTGAGACCGGCGCGGGCAAGACCATGGTCGTCACCAGTCTGGGACTGCTGCTCGGCGGGCGTGCCGATCCCGCCCTGGTGCGGATCGGCTCCAGGGCCGCCGTCGTCGAGGGACGGATCACGGTGTCCCCGGGCGACGCCGTGGCGGCACGTGCCGAGGAGGCCGGGGCCGAGTTCGACGACGGCGCGCTGCTGATCAGCCGTACCGTTTCCGCGGAGGGACGTTCCCGGGCGCATCTCGGCGGCAGATCCGTACCGGTCGGAGTGCTCGCCGAACTCGCCGACGAACTCGTCGCCGTGCACGGCCAGACCGACCAGCAGGGCCTGCTCAAACCGGCCCGGCAGCGGCAGGCCCTGGACCGGTACGCGGGCGAGGGTGTCGCCGGGCCGCTGGCCGCGTACACCGTCGCGTACCGGCGGCTGCGGGCCGTGCTGACCGAGCTCGACGAGCTCACCACCCGGGCCCGCGAGCGTGCCCAGGAGGCGGATCTGCTGCGTTTCGGCCTCGGCGAGATCGCCGCGGTCGAGCCGCGCGCGGGTGAGGCCGATGAGCTGGCCGCCGAGGCGGAGCGCCTCGGGCACGCCGAGGCGCTCGCCTCGGCCGCGTCCCTCGCGCACACCGCGCTGGCGGGCAACCCCGAGGACCCGGAGGGCATCGACGCGACGACCGTGGTCGCGGCCGCCGGGCGGGCGCTGGACGCCGTGCGGGCCCATGACCCGGCACTGGCCCAGCTCGCCGACCGGATCGGTGAGATCTCGATCCTGTTGTCCGACGTGGCGGGCGAACTCGCCGGGTACGCGGACCAGTTGGACGCCGACCCGCTGCGGCTCGCCGCGGTGGAGGAGCGGCGCGCCGCGCTCACCGCGCTCACCCGCAAGTACGGCGAGGACATCGATGCCGTGCTCGTCTGGGCCGAGGACGGGACCGACCGGCTCGCCGAGCTGGAGGGCGACGACGACCGGATCGGTGAACTGACCGCCGAGCGCGACGCGTTGCGCGCCGAGCTCTCCGGCCTGGGGCAGGCGCTGACCGACGCGCGGACCGGGGCGGCGGAGCGTTTCGCCGGGGCGGTGACCGAGGAGCTCGCCTCCCTCGCCATGCCGCACGCCCGGGTCTCGTTCGACATCCGGCAGACCGAGGCGTCCGACGAAGGGTCCGGAATCGACATCGGCGGACGCAGTGTGGTCTGCGGGCCGTCCGGCGCCGACGAGGTGGAGCTCCTGCTCGCCCCGCATCCCGGCGCCCAGCCGCGGCCGATCGCCAAGGGGGCCTCGGGGGGTGAGCTGTCCCGGGTGATGCTCGCCGTCGAGGTGGTCTTCGCCGGCTCCGACCCCGTGCCGACGTACCTCTTCGACGAGGTCGACGCGGGCGTCGGCGGCAAGGCCGCCGTCGAGGTCGGGCGGCGGCTGGCGAAGCTGGCCAGGTCCGCACAGGTCGTCGTCGTCACGCACCTGCCGCAGGTGGCGGCCTTCGCGGACCGGCAGCTGCTGGTCGAGAAGACGGTCGACGGGGCGGTGACGAGCAGTGGCGTCACGGTCCTGGAGGGCGAGGACCGGGTGCGCGAGCTCTCCCGGATGCTCGCGGGCCAGGAGGACTCCCAGACGGCACGCGCCCACGCGGAGGAACTGCTGGCCGCGGCGCGGGCGGACGGGTAGCGCGGCGCGTGCCGCGGCGCCGGTCCGGTGATTGCCCCACCGGACCGGACGCCGGACCGGTGCCGCGGGGCGCTGCGTAGTCTGGTCCGCATGGGAACAGCG
The DNA here is from genome assembly GCF_043083325.1 of Streptomyces sp. NPDC014734. Classification (NCBI taxonomy): domain Bacteria; kingdom Bacillati; phylum Actinomycetota; class Actinomycetes; order Kitasatosporales; family Streptomycetaceae; genus Streptomyces; species Streptomyces sp. NPDC014734. The sequence continues at coordinate 203,946 of NZ_JBIBYN010000013.1, read as the reverse complement.
GACAGTCCTGGGGCCATGGTGTCCGGCGCCGTCGCGGCCGTCGTCGCCTCGGGCGTCTACCGGGCACTGCGTGCCGGGCCGCGTGGACGAGGGCGGCGGACCAACTACGCGGGCCGCACCGTCGATCTCTGCGCGGGACCGGCCTGCGCGCTCGGCGCGGTGGCCGGAGCGGCCGTCCTCCCGCTGCCCGCCCGTACCCGGTGTGCCGCGGCGCTCGCGGTGCTGGCGGCGGGCGGCTGCGGCCTGTACGACGACTTCGCCGGTGCCGACGACCCGCGCCGGGGGTTCCGCGCCCACCTCGGCGCGCTCCGGGACGGCGAGGTGACCAGCGGCGCGGTCAAACTCCTCGGCATCGGGGCCGCCGGGCTCGCGGCGGGCGCGATGATCCGGAAGCACCCCGTCGACCGGCTCCTGGCCGGCATCGTGATCGCCGGAACCGCACACCTCGTCAATCTGGTGGACGTCAGGCCCGCCGCGGCCACCGTCACCGTGCTCGCGCTCGGCGTTCCGGGGCTGCCGGGGGGCGGTACCGCGGCCGGGCTCAGTGCCGCGCCGATGGGCGCCGCGGCCGCGCTCGCCGCCGACGACCTGGCGGAGCGCACCATGATCGGGGACACCGGAGCACATGCCCTGGGCGCGGCACTCGGTGTCGCCGCCGCCGTGGGACGTGGCCGGGCCGGGCTCGCCGCCCATGCGGCGGGGCTCGTGGCCGCCGCGGTGCACGGGGACCGGGTCAGCCGGCTCGCCCGGTCGCTGTCCGGCCGCTGACAGGTCCGCCAGGGGCGGCCGGGGCGGCCGGGGCGGCGACACGGCAATGCCACGCCACTTCCTCACCCGTGCGGGTGGTGCGCCGCGGCCGGTTGCTGAGGTGCGCGCCGGGACGGCGGTCCGCCGGTGCCGGAACGTGCGTACGGACTGGCATCCTTGGCGGTGCCATTACCGCCGACTCGGGAGCCCCGGGAGCCATTCAACGTGTCACAGCTGCGTACGGTCCACGTCCTGGGCGGCGGCAGCGCGGGCAGCAGCGCCCACGTGAGTTCGCTCGCCGCGGGGCTGGTGGCGAGGGGCGTGCACGTCACCGTGTGCGCCCCGGCCGAACTGGACCGCGCCCACGACTTCTCCGGTGCGGGCGCCTGCTTCGCTCCCGTGCCGCGGCGGAGCGACCCCGTCGCGCTCGCCGCCCTGCGTTCGGCCTGCGCGGCGGCGGACGTGGTCCACGCGCACGGTCCGCACGCCGCCCTGCGTGCCGCTCTCGCGCTCGGCGGCCGCCGAGTTCCCCTGGTCGTCACCTGGCACGCCCGTGCCGACGGGGAAGGCGCGCGCGGCGGGTTCCTCCGCCTCATGGAGCGAAGGGCCGCCCGCGCGGCGGCAGTTGTGCTCGGCACGACGTCGGAGCTGGTCGACCGGGCCCGGCTCGGAGGAGCGCGCGATGCCCGGCTCGCACCGGTCTGCGCCCCCGTACCGCGCCCGCCCGGAACCGTCGAGGTGGACAAGGTGCGCGCCGAACTCGGCGCCCTGGACAGGCCCTTGATCGTCTCGTGCGGGAGCCTCGTACCGCATCACGGGTACGATCTGCTGCTCGACGCCGCCCAGGTATGGCGGGATCGCGACCCTGCCCCGCTGGTGATCGTCGCGGGGGAGGGGCGGCATCGGGCCGGTCTGCAACGCCGGATCAGGGACGGGGAGTTGCCCGTCCGGCTCGTCGGCGACCGCGATGACATCGATGACCTGCTCGTCGCCGCGGATCTCGCCGTGCTGCCCAGCCGGTGGGAGGCGCGCTCGGTGGCGGTGCAGCGGGCGCTGCGGCTCGGGGTGCCCCTGGTCGCCACGGCTGTCGGAGGAGTGCCGGAGCTCGTGGGGGACGGGGCGGAGCTCGTTCCGTACGGTGACGCCGAGGCGCTCGTGCGGGCGGTGGCAGGACTGCTCGGCGACCCGGGACGGCGCGAACGGCTTGCTGCCGCGGGGCTCGCGCAGGCCGCGAGCTGGCCGACGGAGGACGACACGGTCGCCCAGACGCTGAGCATCTACGACGAGTTGACGCAGCCGTTGGCGACGTCCCGGACGAGGTGAGCGACCCGCCCGCCCGCACCGGCGCGGCGCCGCGGAGCGCCCTCGCCGATGTCACGGGCCGTCGTGAGGGGAGCCGGCCGCCGGTCGGGGGGCGTGGCGGCGGGCCCGCAGGGCCAGGCTCAGGGCCAGGACCGCCTGCGGGTCGTCCAGATCGGTGCCGAGCAACTCACCGATGCGGGCCAGCCGGTTGTACAGGGTCTGACGGTTCAGATGCAGTTCGCGCGCCGTCTCCGCCTTGCGGCCCGCGTGGGCCAGATAGGTCTCCAGCGTCGGCATCAGCGGGGGGCGCGAGGTCCTGTCGTGATCGCGCAGCGGGCCGATCGCCCGGTCGACGAACGCCGCCAGATCGGGGTGGTCCCGCAGCCGCCACAGCAGCAGATCGATGTCCAGGCGCCGGGCGTCGTACCAGGGCCGGTCGCTGAGCCCCTGCGCCGCCGCGGCCGTCTCAGCGGCGTGCCGCAGCCCCGCGCCGACGGCCGCCCAGCCGCCCGGAACCCCCACCACCACGACCGGTGGATGCGCGCCTGCCCGCTCCAGACCGGCCCGCTCGACCCCGGCCCGCAGAGCCGCCGCGACCCGGTCCGCGACCGCCGTGCGCTCCGACTCGGACCGCAGCCCCAGCAGCACCGGAACCCGGCCCTCCACGGGGCGTACCCCCAGCAGTACAGGCACCCCCACCGACGAGAGCTCCTCCAGCACCGCACGCGCCAGCAGCGCCCAGTTCCCCGAGGCGGACAGCTCGGGCGCCAGCCGCATCACCACCGGCAGCAGCGGAGTCCCGCCCGGCTTGAAGCCCAGGACACGGGCCTGCGCCGGCGCGTCCTCCGGAGTGATCCGGCCCTCCGCGAGGTCCGTCAGGAAATCGCCCCGGCCGCGCGCCGCGAGCTCCTCCTCCTGCCGGGCCTGCATCAGCACCACGGCCAGGGTCCCGGCCGCGCGCTCCGCCGCCATCCGGTGCACCGGCACCAGCGGTCCCGACACGGCCAGCAGCACCAGCCTGGCCCGTACCGAACCGCTCCCCGGACCGCCGCCCGGGACGTCCACCAGCACCGAACCGGTGGGCGGCGATTCACGGGCGGCCCGGCCGCCGCGCATGCCGTCCCACACCTGGAGAGGATCGGCGCCGACCGGGCCGGAGCCGGGACCCGCCGCGTACAGCAGTTGGCCGTCCGCCGTCTCCAGGAAGACCGGGTTGGCCGTGAAGTCCGCGAGGATGCCCAGTACCTGGGGCACGCCCCCGCCGCCGAGCAGCGCCTGCGTACACCGCCGGTGCACGTCCTCGGCCTGCCGCAGCAGCGCGTAGTGACCGTTGACGATCTCGGTGTGTATCTCCTCGGTCACCGTCACGAACGGCACCTCGCGGTGCAGCTGCACCAGCGGCAGATTGGCCGCGCGGGCGGCGTCCACGATGGAGGCCGGGAGTCTGCTGAAGCGCGGCCCGAGCTCCACCACCAGCGCGGCGATCCCCCGGTCGGCGAGCCTGCGGACGAATGCCCGCTGCTCGGCGGGGCGGGCGCCGAGCCCCAGGCCGGTGGTCAGCAGCAGTTCGCCGCCCTTGAGCAGCGACGCGATGTTCGGCACCTCGCCCGCGTGCACCCAGCGCACCGTACGGTTCAGCCGGTCCGCACCGGCCACCACCTCCGGGAGGCCGCCGCGCAGCCCCGGCAGCTCAAGGGCCCGCTGCACGGTGATTCCGCCTTGCGTCTCCACTGGCTCTTGCCTCGCGCTTCCACTCGGGTCCGACGGGCGGTCGCCCCGGGCCGTGTCCGAACAATTCCGTGCGGGGCGGGCGCCGCCCCGCACGGGCCCTCGCCGCGTTGCCGGAAAGTCCTGGTGGCTCCCGCTGCAAGGACTTCCCGGCGCCTTGCGGCGCACCGCACAGGACGACGCCCGCCGATCCACGCGGAATTGTCGGACACGTCCTCATCCAGGACGGTACCGGTCCCGGACCCGCGAGGGGCGGCCGGGGAGAAACGGCTGCGCTCCGCCGGGCGGGCGCTCGGGTGCCGGTCCGGGGCCGGCCGGGGGAGGGGCGGGCTCCCGTGTCCGCGCACGGCGCGCCCGCCCCTCCCCGGGATCAGCCGACGTACGCCCCGCTGGCCGTCAGCCGCAGCGCCGTGTCGATCAGCGGGACGTGGCTGAACGCCTGGGGGAAGTTGCCCACCTGGCGCTGGAGCCGGGAATCCCACTCCTCCGCGAGCAGCCCCAGATCGTTGCGCAGGGACAGCAGACGCTCGAAGAGCTGACGCGCCTCGTCGACCCGGCCGATCATCGCCAGGTCGTCCGCCAGCCAGAACGAGCAGGCCAGGAACGCGCCCTCGTCGCCCTCCAGGCCGTCGACACCCGCGTCCTCGCCCTGGGTGGGGTAGCGCAGCACGAAACCGTCCTCGGTGGACAGTTCGCGCTGGATCGCCTCGATCGTGCCGATCACGCGCTTGTCGTCCGGCGGCAGGAAGCCCATCTGGGGGATGAGCAGGAGGGAGGCGTCGAGCTCCCGCGAGCCGTAGGACTGCGTGAACGTGTTGCGTTCCTCGTCGTAGCCCCGCTCGCAGACGTCACGGTGGATCTCGTCGCGCAGCTCGCGCAGGCGTTCCACCGGGCCCTCCGCGTCGCCGGACTCGATCAGCTTGATGGTGCGGTCGACGGCGACCCAGGCCATCACCTTGGAGTGGACGAAGTGACGGCGCGGGCCGCGCACCTCCCAGATGCCCTCGTCCGGCTCGTTCCAGTGCTTCTCCAGGTACTCGATCAGCTTGAGCTGGAGGCCCGTCGCGTAGTCGTTGCGGGTCAGACCGGTCATGTGCGCGAGATGCAGCGCCTCGGTGACCTCGCCGTACACGTCGAGCTGGAGCTGGCCCGCGGCGCCGTTCCCGACCCGGACCGGGGCGGAGTTCTCATAGCCGGGCAGCCAGTCCAGCTCTGCCTCGCCCAGCTCGCGCTCGCCCGCGATGCCGTACATGATCTGGAGGTTCTCCGGATCCCCGGCGACGGCCCGCAGGAGCCACTCGCGCCAGGCGCGGGCCTCTTCGCGGTAGCCGGTGCGCAGCAGCGAGGACAGGGTGATCGCGGCGTCGCGCAGCCAGGTGTAGCGGTAGTCCCAGTTCCGGGAGCCGCCGATGTCCTCGGGGAGCGAGGTGGTCGGCGCGGCGACGATGCCGCCGGTCGGCGCGTAGGTCAGGGCCTTGAGGACGATGAGCGAACGGACCACGGCCTCCCGGTAGGGCCCGTGGTAGGTGCACTGGTCCACCCACTCCCGCCAGAACTCCGCGGTCGCGTCCAGCGAGCCCTCGGGATCGGGCAGGGCCGGCGGCTCGTGGTGCGAGGGCTGCCAGCTGATCGTGAACGTGATCCGGTCACCCGGCGCGACCGTGAAATCGGAGTACGTCGTCAGGTTCTCGCCGTACGTGTCGACGGGGGAGTCGTGCCAGACCGAGTCCGGCCCGGCGACGGCGACCGTACGGCCGTCGACCTTGTGCACCCACGGTGTGACGCGCCCGTAGCTGAACCGCATCCGCAGTTCGGAGCGCATCGGCACCCGGCCGCTGATCCCCTCCACGATCCGGATCACCTGGGGTGCGCCGTCGCGCGGCGGCATGAAATCGGTCACTCTGACCGTTCCGCGTGATGTGTCCCACTCCGATTCCAGGATGAGGGAATCGCCCCGGTAGCGGCGGCGGTCGGCGGACGGCGGCTGTTCCCCGTCCTCCCGCTCCGGCCCCAGGCGCCAGAACCCGTGTTCCTCGGTACCCAGCAGTCCCGCGAAAACGGCGTGAGAATCGAAGCGGGGAAGGCACAGCCAGTCCACTGTGCCGTCCCGGCAGACCAGGGCGGCGGTCTGCATGTCTCCGATGAGTGCGTAATCCTCGATGCGCCCGGCCACGTGCATCTCCAGTCGAACGGCCTTGTCGCCCCGTAGGGCATTACTGCGGGTCAGGAGGTCGTCGCAAGGGGTTGTTGTGGGGGAAACCCGCCGACTCGGTACCTCGCCCGGAGCGAGTGTCCGAGCAGGATACGACGCACCCGGGTGATCTGCGCGACGGTCTTGACAAGCGCCTGAGCCGAACGGGTGCGGCGTGCGCGGCCCGTGACGATCGTGTGCGGTGAATGTGGATGATCTTGTGCGGCGGCGGGTGCGGGATACGGCCGGGAGCAGGCCCTCCTCGGCGCTGATACCCTGGTAGCCCGTGGACCGGTGGTCGTCGGCGAGAGCGGACGAGGCCCCCGAACCGCAGCGACGGCACCGCCGGAATCTCCGGTCGGCAATGCCGGCACGCCCCTCACGATCGCGACCACGGGAGCCCCCTTTGGCTATGCAGCCCACATCCACGACGACCAAGCACATCTTCGTCACCGGGGGTGTCGCCTCTTCCCTCGGCAAGGGTCTGACTGCCTCCAGCCTCGGCGCCCTTCTCAAGGCGCGCGGTCTCCGGGTCACCATGCAGAAGCTCGACCCGTACCTGAACGTCGACCCGGGCACGATGAACCCGTTCCAGCACGGCGAGGTGTTCGTCACCAACGACGGCGCCGAGACGGACCTGGACATCGGCCACTACGAGCGGTTCCTCGACGTCGACCTCGACGGTTCCGCCAACGTCACCACCGGCCAGGTCTACTCGCAGGTGATCGCCAAGGAGCGGCGCGGCGAGTACCTCGGCGACACCGTGCAGGTCATCCCGCACATCACCAACGAGATCAAGCACCGCATCCGCCGCATGGCCACCGACGACGTCGACGTCGTGATCACCGAGGTCGGCGGCACGGTCGGCGACATCGAGTCGCTGCCGTTCCTGGAGACCGTCCGCCAGGTCCGCCACGAGGTCGGCCGGGACAACGTCTTCGTCGTGCACATCTCGCTGCTCCCGTACATCGGCCCCTCCGGCGAGCTCAAGACCAAGCCGACCCAGCACTCCGTCGCCGCGCTGCGCAACATCGGCATCCAGCCCGACGCGATCGTGCTGCGCGCCGACCGCGACGTGCCGACCGCGATCAAGCGCAAGATCTCGCTGATGTGCGACGTCGACGAGGCCGCCGTGGTGGCCTGCGTGGACGCCAAGTCGATCTACGACATCCCGAAGGTGCTGCACACCGAGGGCCTGGACGCCTATGTCGTGCGCAAGCTCGACCTGCCGTTCCGGGACGTCGACTGGACCACGTGGGACGACCTGCTGGACCGCGTCCACAACCCCGACCACGAGGTCACCGTGGCGCTCGTCGGCAAGTACATCGACCTGCCCGACGCCTACCTGTCCGTCACCGAGGCGATCCGGGCCGGCGGTTTCGCCAACAGGGCCCGGGTCAAGGTCGAGTGGGTCGCCTCCGACGACTGCAAGACCCCGGCGGGCGCCGCGGAGCAGCTGGCCGGCGTCGACGCGATCTGCGTCCCCGGCGGCTTCGGCGACCGCGGTGTCGACGGCAAGATCGGCGCGATCCGGTACGCCCGTGAGCACAAGGTGCCGCTGCTCGGCCTCTGCCTCGGCCTCCAGTGCATCGTGATCGAGGCGGCGCGCAGCCTCGCCGAGATCCCCGACGCCAACTCCACCGAGTTCGACCCGGCCACCGCGCACCCCGTCATCTCGACGATGGAGGAGCAGCTCGCCTACGTCGAGGGCGCCGGCGACCTGGGCGGCACCATGCGGCTCGGCCTGTACCCGGCGAAGCTCGCCGAGGGCTCGCTGGTCCGCGAGGCGTACGACGACCAGCCGTATGTGGAGGAGCGTCACCGCCACCGCTACGAGGTCAACAACGCCTACCGTGCCGAGCTGGAGAAGAAGGCCGGACTGGTCTTCTCCGGCACCTCCCCCGACAACAAGCTCGTCGAGTACGTCGAGTACCCGCGCGAGATCCACCCGTACCTGGTCGCCACCCAGGCCCACCCGGAGCTGCGCTCCCGTCCGACCCGCCCGCACCCGCTCTTCGCCGGCCTGGTGAAGGCGGCCGTCGAGCGCAGGACGGGCACCGCGGCCGGGAGCGGGAAGACCGCGGCCTCCGGCAAGTAGTACGGCGCCACGCAGGCATTACCGTTGACCGGGGCACGGGTCCGAGGAGGACACGTGCCCCGGTTTCCGGTTTTCTCGTGGAAGGACGCAGATGGGTTTTCAGGACACCCCCGAGGAGTGGCAGGTCACCGCGACCGAGACGCCCTTCACCGGCAACAAGACCAGCGTCCGCACCGACGAGGTGGTGATGCCCGACGGCACGGTCGCGCGCCGTGACTACCAGGTCCACCCCGGATCGGTCGCCGTGCTCGCCCTCGACGAGGAGGACCGGGTCCTGGTGCTGCGGCAGTACCGCCACCCGGTGCGCCACAAACTCTGGGAGATCCCGGCCGGACTGCTCGACGTCCCCGGCGAGAACCCGCTGCACGCCGCCCAGCGCGAGCTCTACGAGGAGGCGTACGTCAAGGCCGAGAACTGGCGGGTGCTGACCGACGTCTACACCACACCGGGCGGCTGCGACGAAGCCGTACGGATCTTCCTCGCCCGCAACCTCTCCGAGGCGGACGGGGAGCGTTTCGAGGTCTCCGAGGAGGAGGCCGACATGGAGGTGGCCCGGGTGCCGTTGCGGGAGCTCGTGCGGGGCGTGCTCGCCGGGGACCTGCACAACAACTGCCTCGTGGTGGGTGTCCTCTCGCTCGCCGCGGTGCTCGCCGGGGACGGGGTCGACTCGTTGCGTCCGGCCGAGGCGCCGTGGCCGGCCCGTCCGTTCGAGGCCTGACGGCCCGCGGAGACCGCCGCGGCCGGGACGGTGCGCGTGCCCCGGTCCGGCCCCACGGGGCCGTCCGGGGCCGGACCGCCCGTCCGGTCGTGCGGAAGCGCGTGCGAGGCGGGCGGTCCGTGCCGGGACGGTGACATCGGTGGCCACCCCTCCGCCGGGTGCCGCGGGGTTAGGCCGTGTCTGACAATTCCACGCGGGCGGGCGCCGCCCCGCACGGGACCTCGCCGCGTTGCCGAAAAGCCCTGGTAGCTCCGCTACAAGGACTTCCCGGCGCCTTGCGACGCACCGCACAGGACGACGCCCGCCGATCCACGCGGAATTGTCAGACACGTCCTAGGCCGACGGCACCTCTCATGGCGTCACCTCAAGTCATCTGTTCGGAAAAGACGCTGATCCGATCAGGCGATCTCCACGCCGCGCTCCACGGCGACCGCCCGGACGCCTGAACTACGCTCGGAACGCCCCGACCGGAGTCCCGGCGGGCAACCGCGTGCAGCGAAGTGGAGCGTGGCCCGTGACGGATCAGGCGGTGGACACCGGCGGCCCGGCCGAGGTGGCGGGAAGCGAGGAGCCCTCCGGCGCCGCCCCACCCCGATTCTTCGGCCGTGCCCGTGAGTTGAAGGCGCTGCGCGCCGACATCGAGCGCGCCGGACTGGACACCATGGCGGGTCGCAAGGCCGCCCGCGCCCGGGTCCTGCTGATCGCCGGACGTCCCGGCTCCGGACGTACCGCCCTCGCGGAGGAACTCATCGGGCTCCTGACCGACGACCACCCCGGCGGTCCGCTCCGGGCCCGGCTCACCGACCCCGGGGGCGAGCCCGTCCCCACCGAGCGCACCGCCCGCGAACTGCTCGACCAGCTGGGGGTGGCCGGGCCGCCCGGCGCCGACGGCGACGAACTTTCCGAGATGGTCCGCGAGGCGCTCGACGGACGCCGCGCGCTGCTGTTCCTCGACGACGCCGTGGACGCGGAACAGGTGGACCCGTTGCTCCCGGACGACGCCGACTGCCTCGTCGTCGCCACCTCCGGGGGCCCGCTGACCGGCATTCCGGGCGTGCGCCCCTGCACCCTCGGCGGCCTGGACGCGGCCTCCGCCGTCCGGCTGCTCGCCGACGCCATCGGCCAGGTGCGGATCACCGTCGACCCGCGGACCGCGGAGACCCTCGCCGAGGAGTGCGGGGGACTGCCCACCGCCCTGGTGCTGGTGGGCGGCTGGCTCGCCGCCCACCCCATGGCCTCGGTCGCCGACGCCACCAAGCGGCTCCGTGAGCTGCCGGAGGACCCGGACGGATCCGCCGGCGCCCGGCCCCTGGCCCGCGCCTTCCGGCTGGTCCACGACTCCCTGCCGCCCGCCGCCGGCCGGATACTGCGTCTGCTCGCCCTCGCCCCCGCCGGGCTGGTCGACGCCCACACCGCCTCCGCGCTGGCGGGCTGCTCCGTCTCCGCCGCCCGGACGACCCTCGACGACTTCGTGGCCATGGGACTGCTGCGCGGCGACGCGGCGGACCAGTCGCGGTACGAGGTGCCCGGCTGTCTTGTCCCGCTGCTGCGGGCGTTGCTGGAGGCGACGGACCGGCCCGGCGAGATCCAGCTCGCCAGGGCCCGGATGCTGGAGCGGACCGTGCGGCTGCTCCAGTCCTGCCGGGCGGCCACCGAACCCGAGGGTTCCCCGGCGCGCGACAAGCTCGCCGCGCTGCCGCGCTCCCTGCGCTTTCCCGGTCCCGACGCCGCTGCCGACTGGCTGCGAAGCCGTCGGCCGGCCCTGCTGGCATCGGCCCGGCTCGCCGTGGCCGACGGCGAACTCGACACCCTGGCGAGGCGATTGGTGTCCGCCCTGGTGCGGGCGCTCGCCGTGCACCGGGGCACCGAGGCCGCGGCACCCGACCTGTACGGACTGCACGGCCTGGTCCTGGCCGTCGCCGAACGCCGCGACCTGCCGCGGGAACGGGCCGCCGCCCTGCTCAACCTCGCCGACCTCGACGCCGGGACCGGGCGCACCCGGGAGGCGCTGACCCGCTACCGGGCCGCGCTGGACGCCGGACGGCTCGCGAAGGACCTGTACGCCACCGGCCGCGCGATGGAATCCGTAGGCGGTGCCCACGCCGAGCTGGGGGACTACCAGCGGGCCGCCGACTGGTACGGGCGGGCGCTGGCGCAACGCCTGACCCAGGGCGAGCGGGCCGACGAGGCACGGCTCTACGGGCGGCTGGGCGCCGTCCACACCTACGCCGGACGGTACGGCGAGGCCCTGCGGAACTGGCGTGCCGCCGCGGCCGGGTACCGCAGGCTCGGCGACGTGCCGGCCCAGGCGCGGGCGCTGAGCGAGGCGGCCCGGGTGCAGGAGTACGCGGGACGGCCGCGCGAGTCGCTGCGCACCTGCCAGGAGGCGGTCGACCGGGCCGCGCGGGCGGGCGACGCGCGGCTGCAGGCGGCGCTGGAGCTGCGGCTGGCCGACACACTCGAACGGCTGGGCGACCCGGCCGCGGCCCGGCTGCACCGGGGCCTCGCCGACAGATTGCTGGAGGAGAAGGGTCCGGCCTGCGAAATCCGTAGTGCAGTGACTGAAAATTAATGCTTTGTAAGGCTAGACAGTGAGAAACCCTTCATTAGACTGGCTCTGCCGCGTGTGTTCGCGGTGTCTCCATTTACGCAGTGTCTATCCGGGTATGTGTACTCATGTCCGGGTAACCCTCTGAGCCAAGGACCGTGATCGACGTGAAGGTCGGCATCCCCCGCGAAGTCAAGAACAACGAGTTCCGCGTGGCGATCACGCCTGCCGGTGTGAACGAGCTCGTCCGCCACGGCCACCAGGTCGTCGTCGAGGAGAACGCCGGGGCCGGCTCCTCCATCACGGACGGGGAGTACGTCGCCGCCGGGGCGCAGATCCTTCCCACGGCCGACGAGGTCTGGGCCACCGCCGACCTGGTGCTCAAGGTCAAGGAGCCGGTCGCCGAGGAGTACCACCGCCTGCGCAAGGACCAGACGCTCTTCACCTACCTGCACCTCGCCGCCTCCCGCGAGTGCACGGACGCGCTCCTGGAGTCGGGCACCACGGCCATCGCGTACGAGACGGTCGAGACCGCGAACCGCGCTCTCCCGCTGCTCGCCCCCATGTCCGAGGTGGCGGGCCGGCTGGCCCCGCAGGTCGGCGCCTACCACCTGATGCGCTCGGCCGGCGGTCGCGGCGTGCTGCCGGGCGGCGTCCCGGGCACGGCGGCGGGCAGGGCCGTGGTCATCGGCGGCGGTGTCTCCGGCTGGAACGCCACGCAGATCGCCGTCGGCCTCGGCTTCCACGTCACGCTGCTCGACAAGGACATCAACAAGCTGCGCGAGGCCGACAAGATCTTCGGCACCAAGGTGCAGACGGTCGTCTCCAACGCCTTCGAGCTGGAGAAGGCCGTCGTCGAGGCCGACCTCGTCGTCGGTGCCGTGCTCATCCCCGGCGCCAAGGCCCCGAAGCTGGTCACCAACGAGCTCGTCGCCAAGATGAAGCCCGGAAGCGTACTTGTCGACATCGCGATCGACCAGGGCGGCTGCTTCGAGGACTCCCACCCGACGACGCACGCCGAGCCGACCTTCAAGGTCCACGACTCGGTCTTCTACTGCGTCGCGAACATGCCGGGCGCGGTGCCCAACACCTCCACCTACGCCCTCACCAACGCCACGCTGCCGTACATCGTGGAGCTCGCCAACCGCGGCTGGGCCGAGGCGCTGCGCCGCGACGCCGCGCTCGCCAAGGGCCTCAACACCCATGACGGGAAGGTCGTTTACCGCGAGGTGGCCGAGGCCCACGGCCTGGAGCACGTCGAGCTGAACTCGCTCCTCGGCTGATACGGGTCAACACCTCCCGTCAACCTCACGCGTCGGGCCGGACCTTGCCGGGCAGGGTCCGGCCCGACGCGTGCCGGGCGGCGGGCGGTCGCCGTTCAACTCGTCTCGAACGTAACCCTTCAACCGATTCGTGCACCCGATAAAGGTCCTCCTCGGTGCCCGCGCACCCTTGACAGGGAGGTGTTCGATTGCCGACACATCGGGCCGGGTCCGGCGGATTGTGTTGCTGCGAAGCGGTGACACGCCATAGAGTCGCCAATCGTCGGCATGGTGCCACGCTGACCTATCGATAAGTTTCCTGGTCACTTCCAAGGAGGTAAGACGACTTGTGAATGAGTCGACAATTACTCCCGGGGGTGTTCAAGCAGGGATGCCCGCACGGGGCCGGGGCCCGCACGGGCTGGAGGCTGTCGGCTCCGTCGCTGTCCGCACCTTCGCCACCAATCAGCACATGACGACAGCAGCCCCCCAGATGATGGACGGCCTACACGTGAACGCCATGGCCGGCAACGAGAGTGGCCGAGACACCGCCCACTTCGCCGACTTCGACGAGCCCCAGGGGCATTTCTACGACCCCGATGCCGAGTACGAGCCCGATCCGGAGTACGCGGCCACCCTCGCGCCCGACGCCGCCCGCCAGCGCCGCGAGCGGATCGGCCCGACCGGTCGGCCCCTGCCCTACTTCCCGATCCCGGGTCCGCTGACCGATCACGGCCCCGCGAAGATCATCGCGATGTGCAACCAGAAGGGCGGCGTCGGCAAGACCACGTCGACCATCAACCTGGGTGCCGCGCTCGCGGAGTACGGGCGCCGTGTCCTGCTCGTCGACTTCGACCCGCAGGGAGCCCTGTCGGTCGGGCTCGGCGTCAACCCGATGGAGCTCGACCTCACCGTCTACAACCTGCTCATGGAGCGGGGCATGTCGGCCGACGAGGTCCTGCTGAAGACCGCGGTCCCGAACATGGACCTGCTCCCCAGCAACATCGACCTGTCGGCCGCCGAGGTGCAGCTGGTCAGCGAGGTGGCCCGGGAGTCGACGCTCCAGCGCGCCCTGAAGCCGCTGATGGCCGACTACGACTACATCGTGATCGACTGTCAGCCGTCGCTGGGCCTGCTCACGGTGAACGCCCTGACGGCCGCGCACAAGGTCATAGTCCCGCTGGAGTGCGAGTTCTTCGCGCTGCGCGGCGTGGCGTTGCTCACCGAGACCATCGAGAAGGTCCAGGAGCGGCTCAACCCCGAGCTGGAGCTCGACGGCATCCTCGCGACCATGTACGACTCCCGTACGGTGCACAGCCGCGAGGTCCTCGCGCGCGTCGTCGAGGCGTTCGACGACCACGTCTACCACACGGTCATCGGACGCACTGTGCGCTTCCCGGAGACCACGGTCGCGGGCGAGCCGATCACCACGTACGCCTCCAACTCGGTCGGTGCCGCCGCCTATCGCCAGCTCGCCAGGGAGGTGCTCGCCCGGTGTCACGCCGAGTGAGTCTGCCCGGAGCCGACGAACTGTTCCGTACGACCGGGGGGATGGGGCTCCAGGCCTCGTCCCCGGTGGACCGGCGACGCAAGGCGAACGGCGAGGCCCGGGTGCCCGGGCCCGCCGGTGAGAACGGCCCCGGGAGCGAGGGGCCCGGGGGATCGGCGGACGCGGCCGAGGGCCGCGAGGAACACTCCGCGGCGGAGACCGACACGGGGGGATCGCGCGGCCGGAACGCCGAGGGCGACCCGGCCGCGGCCTCCCGGCGCGGAGCCCGGTCGTCCGCGCAGGCGTCCACCCCGGTTCCCGCGCAGGAGGTTCCCGCCCCCGCCGCCCAGCAGCAGCGCGGGCGCGGTGGAGGCCGCGGGGCCAATCGGCGGCCCAGCGGCCGGGAGCGTCACGACGAGAAGATCACCGTCTACGTCTCGGCCGAGGAACTGATGGACCTCGAACACGCCCGCCTCGTGCTGCGCGGCGAGCACGGGCTCGCCGTGGACCGGGGGCGGATCGTCCGCGAGGCGGTGGCGGTGGTCCTCGCCGATCTGGAGTCGCGGGGCGACGCGAGCATCCTCGTACGGCGGCTGCGCGGCCGCTGACCGGTGCGGCGCCGGTAGCCTGCCGGGGGAGTGCCGCCCGGGGCCGCGTCCTCGAAGTGTCGTCGTTCGGCAGACGGCGGTTTCGAGGACACGGCCCAGCGGCCGTCCCGCCCGTACGGGCCGCTCCCGCCGCCCGCGACCCGCTGCCCCTGGATCCCTCATGCCGACGACCGACGAGCCCGCCCGCGCCCCCCGCCGCCCCCTGGGGCGCGGTCCGGGCGGCCGGGCGACACCGGAGCCGGTGACTGCCGGGGGCGTCGAGGGTTCCCGGCCCGCCGAAGCGGGCGGGTCCACCGGACCCGGGGAGCCCGTGCCGGCCGTGACGCCGCCACCCGCCGTGGCGCCCCGAGGGCCCGTGGCCCCGACGCCGCCCGCTCCCGCCGACGCCGCCATTGCCGGCACCGGTACCGGCGACGACGCGGCGGTGTCCGTTCCGCCCCCCGAGCCCGCCGACGACGGACGGTTCACCGTGCGGCTGGCGAACTTCGAGGGACCGTTCGACCTGCTCCTCCAGCTCATCTCCAGGCACAAGATGGATGTGACCGAGATCGCGCTGTCCAGGGTCACCGACGAGTTCATGACGCACATTCGTGCGAGGGGGCCGGACTGGGACCTGGACCGGACCACCGAGTTCCTCGTCGTCGCCGCGACCCTGCTCGACCTGAAGGCCGCCCGGCTGCTGCCCGCCGCCGAGGTGGAGGACGAGGCCGACCTGGCGCTGCTCGAAGCGCGGGACCTGCTCTTCGCCCGGCTGCTCCAGTACCGTGCGTACAAGCGTGTCGCGGAGATCTTCGACGGCCGGCTGGCGTCGGAGGGGCGGCGCTTCCCGCGTACCGTGGGGCTGGAGCCGCACCACGCCGAGCTGCTGCCGGAGGTCGTCCTCGGTATCGGCGCCGAGCGGTTCGCGGCCCTGGCCGTGAAGGCGATGAGGCCGAAGCCCGTGCCGCAGGTCTACGTCGACCACATCCACGCGCCGCTGGTCAGCGTGCGGGAGCAGGCGGGCATCGTGGTGGCGCGGCTGCGCGAGCTGGGTGAGCTCACTTTCGGCGAGCTCACCGAGGACGCCCCGGACACCCTCACCGTCGTCGCCAGGTTCCTCGCCCTGCTGGAGCTGTACCGGGAGAAGGCCGTCGCGCTCGACCAGGCCGAGGCCCTCGGCGGCCTCCTGGTGCGCTGGGCCGGGGCGGAGGGCGCCGACCCCGTGGTGACGGACGAGTTCGACACCGAGACGCAGGACGTCCAGGAGGATGGGAAGGCATGACGCAGCAGGACACCACGGGCTCCGCCGTCGCGGACCTCGACCTGAAGCCCGCCCTGGAGGCCGTCCTCATGGTCGTCGACGAGCCCGCCGCCGAGGAACACCTCGCCAAGGTGCTGGAGCGGCCCCGCCGGGACGTCGCCGACGCGCTGCGCGAGCTTGCCGACGAGTACACCGTCCAGCGCCGGGGCTTCGACCTGCGGCAGGTCGCGGGGGGCTGGCGCTTCTACACCCGTCCCGCGTACGCGGCGGCCGTCGACAACTTCGTCCTGGACGGGCAGCAGGCACGGCTCACCCAGGCGGCCCTGGAGACCCTGGCGGTGGTCGCGTACCGGCAGCCGGTCAGCAGGTCGAGGGTCTCCGCCGTCCGCGGAGTGAACTGTGACGGGGTCATGCGGACCCTGCTCCAGCGGGGTCTGGTCGAGGAGGCGGGCACGGAACCCGAAACAGGTGCGATCCTGTACAGGACGACGAACTACTTTCTGGAGCGGATGGGCCTGCGTGGCCTGGACGAGCTCCCGGAGCTCGCGCCCTTCCTCCCCGAGGCGGACGCGATCGAGGCCGATACGCCGGAGGGTGTGCCGTCGTTCGATCCGGACGCACCGGACACCCCGGATACTCACGCAGACGACAAGACGGAATTTTGATGCGAAGCAGTGGCAGGAACAGCGGAAGCGGCGGCGGCCGGAGCGGCGGCGACCGGAATCCCCGGGGTGCCGGCGCGGGTCGCGACGGCCGGCAGGAGCAGCGCCCCCGTCGGCCCCGGCCGGAGGAGCGCCGCTACGACGTGGGCGCCTCCGGGGAGCGGAGCGGCGACGCACCCCGCAAGGGCCGTGGTGCCGCCGCCCGCGGCGGCGCCAAGGGCGGTCCCAAGCCCCCGCAGGCCCGGGGCGCAGGCCCGGGTGCCCGGCGCGGCCAGGGCGCCCCGTCCCGTCCGCGTGAGCTCGACGCCAAGATCGAGCAGCGCAACCGGGACCGGTACGCGGGCAAGCCCGACGTCAAGCCCCCCAAGACCTTCCCCGGCGCCGAGCAGGAGGGCGAGCGGCTGCAGAAGGTCCTGGCCAGGGCGGGGCTGGGCTCGCGCCGTGCCTGCGAGGAGCTCATCGAGCAGGCCCGGGTCGAGGTGAACGGCGAGATCGTCCTGGAGCAGGGCCGCCGCGTCGACGTGCACAAGGACGAGATCAAGGTCGACGGGCTGACCGTGGCCGCCCAGTCGTATCTCTTCTTCGCGCTGAACAAGCCCGCCGGTGTCGTCTCGTCCATGGAGGACCCGGACGGCCGCCAGTGCCTCGGCGACTACGTCAACAACCGCGAGACGCGTCTCTTCCACGTGGGCAGGCTGGACACCGAGACCGAGGGCATTCTCCTGCTCACCAACCACGGCGAGCTGGCCCACCGGCTGACCCACCCCAAGTACGGGGTGAAGAAGACCTACCTGGCCGCGATCCAGGGACCGCTCCCGCGCGACCTCGGCAAGCGGCTCAAGGACGGCATCCCGCTGGAGGACGGGTACGCCCGCGCCGACCACTTCCGGGTCGTCGAGAACACCGGCAAGAACTACCTGGTCGAGGTGACCCTCCACGAGGGCCGCAAGCACATCGTCCGCCGGATGCTCGCCGAGGCGGGCTTCCCGGTCGAGCGGCTGGTGCGGACGGCCTTCGGCCCGATCCCGCTGGGCGACCAGAAGTCCGGCTGGCTGCGCCGCCTCACCAACACCGAGGTCGGCATGCTCATGCACGAGGTCGGTCTGTAACGACCTGGTCGTCGACGGCGAGCGGGCCGTCGACGCCCCGCGACCCCGGCTCCGTCCGGTCGAGGCCCGCGGCCGGTCCCTGTCCCGAAATCGGGGGACAGGGACCGGCCGCGGGCCTTTTGCCATGTCCGTTCCTCCTTTATAGTCAGAATGACTATTAAAAAAGGAGGCGGGAGTGGTTCTCGCGGATGTTCTCGATCCCCTGCAACAACCCCTGGTGACGGTCCTCGGCACCCCGGTCGCCTGGACCGAGGTGCTCGGCTTCGGCAGCGGGGCGTTGTGCGTCTGGTTCGTGGCCCGCCAGCACCTCGCCAACTGGCCGATCGGTATTGCCAACAACCTCTTCTTCATCCTGCTGTTCACCCAGTCCGGCCTGTACGCCGACGCCGGACTCCAGATCGTCTTCATCGCCCTCGCCGCGTACGGCTGGTGGACCTGGACCCACGGGGGTGGACCGGGCGCACCGGACCTTCCGGTGCGGCGCACCACCCGCACCGAATGGACCTGGCTGCTCGCGGCGGGAGCGGTGGGGACCCTCGCCCTCACGGTCCTGCTGGACCGTGCCACCGACTCCACCGTGCCCTTCTGGGACGCCCTGACGACCGCGCTGTCCCTCACGGCCACGTACGGGCAGTGCCGCAAGCTCGTCGAGTCGTGGTGGCTCTGGATCGCCGCCGACGTGGTGTACATCCCGCTGTACGCGTACAAGGAGCTCTACCTGACCTCCCTGCTGTACGTCGGCTTTCTGACGCTCTGCCTGATCGGACTGCGCAACTGGCGGCACGACCTCGCCGCGCGCCGGCCGGCGCGGCCGGTGGAGGTGGCGGCGTGAGGCGCTTCGGGCACGGCCTCGTCCTCGGCAAGTTCTATCCGCCGCACGCCGGCCACCACCACCTCGTGCGCACCGCCCGGGACCGGTGCGCACGCCTCACCGTGCTGGTCTGCGCCGCCTCCGTCGAATCGGTGCCGCTCGCCGACCGGGTGGCCTGGATGAGGGAGGCGCACCCGGACGTGCGGGTGGTGGGCGCCGTCGACGACATCCCCATGGACCTCCACGACCCGGCGATCTGGGACGCGCACATGGCGGTCTTCACCGGCGCCGTCCCCGAACCGGTGGACGCCGTCTTCACCTCGGAGTCGTACGGGGACGAACTGGCCCGCAGGTTCGGCGCCGAATCCGTCTGCGTCGACCCCGGCCGCACGGTCTTTCCGGTCTCCGGCACCGCCGTCCGCAAGGACCCGGTCGGCTGCTGGGACTTCCTCGCACCGCCCGTACGCGCCGCGCTCACCCGCCGGGTCGTCGTCCTCGGCGCGGAATCCACCGGCACCACCACGCTGGCCCGTGCCCTCACCGACCACTACCGGCGGCGCGGCGGGGTCTGGACGCACACCCGCTGCGTCGACGAGTACGGGCGGGAGTTCAGCGAACGGAAACTTGCCGCACTGCGCGAACGGTGCCCCGGGGCGCAATGGGAGGACGTCATCTTCGACACCGAGGACTTCCCGCTGATCGCCGAGGCGCAGAACGCCGCCGAGGAGGCGGCCGCGCGCACCGGGTCCCCGGTGCTCTTCTGCGACACCGACTCCTTCGCCACCACCGTCTGGCACGAGCGGTACGTCGGCGGCCGCAACCCCCTCGTCGAGGAGACCGCGGACCGGGCCGCCCACCACCTGTGGCTGCTCACCGACCACGAGGGCGTCGCGTTCGAGGACGACGGACTGCGCGACGGCGAGGAACTGCGCCCCTGGATGACCGACCGCTTCCGCGCCGAACTCACCCGCACCGGGCGGCGGTTCGTCGAGGTCTCCGGAAGCCGGCCGGAACGTCTGGCCGCCGCCGTCGCCGCCGTCGACGCCCTGCTCGCCACCGGCTGGGACTTCGCCGCACCCCTCCCGGAGCGGCGATGAGGCCGGACGCCCCCGCGGGCTACGACCCGCACGCCTTCGAGCCCTTCGCCGTCACGGTCGACCTCGCCGTGTTCACGGTCCGCGCCTCGGGGCTGAACGTCCTGCTCGTCGAACGGGGCGAGGACCCGTACCAGGGGCACTGGGCGCTGCCCGGCGGCTTCGTCCAGCCCCGGGAGTCCGCCGAGGACGCCGCCCGCCGGGAACTCGCCGAGGAGACCGGACTCACCGAGGACACCGCCCGCGCCCTCCACCTGGAACAACTGCGCACCTACAGCGCCCCGGACCGCGACCCGAGGATGCGGGTGGTCTCCGTCGCCTACGCCGCGCTCGTTCCCGACCTGCCCGAACCCCGGGGCGGCGGCGACGCCGCCAGTGCCCGGTGGTCGGTCGCCGGGTCCGCCGGCCCACTCGCCTTCGACCACGACCGCATCCTCGCCGACGCACACGACCGAATCGGGGCCAAGCTCGAATACACCTGTCTGGCCACCGCGTTCTGCCCGTCCGAATTCACCCTGGGGGAACTCCAGCAGGTGTACGAGACGGTCTGGGGCGTCGAGCTGGACCGGCCCAACTTCCGGCGCAAGGTCCTCACCACTCCCGGCTTCGTCCAGGCCGTGGAGGGACCACCGCGCCGGACCGGCGGACGGGGGAAGCCCGCAGCGCTCTACCGGGCGGGCGCCGCCACCGCTCTGCACCCTCCACTCCTGAGACCGGAAGGAAGAAGCACGTGATCGTGACCAGGACCATCACCAAACAGGCCGCCACCGGCGCGCTGACCGGGCTCGCGCTCGGCGACGCACTGGGCTTCCCGACCGAGTTCAACAACGTGCCCTCGATCCTCGCCAAGTGCGGGCCGTGGCGGCAGATGCGACTGCCGAGGCCTGCCTTCGTCAGCGACGACACCCAGATGACGCTGGCCGTGGGACGGGGCCTGCGGACCGCCATGGACCGCGGGCTGCTCACCCCGCTGCGGCTGGTCCGCCCGCTGCGCGAGGAGTTCGTCGACTGGTACCACTCGCCCGACAACAACCGCGCCCCGGGCCGCACCTGCATGACCGCCTGCCGCCTGCTCGACAGCGACCGGCTGTGGCAGGAGGCCAGCCGGACGGGCTCCAAGGGCTGCGGCGCCAACATGCGGGTCGCACCGGTCGGGCTGGTCCCCGGGCTGAGCGAGGAACAGCGCTCCGGCGCCGCCCAGTTGCAGGCGGCCCTCACGCACGGACACCCGACCGCGCTCGCCGCGGCCGACCTGATGGCACGGGCGGTGTACCTGCTGGCGCAGGGCGCGGCGCCGGTGGGCCTGCTCGGGCAACTGCGCTCGTACGCGTACGAGAACAGTCGCACCTACCTCACCCGCTGGCTCGGCGACCTCTGGCGGTACGCGGGCGACGCCTCGCCCGAGCGGTACATCGAGCGCGGCTGGGACGAGTGCCTCGACGCGCTGGCCCGTGTCCAGGACGCCCTGCTCGTCCCGTACCCGGAGACCGACCCCTGCGAGGCGACCGGAGACGGATGGACCGCGGAGGAGGCGCTCGCCACGGCCCTGCACTGCTTCCTGCTCTTCCCCGACGACCCGGTCACCGCCGTCCGGCGGGCCGCCTGCACCCGTGGCGACTCGGACTCGCTGGGCTGCCTCACCGGAGCGCTGGCCGGCGCGCACATGGGCGCGGGCGCCTGGCCCAAGGAGTGGTCGGAGCGGATCGAGTACCGGAGCGACCTGCTGTCGCTGGGGGCGCTCTGGGACTCCTGATCCATGTGCGGGAAGAGACGGGGAAGCCGGGGCCGGCCGTCCCGCGTCGGACGTGGACCTTCGGGGGGTTCATCTCCGGTCCGGACCGGCCTGCCGTCCGCCTGCGGGGGCACCACCGTCCCGCGGGGCTACGCCGGGTCGGCCGCGCGGGCGGACGCCCGGCGGGTGCGGACCAGGAAGTCCTCCACGCGTGCCCGGTCCGGTTCGGCCGGCAGCGGCGAGGAGACGACCGCCGCGTCGTTCTCCTCGGCGAGGCGGGCCATCCGGCGTTCGATCTCCGGCCACGGAACCTCGCCGCGTTTCACCGCCAGCAGATCGTCCCGGGCCCCGCCCACGTCGATGACCAGCTCGCCGGTGCGCAGCAGATCCCGGCCGCCGGCCAGCAGCCGCAGCAGGTGCATGGCGTGCTTCCAGCGCGGCCGCCCGTACCGCCGGACGTCGCTCTCCAGCTTCCGGCGCTGGCCCGAGGCATAGCGGACGAAGGTCAGGTGGGCCCGCCGGGAGAGGAACGCGTCGCGCAGGGACAGGAGTTCGCGGCCCACCTCGTCGACATGCTCCACCAGCGGGGAGTGCAGGCACTCCAGCACGTTGGGGTTGGCGCGGAGCGCCAGCTCGCAGAAGCGCTCCAGCTCCCAGGAGAACTGCTCCCGGGCGGGCCCGTCGACATGCGTCGGCGGCTTCTCGAACCGCCAGAACAGCGGGGTCGGCGCGAGGAAGACGCCCCGCCGGTCGGTGTCGCTGTCCTCCGTGGCGAGTCCGAAGGCACGCGAACCCATCACGCAGGCGTACACCGTGTGGTCGCGCACGAGGGCCTCGGATGCGGGAGTGATCATGCCGGTGAGCGTACGGGGGCGAAAACGTGTTGCACCGGGATTTTCTCCGGCGCCGGCCGCCCCGGCGGGCGCCGCGCGCCCACCGGGCACCAGGGGGCAGCCCTTAGGCTGGTCGCGCAGAAGGATCACGTGGGCGAGAGGCAGGAGCACGGCGTGGCGGTACGAGCGGTCCGTGGAGCCGTCCAGCTGGAACAGGACGAGGCGGGGCACATGGCCGAGCGGGTCGCCGCGCTGCTCACCGAGGTTCTGCGGCGCAACGAGTTCGTCGCGGACGACCTGATCAGCATCTGGTTCACCGCCACCCCCGACCTGCACAGCGACTTCCCGGCCGCCGCGGCACGCGGCATCGGTATCGTCGACGTGCCGCTGATCTGCGCCCAGGAGCTCGACATCGCGGGGGCCATGCCCCGCGTGGTGCGGATTCTCGCCCATGTCGAGACCTACCTCCCCAAGTCCGAGATCGCCCACGTGTACCTCGGCGCCACCGCCGCCCTCCGCAAGGACATCGCCCAGTGAGAACCGCCCTCGTCATCGGAACGGGCCTCGTCGGCACCTCCGCAGCCCTCGCCCTCGCCGGCCGCGGCATCCAGGTCCACCTCGCCGATCACGATCCGCAGTCGGCCCGCACCGCGACCGCGCTCGGCGCCGGTACGGACGAGGCGCCCGAGGGACGCGTCGACCTGGCGGTCGTCGCCGTGCCGCCCGCCCACGTGGCCCCGGTGCTGGCCGCCGCCATGCGGGACGGGGTGGCGCGGGGCTACCTCGACGTCGCCAGCGTCAAGGGCGCGCCGCGCCGCGAGCTGGAGGCCCTCGGCCTCGACCTCACCCCGTACATCGGGACACACCCCATGGCGGGCAAGGAGCGATCCGGCCCCCTCGCCGCGACCGCCGACCTCTTCGAGGGGCGCCCCTGGGTCCTCACCCCGACCCGGGACACCGACACCGAGGTCCTCAACCTGGCCCTGGAACTCGTCGCGCTCTGCCGCGCCGTCCCGGTCGTGATGGACGCGGACGCCCACGACCGGGCCGTCGCCCTGGTCTCCCACACCCCGCAGCTGATCTCGTCGATGGTCGCCGCCCGGCTGGAGGAGGCCGACGAGGCCGCCGTGCGCCTCTGCGGGCAGGGCATCAGGGACGTCACGCGGATCGCCGCCTCCGATCCCCGGATGTGGCTGGAGATCCTCTCCGCGAACCCCGGACCGGTCGCCGACGTGCTGGCCGGGGTCGCCGCCGACCTGGACGAGACGGTGCGCGCGCTGCGCGGTCTGCAGTCCGCCGACGACGAACGGCGCCGCGAGGGCACCGAGGGCATCGAGGACGTCCTGCGCCGCGGCAACGCGGGCCGGGTGCGGGTGCCCGGCAAGCACGGGACGGCCCCCGCCTCGTACGAGACGGTCTCCGTGCTCATCAGCGACCGGCCGGGCGAACTCGCCGGGATCTTCGCCGACGCCGGCCGGTCCGGGGTCAACGTCGAGGACGTGCGCATCGAGCACGCCACCGGGCAGCAGGCGGGCCTGGTCCAGCTCATGGTCGAGCCGAGCGCCGCCCCCGGGCTGACCGCGGCCCTGCGCGAGCGCGGCTGGGCGATCCGCCAGTAGGCCGGGAGGCGGTTGTCCACAGGGGTGCCGGGGACCGCCCCGGCACTCGGTAACCTTGTGCGGTGCGGGTACCCGCGCCCCGTCCGCCCACTCCGAGTCATCAGGAAGGTGTCCACCACCGTGGAAACCGCAAGCGCCGCCGCCCGGACCGCCCCGGCCGCAGTGATCGTCGCCATCGACGGCCCCTCCGGCACCGGCAAGTCGAGCACGTCCAAGGCCGTCGCCGCCCAGCTCGGTCTGAGCTACCTGGACACCGGCGCCCAGTACCGGGCGATCACCTGGTGGATGCTGAACAACGGCATCGACGTCGAGGACGCGACGGAGGTGGCGACCGCCGCCGCCAAGCCGGTCATCGTCTCCGGCACGGACCCGGCGGCCCCCACGATCACCGTCGACGGCGAGGACGCCTCCGGCCCGATCCGTACGCAGGAGGTGACCTCCCGGGTCAGCGCCGTCAGCGCGGTCCCCGAGGTGCGCACCAGGATCACCGAGCTGCAGCGCACCATCGCCTCCGCCGCCGAGCGCGGCATAGTGGTCGAGGGCCGGGACATCGGCACCACCGTGCTGCCCGGAGCCGACCTGAAGATCTTCCTCACCGCCTCCCCGGAGGCGCGGGCGGCCCGTCGCAGCGGAGAGCTCAAGGGCTCCGACCTCGCCGCCACCAAGGAGGCGCTGATCAAGCGGGACGCCGCCGACTCCGGCCGCAAGACCTCCCCGCTGGCCAAGGCGGACGACGCCGTCGAGGTGGACACCACCGAACTGACTCTTCAGCAGGTCATCGAGTGTGTCGTCACCCTCGTCGAGGAGAAGCGGGCCGCGAAGTGACCCGAGCCACCACGGCCTCGCCCCGCGGCGCGGCGGTCGGGCGCGGGATCGGGATCGGCCTGATGTACGGGCTGTGGAAGCCCCGTGTCCTGGGCGCGTGGCGCGTTCCCGCCTCCGGACCCGTCATACTCGCGGTGAACCACTCGCACAACATCGACGGTCCGATGCTGATGGGCACCGCGCCCCGGCCCGTCCACTTCCTGATCAAGAAGGAGGCGTTCGTCGGTCCGCTCGACCCGTTCCTGCGCGGAATCGGTCAGCTGAAGGTGGACCGTACGACCGCCGACCGCACCGCCATCACCGGCGCCCTCGGCGTGCTGGAGAACGGCGGAGCGCTCGGGATCTTCCCCGAGGGCACCAGGGGCGAGGGCGACTTCGCCTCCCTGCGTGCCGGGCTCGCGTACTTCGCGGTACGCAGCGGGGCGCCGATCGTCCCGGTGGCCGTCCTGGGAAGCACCGAGCGCCGCGGACGGTTGATATCGGCACTGCCGCCGTTGCGCAGTCGGGTCGATGTCGTCTTCGGTGACGCCTTCGCGGCGGCCTCCGCGGACGGCCGCAGGACGCGCAGGGCGCTCGACGAGGCGACGGAACGCATCCAGGCGCGGCTGACCGCCCACCTGGACGAGGCCCGGCGTTTCACCGGGCGCTGAGAGCCGCCCCGCCGGAGTGCGGGGCGGTTCGAGCAAGACGTGAGTAGTGGGCCGCCCGATCGCGGCCCATCGATGATGAGGCAAAGAGGAACGGACTTCATGAACGACCAGATTCACTCCGGGGGCTCGGACCACGAGCACGGAGCGCTTGGCGACGCCGAGTACGCGGAGTTCATGGAGCTCGCCGCGGAGGAGGGCTTCGACGCGGAGGAGGTCGAGGGCGCGATCGGCGAGGCCGGTCACGGACCGCTCCCCGTCCTCGCCGTCGTCGGCCGCCCCAATGTCGGCAAGTCGACATTGGTGAACCGGATCATCGGCCGTCGTGAGGCGGTCGTCGAGGACCGGCCCGGCGTCACCCGCGACCGCGTCACCTACGAGGCCGAGTGGGCGGGCCGCCGCTTCAAGGTCGTCGACACCGGCGGCTGGGAACAGGACGTGCTGGGCATCGACGCCTCCGTCGCGGCCCAGGCCGAGTACGCCATCGACGCCGCCGACGCGGTGGTCTTCGTGGTCGACTCGACCGTCGGCGCCACCGACACCGACGAGGCCGTCGTCAAGCTGCTGCGCCGGGCCGGGAAGCCCGTCGTGCTGTGCGCCAACAAGGTCGACGGGCAGAGCGGCGAGGCGGATGCCACCGCGCTCTGGTCGCTGGGTCTCGGCGAGCCGCACCCGGTCTCCTCGCTGCACGGCCGCGGCACCGGCGACCTCCTCGACGCCGTGCTCGAAGCGCTTCCCGAGGCCCCGGCCCAGCGCTTCGGCACCGCGGTCGGCGGCCCGCGCCGGATCGCCCTCATCGGCCGTCCGAACGTCGGCAAGTCCTCGTTGCTGAACAAGGTGGCCAACGAGGAGCGCGTCGTCGTCAACGAGCTCGCGGGCACCACCCGCGACCCGGTCGACGAGCTGATCGAGCTCGGTGGCGTCACCTGGAAGTTCATCGACACGGCAGGCATCCGGCGCCGCGTCCACCTCCAGGAGGGGGCGGACTACTACGCGTCGCTGCGTACCGCCGCCGCCGTGGAGAAGGCCGAGGTCGCCGTCGTCCTGATCGACGCGAGCGAGTCCGTCAGCGTCCAGGACCAGCGGATCATCACCATGGCCGTGGAGGCCGGGCGCGCCCTGGTGATCGCGTACAACAAGTGGGACACCCTCGACGAGGAGCGGCGCTACTACCTGGAGCGCGAGATCGAGACGGAGCTCGCGCAGATCTCCTGGGCCCCTCGGGTCAACATCTCCGCCGTCACCGGCCGTCACATGGAGAAGCTGGTCCCGGCGATCGAGACCGCCCTCGACGGCTGGGAGACCCGCGTCCCCACCGGCAGGCTGAACGCGTTCCTCGGCGAGATCGTGGCCGCCCACCCGCACCCGGTCCGCGGCGGCAAGCAGCCCCGGATCCTCTTCGGCACCCAGGCGGGCACCAAGCCGCCGCGTTTCGTGCTGTTCGCCTCGGGCTTCCTGGAGCACGGCTACCGGCGGTTCGTCGAGCGCCGGCTGCGTGAGGAGTTCGGCTTCGAGGGCACCCCGATCCACATCTCGGTGAGGGTCCGCGAGAAGCGCGGCCGCAACAAGTAGCGACCCCGAGCAACACATGACGGAGCCCCGGACCGGTTCGCGAACGAGCGATGCGGTCCGGGGCTCCGCCATGCGGTTCGGGCATCGCACGGCTCAGAGTCTGTCGGGTGACCTTCGGCCGGAAAGCGGACGCGGGATGGTGCGTGCGGTTCCAAGGCGTCGGGATGGCCCAGTGGCGGAGCTCCTCGGTCATTCCGGCAACGCCGGAAGCGTGCGTGCCAGGGCGTGGCCGCCCGGTCAGAGGTCACCCGAGAGGCTCTCAGGCGTCGCGCGACCCCGGCGGAAGCGCCGCAGGCCGGACGCGCCCGGAGTGCCGCCCCACCCGCTGCCAGGAACCGGAGGCCCCCGGGTGCCCGCTCGGTCCGCCGTGTGCGGCGGACCCGTTGTGCACGGAGAGCCCGGTGGAGAAGCCTGCGGGCTGACCGGCGGAGTGCCCGGAATGGCCACTCAGCGGGACCCGGCCGGCGAAGAGGCCGAGGCCGAAGGCCACGAAGCCGAGATTCTCCTCACCACTGCGATCACCCGGCAGCGCCCGGAACGACCGCCGGTACTCGGAGTACAGCGCGTCGTAGATCGGGGTCTGGGACGGGCCGCCCGATGGCTCCCGCGAGGGGCGCATGGCAGGGATCGGGTTCGGGCGCTGATGGGAGGAGTCGTATGAGTGCACGTATCTGCCAACGACCCCACGGTCCGTCGGATGCGGGCCCGGCCGAGAAATAGCTGTTCGCCGCAGACCCGGGGACCCGGCGGACGCGATCAGGTCCCGGCCAGCGGCATCGCGGCGGCGACCAGCAGTCCGTCGGCCGCCGCCTTGTCCAGGGCGTCCCGCAGCAGGTCCTCGCGCGGCTGCTGGCCGATCGACCCCGCCGGGGCGGCGAAGAGCAGCACGGTCCGGGACTTGTTGGCCGCGTTCCGCCAGCCCTCGGTCACCTGGAGCGGCGCGTGCGCCTGCCACCAGGCGATCGGGGCCCCGCCGTCGGTGCCCGGCTGGAGCACGGCGTGCAGCCGGCCCACGGCGAGCAGGATCGACCAGC
Source organism: Streptomyces sp. NPDC014734 (assembly GCF_043083325.1). NCBI lineage: Bacteria > Bacillati > Actinomycetota > Actinomycetes > Kitasatosporales > Streptomycetaceae > Streptomyces > Streptomyces sp. NPDC014734. Next base: position 176,077 of record NZ_JBIBYN010000013.1, on the reverse strand, counting down.
CGGGCAGGACCGCGGGCGCCCGGTCCAGCCGGTGGACCGGCTGGAAGCCCTGCTCCAGCAGGAGCCGGAGGAATTCGTCGCCCTGACTGCCGTCCGTGCCCGGCCGGACGATCGCGCCGGTCGGCTCGACGACGAGGGCCGGGTGGAGCTCGTCGTCGATCAGCACGAGGCCACTGGTGATGCCGAGGACGGCCTGATCGGCACCGACACCTTCCGGGTTCCCCGGCCGGCCCTGCGGCCGCCCCTCGCCGGCCGTGATGCTGCGCACCGCGCCCTGCAACTGCTCCTCCGCGACCTGGACGACCTGGGAGGGGATGCACGTCGCGTGGGCGAAGGCGAGAACGGCCGTCTCGCCGCCGACGAAGAGGACGGTGCTGGTGCGTTCCTGCTCGGAGTCGCCGGGGGTGCGGCAGGAGGTGCAGTCGTAGTGGCCCGGGGCGTTGTCGCCGACGAGCAGCCGGTCGGCTTCGGCGTCGCCGATCTCGGCACGTACGTCCTCGCTGACGTCGAGCATGCGCGGCACGGGTGGCTCCTCGAACTCGGTGCGTGTGCCGGGTGCTTCCCGGCTCATGAAAGGGACAACGGGCGATCCGCGGCCGGAGTCACGCGAGAAGGGGAACGTAATCGAACCAACTGGCGCGAGGCGTGAATCTCGCGGTGCGAGGGGTGGTTGGGCCAAGTATGTAGCGATTGGTGCCGGATGATGTGGTCCATTTGGTCATGCACCACTGCGCTGATACATCGACAAATCAGGAAAGCGGGTGAACGCGGAGGTGGCCGAAACTGGTACGGGTTCGGAGGAACCTTCGGCCCGCCCGTGCCGTCCTGCCAAGTGTTGCCCGCCGTTGATCAGTCGAACGGGAGTCATGGCGTTCCATGCACATTTCCTTCCTGCTCCACAACGCCTACGGAGTCGGGGGGACGATTCGTACGACGTTCAACCTCGCCGAGACGCTGGCCGAGCACCATGACGTCGAGATCGTGTCCGTCTTCCGGCACCGGGACGTCCCGGCTCTGGGCGCCCCGGCGGGCGTCGTCCTGGGCCACCTCGTCGACCTGCGGAAGAAGAGCCCGGCATACGACGGGGACGCCGCCGACCACGCCCGCCCCGCGACCGTCTTCCCGCGCGGCGACAGCAGGTACCGCCAGTACAGCAGGCTGACCGACGCCCGGGTGGCGGCCCATCTGCGCTCCCTGGAGGCGGACGTCGTCGTCGGCACCCGGCCCGGGCTCAACGTGCAGATCAGCAGGCAGGCCCGGCGCGGTCCGGTGCGGATCGGACAGGAGCACCTGACCCTCGACAGCCACGGCTACCGGCTGCGGCGCGAGATCGGGCACCGCTACACGTTGCTCGACGCGATCACCACCGTCACCGAGGCCGACGCCCGTGCCTACCGGTCCGTGCTCAAGCTGCCCGGGGTACGGATCGAGGCCATCCCCAACAGCGTGCCCGCCCCCCGGATCGCGCCCGCCGACGGCACCGGCAAGTGGGTGATCGCCGCGGGGCGGCTGCACAAGGTCAAGCGGTACGACCTGCTCGTGCGCGCGTTCGCCGACGTGGTCGCCGTCCGCCCGGACTGGCGGCTGCGCATCTACGGGGCCGGTGACGCGACCGGGAACGAACGCCGGGCGCTGCTCGCGCTCGTCGGCGAACTCGGCCTGCACAACCACGTGTTCCTGATGGGCTCGGTCAACCCCCTGGAGGCCGAGTGGCCCAAGGGATCGATCGCCGCGGTCACCTCGGACCGCGAGTCGTTCGGCATGACGATCGTGGAGGCGATGCGCTGCGGTCTGCCGGTCGTCGCCACCGACTGCCCGCACGGCCCCCGCGAGATCATCGAGGACGGCACCGACGGACGACTGGTGCCGGTCGGCGACGCGGCGGCCGTGACCGACGCCCTCCTCGGCCTGATCGAGGACGACGAGCTCCGGCACCGCTTCGGGCGCGCCGCACGCACCGCGTCCGAGCGGTTCGACCCGGCGCGGATCGCCGAGCGTCACGAGCGCCTCTTCACCGAACTCGCCTCCCGGGCCCCGCACGACCGCTCGCACGGCGCCCTGCGCACCACACTGCACCGCGCCCGCGGCACGGTGCTGGACGGGGCGTACGCCCTGCGCTACAAGGCGGCCGACGTCATCCGCAGGAGGAAGCCCGCATGACCGCCCCCGCGCGACGACACACCCCCCGCGCCGACTGCACCGCGGACCCGGACGGAACCCTCGTCTTCGAGCTCGGCGACCCCGGCGACCCCGGCGACCCCGGCTCCGGACCCGTTCCGCACGGTGCGGGGGAGGGGCCGGAGCTGGTGTTCCGGCTGCGCGGGGGCACGGGCGACGACGCCGTGCTCCGGCTGCCGCTGGGGCAGACCGGCGGCGGGCGGCTCCGGGCGGTGCTGCCGGCCACCGCGGAAACGGCCGGGGGCCGCTGGGACGTACGCCTGCGCGGGCCGGGCGAGGACGACGAGGCGGCGGTGCCGGTCGAGCCCGGGATCAGGGACCTGCGCCACCTCGTGGACCGTGCGCCGGAGACCGGACGGGTCGCGGTCCGTGTCCCGTACCCGACCGCCGACGGCCGGCTCGCCCTGCACTGCTGGGTCCGCTCACCGCACGCCGAGGCCGGGACGGTGACGTTCGACGGGGACGCGATGACCGTCGAGGGCACCCTGTACGGGGTTCCGCTCGGCGACGGCGCCCGGGCCGAGGCGAGGGCACCCGGCGACCCCGGCCGGGTCCGCCGGGTGCCGGTCACCGGGAAGGAGGGCTCGTTCTCCTTCACCCTTCCACTGGACGGACTGGGCGACGGGCCCGTGCGGGACGAACAGTTGTGGACGCTCTGGCTGATCCCGGGGACGGCCCGTGGCGGACCGGCCGGTGAGGTGCGGGTCTCCCGCCTCCTCGACGACGTCTGGGACCGGAGGAACATCTTCGTCTACCCGGGCCGGGACATCGGCGCGGGCGTCCGGGCGACCCCCTGCTACACGGGCGACAACGATCTCTGCGTGCGCGTCGAGCCCGGTCCGCCGCCGGCCGGGTAGACCGCCGGGTGCGGGGCGATCCGGGGCCCGCGCGGAGCAGCGGCCCCGTGGGCCGGTGGACCGCCGGGGCCGATCGCGGACACGAACCGTCCGCGACCCCTGGCAGACTCCTGCCATGGTGGAGACCTCGGCACGGCTGCTGCGACTGCTCTCACTGCTCCAGACCCACCGGGAATGGGCGGGAGCCGATCTCGCCGATCGACTGGGGGTGACCCCCCGGACGGTCCGGCGCGACGTCGACAAGTTGCGCGGACTCGGCTACCCGGTCAACGCCAGCCCGGGTACCGGTGGCGGGTACCGGCTCGGTGCGGGGGCCCGGATGCCGCCGCTGCTCCTCGACGACGAGGAGGCCGTCGCCGTCGCCGTCGGACTGCGCACCGCGGCGGGCAACGGCGTCGAAGGCATCGGGGAGAGCTCCGTGGGCGCCCTGGCCAAGCTGGAGCAGGTGCTGCCGGACCGGCTCCGCCGCCGGGTGAACGCGCTCAGCACGTTCACCGTGCCGCTGCTGCGCGCTCCCGGTACGTCGGCCGCCGACCCGGGCGTCCTCACCGAACTGGCCGGGGCCTGCCGGGACAGCGAGCGGCTGCGCTTCGCGTACCGGGACCACTCCGGCTCCGTCTCGCGCAGGACCGTCGAGCCGCACCGGCTGGTGTGCACCGAGCGCCGCTGGTACCTCGTCGCCTGGGACCTGGACCGCGGTGACTGGCGGACCTTCCGGGCGGACCGGATCACTCCACGGCCGCCGCACGGACCGGGATTCGTCCCCCGCGACCCACCGGCCGAGGACCTCGCCGCCTACGTATCGCGGGGGATCTCCACCACCGCCTACACCACCCGCGCGGTGGTGCGGCTGAGGACGGACATCGAGCGCGCGGCCGAACACCTCTCGCCGTTCGCCGGGGTGCTGGAGGCGGAGGGCGCCGGGAGCTGCCTGCTGCGCACGGGAGCGGTGAGCCTCGATGTGATGGTCGTTCACGTCCTGATGCTGGGGTTCGACTTCGAGGTGGTCGAACCGCCGGAGCTGAATGACGCGATCGTACGGGCCCGGGACCGGCTGTCCCGGGCCGTCGGCTGAGCGGCGCCGTCGGCGGCCCGGGACGCGGCGGCGCCGATTCCCCGGTCCGGGGTTTGTCCCGACGCGGACGGCCTCGGCCCCGCTCCGCGACGCGAATTTTGTGACCAAAGGATAAGGGTGCCATAAGGAAGCGTGAATTCCCGGTGGCATGCTCATTTGCGGCGCTTATCGGATGTGAAAATCGGGGCCGTCCGGACCGGTGTATTCGGTTTCGTTCACGGCACCTTCCCGCGGTCCTCCGACGGGATTTCCGATTACTGTCCGTCGGGTCGCGGACCGTGCGTCCGGGACATGTGGGCGCGGCGGCACACGTGTCGTGATCCTGTGACACAAGTGTGACCGGCAGGGGATGTGCGGATGCCCTGCGACGGACGCCGACGCGGCTTCCGTCGAGGCCGAGGGCCGCCTACGGTGGGGGTATGGCGCCCCTACCGACCCCACCGGCTCAGCCCCAGGACACCCCCGGCGCGTACGTCGGCCTCGCCGCCGACGCGGCCGAACGGCGGGCCCGCGGCCGAGGCTGGAGCACCGTCAGATCCCTGCCGCCGGGCACGGTCGTCACCATGGAGTTCCGTGCCGGGCGGATCAACTTCGAGGTCGCCGACGCGGTCGTCACCCGCTGCTGGGTGGGCTGAGTCCCGCACCCGTCGCGACATGACCGAGGGCCCCGGCGCAGGCCGGGGCCCTCGGTCATGTCGCGACGGGGGAGCGGTCGTGCGTACCGGCCCCCGCCGTACCGGGTCAGCCACCCGCCACCGGGCGGGCGGGAGCGGTGCCGCCGCGCGGCGTGCGTTCCGCGTTCGGCGGGCGACGGCTGCCGGTCGGGGTGACCGGGCTGCGCTCCGAGCGGGCGGGATGGGCCTGGTGCGGCGGGACCGGATGGCCGCGCGGCCGCGTGGCCACGGCGGGGGCCGGGGGGCCGCCCGCGGCGACCGGCTCCAGCACCTGGTCCGCGGTCGGGGCGTCGACACCGTCCGGCCGGGGCAGCGGCGCGGTCCGGGGACCCGCGATCGTGACGGGCACGGGGGCAACCGGACGGCCGAGTCCCCGCAGGCTCTCGCGCTGGACGAAGACCCACGTCTCGGTCCGGGCGATCAACGGCTCGACCCAGGGCAGCCCCAGCAGGATCAGCAGCCCGGCGGCCCAGCCCAGCAGGACGTCGCTGAGCCAGTGCGTACCGAGGTAGACGGTGGTGAGCCCGACACCGAGCGAGACGATCGCCGACATGGCCGACAAGTAGCGCCTGGCTCTCGGGGTGGTGGCCAGGTAGGCGAGGATTCCCCAGGTCACGACCGCGTTGGCGGTGTGGCCCGAGGGGAATATATCGCCGCCGGCGAAGAGATCCGCGGAGCCGATCTGCGTCGCGTAGTGCGGGCCGAGCCGCCCGAGACCGATCTTGACCGCGCCCACCGTGGCGTTGAGCAGCAGCAGCGCCGCGGCGAGCGTCAGCAGGGGGCGCAGTGTGTGCTGCCGCCACGAGCGCCAGCCCAGCCAGCAGGCGACCATGGTGGCCGTCGGGCCGCGCTGGCCCAGCACGATGTAGTAGTCGAGGAACGCATGGATCTCCGGCCACTGCTGATACGGCCGGAAGAGCATGACCTTCCAGTCCAGTGCCACCAGCCAGGAGGAGACCAGCACGGCGACGACGATGGCGGCGTAGAACGCCAACGTCCCGCCGAAGAGCGCGATGCGGTGACGGCTCATCCGCGGTGGCTCTATCTTCGGCGGTTCCGGCTCCCGGTCCAGGCGGGCAAAGATGTCGGTACGCACCCAATCGACGTTACAGCGAGTTAGCTCGCGACCAGGGCGATCAGGTCTCTTTGTGATGACGATGTGATGTGGAACATGTCTCGGCCGGGCCTTAATTCCTTATCCGGAGAAGCCTTTCGGAGTGCCTGTGCGCTATTGATTTCGCACTTATTTCGGAAGGGTGTTTGCCGTAGTCGGAAAAAACGCGGAAGGCGTCGGTGCGGAATTGACCGGCCCTTCCCGGAGGGGGAAACGGAGGGTATGCGTCCGGTCACCGAACGCTCGGTTGGTGGGCCCGGCGGTCACTCCGGGAAACGGGCCGAGTACCTTCGTGCCGGGCGCGGAGCCCGTCCGCGCAGGTCGGAGGGGTGAGTGGCGTCCCGCGCCGCGGCGCGGGCCATGCTCCGCGGCCGACGGGGGTATGAGGTGGGACACATGTGGGTTCTCCGAACTCGCGTACGCTGACGCAGCACTCGCCCGTCGATGCCGGGCCCCGAGTGGAAGCGGACCCACCGCGTCCCAGGCTGGCCTGCCGAGCGCGAGGACCTTTTGGGAGGTACATGCATGTCCGGGACGACCACAGCCCGATTCCGGCTGCGCGCAGCCGTCGACGGTGCCAACCGATGGGTCGTCCTCGTCGTCCTCTGCCTCAGCCTGCTGCTCGTGGCGCTCGACGCGACCGTGCTCCACGTAGCGGTGCCGGCCCTCACCGAGGACCTGCGGCCCAGCGCCGTCGACCTGCTCTGGATCGTGGACGCCTACCCCCTGGTCTGCGCCTCGCTGCTGATCCTCTTCGGCACCCTCGGCGACCGGGTCGGCCGCCGCCGGGTTCTGCTGCTCGGTTACGCCCTCTTCGGGATCGCCTCCGCGGTGGCCGCGCTGGCGGGCAGTCCCGCCGTACTGATAGCCGCCCGGGCCCTGCTCGGGATCGGCGGGGCGATGATCATGCCCGCGACGCTGTCGATCCTCCGCCAGGTCTTCCCCGACCGCCGCGAGCGGGCCGTGGCGATCGGGATCTGGTCCGCGGTCGCCGCGGTCGGGGCCGCCACCGGGCCGGTCGTCGGCGGGTTCCTCGTCGAACACTTCTGGTGGGGCTCGGTCTTCCTGATCAACATCCCGCTGATGGCCCTGGTGCTGCCCGTCGGCCGCCTGCTGCTGCCGGAGTCCCGCGGCGGTGACGACGGCCCGTGGGACGTGCTCGGCGCGCTGATGGCCGCGGCCGGGGTGCTCGGGGTGGTCCTCGGGGTGAAGCGCGCGGGCGCGGGCGAGGGGCTGCTCAGCCCGACCGCCTTCGTTCCGCTGTTCGCAGGGGCGGCGCTGCTGATCCTCTTCGCGCGGCGTCAGAAACGGCGCACGCACCCGCTGATCGACATCGGGATGTTCTCCCGGCCCGCCTTCTCCACCTCGGTCGGCTGCATCATCGTCGCGATGCTGGCCCTGGTCGGGCTGGAACTGATAGCCGTGCAGTACCTCCAGCTCGTTCTCGGACTGAGCCCGCTGGAGACGGGACTGCGGTTGCTGCCGCTCACCTTCGCGGCCATGGCCGCGGGCGCCACCGGCTCGTACACACTGCACCGTGTCGGGCCGCGCCGGATGGTCGGCTCGGGCTTCGTGCTCACCGCGGCCTCGGTGCTGGTCCTTACCGCGATGGGCCGTCAGGACCGCCCGGCCCTGCTGGCCGCCGCCTTCGTCGCCCTCGGCTTCGGGCTCCAGACCACGCTCTTCGGGGCGTACGAGTCCATGCTCAGCGACGCCCCCGCGGACCGGGCGGGCGGGGCGGCGGCGATCGGCGAGACCTCCTACCAGCTCGGGGCGGGCATGGGAATCGCCCTGCTCGGCAGCGTCATGAACGCCGCCTACGTCCCCGGACTCGCGGATCTGTCCGACAAGGGCGTCCCCGCCGCCGACAGCGCGGCCGCGGCCCACTCGCTGGGCGAGGCGTACCAGGTGGCGGACCGGCTCGGCGGCCCGCTGGGCGAAACGCTGCGGACCACGGCCCGCGGCTCCTTCATCACCGGGCTGCACGTCACGCTGGTGGTGAGCGCCGCCCTGCTGCTGCTCGGGGCGCTCGCGGCGCTGCGACTGCCGCGCGCGGCGGAGTCACCGTCCCCTGCCCCCGGCGAGCCGGAGGAGACCGGACCCGACGAGGCCCCCCAGGACACGGTCCGGGCACCCCGTACGAGCACCGCGCTGCCCCGGCTCCCGGGGCAGGCCCGCCGTCGGCCCGCCGGGGCGACCGGCTCTGGACGGGTGGGACGCTGAGCCGTAACGTCGGCACGACGTCATGACCAGGGCGTGTTTCGTCACACGCCCCGACACCGCCAGTTCCGGGCCGGTCGGCCCCGAGGAGGGGCGCGGGACCGGCCGGGTGCGTGCCCGGCCCCGCGGCACCGTCCCCGTACCGTCCGGCCCCAGCATCGTGCCGGCCGCCGGAGGCGCCCTCATGTCCACCACCCCGTCCCCGAAGCTCCCGCCCTTCGACCCCGCCGACCCCATCGGCATCGACGATCTGCTCGCCGCGGAGGACCTCGCCATCCGCGACACCGTCCGCGACTGGGCCGCCGACCGGGTCCTGCCGCACATCGCCGAGTGGTACGAGAAGGGCGAACTGCCCGGCATCCGCGAGCTGGCCCGCGAACTCGGTTCGCTGGGCGCCCTCGGGATGTCCCTGCAGGGGTACGGCTGCGCGGGAGCCACCGCGGTCCAGTACGGGCTCGCCTGCCTCGAACTGGAGGCGGCGGACTCGGGCATCCGCTCGCTGGTCTCCGTACAGGGGTCGCTCGCCATGTACGCCATCCACCGCTACGGCTCGCAGGAGCAGCGGCAGCGGTGGCTGCCGGGCATGGCGGCGGGCGAGATCATCGGCTGCTTCGGCCTCACCGAGCCGGACCACGGGTCCGACCCCGCCGGGATGCGGACGTACGCCCGGCGCGACGGCGGAGGGGACTGGGTGCTCACCGGCCGCAAGATGTGGATCACCAACGGCTCGGTCGCCGGGGTGGCCGTCGTCTGGGCGCAGACCGACGAGGACGGTGCGGCCGGCGGAATTCGCGGATTCGTCGTGCCGACCGACGCCCCGGGCTTCTCGGCGCCCGAGATCCGGCACAAGTGGTCCCTGCGCGCCTCGGTCACCAGCGAACTCGTCCTGGACGAGGTGCGACTTCCGGCCGATGCCGTACTGCCCGGTGTCACCGGTCTGCGCGGCCCGCTCAGCTGTCTGAGCCACGCCCGCTACGGCATCGTCTGGGGGGCCATGGGCGCGGCGCGCTCGGCCTTCGGGGCGGCCCTGGACTACGCGCGGACCCGGGAGCAGTTCGGACGGCCGATCGGGGGCTTCCAGCTCACCCAGGCCAAGTTCGCGGACATGGCCGTGGAACTGCACAAGGGCATCCTGCTCGCCCACCATCTGGGACGGCGGATGGACGCGGGCACGCTCCGTCCGGAGCAGGTGAGTTTCGGGAAGCTCAACAACGTGCGGGAAGCGATCGACATCTGCCGCACCTCGCGCACGATCCTCGGCGCCAACGGGATCTCGCTGGAGTACCCGGTGATGCGCCACGCGACGAATCTGGAGTCGGTGCTCACCTACGAGGGCACCGTGGAGATGCACCAGCTGGTGCTGGGCAAGGCGCTCACCGGTCTCGACGCGTTCCGGTAGAACGGTCCGGCGAGCGCCCTGCTCAGCTCTGGTTGAAGAAGCCGTCGGCCGGCCGGCCGGCGGCTTCGCCGCTGACCACCCGGGTGTCGGCCGGGGTCAGCAGGAAGACCCGGGTGGCCACCCGTTCGATCGATCCACGCAGTCCGAAGGTCAGACCGGCGGCGAAGTCCACCACGCGCTTGGCGTCGGTGGGATCCATGGCCGTGAGATTGACGATCACCGGGACGCCGTCCCGGAAGAGCTCTCCGACGGCCCGGGCGTCCCGGAAGCTGTCGGGGGTGACGGTGGCGATCCGGCGGCCCGTGTCCTCGGCGCCCCGGGAGGCCACCTGCACCCGGGGGTCGGTCACCCACGCCTGACCGGTTCCGGTCTGTGCGACCTCGGGGTACTCGTCGTCGTCGTAGTACCGCTCGTCGTTGTCCTCCACGAGGCCCAGCCAGGCACTCGCCTTGCGCACCGATCCCATGGACGCCTCCTCTCACCGCGGTTCCGTGATGCTCCGCATCTCTTTCGTGTCCCTATGGTCGTCCATGATGCGGATCGCGCGCCAAGTGGATAGTCGGCGCGCAGGGGGTTCGTGACGGTACTGATGCAGAAGATGTGGCGGTTCGTCAGCATTCCTCCCGTATCGATGGTCTGAAAGAAAGAAAATCTGATGCAGCGGTCCGTCCGAGTGACCCGGGGGACGTACGGGTGAACGCGTGGCTGGATTACGATGCACGTCGCGCACGCGCACGAGCACGGCGCACGAGTGAACGACCGTCGGGGGATCGTCGTGTTCGGAATCGTCAGGCCCTGCGCCCATCGGCTGTCCGAGGGGTTGCGGACCGAGTGGATGGCCCATCTCTGCGGGCTCTGTCTCGCGCTCCGTTCGGACCACGGACAGTTCGCCCGCGTCGTCACGAACTACGACGGCCTGATCGTCTCGGTGCTGACGGAGGCTCAGTCCGAGCGCACCACCGGATGGCGACGGACCGCGGGCCCCTGCCCGCTGCGTGCCATGCGGACCGCGTCCGTCGCCCGCGGCGAGGGGGCGAGGCTGGCTGCCGCCGTCTCCCTGGTACTGGCCTCGGCGAAGGTACGGGACCACGTCGCCGACCGGGACGGCCTGTTGGGGCGCCGCCCGGTCGCCGCCGCCGCCCGCCGGGTCGCCGCGGGCTGGGACCGGGCGGGAGCGCGCACCGGCGCGGCGCTCGGCTTCGACACGGCGCTGCTCGTCGACGCCGTCGACCGGCAGGGCGGCATCGAGCTGCTCGCGGGCCCCGGAACACCACTGCTCACGGTCACCGAACCCACCGAGACCGCCACCGCCGCCGCCTTCGCTCACACCGCGGTACTCGCCGGCAGGCCGCGGAACGCGGGGCCGCTGGCGGAGGCGGGCCGGCTCTTCGGCCGCCTGGCACACCTGCTGGACGCCGTGGAGGACCAGGAGGCTGACGCCGCGTCGGGAGCCTGGAACCCGCTCACCGCGACCGGCACCTCACGGGCCGAGGCCCGACGGCTCTGCGACGACGCGCTGCGCGGCATACGGCTCGCGCTGCGCGACGCGGAGTTCACCGACGGCAGGCTGACCCATGTGCTGCTGGCCCACGAGCTGCGGCAGTCGGTGGACCGGGCCTTCGGCACGTCGTCGTGCTCGCACCGGGCCGACGGGACGGCGCCGGACGGACTCGTGACCCCGTCGGAGACCCGGCCGGCCGGGTCCTTCGGCCCGGCGCCCGGAAACCCGTACGCCCCGAGTCCCGGAAACCCGTACGCCCCGGGGCCCGGGGGGCCCGGCGGTCCGCCGCAGCCCCCGCCCGAGCCCCCGCGCGACCGGCGCGGACTGATCACGGGCTGCCTGGTCTGGGCGGGGCTGGCCTGCACCTGCCAGATGTGCTGCGGCACCTTCGACGACCCGTGGAGCCATCAGCGCCGCGAAGGACTGTGCCGTCAGTGCGACTGCGGCAGCTGCTGTGATGCGTGCGACTGCTGCAGCAACTGCGGTGACTGCTGCGGGTCCTGCGACTGCTGCGACTGCGACTGCAGTTGCTGAGGCGGGCCGTCACCGGGTCCGCCACGAGACCGCCACCGGGCCGTCAACGGATCCGCCACGAGACCGCCACCGGGCCGTCAACGGATCCGGCCGCCCGGCCCGGCCGTCCGAACCGTCCCCTCGGGCCGCTCCGCCCGCCGCGGCCGGGCGGGTCACCTGATCTCGGGCGGCGAGATCCGCGAGGTCTCGATCGCCGACGCGGTGATGCCCCACTTCCGCAGAATCCGTTCATAGGTGCCGTCCGCCTCCAGGCCGTTCACCGCGGCCCGGAGGGCGGGCGCCAGCGGACTGCCCTTCTTGAGCGCGAAGCCGACGTCCAGCCGCTTGAACTCGTTGAGGAAGCGCACGCCCCGCTGCTGCTCCACCGCGTACCGCAGCCCGTTGATCGTCGACATCACCACATCGCTGCGGCCCTGCTGGAGCGAACCCCAGGTCGCGCCCTGGTCGCTGTAGGTCTTCACCCGGTACGGCTCGTGGCCCGTCTCGGAGCACCGGTGCCGGTTCTCCTCCAGCGTCACCTCGAAGGTGGTGCCCGCGCCGGTGCCGATGGTCAGCCCGCAGAGCTGCGTGAGATCGGTGACCTTCCGGAGCGTGCTGTCGTCGCGCACCGCGAAGCCCTGGCCGTCGTTGACGTAGGTGACGAAGTCGATGGTCCCGCGGCGCTCGTCGGTCACCCCGAAGTTCCCGGTGCCCACGTCGTACTTGCCGCTGCCCAGGGCCGGCAGGATCGCCTCGAAGGAGGCCACTTCGCGCTTCAGCTCCAGCCCCAGCTTCCTGGCGACCGCGTCCGCGATGTCGATGTCCGTGCCGGCCACCGTCCTTCCGTCCGGGAGGTAGGTGGAGCTGGGCGGGTTGCCGACGGCGGTGGCGACGGTCAGCGTTCCGGAGGCGCGGACATCGGCGGGCAGCAGCTTCGCGGCGGTCTTGTCCTCGCGCACCGACGACACCACGTCGTCGGTGGGGATCTCTCCCCCGGCCGCCGCGGGTCCGGCGGCACCGGCCGGAGCGGTGGCCGGGTCACCGGACCCGCAGCCGGTGAGGCCGAGAGCGGCGAGGGAGATCAGCGCGAAGGCAGCGGTGTGCCGGATTCGGGGCATGGGGCGTGCTTCTCCAGAGGTCGTCGGCCGAGCGGGCGCATCGCACACGGCACCCGGACGCGCCGGGGCGCGGACGCCAGGGACCTCAGACGTGCGGGGCCGTCGCCGGAGCGAGGCGCGGTGGCATCACGGCCGGGGCGGAGGAACGGGACGGGACGGAAGGCGCCGGGGCGCGGAGGAACGGTGACACGAGGGGAGGGTGCGGCGATGTTGTGTACGTGAGGACACGCGGGGAAACAACGCCCGGGCGCGGCACACGGCGCCAGGCGGAAACGCGGCAGGAATCAGTGGGTCGGCTCAACAGGAGGACGACCACACGCGACCGAAGTCGATGTGGGAGCGCTTGACCAGCCACTGCTGCGAATGCATGGCCCCAGTGGAACAGGCATCCGGTGACCCGTCAACCGCACTGAGACGTACGGCTCACAGTGTGGACAAGCTTGACAGCGCACGGTGAACGGCGCTTACCTCGGAGGCGGACCGGTGCTGAGGGGCCCGGTCCGTGTTGTGTCCGCGACGAGGACGCGCCCCGTGTTCGATCTCTGCATCCACGGAGCCCTCGTATGCCCGCGCAGACAGACACCCTTCCTCCCACCCTCCCCGCCCCGCCCACGAAGAACGACGGCGCCGAACGGCTCCGGATCGTCCCGGTGCGCCGGACCGGCCAGTGGACGACCGCCGTTGCCGTCCTTGCGCTGCTCGTCCTGGCGCTGAATTCCATCGCCCGCAACGACGCCTTCCAGTGGGACGTCGTCGCCGAGTACTTCGCCACCACCGCGGTCCTGCGCGGCCTCGGCCTCACCCTCTGGCTGACGGCGCTGGTCATGGTGCTCGGATTCGCCCTCGGCACCCTGCTCGCCGTACTCAGAATGTCTGGCAACGCCGTTCTGAGAACGGTGAGTTGGGGATACATATGGCTTTTCAGGTCCACCCCGGTCCTGGTCCAGCTGCTGTTCTGGTTCAACATCGGCGCGCTCTACCCCCGGATCCTCGGCATCCGCACGGTCGACCTCCTCGGCCCCGTCACGGTCGCCGTCATCGGCCTCACCCTGCACGAGGCCGCGTACGCCGCCGAAGTCGTCCGCGGCGGCGTCCTGTCCGTCGAACGGGGACAGATCGAGGCCGCCCAGTCGCTCGGGCTCGGACCGTGGCGCAGGTTCCGCCGGATCGTGCTGCCGCAGGCGATGCGCTCCATCGTCCCGCCCGCCGGGAACATGCTGATCGGCACGCTCAAGGGCACCTCGATCGTCAGCGTCATCGCCGTGCAGGACCTGCTGTACTCGGTGCAGCTCGTGTACCACCGCACCTACCAGGTCATTCCCCTGCTGCTGGTGGCCACGCTCTGGTACGCCGTCGTCACCTCGCTGCTGAGCATCGGTCAGCACTACGTGGAACGGCACTACGCGCGCGGCACGGCGGGCGCCCGGTGAGCGGCGCACCCGTACTCGTCGTCATCGGCGCTGGGCCGCGCGGCACCGGACTGATCGAGCGCATCGCCGCCAACGCCCCCGAGGTGTACGGGGACCGCCCCCTGGACATCCACCTCGTCGACCCGTACCCGCCGGGCGGCGGACGGATCTGGCGGCACGACCAGTCGCCGCTGCTCTGGATGAACTCCATGGCCGAGGACGTCACGATGTTCACCGACAACACGGTCCGGCAGGAGGGTCCGATACGCCCCGGACCCGCGCTCCACACCTGGGCGGCGGGCGTCCGGAACGGGCGGACCGCACTCCCGGAGGCCGCCCACCTCGACCCCGAACTCCTGAAGGAAATAGTGGAGTTGACGCCCGGGGACTTCCCGAGCCGACGGCTTCAGGGCGTCTACCTGCGATGGGTGTACGCGCAGTCCGTGGCCGCACTCCCGGAGAGTGTCACCGTCCACTGGCACCGCGACCGGGCGGTGCGCGTGACCGGACCCCGGGACGGGCGCCAGCGGGTCTGGCTGGAGGGACGGGACCGGCCGCTCCTTGCCGATCTCGTCGTCCTCACCATCGGCCACCTCGACGCCGAACCGGAGCCCGGACACGTCGAGTTGGCGGGATTCGCGGACCGGCACGGCCTCGTCCACCTGCCACCGGACTTCACCGCCGACACCGACCTGACCGCCCTCCCGGCGGGCGAGCCGGTCCTCGTCCGCGGCTTCGGACTCGCCTTCGTCGACCTGATGGTGCTGCTCACCGAGGGCCGCGGCGGACGGTACGAGAACGGCGCGTACCTGCCCTCCGGCAGGGAACCCGTGCTCCACGTCGGCTCCCGCCGGGGCGTCCCCTACCGCTCCAAGATCGGCTACCCCTGGCGGGGAGAACGCCCGCCGCTGCCGCGTTTCCTCGGACCGGACCTGATCGAGACGCTGCTGAAGGCGCAGGATCCGATCGACTTCCGGCGCGATGTGTGGCCCCATGTCGACAAGGAGCTCGGATACGCCCACTACCACCGGCTCTTCACCGCCCACCCGGAGCGGACCGAGCGCGACTGGCCCGGCTTCGAGGCGGAGTACGCCGCGGCCGCCCCGGGCGGTCCGGAGCTGCGCGCCCTCGTGTCGGCCGCCGTCCCCGACCCGGCGGACCGGCTCGACCTCGACGCGCTCGACCACCCCCTGAACGGGGTGCGCCACGACTCCCACGACGCACTCCAGGAAGGGCTGCGCGCCCACATCACCGCCGACCTGGAACGCCGCCACGACCCGGCCCGCAGTCCGGACCTCGCCGTCTTCCTCGGGCTGCTTTCCGCCTACGGGCAGCTGATCCGGCTCGGCGACACCGGCGACCGGTGGCACGGCTTCTTCAGCTACCTCGCCTCCGGCCCGCCGGGCCCCCGGCTGCGGCAGCTCCTCGCGCTCTCCCGGGCCGGAGTCGTGCGGTTCCTCGGCGCCGGAATGACCGTCGAAACCGATGAGAGCCGGGGCCTCTTCGTGGCCGGGAGCGCGACCGTGCCGGGGGAACGGGTGGCGGCCCGCGCCCTGGTCGAGGCCCGGTTGCCGGACCCGTCCACCGAACGCAGCCGCAGCCCGCTGCTCCAGGACCTCCACGCGGACGGGGCCGCCGCCACCGCCTCCGGGCTGCTCTCGGTCGATCCCGACGACGGCCGGATCGTGGGCCGCGACGGCCGCCCGCACCCGCGCCGTTTCGCCCTCGGCCCGTTCACCACCGCACGCGCCGGCGGGGCGTTCACCCGGCCGCGCACCGGGGGCACTGCCTTCCGCCAGAACGACGCCACCGCGCGCACGGCGCTCGCCCTCCTCGGGGCTCTTGCCGGTCCCGGTCGTCCCGGCGACGCCTGACCGCGGCCTCGCGCACGCCCCCGACCCCGCCCCGGCAGCCCTCACACCCCTGGACCTCTCATGCCTCTCACCAGCGATCCACCCATCGACAGGTCGACACGACCACACGACGACGGACCTGCCTTCCTCTCCTTCGACACGATGAGCCCGATCGGTGCGACGGGCGCCGCCGTCCTCGGCCCGGCACCGCGCCGGGCCGCCCACGCGGCGGAGACCGTGCGGGGCGGCGTCCCCGCCGCGGACCACGGCCAGTCGGCGGGGGCCGCCGCGCTCCCCGTCCTCCGGCACCACGTCGAACGCCACTACGCCAAGGGGACCTCCCGATGAGCCGTACGACCGACCGCGCCACCGGATCCGCGCGACCCATGGTCGAGATCCGCTCCGTCCACAAGCGCTTCGGCGGCCTCGAAGTGCTGCGCGGCATCGACCTGACCGTGCGGGCCGGTGAGGTCACCGTCGTTCTCGGCCCGTCCGGCTCCGGCAAGTCCACGCTGCTGCGGACCATCAACCACCTGGAGCGGGCCGACCGCGGCTGGATCAGCGTCGACGGCGCCCTGGTCGGCTACCGCAGGGACGGCGACAAGCTGTACGAACTGCGTGAACGCGAGGTCCTGCGCCGCCGCACCCGCATCGGCTTCGTCTTCCAGAACTTCAACCTCTTCCCGCACCTGACCGTGCTGGAGAACATCATCGAGGCCCCGGTGGCCGCCCTCGGCCGCACCAGGAAGGAGGCCGTCGCCACCGGGGAGAGGCTGCTCGCCCGGGTCGGGCTCGCCGACCGGGCGGCGGCGTACCCCGAGCAGCTCTCCGGCGGGCAGCGGCAAAGGGTCGCCATCGCCCGCGCGCTGGCCCTCGAACCGAAGCTGCTGCTCTTCGACGAGCCGACCTCGGCGCTCGATCCCGAGCTGGTCGGTGAAGTGCTGGACGTCATCAAGGACTTGGCGGAACAGGGCACCACGATGATCGTCGTCACGCACGAGATCGGCTTCGCCCGCGAGGTCGCCGACACCGTCGTCTTCATGGACGAGGGACGGATCGTCGAGCGGGGAGCCCCCGGTGACGTGCTCGACCGGCCGGTGCACGAGCGCACCCGCGCCTTCCTCTCCAAGGTTCTGTGATCACCGCCGTGCCCATGCCGAGGAGTACGCGTGTGCCCGGTGCCCGGAGCCCGGTGCCCGGTGCCCGGAGCCCGGAGCCCGGAGCCCCGACGCCGAACGCCGAATGCCGAATCCCGAGGTCCTGAGGCCCCGCGATCCCGAACACCGAGCCCTGAGAACCGGGCGGAACCGAGCCCCGAGAGGCACTGAGATGTCCGCAACCACCCCGCTGCACCTGGCCGCCGAGATCGGTGGTCCGCCCCGCTACGATCCCGGGCACTACACCGCCCTCGCCCGGCTCGCCGAACGCGGCGCACTCGACTTCGTCACGCTCGGCGACTCCTTCGCCCGGCCCGGCCCGGACGCGCTCGCCGTGCTGTCCCGGGTCGCGCCCGCCACCGACCGGATCGGCCTGGTGCCGACCGTCACCACCACGCACACCGAGCCGTTCCACGTGTCGTCGGCCGTGGCCACCCTGGACTGGGTGAGCCGCGGCCGGGCGGGCTGGAACGTCGATGTGTCGACCACCGGGGCCGAGGCCCGGCTCTTCGGACGACGCCCGCCGGCGCCCGTCGAGGAGCTGTGGCGCGAGGCCGGCGAGAGCGCCGACGTGAGCGCACGGCTCTGGGACAGCTGGGAGGACGACGCCGAGATCCGGGACGTCGCCACCGGACGCTTCGTCGACCGCGGCAGACTGCACCACATCGACTTCGAGGGCGAGTTCTTCGCGGTCCGCGGCCCGGCCATCGTGCCCCGGCCGCCGCAGGGGCGCCCGGTCACCGTCGTCGACGGGACGGGCGGGCCTGCCGCACGCGTCGCCGCCCGGCACGCCGACGTCGTCCTCGTCCGGGCCACCACCCCCGAACGCGCCGCCGCGATCCGCGCCGAACTGCGCGGCCGGGCTGCGGCGTACGGGCGCGACCCCGGAGCACTCCGATTCCTGGTCGCGCTCACCGTCGACCTCGGCGACGCCGAGACCGTCCCGGAACCCGGGCTGGAGAGCGGCCCCCCGCTCGCGGGCGGCGGGACCTACTACCGCGGCGGCCCGGTCGACCTCGCCGAACTGATCGGCCGGTGGCACCGCGGCGGTGCGGCGGACGGCTTCCACCTCACCCCCATCACCCCCGGACGCGACCTCGAACGGATCGTCAACGGAACCGTGTCCCTGCTCCAGCACCGGGGCCTGTTCCGCACCTTCCACCCCGGCGGCACCCTGCGCGAACACCTCGGGCTGACCCGTCCCGCCAACCGATACGCCGCCGAAGGAGGCCGGGCATGAGCACCACACCTCGGCAGATGCACCTCGCCGCCCACTTCCCGGGCGTCAACAACACCACCGTCTGGTCGGACCCCCGTTCCGGGAGCCAGATCGACTTCTCCTCCTTCGCGCATCTGGCCCGGACGGCGGAACGCGGCAGGTTCGACTTCTTCTTCCTCGCCGAGGGGCTGAGACTGCGCGAGCACAACGGCCGGATCCACGACCTGGACGTGGTCGGCCGCCCCGAGTCCCTCACCGTGCTGTCCGCGCTGGCGGCCGTCACGGACCGGCTGGGGCTCGCCGCCACCGTCAACGCCACCTTCAACGAGCCGTTCGAGCTGGCCCGCCGCTTCGCCACCCTGGACCATCTCAGCGCGGGCCGCGCCGCCTGGAACGTCGTCACCTCCTCCGACGCCTTCACCGGGGAGAACTTCCGGCGCGGCGGCTACCTCGACCGGGCCGACCGGTACACCAGGGCCGCCGAGTTCGTCGCCGCCGCCCGCGAGCTGTGGGACAGCTGGACCCCCGACGGGGCCCCGCGTCCGTTCGCGCACCGCGGTCAGCACTTCGGCATCGAGGGCGAGTTCACCGTCCCGCGCTCCCCGCAGGGGCACCCCGTCGTCATCCAGGCCGGGGACTCCCCCCAGGGCCGCGAGTTCGCCGCGTCCACCGCCGACGTCGTCTTCACCCGGCACGGCACCCTGGAGGCCGGCCGTGCCTTCTGCACGGACGTCAAGGCGCGGCTGGCGACGTACGGCCGCAAGGCCGACGAGCTGAAGGTCATGCCCGGTGTCACCGTGGTGCTCGGCGACACCGACGCCGAGGCCCAGGAACGGGCGGCCGAGATCCGACGCCTGCAGATCTCGCCGCAGAACGCGCTGCTGGCGCTGGAACAGGTCTGGGGCCGCGACCTCTCCTCCTACGACCCCGACGGCCCCCTGCCGGAGATCGAACCGGATCCCGGTTCCACCCTGGTCCAGGGGCGGGTCGCGCACGCCGATCCCCTCGCGGTGGCGGCCCGTTGGCGCGCCCTGTCGAAGGAGAAGGGGCTGTCGATCCGGCAGACCGTCATCGAGACGTCCGGGCGGCAGTCCTTCGTCGGCAGCCCCCGCACGGTCGCGGCGCGCATGACGCAGTTCGTCGCCGCGGACGCCGCCGACGGGTTCATCCTCGTCCCGCATCTCACGCCGGGCGGTCTGGACGACTTCGTCGACAGGGTCGTGCCGCTGCTCCAGGAACGCGGGACGTTCCGCGGCGACTACACCGGATCCACCCTGCGCTCGCACCTCGGGCTCGCCGAGCCGGTGTGGAAGGGGTGACGCATGAGCACGGACACGCCGGGGCCGCGGGAGACCGAGCGGGCGGCACAGGACTGGCAGCACTGGCACGAGAAGCGCATCGCCGGGGTCGCCGCCCCGTACGGGCCGCTCTCCCTCACCGGCACCCACTGGCTCTCCGACCACCCGGACGGCCGCGTTCCGGGGGTGCCGGGCCGGTGGCGGGAGGACGGCGACGAGGTGGTGCTCGACGCGGACGCGGAGGACGGCCCGACGGTCGACGGAAGGCCCCTGGCGGGCCGGGTCCGTCTCACCGCCGACCGCGGCCCGATCGAGGCGTCCCGCGTCGCGCACGGCGGGCGCCGCCTGGTCGTGCTCCGCCGCGAAGGACTCTGGGCGGTACGGGACTTCGACCCGGAATCCGCCGCCCGACGGGCCTTTCGGACCATCGTGGCCACCCCGTACGACGCCCGCTGGGTGCTGCCGGGCTCCTTCCGCCCGTACGACGGGGTGCGCACCGTCCGGGTCGAGAACGCCGACGGCGCCGAGCGCGGCCTCACACTCGGCGGCGAGATCGTCTTCGGGAACGGGGGAGCGGAGCACACCCTGAGCGCGGTGATCGAACCGGACGGCTCGCTCTGGGCGGTCTTCGCGGACGCGACAAGTGGGGGAAGCAGCTACCGGTTCAGGTTCCTGCGGCCCGCCGCCCCGTCGCCGGACGGCGCGGTGACGGTCGACCTGAATCGCGCGCTGCTGCCGCCCTGCGCCTTCGCGGAGCACTTCATCTGCCCCTTCCCGCCGCCCGGCAACACTCTTCCGTTCGCCGTCGACGCGGGAGAGCGCCACCGCGTCGACCACTGACACACCCTCACGTTCCCCCGGGGCGTCGGCCCCGGCGGCCCGTCCGGCCGCCGGGGCCGAGGGGCGGTCCGGGGGGAGGCGGACCGAAAGGCCCTCTTGCGCCGGAAGTTGACGCCTTGAATACTCCCGTGCAGCGCTTGTCAGGAACACGGCATGTTTGCGTCGTGCGCAGCCTGCCGTGCGAACGACTGCGCCTCACGGGTCCGACCACCCCACAGGCGGACCCCCGACTTCCCTCGGGAGGAACGAAAAGTGAGGATCAAGCGCACCACCCCCCTCAGCGGTACCGTCAGACGCAGCCGGGTCGTCGCCGTCGCCGCGGGACTGCTCGCCGTCGCCGCGCTCGCCGTCCCCAGCGCACAGGCCGACTCCGCCACCACATTGAGCGCCGCCCGGCTCACCGCCGTGAACGACGCCGTGCTCAAGGCCGACGTGGCGGGTACCGCCTGGAGCGTCGACCCGAAGTCCGGCACCGTGACGGTCTCCGCGGACAGCACGGTCTCGCAGGCCGGGATAGCGCGGATCAAGCAGGCGGCCGGAGCCGACGCGGGTGCCCTGCGGATCGAGCGCACCCCCGGGAAGCTCAGCAAGCTGCTCTCCGGCGGGGACGCGATCTACGCCCCCGGCTGGCGCTGCTCGCTCGGCTTCAACGTCCGCAGCGGGAGCACCTACTACTTCCTGACCGCCGGCCACTGCACCGACGGCAACCCGCCCTGGTACACCAACTCCTCCCAGTCGACCAGCATCGGCCCGACGGTCGGCTCCAGCTTCCCGGTCAACGACTACGGCCTGGTGCGCTACGACAACACCTCCGTCCCCCATGACGGCACCGTCGGCAGCGTCGACATCACCGGTGCGGCCGATGCCACGGTCGGCATGTCCGTCACCCGCCGGGGTTCCACCACCGGCACCCACAGCGGTTCCGTCACGGGGCTCAACGCCACGGTCAACTACGGCAACGGCGACGTCGTGTACGGCATGATCAAGACCAATGTGTGCGCGGAGCCCGGTGACTCCGGCGGCCCGCTGTACTCGGGGTCCAAGGCCATCGGCCTCACCTCCGGCGGCAGCGGCGACTGCTCCTCGGGCGGCACCACGTACTTCCAGCCCGTTCCCGAGGCGCTCAGCGCGTACGGGGTCAGCATTTTCTGACCGGGGGCGGGGCCGACGCGGGCCCGGTACTTCACACCTGAGCTCGATGCTCGAACACCCGTCGGCCCGATCCTCGAACAACAGTGGGAAGAGACAGGGAGCCCCCGCCCGAATTCCGGGCGGGGGCTCCCGCTCGCCCGTCCCGTCTTGAGAGGATGTGGGGCAGGTCGGTCATGCAGGAGCAAACGGGGGCGGATGCTGTCCCGCCCGGAGGGTGGCCTCCGGGGACCCCCGGCAGACACCTCAGGGGGTTCCAGGTCCGTGAATCGCATCGGAGTGACCGGTCATCGCAGCATTCCGCACGAGGCCCACGCGCACGTCCTGGCCGGGCTGGAGACGGCCCTGAGCCGCTTCCGGGGGTCGATGGAGGCGCTCTCCAGCCTGGCGGTGGGGGCGGACCAGATCTTCGCCGACCTCGCCCTGGCCCGTGGCGCGGACCTGACCGTGGTCATCCCGAGCGGCGACTACGAGGCCTCCTTCGCCGACGCGGCCGAACTCGCCCGCTACCACGCCCTCAGAAACCGTGCGGTGCGGGAGGTCCGGATGGACTTCCCGCACTCCACCGACGAGGCGTACTACGCCGCCGGCACGTACATCGCCGACCACTGCGACCGGCTCCTCGCCGTATGGGACGGCCGGCCCGCCCGCGGCCTCGGCGGCACCGGCGACATCGTGAGCTACGCCCGCGGCCTGGGCCGCCCGGTCACCGTCATCTGGCGCGAGGGCGTGGAGCGCGGCTGACCCGCGACGCGGCCGGCCTCCGGGGCCGGCCGCCCCGGCCACGCCTGATTCTCCGTCACATCTGGTGCCGGGCGAGCCAGTCGGTGTGCTGCGGCGAGACGATGCGCTCGGTCTCGAACACCGCGCGCGGCCACTGGCGTTCGGTCAACGTGGTCTCCATCGCGACCTGCATCGCCTCCAGGTCGTCCTCCACCAGCGAGTGGGCGGAGATCAGCGGGTGGTGGCGGCGGATCTCGTTCCAGGCGAGGCAGGCCGCGGCGGCGGCGGACAGCACCCCGGTCAGGGCGAAGGACTGGGCGACCGAGAACGTCCGCAGCAGGGCGGAGAGCAGCGCCAGCGCGGTCAGGACGGCGATCGTGCTCGACCAGAGCAGGGTGGCCCGCCGTGACACCTCCTGGCGTCTGCGGTACCACGTGCGCTGTTCGATCAGCCGGTCGCGGATGTAGGTCTCCTTGCGAACGGTGAACGCCCTGTTCCGTAATTCCCGCATGGAGTCGGTGATCAGGCCGCCGGAGTCCGCCGTGAGGTCGCGGGGGTCGGTCCAGCCCACTTTCCGGAGCTCCTGGAGGCCCTCTTCGAGGCGGTTCGCGAACACGGCCTCGGGGTGCAGGGTGTCGGTGTCGAAGGGGGAGCCGTGCACCGAGTAGCGCCAGCACATCGACTTGATGAACTCCGCGGCGGAGCGGTTGAGCTGCCAGTGGGACTTCGCCCTGCGCCGGGTGGCGAGGTACGTCGTCAGGAGCACACCCGTGTAGGCCAGGACACCCACGGCGTCGATGAGCTGGAAGGTGCCGCCGAGTTCCGCGTGCCAGGGCAGCGCCGCCGGCACCGTGCCGATGACCAGGAGGACCAGTTGGACGCGGGTCGTGTTCACGGCCTCCCGCTGGCTCGTGACCGCGATGGCGTCCGTGTGGTGGAAGAGCTCCGGCAGGTCAGCGTTCCTGAACACCATGCTCCGGAGCGGTCCGGGAATCGCCGTCATGTTCGCTCCCGTCTGCAGTTGTGGAGGCAAGAGAGTAAGGGGCGCCGTGGGGTGCGGCAACGAAACCGACGCGCCGGTGGTCCTTTTCAGTCCCGCCGCCAACTCCCCCTGAAGCAGAGGGCGTTGTGGAAGAGCGGCCCAACTGGCAATATTTTAAGGCCATTTACTGATGGTGCACCCTTCGGTGCCCGTCGCTGCGGGGGAGAGGCCGATGAGCGGAACGGTCCGGGACGACGTCTCATTGTGTGATGCCCAGCGGCGGATTCGCAGAAGCCCGCTGCTGTTCGCCGTTCCGTTGGTCTTCCTGGTCCTGCTGCTGGTGGTGCTCGTCTGGGAGACGATCCGGGCCAATGTGTCGGCCGGAACCCTTGCCGAGTGGCCTTGGCGTCTGCAACTCCTCGACGGCGAGGCGCTGGGCAGTCTCCTCGCCGTCGCGGCGGGGGCCGTGCTGGCCCGTGCGCAGTACGCCCGCACGGTGAGGCCGTATCTGGGATGGCGGGGCACTTGGGCGAAGGGAGAGCTCGCCGGGGGCGTTCCCGCGTGGCGAGTCGGGATAATGAACGGTGGTCAGCACCTCGCCGTTGTCGAGTCCTGGGACTTCAAGGTGGTGCTGAGAGGGGAGCGGGGACGCCCGGACGCTCCCTGGGGAAGCCTCCTCGACGCCTCCGGCGAGCTGACCGGGGCCGGACTGGTCGACGGCGCGGACTTCCGGCTCATCGCTTTCGGGGCCGGGTTCCCCCTGGTGGGGGCCGGAAGCCACGAGACGGTACTGATGGGCGCGTTCTCGGAGGAATGCGTCGGGCGGGTCCGGTCCCTGTACGTGCGCGCCAGGATCACGGATGTCGTGGGCGACACCCACGAGAGGATCATGGACTGCATGAGGGGTGCGCGGGCGAGCGGGCTCCCTCCGGCCGACTGAGTGCTCGGCCTCCGGGAGGGCGCTTTGGTCGGGCGGTGTCCGCCGCGAGTGAGCCGGTTCGCTCCCCCTCCCACCACGGCCGATACCGGTTCTCGCCACGCCCGTGACTTTTCTTTATGCCAGTCGTGTGACGAGCGGATCTCCGTAGTTGCCAAGCCCGTTGAGGGGAGTAAAGTCATTCCGCCGGGCACTGTGAATATGCAGAAACTGGCTGCTTTGCTCATGATCCGGAACGCTCCCCTCAAGGATGGCCGTGAAGACATCTGAATCCCCTCGCGCCTTCGCTGTTGCGAAGAAGAGCCGCGTGTCGCTCGCCGAGATCGACCCCCGCGGTGCAGAAGCCAGCCGGAAGCTCGGCCGAGTGTTCTCGGCCCCCGCGGACCGCCACACCCAGGCATCGACCTTCAGTTCCGCGCTCTGATGTGCGCAGCATGCTGGCTAGACTGAGGGAATGACAGGACCCCTGGTCCCATTCCGCGAAATTGTACTTAAAGTACACAGCAGGTGCGATCTTGCCTGCGACCATTGCTACGTCTACGAACATGCAGATCAGAGCTGGCGTACCCGCCCCAGGACAATCTCTGACGAAGTCATCTTCCGGACAGCTCAGCGCCTGGCCGAGCATGCCGCTGCGCATGCGTTGCCCTCCGTGTCAGTGATCCTGCACGGAGGGGAGCCCCTACTGGCGGGCCCCGCCCGACTGCGGCGCGTCTGCGAAGGGCTGACTTCCGCCTTCGAGGGCGTCGCGGAGCTCGATCTCCGGGTCCACACCAACGGAATCCAGCTCAGCCCGCGCTATCTCGACCTCTTCGACGAGTTCGACGTCAGGGTCGGCATCTCCCTCGACGGCGACCGGGCCGCCAACGACCGGCACCGGCGCTACGCCGACGGGCGCAGCAGCCATCCCCTGGTCCTCAAGGCCGTCGAGCTGCTCCGGCAGGAGCGCTACCGCCATCTCAATCTCGGTCTGCTCTGCACCGTCGACATCCGGAACGACCCGCACGCGGTCCTCGACGCGCTCATCGAGCTCGAACCGCCACTCATCGACTTCCTGCTGCCGCACGCCACCTGGGACGAGCCGCCGTTCCGTCCCGACGGGTCGCCCACGGCCTACGCCGACTGGCTCCTCACGGTCTTCGACCGCTGGGAGGAGCGGGGGCGCCCGGTGCCGGTACGGATCTTCTCCTCGGTGCTGTCCACGCTGAGCGGCGGCCCCAGCCTCACCGAGTCGCTGGGCCTCGCCCCCACCGACCTCGTCGTGGTGGAGACCGACGGGCAGCTGGAGCAGGTCGACTCGCTCAAGAGCGCCTACGAGGGTGCCGCGGCCACCGGGTTCGACGTCTTCAGCCACACCTTCGACGAGGTGGCGGCACACCCCGGGGTACGGGCCCGCCAGCTCGGGCTGGCCGGTGTCAGCGAGACCTGCCGGCGATGTCCGGTCGTACGTTCGTGCGGGGGTGGTCTCTATACCCATCGCTACGACTCCGCCGGGCCCTTCGGCCCGTTCGACAACCCGTCCGTGTACTGCGCCGACCTGGAGGCGCTGGTGCGCGGGGTCGAGGCGCGCACCGCGGGGACCCTGGTCGCCCCGGCGGTGACCGACCGCGCCGAGCTCGCCGTCGCCCAGCAGGACCTCACCCGCACCCTGCTCGCCCGGCTGAACGCCGACATCGGCCGGCGCGGCGGCCGGGAGTGGGCGCAGGCGTGGGAGCTCGCCGGTGCCATCGAGGCGTCCGAGCGGGGTGCGCGCGGCCTGGACGAGGTGCTGGCGCTGCCGTACACCCGCGGCTGGCTGCTGCACGCCCTGGAGCCGGCGCACGAGCGGTTCGGAGCCGTCCGGGCGGCACGCCGGCTGTCGACGTACCTGGCGGCGGCCGTCGCGAGGGCGGGTCTCGACCTGCCCGTACGGGTGACGTTCTCGGACGGTGTCCTCTTCCTGCCCGGCCTCGGCGAGTTGCGGGTCGCGGGCGCCGGGGAGTGCGGCACGGCTCTGGTGCGGGGCGCCGAGGAAGGCTTCCTGGTCCACAGGGAGGGGGGCGACGAGGACGAGCCGAGGGTCGTGCGCCCGGAGCGGGCCGGTCCCGACTGGCGGCCGTTGCGACGCATCGTGCTTCCGGGGGCGGTACCCGGCCCGGTGCTGGACGACATGGACCCGTCCCGTGACTGCTTCCCCCGTCGAGCGGCCCCCGCCCTCGACGAGCGGGCCGCCGCCGGTGCGGCGGCCCGGATCGCGGAGGCGTGGACGCTCCTCGCGGAGAAGGCTCCCCGGCACGCCCGGCAGATGGCCGGCTTCCTCACCACCCTCACCCCGCTGACCGGAACGGCCCCGGCCGAGCCCTCGGTGGGACGCCACGGACCGGGTGCCCTGGGCATCTCGCCGGACGGCAGCGCCGAGGAACTGGCGTTCGCATTGCTCCGGGGTTTCCGGCGGGCGGAATTGCGGGCGCTTTGCGACGTCACGGATCTTTACGCCGCAGACGGCTCCTGGGAACATCGAATTCCATGGCAGGAAGAACCAGTTCCGTTTTCCCGGCTGCTGGCCGACACCTACGAACGGGTGGGGCTGGGGGATTTCGAGCCAGATTGGCTCGAAGGAGTTCCGCGGGCTCTTGATGTGCTGGAGAGGGCCGCCGAACTCACCGTCCATGGAAAGCGACTGCTGGACCTGATGCGCAAAGAGGTGTGAGACGGTCCGGGTTCAGTATTCCTGTTCGACCGAGAGGGGCGGTACGCATGGGGCAACAGGGGAGAATGCGGCACAGACCGAATTCGATCAAGGAAATCATTCACTGAATCCGGGAACGCGTGACCGGAAACCGGCGTTGAATGACCGAACGCCATGGGAGTGGAGCAACCTCCGCTCCGGAATGATGAATTCGCTCGCATTCACCTCACCTCACTTCCCGGATGCGGGTGCTCACACAGGACGGGGGTCGTGTGCACGCAACAACGCAACAGCGAGTGGCGGACCATCGGCCGTACTTCTTCTTGAGCTACGCCCACACACCGGGGTACGGCGGTGGCACGGACCCCGACATGTGGGTCGAGCGTCTCTTCCAGGATCTCTGCGGCCATGTGATGGCCATGACCGATCTGCCCGCCGGCGCGCCCGCCGGGTTCATCGACCGCGAGATACGCTCCGGTGAGGGCTGGTCCGAACGGCTCGGCGAGGTGCTCGCCACCTGCCGGGTCTTCGTCCCGCTGTTCTCACCGCGCTACTTCGCCAGCGAGATGTGCGGCAAGGAGTGGTACGCCTTCGCGCAACGGGCCATTCATCATCGTGCCCGCTCCAACCAGCGCGCCGAGGCGATCGTCCCGGCGCTCTGGGTTCCGGTTCCGCCCAGCCAACTCCCCGGCCCCGCCGAACGGTTGCAATTCAATCACCGTGATTTCGGCGACCGCTACGTCAGCGACGGACTCTACGGGCTCATCAAACTCAGGCTCTTCGCCGAGGAGTACGAGCGCGCGGTGTACGAACTCGCCAAGCGCATCGTCAATGTCGCGGACACCATACGGATCGGCACCGGCCGCCCCGTCGACTACCGGCTGGCCCCCAGCGCCTTCGGCCCGCCGAACAGCACCGTCGCCCCCCGCCCCATGCAGGTGACGATCGCCGCGCCCACCCGGCACGACCTGCCCGAGGGGCGCAACGCCGACTACTACGGCGACACCCCGCAGGACTGGAACCCCTACCACCCGGTCGCCGCCCGCCCGCTGGCGTACATAGCCGAGGACCTGGTGCGCTCCCTCAACTACCAGGCCACCATCTCCTCCTTCGACGAGGAGTCCGGGCACCCCGAGGGCAAGCACGTGCCCAGCAGGCCGGAGATCCTTCTCGTCGACCGCTGGGCCCTGCAGGACGAGGACCGGTGCCGACGGCTCGCCGCCTTCGACGCCGAGAACCGTCCCTGGGTGACGCTGGTCGTGCCGTGGAACCGCGAGGACTTCGAGAGCAGGGCGGCCGAGGCCGAACTCACCGAGAAGCTCGAACGGACCATGCCGACCAAGATGAGCCAGGGGCGGGCCTTCTGCCGGGCCGCCGCCAAGGGAGTGCCCAGCATGGAGGCGTTCGGGCAGATCCTGCCGCAGGTGGTCGAGGTGGCCGCCCAGCAGTACCTGAGACACGCGGCGGTCTACCCACCCGCCACCGGAGGCGGCCACACCGAACGGACACGGTTGATGGGGCCCATGGCGCAGACGAACTACATCCCCGAGACACACGACCCTGCGACGGACGCGGAGGACACGGATGACGGCCGGTCGTGACGGGCGCATCGTCACCTTCTACTCGTACAAGGGCGGCACCGGGCGCACCATGGCCCTGGCCAACACCGCCTGGATACTCGCCGCCAACGGCAAGCGGGTACTGGCCGTCGACTGGGACCTGGAGGCGCCGGGGCTGCACCGGTTCTTCCACCCCTTCCTCGACCCCTCGACGCTCGGTGCCACCACCGGCGTCATCGACCTGATCACCGAATACGCGTGGGCCGCGACCAGTCCCGCCCAGCGCGCCGACGACTGGCACCGCGACTACGCCCGCATCCAGCCGCACGCCGTCTCCCTCGCCCCCGAGGCGCTCGGCTGGGAGTTCCCGCAGGGCGGCACCCTCGACTTCGTCTCCGCGGGACGCCAGAACCGCGAATACTCAGCGACGGTCTCCACCTTCGACTGGGACAACTTCTACGACCGGCTCGGCGGCGGCCACTTCTTCGACGCCCTGCGCGCGGACATGAAGGCCAACTACGACTACGTCCTGATCGACAGCCGGACCGGCCTCAGCGACATCGCCGACATCTGCACCGTCCACCTGCCCGACGTCCTCGTCGACTGCTTCACGCTCAGCGACCAGTCCATCGACGGCGCCGCCTCCGTCGCCCGCCAGATCTCCGAGCGCTACACCGGCCGCCCCATCGCGATCTATCCCGTCCCGATGCGCATCGACGAGGGCGAGAAGGAGAAGGCCGACGCCGGACGGGCCCTGGCCCGGCTGAAGTTCGACCGGCTGCCCCGCGACCTGTCCGGCGACGAACTCACCGCCTACTGGGGCGCGGTGGAGATTCCCTACCGCCCCTACTACGCCTACGAGGAGACCCTCGCCACCTTCGGCGACGAGGCGGGACTCACCAACTCGCTGCTCTCCGCCTTCGAACGGCTCACCTCGGTCATCACCGACCAGCAGGTCACCTCGATGCCACCGGTCGGCGAAGAGGTGCGGCTGCGCATCAGGGACGCGTTCACCCGGCGCAGGCCCGCACTGCCCGCGGACCTCTTCCTCAGCTACGTGGCGGAGAACCGGATGTGGGCCGACTGGATCGAGTCCGTGCTCACCCGGGCCGGGTTCCGGGTCGTGCCGCGCGACGTGTCCGCCGAGCGGGAGGAATCGGAACCGGCGGGCGTCGCGGAGAACGCGGCCCGCACCGTGGTGCTGCTGTCCAGCGCGTACCTCAAGTCGCAGCGCGCGGTGAGCCTCTGGGACCGGGCGGTGGCGGAGGACCCCGGCGGCGGCCGGCGCCAGCTCCTGCCGCTGAGGGTCGGTGACGTACGGCTGTCCGCGGCCTACATCGACCGCAACCCCGTCGACCTCTTCCGGCTCGACGAGGTGCACGCCACCGCCGTGCTGCTGCGTGCCCTCGACCGGCCCGTCCAGCTCACCGACGGTGTGTCGCCCGGGCCGCGCTTCCCCGGCACGGTGCCCAGGATCTGGAACGCCCCGCCCCGCAACCCGGGCTTCACCGGCCGTTCCCTGGTCCTGGAGCGGATGCGTGACCAGCTCGGCGGCGGCATGGCCGTGGTGCTGCCGCAGCCGCAGACCCTGTACGGGCTCGGCGGCGTCGGCAAGACCCAGGTCGCGCTGGAGTACGTGCACCGCTTCATGGCCGACTACGACCTGGTCTGGTGGATATCCTCGGAGCAGACCGACGACGTGGTCGCCTCGCTCGCCGAGCTGGCCGTGCGGCTCGGCGCCCAGGGCGGCGACGACATGGCGGCCGCCTCGCAGGAGGCCGTGGACCTGCTGCGGCGCGGGGTCCCCTCGGACCGCTGGCTGCTGGTCTTCGACAACGCCGACGACCCCGAGCGGCTGAGGCGGTACTTCCCGCAGGGCGGCTCCGGGCACATCCTTGTCACGTCCCGGAACCAGGCGTGGTCCCAGCACGGCGACGCCCTGCCCGTCGACGTCTTCCTGCGCGAGGAGTCCATCGAACACCTCCAGCGCCGGGCTCCGGGGCTGAGCGACGAGGACGCCGCCCAGGTGGCCACCGCGGTCGGCGACCTGCCGCTGGCCGTCGAGCAGGCGGCGGCCTGGATCGCGGAGACCGCCACCCCGATCGACACCTACCTGGAGCAGTTGGCACAGCAGGCCCCCGAGGTCCTGGCGCTCAACCAGCCGGCCGGCTACCCGCAGCCGGTCGCCGCGACCTGGAACATCTCCATCGAACGGCTCAAGGAGCGCTCGCCGGCCGCGGTGCGGCTGCTCCAGCTCTGTGCCTTCTTCGCCCCGGAGCCGATCTCCGGGAACCTCCTCTACAGCAAGGAGATGATCGAGGCGCTGAAACCGTACGACGCCTCGCTCCAGGAGAAGCTGGTGCTGGGCCGGGTCATCCGGGAGATCGGCAGGTTCGCCCTCGCCAAGGTCGACCAGGTCTCCAACTCCATCCAGGTGCACCGGCTCGTCCAGGCCGTGATCCGGGCACAGCTCAGCGAGGAGGAGCAGCGCGACGCCCGGCACGCCGTGCACCGCATCCTCGCGGGTGCCCGGCCCGATGACGACGAGCCGATCGACAACCCCTCGACGTGGCCGCAGTTCGCGACCATCTGGCCGCACCTCGCCCCCTCCGACGCCCGCAACTGCAAGGAGCCCGAGGCGCGTCGGCTGCTGATCGACCGGGTCCGCTACCTCTGGAAGCGCGGCGAGTTCCGGACCGCGGGAGCCCTCTGCGAGGAACTGCGCGCCATCTGGAAGGAGACGCTGGGGGAACGGGACATCCAGTACCTCTACCTCTGCTTCCACCTCGCCAACATCTACCGCTCGCGCGGGCGTTACGTGGAGGCGCGGGAGCTGGACGAGGTCACGCTGGCCATGCAGCAGGAGGTGCTGGGGCCGGAGCATCCGCACACCTACATGAGCACCAGCAGCCTGGCGACGGACCTCGGCACGCTCGGCGAGTACACCAGGGCGATCGAGCTGGCGACCGAGGCCACCGACGGGTTCAACCAGATCTTCCACGAGTCGCACCCCAGGACCCTGGCGGCGGCGAACAACCTGGCGTTCACCCTGCGGTCCATCGGGCAGTACGCCAGGGCCCGGGAGATCGACCAGGACGTCTTCGACCGGCGGGTGGAGGTGCTCGGCGCGGAACATCCGTACAGCCTGTCCTCGGCCATGAACCTCGCCCGCGACCTGCGTGACGTGGGGCGGTACGAGGACTCCGTCGGCATCCTCAGCCGTACGTACGACAGCTACAAGGCCACGCTCGGCAGGGCGTTCCCCGGCACACTGAGCGCGGCGAAGAGCCTGGCCGTGTCACTGCGGAGGGCGGGCAGACTGGAGGATGCCCGCAGGCTCACGGCCGCCACCCTGGCCAGGTACCGGGCCAAGTACACGGCCGCCAACCCGGAATGGCTTGCCTGCGACCTCAATCTGGCGGCCGACCTGTACGCGGCGGGCGAGACCGTCGAGGCCAGGGACACCGCGCAGCAGGTCGTCGACCAGTACGTGAAGGTGCCGGGGGAGAAACATCCGTACACCCTGGCGGCGCTGAACAACCTTGCCGTCTACCAGTTGGGTGTCGGTGCGGTGGAGGAGTCGGAGCAGGTGCTGACCCGGGTGGTCGCGTCGATGCGGGAGGTGTACGGGCAGGAGCACCCCAACACCCTGTTCTGCGTCATGAACCTGGCCAACGTGACGGCCGAGCAGGGCGATCTCGACATCGTCCTGAGGACCGAGCGGCAGTTGTCCGGGCAGCTCAGGCACGTACTGGGGGCACACCATCCGGAGACCTTGGCCATGATGTCGAACATGGCGGTCACGCTCGACGCGATGGGGCGCCATGACGAGGCCGTGCGGCTGAGGGCGGAGACCGGCGACGAACTGTCCCGGCAGCTCGGGGACGACCATCCGATGACGAAGATCGCCCGCAACGAGAACCGGTTCGAGCGCGAACTCGAACCGATGCAGGTCTGAACGAGGGGGAGCGTCCGGCGAATCGCCGGACGCTCCCCCCTGCCTTCACTCGGCAAGCGGCTCCAGCAGCCAGTTGAGGATGCTGGGCAGGGCGTGCAGGGCGTCGAAGTGCGCCGCGGCCGGCTCCAGCACCACGGTGGCGTTCGGGATGCGCCCGGCCAGCCAGCGCGAGTGCCCCACCGGCGAGAACACGTCCTTCTCGCCGTGCCACAGCATCACCGGACCCGGAATGTCCGACGGATCGAACCCCCACGGACGACTGAACGCGATCGCGTCGTCGATCCAGCCCCATGCCGAGGTGCGCAGCCCCTCACGGTAGTTCCGCAGCAGCATGGAGCGGACGCCGGCGTCGTTGACCACCATCCGGTCGGAGTCGGTGAGTTCCCGG
Source organism: Streptomyces sp. NPDC014734 (assembly GCF_043083325.1). Taxonomy (NCBI): domain Bacteria; kingdom Bacillati; phylum Actinomycetota; class Actinomycetes; order Kitasatosporales; family Streptomycetaceae; genus Streptomyces; species Streptomyces sp. NPDC014734. The sequence continues at coordinate 143,288 of NZ_JBIBYN010000013.1, read as the reverse complement.
CGCAGGTCGTCGATCAGCCGGACCGGGTTCTTCCTGATGACCGCCGACCGTGAGATGAACGACTCGGCGAGCCCGTCCGGGTCGGCCGCAGCGGTGGAGTAGGCCAGTACGTTGGACGCGGCCATCCCCTCGAACCAGTCGAGGCCGTCGGCGCCCCAGGGGGCCAGCCCGACCAGCGCGGCGGTACGGGTCACCCGCTCGGGCATCAGTGCCGCGCAGGCGAGGGCGTGCGGGGCGCCGCCGGACCGGCCCACCACGGCGAACCGTTCGAGGCCCAGGTGGTCCGCGATGGCCCGCACGTCCTGGACGGCGTCGGCGACACAACGGCCCGGCAGCCGGTCGGAATCCCCGTAGCCCGGTCGGTCGTAGGCGATCAGCTGGGTCTTGCGCTGGTACAGCACCATGCCGCGCGGCGCCGGCCCCAGCCTGCTGCCGGGCATCCCGTGCAGCAGGAAGACCGGTCTGCCGCGTGGGTCCCCCAGACGCTCCACCATCAGATGCCGCCCGTCCTCCGCGCGCACCCGGCTTCGCACTCCGTGCCTCCTCCGTTTGGTGCGGGCACGACGTGCCCGACTTTCCCGCCCCGAATCGATGATGGCTCATCAAAGCCCTTACCGGGACGGCGTGTTGGGAAACAGTGCCCGGCTCAGGGGGCGCGGAGGACGGCGGTCGGAATGCACACGGACCGTGATGGTCTGCGCCCTCGGGCAGGAAATGGCCCGGTCATGGGCCCCGCGCACCCCTGGAGCGGTGCGCGCGAGCCCAGGAACGGACCAGGATTCGACAGGCGTTATCCGGCCGCGCGTGTCCGTGCGACGAAGGCGGTCCATTCGTTCCGCGGGATGCGGAGGACCGGTCCGCAAAAGGAACAGGCCCGCCACCGTCCGGCACGGGGCCGTGCGCTCGGCCGGCGTGTCCGGCCGTCGGCCAGGACCACGACGACATCCGGCCGGGGCCGCGCCCCTCGACGGAGAAGGGGACGGGGCGCGGCCCGTACGGAGGCGGCCGGGTCAGTCGACCGTCGAGCCGAACGGCGGCGGGGGGTCGGCGATGTCCTGCGGGGTGCGGCGCATGGCGATCAGGCAGGTGACGAGGGTGCCCGCCACCGCCCACGCGGACAGCACCAGCAGCGGCCCGGTGATCGCGTTGCCCCGGAAGTAGGCGATCGAGCGGGCCACCCAGGTACCGGCCCCGGGCGGCAGCGCGGGGCCGATCGCCCGCCAGAAGTCCGGGAGCATCGGCAGCGGGAAGGCGCCGCCGGCGCTCGGGTTGCCCGCGATCACCACGACCAGCACGGCCAGGCCGATGCCGACGATGCCGGTGAGGGCCTGGAGGGCGAGGGTGAGCATGCCGACCGCGAAGACGGTAAGCGCCCCCAGCCCCGACAGGCCCCAGAAGCTTCCGGGCAGTGCGCCGAGGATCGGGCCGATGATGAGCGCGCCGCCGATGCCGCCGACGACGGAGTACAGCGCCATGACGCCGGTCCGGATCAGGGCGCGCTGCCGGTTGGCGGGTTTGGCGCCGGCGCTGATGGCCAGGATCGACGCGCAGAGGTAGCCGCCCACGCACCAGCCCACGACCAGGTAGAAGGACGAGATCCCGTTGAAGTCCTGGCCGGAGGCGGGGGCCAGGTCCACGGGCCGTACCGTGCGCTGCCGGGCCCCGTCCGCCTTCGTGACGATCCTGGTCAGAGTGTCGGCCATGGCGGTGCCGCCGCCGGAGGCGACGAGGACGGTGTCGGTGGTGGAGGCGGGGTCGACGATCAGGGCGCCGTCGATCTCGCGGTTCATGATCTGCTCGCGGGCCGTGGCCTCGTCGGTGAGCGCGCGGGGGTCCAGCGGGCCGCCCGGGAGGTTCTTCAGCTCGGTCAGGAGTTGTGCGGACATCTGCCGGGGGGCGACGACCCCGAAGGGGACGTCCGTCGGTTTCGGCCGGTGCAGTGCTCCGACGTAGGAGGCGATGAACAGCAGTTGCAGCGCGAGTACACCGATGACGAGCACGGCGGCCCGTGGGGTGACGGCGTTCTTCACCTCGTCGACGAAAGTCATGTCCCCACGCTCCGGGGTGTCGGCCGCCGGTGCAGGTGGGGCTGGGCCGAACGGGTGAACGGGAGCGGAGGGGGAGGTGTCCGGGTCCGGGGGCGTGTCCTGTGCGGCCCCGGTCCGCCCCGCCTCGGGTATCGTACGAATGTTCGAAACTTGGTTTATGGTGGAGAGCGAGGGGGTGGTGAGTACGGATCGGTCCAGGAGGTGCGGGTGCCAGGGTTCACGCATCTGCGTACCGTCTCCGGATTCTCCCCGCGGTACGGGGCCTCGCACCCGGAACGGCTGGCGCGGCGCGCCGCGGAACGGGGGATGGACTCCCTCGCGCTGACCGACCGCGACACGCTCGCGGGGACGGTCCGCTTCGCCAGGGCGTGCGAGCGGGCCGGGGTGCGGCCGGTCTTCGGGGTGGACCTCGCGGTGGGGGCCGCGGCAGGGTCCGGGGCGGCGGAGGATACGAGAGAGGGCGGACGTGCGCATCGGCTGCGGACCCCGGTCCGCGGCGGCGCCTTTGTCGACGAATCCGCACCCCGGGCCACCTTTCTCGCCCGGGACGGTGCGCGGGGCTGGGCGGAACTGTGCCGCCTCGTCACCGCCGCGCACGCCGGGACGGGAGCCGGGCGCGCCGGGGCCGGACAACCCCTGGTCGACCGGTCCGTGCTGTCCGGTGAGGGGCTCGTCGTGCTGCTCGGACCCGCCTCGGACGTCGGCCGGGCGCTGGCCGCCGGCCGCCCGGACCTGGCCGCCGCGCTGCTCGCCCGCTGGCGGGAGGTGCACGGCGACGACCTGCGTCTCGAAGCCGTCCACCACGGACGCGAGGGCACCGGCCCCGGATCGCTGCGGCTCGCCGCCCGTACCGTCGGCCTCGCCGCCGAACAGGGGGTGCGGGCCGTGCTGACCAACGCCGTCCGGTACGCCGATCCCGGGCAGGGCCCGGTCGCCGACGTACTCGACGCGGCCCGCCGACTGGTCCCCGTCGATCCCCGCCGCGCCCCGCTGGACAGCGGCGAGCGCTGGCTGAAGGACACCCGCGCGATGGCGGAGACCGCCGAACGGATCACCTCCGCCGCCGGGCTCGGGCAGGGAGCCGGGGCGCGGCTGCTCGCGGAGACCCGGCGCACCGCCGACTCCTGCGTCGTCGACCCCGGGGGCGACCTCGGCCTCGGCACCGTCCACTTCCCCGAACCGCGCCTCGTCGGCGCCGAGCACCGTACCGCCCAGCGGGTGCTGGCCTCCCGCGCCGCCGCCGGCATGGTGCTGCGCGGCTACGACCGCAGGCGCGACTACTGGGAGCGGATGCGCCGGGAACTGGACATCATCGCGTACCACGGCTTTGCCTCCTATTTCCTGACGGTCGCTCAAGTCGTGGACGACGTAAGGGAGATGAAGGTCCGGGTGGCGGCCCGGGGCTCCGGTGCGGGATCCCTGGTCAACCACCTCCTCGGGATCGCGCAGGCCGACCCGGTCGAGCACGGGCTGCTGATGGAACGCTTCCTCTCCGAGCGCCGCGCCGTGCTGCCGGACATCGACATCGACGTCGAGTCCGCCCGCAGGCTCGACGTCTACCGCGCGATCATCGGACGCTTCGGCGCCGAACGGGTCGCGACCGTCGCCATGCCCGAGACCTACCGGGTGCGGCACGCCATCCGGGACGTCGGCGCCGCGCTCTCCATGAACCCGGCCGAGACCGACCGGCTCGCCAAGGCGTTCCCGCACATCCGGGCCCGCGACGCCCGCGCGGCCCTGGAGGAACTGCCCGAACTGCGTGACGTGGCACGGGAGAAGGGCCGCTACGGGCGGCTCTGGGAACTGGTGGAGGCACTGGACGGCCTGCCGCGCGGCGTCGCCATGCACCCGTGCGGGGTGCTCCTCTCGGACGCCTCCCTGCGGCACCGGGTGCCCGTCGTGCCCACCGGCGGGGAAGGCTTCCCGATGGCGCAGTTCGACAAGGAGGACGTGGAGGACCTGGGGCTGCTCAAACTCGACGTGCTGGGTGTGCGGATGCAGTCGGCGATGGCGCACGCGGTCGCCGAGATCGGCCGGGCCTCGGGCCGGGACGTGGACCTGGACGCCGTGCCGCCGGGGGACCCGGAGACGTACCGGCTGATCAGGAGCGCCGAGACACTGGGGTGCTTCCAGATCGAGTCGCCGGGCCAGCGCGATCTGGTCGGCAGGCTCCAGCCCGCCGACTTCCACGACCTGGTGGTCGACATCTCGCTGTTCCGCCCCGGGCCGGTCGCCGCCGACATGGTGCGGCCGTTCATCGAGGCCCGGCACGGCCGGGCGCCCGTGCGCTACCCGCATCCGGACCTGGAGGGACCGCTGCGCGAGACCTGCGGGGTGGTCGTCTTCCACGAGCAGATCATCGAGATCGTCGACATCATGACCGGCTGCGGCCGGGACGAGGCCGACCGGGTGCGGCGGGGGCTCTCCGACCCCGAATCGCAGGACCGGATCAAGGTGTGGTTCGCGCAGCGCGCGGCGGAGCGGAAGTACGCCGCCGACGTGATCGTCCGGACCTGGGAGATCATCGAGGCGTTCGGCAGCTACGGCTTCTGCAAGGCGCACGCGGTCGCCTTCGCCGTGCCGACGTACCAGTCGGCCTGGCTCAAGGCGCACCACCCGGCGGCCTTCTACGCCGGGCTGCTCACCCACGACCCCGGGATGTACCCGAAGCGGCTGCTGCTCGCGGACGCGCGACGGCGCGGGGTGCCGGTGCTGGGGCTGGACGTGAACCGGTCGACGGCCACTCATAGAATCGAACTGGTGTCTGATGGCGGGGGAGGGGGCGGGCTCTGGGGGGTGCGGCTCGCGCTCTCGGACGTCCACGGCATCAGCGGGGCCGAGACCGCCCGGATCGAGGCCGGACAGCCCTACACCTCGCTGCTGGACTTCTGGCAGCGGGCGAGGCCCGGCAGGCCGGTCGCCGAACGGCTGGCCCAGGTCGGCGCGTTGGACACGTTCGGCGCCAACCGGCGCGATCTGCTGCTGCACCTGTCCGAGCTGCACGGCGACCGCCGGGGCGCGGGCTCCGGCGCCGGTACGCAGCTCCCGCTCGACGGCGGGCGCCGGACCGGCACCATCGGGCTGCCCGACCTCAACGAGGCCGAACGCCTCAGCGCCGAGCTGGGCGTCCTGAGCATGGACGTCTCCCGTCATCTGATGGACGATCACCACGTGTTCCTGAAGGAACTCGGAGCGGTCTCCGCCCGACGGCTGCGCGAGGCACGGCACGGGCAGACCGTGCTGGTCGCGGGCGCCAAGGCGGCCACCCAGACCCCGCCGGTACGGTCCGGCCGCCGGATCGTCTTCACCACCCTTGACGACGGCACCGGCCTGGTCGACCTCGCCTTCTTCGACGACAGCCACGCCGCCTGCGCGCACACCGTCTTCCACTCCTGGCTGCTGCTGGTGCGCGGAGTGGTGCAACGGCGCGGGCCGCGGAGCCTGAGCGTGGTCGGCTCGGCCGCCTGGAACCTGGCGGAGCTGGCCGAGCTGCGGCGCACCGGCGGACTCGACGCGGTCGCCGCACGGCTGGCCGAGGATCCGTCGGGGACGGGCGCCCCCGGGAGAACCGGTCCCGACACCGAGGAGGCCGGGCCGGCGACGGCCGGCGACGGCCGCCGCCTGCGGATGCCCACCGGGTACGAGATGAACCCCTGGGCCGACCTCCGGCCGCCCGGCGAGGGCGTCGCCACCGGCAGGAAGCTGTGGCACCGGAGCCCGGGGAGCGCGGGATGAGCACGGCGCCCGACGAGCCGGGAATCCTGTACCTGCGGTTCCGCAGGGTAGGCGGAGGCCCCCCGGACGCCACCGGATACGAGGGGATGCTCGCCCTGCTCGGCGCGTTCACCCCGGTGATCGAGGCGGCCCCGCCCGACGCGGCACTCGCCGACGTGCGCGGTGCGCTGCGCTATTTCGGGCAGGACGCGAAGGGACTGGCCGCGATGATCCGGGTCCGGGCGCTCGCCCTGCACGGTGTGGACTGCGTGATCGGCGCCGCGGAGAACCCGATGCTGGCCCGGGCGGCGGCCCGCCGGTCCGTGCCCGGAGCGACCCGCGTGGTGCCCCGGGGCGGGGGCGCGGGTTTCCTCGCGGCGGAGCCGGCCACGGCACTGGACGGCGTCGGCACGGCGACCGCCCGCACCCTGCGCGGCTACGGGCTCGACTCGGTCGGCCGGATCGCGGCCACCCCGCTCGGCACCCTGCAACGGATCACCGGCGCCCGGACCGGACGGGAACTGTGGGAGCGCTCGCGCGGCATCGACCGCACGGCGGTCGTGCCGGGCGCCCCCGCCCGGTCGATCGCCGCCGAACGGACCTTCCCGCGCGACGAACTCGACCCGGACCGCCGGCGCCGCGCACTCCTGTCGCTCACCGAGGAACTGGGGGCCCGGATGCGCGGGAGCGGACAGGTGTGCCGGGGGCTCACGGTCGTCGTGCGTCACGCGGGCCGGACCGGATACGCCACGCTGAGCCGCGGCCGTACGCTCCCGGAGCCCACCGCCCACTCCGCGGCCCTCACCGCACTCGCGTACCGGATCCACGACTCGTTCGGACTGCAACGGGCCCGCGTCCGGGGGATCGCGTTGCGCGCGGAGGGGCTGACCGACGCCGAACGGGCCGCGCACCAGCTGACGTTCGACCCGGCGGACGAACGGGCACGCCGGATCGAGGCGGTGGCGGACCGGCTGCGGGAGAGGTTCGGCCCGCGGGCCGTGGTGCCGGGGCGGCTCGCGGCGGACTGACCCGGGCGACCCGCCATCGTGGTGAACCGTCAGTTTTTACCGACGCGTAACTTCCCCTGGCACTCTACTCATGCGTAACTTGACCTGAGCATGCAGAAGGTCGCCCGAGTGCGTGGTGGACCAACTGCCAGAACCCCCAGCACTTGTGGTCCGGGCCGCAGGGCGTACCCCCCCCCATCGCAACTCCCTTGAGCCGCAAGGAGATCACACGATGCTGCCCCGGTCCCGTGCGTCGCGCGCCCCACGTGCCCGAAGGATCCTCGCCGCACTGCTCCTCGCCGTCGCCGCCGTCGCCACCCCCGCCGCCGCGGCCGCCGCCACCCCCACCGCCGCCACCTCCCGCGGCTGGAACGACTACTCCTGCAAACCCTCCGCGGCCCACCCCCGCCCGGTCGTCCTGGTCCACGGGACCTTCGGGAACTCCATCGACAACTGGCTGGTCCTCGCCCCCTACCTCGTCAACCGGGGATACTGCGTCTACTCCCTGGACTACGGTCAGCTGCCCGGCGTACCGGTCTTCCACGGACTCGGCCCGATCGACGAGTCGGCCGGCCAGCTCGCCTCGTTCGTCGACAAGGTGCTCGCCGCCACCGGGGCGCCCGAGGCCGACCTCGTCGGCCACTCCCAGGGCGGGATGATGCCGAACTACTACCTGAAGTTCCTCGGCGGCGCCGCCAAGGTGAACGCCCTGGTCGGGATCGCCCCCGACAACCACGGCACCACCCTGCTCGGCCTGACGAAGCTGCTGCCGTACTTCCCGGGCGTCGAGGACCTGCTGAACGACCACACCCCCGGCCTCGCCGACCAGGTCGCGGGCTCGCCGTTCGTCACGAAGCTCAACGCGGGCGGCGACACCGTGCCCGGAGTGCGCTACACCGTCATCGCGACAAGGTACGACGAGGTCGTGACCCCGTACCGCACCCAGTTCCTGGACGGCCCGGACGTGCGCAACGTCCTGCTCCAGGACCTGTGCCCGGTCGACCTCTCCGAGCACGTGGCGATCGGCACCATCGACCGGATCGCCTTCCACGAGGTGGCGAACGCCCTCGACCCCGCCCACGCCACCCCCACCACCTGCGCCTCGGCCATCGGATAGCCGAAGAAGGAGCGGTGGCGAGCAGAGCCCGTCCGGGAACCACCGGTGTCCCGGGCGGGCCACCCGCACCGCGCGTCGCACCCGTCGGCGGCCGACGGCGATCCGGACCGTCACGAATCCGGCCGACCGGACACCGCTGTCGGTGACGGATGGCACGATCGACCCATGACGACGATCGACTGGGATTCCGCCGCCGACTCCTTCGACGAGGAGCCCGACCACGGGCTCCTCGATCCGGTGGTCCGGCACGCCTGGGCGAGGCGGCTGGAGAGCTGGCTGCCCGGTGGCCGCTCCGAGGTGCTCGACCTGGGATGCGGCACCGGAAGCCTCGCCCTGCTCGTCGCCGGGCAGGGCCACCGGGTCACCGCCGTCGACAGGTCGCCGCGCATGGTGGAGCAGGCACGGGCCAAGCTCGCCGGGACCGGCACCGAGGTGCTCGTCGGGGACGCGGTCCGCCCGCCCGTCGGCAGACAGCGCTTCGACGTGATCATGGTCCGGCACATGGTGTGGCTGCTGCCCGATCCGGCGGCGGCCCTGCGCCACTGGTTCACCCTGCTGCGGCCCGGCGGCAGACTGATCCTGATCGAGGGCGTCTGGGACGGGACAGGCCTGCCCGCCGGGCGGCTGACCGGGCTGCTCTCGGAACTCACCGAGCGCATCCACCACGAACGGCTCTCCGACGACCCGGACCTGTGGGGCAAGCGGGTCGACGACGAACGCTACGCCCTGGTCGCCCGCGTCGAACCGCCGCGACGGCACACCGAGGTCGTCGACGTGCACCTGATCCTCCGTCGGGGACCGGACGTGCTGCTCGCCCGCCGGGCCGGCACGGGATACGCGGACGGCCTGTTCAACGGCCCGTCCGGGCACGTCGAGGACGGCGAGGACGTTCGCGAGGCGATGATCCGCGAGGCCGCCGAGGAGATCGGTGTCGAACTCGGCCCGGACGAGCTGCGGGTCGCGCTGGTCATGCAGCACCGCGGCCCCGGAGCCCGTCCCCGCACCGGCTGGTTCTTCGAGGCCGAGTACGACCCCGCCCGCCCGCCGTACAACCGCGAGCCGGACAAGTGCTCCGAGCTGGCGTGGTTCCCGCTGGACGCGCTCCCGGACGACATCGTCGCCTACTGCCGGGCCGGGCTCGACGGCTACCGCGCGGGTGAGCACTTCCTGATCCACTGGCACGAGGACGACGACCCCGTGGCGTACCGGCCGCACGGCGCCCGGCGCGCGGTGGCACTCCCGGCCGGGGCGGCCGGCACCGGAGGGGTGCACCACATCGAGCTGTGGGTGCCCGATCTGCGGGTGGCCGAGCGGGGGTGGGGCTGGCTGCTCGGCGAGCTGGGCCATGTCCCGTACCAGCACTGGGAGCACGGGCGGAGCTGGCGGCGCGGCGGGAGCTACGTGGTCGTGGAGCAGTCGCCCGATCTGACCGGCGGGACGCACGACCGCTGTCGCCCCGGGCTCAACCACCTGGCGTTCCACGTCCGGGACCGGGCCACCCTGGACGCGCTGGTGGCCGGGGCCCCGCAGCACGGCTGGCGGCAGCTCTTCCCGGACCGCTACCCGCACGCGGGCGGGGAGGAGCACGTCGCCGCCTATCTGGAGGACGCGGCGGGATACGAGGTGGAGCTGGTCGCCGGGGTCCGGCAGGCCCGCCCGGCGCCGCAGGAGCCGGACCCGTACACCGACGTATGGGAACGGCCCCGCGATTGAAACGTGTTCCGGGAATCGCGTCGTCTGCCCGAAGGGCAGGCCGGACGCCGTCCGGCAGGCTTCCGGATGACGGCCTCGGCCGGACCCGGTTGCGAACCGGGTCCGGCCGACGGGGTGGTGCCCCTCGCCCCTACAGGGTGCGTTCGAGGCGGTCGGCCATCAGCCTGACGAAGCGCGACGGGTCCTCCAGCTCCCCGCCCTCGGCCAGCAGCGCCAGGTCGTGGAGGAGCTCGGCCGTCTCCTCCAGCCCGGTGCCGTCCTGCTCACCGCGATCGGCGTACGCCCGGTTGAGACCGCTGACCAGCGGGTGTCCCGGGTTGAGTTCGAGGATCCGCTTGACGTGGGGAACCGGCTGGCCCATGGCGCGGTACATGTTCTCCAGCGCCGGAGTCACGTCGTGCGTGTCCGAGACGACGCAGGCGGGCGAGACGGTGAGGCGCGAGGAGAGCCGGACCTCCTTGACGGTCTCGTCGAGCTGCTTCGACATCCAGGAGAGCAGGTCCGCGTATTCCTGCTGCTGGTTCTCCCGCTCGGTCGCCGCCTCCTTCTTCTCGTCCTCGGTGCCGAGGTCGACCTCGCCCTTGGCGACGGACCGCAGCTTCCTGCCGTCGAACTCGGGCTCCGCCTCGACCCACACCTCGTCGACCGGATCGGTCAGCAGCAGCACCTCGACGCCCTTGTCCCGGAACGCCTCCATGTGGGGGGAGTTCTCGATGGCCTGCCGGGACTCGCCCGCGAGGAAGTAGATGTGCTCCTGGCCCTCCTTCATCCGCTCCACGTACTGCTGCAGCGTGGTCGGCTCGTCCTTGTCGTGCGTCGTGGCGAAGGAGGCGATCCTGAGGATGGCGTCGCGGTTCTCGAAGTCGCTCAGCAGCCCCTCCTTGACGACGCGGCCGAACTCCCGCCAGAACGTGGCGTAGCGCTCCGGGTCGGAGGACATCATGTCCTTGACCGTCGACAGCACCTTCTTCGCCAGGCGGCGGTGCATCATCTGGATCTGGCGGTCCTGCTGGAGGATCTCGCGCGACACGTTGAGCGACAGGTCCTGCGCGTCGACGACGCCCTTCACGAACCGCAGGTAGGGCGGCATCAGCGCTTCGCAGTCGTCCATGATGAAGACGCGCTTCACATAGAGCTGGATGCCGCGCTTGTACCCCTGCATGAACAGGTCGTGCGGCGCGTGCGACGGGATGAAGAGCAGCGCCTGGTACTCGAAGGTGCCCTCCGCCTGGAGGCGGACGGTTTCGAGCGGTGCCATCCAGTCGTGGCTGATGTGCTTGTACAGCTCGTGGTACTCGTCGTCCGACACCTCGTCGCGCGAGCGCGCCCAGAGGGCCTTCATCGAGTTGAGGGTCTCGGGCTCGCGCGGGGCGTCGTCGGACTCCTCCCCGGCGTCCGCCGCTTCGGCGGCCTCCGGGACCATCCTGATCGGCCAGGTGATGAAGTCCGAGTAACGCTTGACGATCTCCCTGATCTTCCACGGGGAGGAGTAGTCGTGGAGCTGGTCATCGGTGTCCTCCGGCTTGAGCCGGAGCGTGACCGAGGTCCCCTGGGGGGCGTCGTCGACGGACTCGATCGTGTACGTGCCCTCGCCGGTCGACGTCCAGCGGGTGCCCCGGGCCTCGCCCGCCCTCCGGGTCAGCAGCGTGACCTCGTCGGCCACCATGAAACTGGAGTAGAACCCGACCCCGAACTGGCCGATCAGCCCTTCGGCCGCGGCCGAGTCCTCGGCCTCCTTGAGTTCCCGCAGGAACTTCGCGGTGCCCGAGTTCGCGATCGTTCCGATGAGCTGGACCACTTCGTCGTGCGACATGCCGATGCCGTTGTCCCGCACCGTCAGCGTGCGGGCCTGTTTGTCGGCCTCAAGGTCGATGTGGAGATCGGACACGTCCGCGCCGAGCGAGTCGTCGCGGAGCGCTTCGAGTCGCAGCTTGTCGAGCGCGTCGGAGGCATTGGAGACGAGTTCGCGCAGGAACACGTCCTTGTTCGAGTAGATCGAGTGGATCATCATCTGCAGAAGCTGGCGCGCTTCCACCTGAAACTCGAACGTCTCAGTGGGCATATCCGTGATTCCTTCTCAGGTCACCGGGTGGGGAACTGACCTGAGAACTTTAGATCAGCGGTTGATCACGGAAGTACCCTTTCGCTCAATCCAGGTCCGGGGACCGGCCGCCGGGGCCCGTTCCCGGAGAGCGAACCCCGGCATGGGGTCCCCGCAGGTCAGGCCGGCGGCACCGGGAGGCCTTCCGTCCGGGCCAGGTGCTCCAGCTCGTCCAGCGCGCGGCGTGCCGCGGCCGCGGACGCCGGATCCCGGTCGGCGAGGCCGCTCTCCTCGAACTCGTCCTCGTCCAGCCGCAGCACGGACGAGCCGTCCGCCGACACCCACAGGTCGAGGTCCAGATCCTCGACCAGCAGCTCCCCGTCGCGCAGCACGGCGGGGCGGGTGACGTCGCAGTACCAGCCCTTGAGGCCGCCCGACGCGGTACGGACCTCCTTCACGGCGTACCACCGGTCGCGCCAGTAGTGCTCCGTGAACACGTCGCCGGGTTCGAACCGGACGAAGCCGAAGTCGCGGACGCCCGGGGCCGCCCAGGCCGCCCGCACCGTGACGCGGGTGCCGTCGTCGTGGGCGAGCTCCGCGGGATAACTGATCTTGGTCCGTCCGCCCTTGGTGAGGGTGACCGTCACCGCGCTCTCAGCCGAGCTCGCGGACATGGCGCACCTCCGTGGCACAGATCTCGTAGCCGAACCAGCGGTTGACGGCCAGCATGGGGCCGTTGTCCGCGTCGTTGCCGGTGTACGCGTCGGTGTATCCGGCGGCGCGCGCCCGGTGCAGCGAGTCGGCCTTGGCGAGCTTGGCCAGGCCCCGGCCGCGGTGGGCGCGCACGGTGCCGGTCATCCCCGACATGTAGCGGGTGCCGCCGTCGGTCCGCGCCGCGGTGAACGACGCCACCTCCCCGTCCACCACCACGACCGAGGTGAGTTCGTGGTCGAGTGCGGGATGGCGCCAGGTTCGCCGGAGCCAGTCCTCGTAGTCGTCGAGTTCGGCCGGGGTGTCGCTCGGTTCGTCGGCCGTGGCCTCGGCGTCCGCCACGAAGAGCGGGCGCGGATCGTCGGCGAAGTCCGCCCCGGTCCGCAGCTCGGCGTCCGCCGGGAGGGACGGGAGGGGCGGCAGCGGACCGCCCGCCAGATCGAGGCGGAGGAAATGCGCCGAGCGGCTCGGCGCGTAGCCGCGCCTCTCCGCGAAGGCGCGGTTCGACGGGGTGTCGAGCACCCAGGAGTAGACGGCCCGCGCGCCCTCCCGCGCGAGGTGTTCCTCGGCCGTCCGCAGCAGCAGTCCGCCCGCACCGCGCCCGGTGCGGTCCGGATGCGTGTACGGGTCGCAGAACGCCTGGCCGGGCTCGGGGCTCTCGTGCACGAGGCCGGTCCGGGCGATGGCGACGATCTCCCCGTCCTCCTCGGCGACCAGCAGCCGACGGTGCTCGTCGGGGTGGGCGCAGGCGAGGTCGAAGACGGCCTGCTCGGGGACGGTCACGAGGTAGGGCATCGCTGCGTGCCCCACCCGGGCCCAGGCGGCGGCGTCGGTGGGCAGGAAGTCGCGGACGAGGACGGTCATGGGCCGGACGGTACGCGTGGACCGGTGCGGACCGCTTCCGGTTTTTTCGCGGTGGGGGACAATCGGGGCGTGACTCTCAAGATCGTCCTTGATCCGGACTCCGGTACCGCCCCGTACGAACAACTGCGTTCGCGAATCTCCGAGTTGGCCCGCTCGGGCGCACTGCCGGTCGGTTTCAGACTGCCGACCGTACGCGGCTTCGCCGAAGAACTGGGCCTCGCCGCGAACACCGTCGCCAAGGCCTACCGGGCGCTGGAGGCCGACGGGGTGATCGAGACGCGCGGACGCAACGGCACGTTCGTCGCCGCGGCCGGTGACGCTGCGGACCGGCAGGCGGCGGACGCGGCGCGGGAGTACGCCGAGCAGGCCCGGCGGCTGGGCCTGTCGCGGGCCGGGGCACTGTCCCTGGCCGAGGACGCGGTACGGGCGGCGTACGCGGCGCACTGAGCCGGCGCGAGGGGCGGACCCGTCGGCCGCTCCGGCCGGTGGGCCGCCCGGCGACCGATGGCCCGTCCGGCGACGGGCAGGCCGAAAGGGGTTCCGGAACGCGTTCGGCGGCCGGGAACCGGTCCGGTGACCGGGCGTCAGAGGTAGAGGCCCGCGTCCGCGCCGGAGTCCTGCCGCGGCACCGACGCCGGGCCGCCGCCGCGCCGCAGCGCGTACAGCTCGGCGAGCGTCGCGCCCTCCCGGCCGAGCCCCTCCTCCGTGCCCAGCCAGCCCGCCGCCTCCTGCCGGGTCAGCGGGCCCACCTCGATCCGGGCGAGGCAGCGCCCGGGCCGGACCACGGCCGGATGGAGCTTCTCCAGATCCTCGTTGGTGGTGACACCGACCAGCACGTTGCGGCCCTGGCCCAGCAGCCCGTCGGTCAGATTCAGCAGCCGGGACAGCGCCTGGCCCGCCGTCTGCCGGGCCTCACCGCGGATCAGCTCGTCGCAGTCCTCCAGGAGCAGCAGCCGCCAACGGCCCTTGGGCGTGCCCTCGTCCTCGCCGACCGCGATGTCCATCAGATAACCGACGTCGTTGAAGAGCTGCTCCGGATCGAGTACGCAGTCGACCTGGCACCATTCCCGCCACGAGCGCGCGAGCGTGCGCAGCGCGGACGTCTTGCCGGTGCCGGGCGGGCCGTGCAGCAGGAGCAGGCGTCCCGTGACGTCGTCGGGCGTGACCTTCATCAGCCGGTCCAGGGCGTCGGCCACCGGAGCCGTGTAGTTGTCCCGGACCTCGTCCCAGGCACCGGCGGCGATCTGCCGGGTGGTGCGATACGGGCCGCGGCGGGGCGACGCGTACCAGAAGCCCATCGTCACGTTCTCGGGCTGCGGTTCGGGTTCGTCCCGTACGCCGTCCGTCGCCCGGTCGAGGATCTCGCGGGCCAGCTCAGGGCTGGTGGCGGTGACCGTGACGTCGGCGCCGCGGTTCCACCGGGAGACGAGCAGGGTCCAGCCCTCGCCCTCGGCGAGCGTGGCGCCGCGGTTGTCGTCCCGGGCGGCGCGCAGCACCGCGGCGCCCGGCGGCAGCAGGGTGGCATCCGGCTTGATCCGGTCGAGGGAGGTGTTGTGGGAGTAGGGCTGCTCGCCCGTCGCGAAGCGGCCGAGGAACAACGCGTCGATGACGTCGGCCGGTGAATCGCTGTCGTCGACGGTGAGCCGGATCGGCAGCGCGGACTCGGGGTTGGCGGACATGTCGCCCATGATCCGGCACAGGGGTGACCGGCGCACCCGGGTTTCGTCGCCTTTTTTCCCGCTTCGGGGGCGGTCGGCGGCCCTGACGTGAACTCAGGGGGGCGCGTGGACGCACTCGTCGGGGCAACTTGGCATGAACACTTCCGTGATGGGTGTGGGTCCTGCTACCACGGAGTCGGCGGACCAGGGCGGAGATCCCGCCGGTCGGCCCAAGGGAGGCCCCATGAAGATGTCCAGACTCGCGGCGTTCTCGTCCTCGCTCCTGCTCGGTGCCGTACTCGCGCTGACCGGCGCGGCCACCGCCACTGCCGCGCCGTCGGCCCTGGCGGTGGACTACGTCGCCCTCGGGGACTCCTACTCCTCGGGTGTCGGATCCGGCAGTTACGACAGCGGCAGCGGTTCCTGCAAGCGCAGCGCCAAGGCCTACCCCGCCCTCTGGGCCGCCGCCAACGCGCCCTCGTCCTTCGCCTTCGCCGCCTGCTCGGGTGCCCGTACGGGTGATGTGAAGTCCGGTCAGCTCGGCTCGCTGAACGCCTCGACCGACCTCGTCTCGATCTCCATCGGCGGTAACGACGCGGGCTTCGCCGACGTGATGACCACCTGTGTCCTCCAGTCGGAGGCCACCTGCCTGAACCGGATCGCCACGGCCCGCGGCTACGTCGACAGCACCCTGCCCGGCAATCTGGACTCGGTGTACTCGGCGATCCGGGCCAAGGCGCCGTCCGCCCGCGTCGTCGTCCTCGGCTACCCGCGTTTCTACAAGATCGGCGGCAGCTGTGCCGTCGGCCTGAGCGACAAGGTGCGCTCCGCGATCAACGACGCCGCCGACTACCTCAACGCGGCGACCGCCAAGCGTGCCGCCGACCACGGATTCGCCTACGCCGATGTCGCGGGCAGGTTCACCGGACACGAGATCTGCTCCGGGAGCGCCTGGCTGCACAGCGTCAACTGGCTCGACATCGGTGAGTCGTACCACCCCACGGCTGCAGGGCAGTCGGGCGGGTACCTGCCGGCCCTCGACGCGGCGGCCTGATCACCCGTCGTGACGACACGCCGGTCCCGTTCGGATTCCGGACGGACGGGGGGCCTCCGCGGCGGAGGCCCCCCCTCCGGCTCCCCGTCGTTCCGGCACGGGAAATTCCGGGCCGTTCTGTCCAACTCGCCCTGGAATCGGAGGGATACGGAGACTGATCGTCAACCTCCGCATGTGTGTCCGCGATCCCGTGCCCGGGATACACGAGTGTCGTCGCGGGAGGATAGGGTTACCCTGCCCGGGCCGGGTGCCCTCGTACGGGTGGGGAGTGACATGGAACAGATAACGGTGCGTAGCAGGCCGCGTGTGCCTGCCATCACATGCGGGAGCAGCGCGACGAGTTCGCGCCTCGACCGCCATCTCGCGGTGCTCGGCGGTCCCGCCGTGCCGCAGCGGGACGCCGCGGAGGCGACGCTGCTCATGCGTGAGCTGACCTCGCGCGAGGCCGGCCACAGCCGCCGGAGCAGGAATGCGCGGGTCTCGCTCTTCGCGCCGCTGCGTCGGCTGCGGCGCTCGCTCTTCGGCAGCCGCCACTGACCCGACGGCCCGTCACCACCGCTCATCGGCCCCGCCCGGGCTCTCGGCCGCGTCCCGCCCGGGGCCTTCCCCGGTCGGGGCCCGCCGATGCGGGCCCCCGCCGGGGCCGAACCGGGCGACTGTGCAGTCCCGGCCATGCGCTGCCGCCCGTCCTCCCGTCATCCCCGGGGCCCGCGGCAGCGCTTCGGCGTACTCACCGGCTCTCGCCGCCGGGGCGGCGGCAGCCGTCCCGCACATGCGGCGTGCGTGCCGGGTGCGATGGACGCGGGCGGCTCGTCCGTGTGTACCGGCCCGGACCCGCCGCGTGTCCGCCTCGTCGCCCGTAGCCGCGCGGCGCGACGGTTCATTCGCCGCCGCGTGCGTGACGTCGCACCGCCAGCGGCACGAAGACCGCGAGGAGCAGCAGCGACCAGGCGATCGTCCCGGCGACGGGATGGGCGACCGGCCAGGCGGCGTCGGCCGACGGGGAGGCGTTGCCGAACAGGTCGCGACTTGCCGAGGCCATGGCGCTGATCGGGTTCCACTCCGCGAGTGTCCGCAGCCACCCCGGCAGGTTGTCGGTCGGGATGTACGCGCTCGACAGCAGGGGCAGGACGAAAGTGGCGCTGCCCAACTGGCCGGCCGCCTCCTCGTTGCGGATCAGCAGCCCCAGCCAGCAGCCCAGCCAGGATGTCGCGAACCGGAGGAGCAGCAGCAGTCCGAAGCCGCCCAGGGCCGCGAGCGGGCCGCCGTCGATCCGCCAGCCGACCGCGAGCCCGACCAGGATCAGCGGGATCATGCCGAGCGCCGTGGTCAGCAGGTCGGCGAGGGTCTGGCCGAACGGGACGGCCGCCCGGCTCATCGGCAGGGTGCGGAACCGGTCCATCACCCCGCGGTGGCAGTCCTGCGAGGACTGGAACATCCCGACCATGATGCCGTTCGCCGCCGTCGCCGCCAGCAGGCCGGGCACCAGGAACGCGCGGTACTCCCGGCCGGGCATCGCCAGGGCGCTGCCGAAGACGTACCCGAAGAACAGCAGCATCGTGATGGGCATGGTCTGGGTGAGGATCATGACGCCCGGAGCCGCCTTGATCCGTTGCAGATGGCGGCCCAGCACGGCCAGGACGTCGGTGACCGGTGCGCGGGTGACCGGTGCGGTGCCGATGCTCATGCTGCCGTCTCCTTCGCGGGCGGGGAGGTGCGGACGTCGCCGCGGTCGGTGAGGCGGAGGAAGACCTCGTCGAGCGTCGGCGGGCGCAGGCTCGCGTCGAGGACGGGGACCCCCGCGGCGTCGAGTTCGCGGACGACCCGGGGCAGGGTGAGGGAGGCGTCGGTCGCGACGGCGCCCACGGTGCGGCGTTCCCGGTCGAGTGCCGGCTCGGCGCCGGTGAGCCGGTCGAGGACGCCCGCCGCCGGGACCAGCGCCGATTCGTGGGCGACGACCACCTCGGCGTAGTTGCCGATGAGGGCCTTCAGTTCGGCCGGGGTGCCGCGGTGGGCGGCGCGTCCCCGGTCGATCAGCACGATGTCGTCCGCGAGCCGGTCCGCCTCCTCCAGGTACTGCGTGGTGAGCAGGACGGTGGTGCCGCGGGCGGCCAGCTCGCGGACCGCGGCCCAGATCTGGTTGCGGCTGTACGGGTCGAGCCCGGTGGTCGGCTCGTCCAGGAAGAGCACTCCCGGACGGGTCAGCAGGCTGGCCGCGAGGTCGAGCCGACGGCGCATGCCGCCCGAGTAGGTGCGGGCGGGGCGGTCCGCGGCCCCGGTCAGCTCGAAACGCTCCAGGAGCGCGTCCGCGCGGGTGCGCCCCGTCCCGCCCCGGAGCCCGAGCAGTCTCGCGAACAGCCGCAGGTTCTGCCGCCCGGTCAGCTCCCCGTCGACCGAGGCGTTCTGGCCGGTGACGCCGATCGCCTCGCGCACCGCGTCCGCCTCGCGCACCACGTCGTGGCCCGCGACCCTGGCGCTCCCGCCGTCCGGGACCGTCAACGTGGTGAGGACCCGGACGGCGGTGGACTTGCCCGCGCCGTTCGGTCCCAGTACTCCGCACACGGTGCCCTCGGCGACCGCCAGATCGAGGCCGCGCAGTGCGTGGACGTCGCCGTAGCGCTTCTCCAGACCTTCACTAAGTACAGCGTACGTAGTTGTCATGCGGCCCACCGTACCGCACTACGTACGGTGTACGTAACTACGATGGTGGGCGAGGTGATGATCCATGGTGGGGCGATCCGCTGTACCCGAAGTGATCTGGGCGCGTCCCGAGCGTGCGGGCCGCGGACCCAGGCCCGCGTTCAGCCGCGCCGACATCGCGGCGGCCGCCGTCCGCATCGCCGACGCCGAGGGCTTCGACGCGGTGTCCATGCGGAAGGTGGCGGCGGAGCTGGGCTGCGGCACGATGTCGCTGTACAACTACGTGCCGCGCAAGGAGGACCTGTACGAGCTGATGCTCGACGCGGTCAGCGCCGACTACGACTTCCCGGAGCCGTCCGGCGACTGGCGCGGCGACCTGATCGCGCTGGCCCGTCAGGCCCGCGCGATGATGCACCGACACACCTGGGTGCCGCGCCTGATGTCACCGGTCTACGGCTTCAGCCCGAACGTGTTGCGGTACCTGGAGTACGCGCTGAGCTGCCTGGACGGCGTCGACGCGCGGTTCGGCGAGAAGATGGAACTCATCGCCATGGTCAACGGGATCGTCACCACCTATGTGTCCAACGAGATCGCCACGGCGGAACGCGCCCGGTCACTGCCCTGGTCCGAGGAGCAGGAGCACGCCGTGCGCACGGCCTATCTGATCGGCGAGATCGCGACCGGAAAGTACCCGCGGATGGCGGCCGGATTCGCCGAGGATCCCGGGCCGATCGATCTGGACGGGGTCTTCGACCGGGCGCTCGGCCGGGTGCTTGACTCCTTCGCGCGGTAGGTGTTCCGTCCCGGGGACCGTGTCCTCGCACCGCACGGCCCGGCCCGCGGTCACAGCAGTGCGAACTGCCCGTCCGGGCCCTCCTCCCGGTGGTCCAGCACCGATGCGGGGCGCCGGGCCGCGGCGGGGACGGGCAGCACCCCCGCCGCGCGGAGCGCGGTGGGGGTGAGGGGCGGGCCGTCGGCAAGTGCCCGCTGCCGGGGCCGGAGTTCGGCGAGCAGTGCGAGCACCGTGATCAGCTCCAGCAGCTCCGAGGTCCACTCCTGGGGCCAGGCGCGCGGCCGGACCGCCTCCAGGCCGTCCGCGTCGTCCCCGCCCGCGACGGTGCGGCGCGCGAACCAGAGCTCCAGCATCCGGACCCCGCCCACCCGGAACTCCCACGCCCCGGCGGGCACCGGCGAGATGCGGCCCGTGCCCAGCACCAGCGCCTCGTCCACCGGGTCGTACGCCATCCCGGTCGGCACGGGCGGGACGGCGGCCCGCACATAGGGCCGCCGCCCGCCCGGCAGCCGGGGGCGCTCCCCGCCCCGGGCTCCGCGCAACTGCACCCGCAGCATGTCCAGTCCCAGCTCCACGCCCGCCGACCAGCGCGCCGTGTCGGCGGGCAGCGGCACCACGCACCCGGCGGGGGAGTGGCGGGCCGCAGCGAGGATCCACGCCAGTACGGACCGGGCGGTGACGCCGTCCCCGTGGTGGTGGCGCAGCAGGGCGAGCAGCCCGGGGGCCAGGTTGGGTTCGAGACCGCCGGGGCGCCGGTACAGCGGCCGGATCCGTCCCGGACGGCCGGCGGGCGAGTGGCCGTCCGGCAGCAGCGCCGTCACGGACAGCGCGGGGCCGGCGTCCCGGGGGACGTACCCGTGCTCGACGGCGAAGAGCTGCCGCTCGTCCGCGACCCGCCACAGCTCGGGACGGGCGGCGTCGATCAGCCGGTGGTCGGGCAGCAGCCAACACACGTCGAACGGGCCGTGCGCGATCCGGACCGGCTCGGGACACGGCCCGCCCTCGCGGTCGAACCGCCCGGTGCCGGTGGCCTGTCCGGGCAGCGCCGCCACCGGGGTGCTCGGATCCCGGGAACGCGTGGGCCGGAACAGCCGCTCGCGTTCCTCGTCCGGGGCGCGGACCAGACGTTCCCAGCGCGTCCTGAGCGAGGCCGCGTCGGGGGCGGTCACCCAGCGGCGCCCCGTGCGCAACGGCCGTACGGACCACGGCATCAGGTCGTCCAGGAGCGGGGCGTCGTCGCCCCTTCCGCCCGCCGCCCGTGCTGCCACCGTGTCGCCTCCCCGTCGCCACGTCCGCCCACTGCCCCGGCATCGTAACGACCTCGGCGACGCGACGGGGTCAGTGCGCCTCCACCGTCACCGAGAAGGCGAACCGGTCGCCCCGGTAGCGGATCCGCGCCACGTCCACCACCCGGCCGCTCTCCTCGTACGTCACCCCGGTGTAGAACAGGATCGGGCTCAACAGGGGGATCCGGAGGAGTTCGGCGGTGACGGGGTCGGCGAGGCGCGCCTCGACCGTGTCGGTGATGCGCG
Source organism: Streptomyces sp. NPDC014734 (assembly GCF_043083325.1). Lineage (NCBI taxonomy): Bacteria > Bacillati > Actinomycetota > Actinomycetes > Kitasatosporales > Streptomycetaceae > Streptomyces > Streptomyces sp. NPDC014734. Next base: position 122,396 of record NZ_JBIBYN010000013.1, on the reverse strand, counting down.
CGATCCGGACGCCCACCCGGTCGCGCAGCACCTTGGTCATCGGCCAGCGTTCGAGATCGGTGACATCGAGCCGGGCCGCCACCTCGGGACGCACCACGTTCTCCGCCCAGTTGGTGGGTTCGTCGCTGTCCCCGTCGTGGCGCAGCCTGCGGTAGCCGACCACCTCCGCGCAGTCGGGGAAGTGCTCCCCGAGATCGGCCGGCACGGCGAGGGGGCCGTGGTCCAGGACCGTCGTGCGTTCGCCGGACTGCTGGGCCACGATCGCGTCGATCGAGCCCAGCAGCCGGACCGGCGAGACCCGGCGGGCGCGCGGCTCGATGAACGTGCCGCGCCGCCGGTGCCGGCTGATCAGCCCCTCCGTCTCCAGCTCCTTGAGTGCCTGACGCATGGTCAGGACGCTGACGCCGTAGTGCGCGGCGAGCTGTTCCTCGGTCGGCAGCCGGGCCGAGGCGTCCTTCGCGCGCCCCAGTATCGAGGCGCGCAGCGACTGCGAGACCTGGTACCACAGCGGCAGCTTGCGGTTCAGGACCAGTGAGTCGGGGGCGAAGGCGGTTCCCTGGGACGGCTGCGGGATCTGGGGCACCTGGGTCACCTGGTCTCTCCGTACTGCGACACGGCGGGCGCGACGACGTGGGGGCCGAGCGGTGGCTCGTCTACGGCCTGAAGTTGCGGCTCAGACCCTGCCACACGTCGTCGTAGCCGCGCTGCAGATGACCGGCGGACGCCGCCTGCCCGGTCGCCGTCACCGGCCAGCGGGTCTCGAACATGAAGGCGAGGCCGTCGTCGATCTTCTGCGGTTTCAGCTCCGCCGCGCTCGCCCGGTCGAAGGTCTCCCGGTCCGGTCCGTGCGCCGACATCATGTTGTGCAGCGATCCACCACCCGGTACGAAGCCGCCCCTCCCCGCCGACTTCGCGTCGTACGCGCCCTCGATCAGGCCCATGTACTCGCTCATCACATTGCGGTGGAAGTAGGGGGGCCGGAAGGTGTCCTCGCCGACCAGCCAGCGCGGCGCGAAGACGACGAAGTCGACACCGGCGAGGCCGGGGGTGTCGGACGGCGAGGTCAGCACCGTGAAGATCGACGGATCGGGGTGGTCGTAGCTGATCGACCCGATGACGTTGAAGCGGCGCAGGTCGTAGACGTACGGGGTGTGGTTGCCGTGCCAGGCGACCACGTCGAGCGGCGAGTGGTCGTAGGTGGCCGACCAGAGGTTGCCGCAGAACTTGTTCACCACCTCCACCGGGCGTTCCCGGTCCTCGAACGCGGCGACGGGGGCGAGGAAGTCCCGGGCGTTCGCCAGGCCGTTGGCGCCGATCGGGCCGAGGTCGGGCAGGACGAACGGCCGGCCGTAGTTCTCGCAGACGTAGCCGCGGGCGGAGGCGTCGAGCAGCTCCACCCGGAAGCGGACACCGCGCGGGATCAGGGCGACATGGCCGGGTTCGGCGCGCAGCATGCCCAGTTCGGTGCGCAGCAGCAGGCCGCCGTGCTCGGGGACGATCAGCAGCTCGCCGTCCGAGTCGCCGAACACCCGGTCGGTCATGGACGTGTTGGCGTGATACAGGTGCACGGCCATGCCGGTGCGCTGCGTCGCGTCGCCGTTGCCGCCGAGGGTCCACAGCCCGGCCAGGAAGTCCGTTCCGGCAGGGGGTTCGGGCAGCGGGTCCCAGCGCAGCCGGTTGGGGTCGGGCACGGACTCGGTGAACGGGGCGGTGCGGATCGCGCCGTTGTCGACGCGGACGAACGGCGGGTGGGCGGCCGACGGGCGGACGCGGTAGAGCCAGGAACGGCGGTTGTGTGCCCGCGGTTCGGTGAAGGCCGAGCCGCTCAGCTGCTCCGCGTAGAGACCGAGCGGGGCGCGCTGGGGGGAGTTGCGGCCGTGCGGCAGGGCTCCGGGCACCGCCTCCGAGCTGTGCTCATTGCCGAAACCGGGCGAGTACTCAAGCCCCTGTGCCGTCTTCCTCGCCTGCTCGATGCCACTCATGCGCGCTCCCGGTGCCGAAGAAATCCTATGGAACACCGTAGGAATCGGATCGTGGCGCGTCAACGCCATTCGGTGATGTCCGGGAATTCCCGGGTCCGGCGCGGGGCCGGATTCCGGGGCGTGCACGGGGGGTTCAAAAACATGAACAATGCTCTACTCTCCCACGCATGTCGTGTACACGAAGACTCTTGGCGGTTCTTGCCGCGCTCGTCGTCGTCCTGCTCGCCGCCCCGGCCGCGCAGGCCCACGAGGAGCGCCCGGTCGCCCTGCCCGACGGAACCGGCAGTGTCCCCGTGTACCGCGGCGGCGAACCGGACCTGCTGGTCTGCAAGACCGACCGGGCGGACTTCGCACGACGGGTGTCCGGCTTCCCGGACGCGCTGCGGACCCGGAACCTGAAGCTGTTCGAGCGGTGCCTGACGTCCGGCTACCGCCACCTGCAACAGGCCGTCGACGCCGTCGACCGGGCCGGGATGAACATCGCGATCCTGCCCGGCCTCTACGAGGAGGAGCCCTCGCTGCCCGGACCGTCGGGGGAGTGCGCCCGGCTGAAGGCGCGCAACTCCCAGCTCGGCTACCAGATCCTGTCGTACGCCCAGCAGAAGCGGTGTCCGCACAACCAGAACCTGGTCGCGGTCCTCGGGAAGAAGGACCTCCAGATCGAGGGCACCGGGGCCGAGCGCACCGATGTCGTCGTCGACGCCAAGTACCGCAAGCTCAACGCGATCCGCGCGGACGGCTCGGACGGCGTCTACTTCAAGAACTTCACCGCCCAGCGCACCACCTTCAACTCGCTGTACATCCTCGCCCAGGACGGCTTCGTCATCGACGACGTCCTCACCCGGTGGAACGACGAGTACGGCTTCCTGACCTTCGCCAGCGACCACGGGCTGTACAAGAACTGCGAGTCGTACGGCAACGGCGACTCCGGCATCTACCCCGGCAGCGCGTCGAACATCAACGACCGCCACGGCTACGACGTACCGCGCTACGCGATCGAGATCACCGGCTGCCGCAGCCACCACAACATGGTCGGCTACTCGGGCACCGCGGGCGACTCCGTGTACGTCCACGACAACGAGTTCGACCACAACATGGGCGGCGCCTCGATGGACAGCGCCTTCCCCGGACACCCCGGACTGCCCCAGAACCACGCCCGCTTCGCCCGCAACCTGATCCACGACAACAACGCCGACTACTACCCGTACGTCGCCGACGGCACCTGCGCCAAACCGCCCGTGGACCGGGGCTACGAGGACGGCGTCGTCTGCCCGCAGATCTCCATGCCGCCGGGCAGCGGCATCATCACCGCGGGCGGCAACTGGAACCTGTACGAGGACAACTGGATCTACGGGCAGGACCGCGCCGCCTTCTACCTGAGCGCCGTTCCCGCCTTCATCCGCGGCGAGAACGCGCTGTCCAAGCAGACCGACACCTCCCACCACAACCGCTACGCGGACAACCACCTCGGCACCGACCGGGCGGGCAACCCCCGGCCCAACCGCACGGACGTGTGGTGGGACGGCCAGGGCGAGGGCAACTGCTGGCAGGCCGACACCGGGCCGTCCTCCCCGCGCGCCCTGCCCGCCTGCGGGGCCGAGCGAGGCGCCGTGTCCGGGCGCACCGACCGGCTCGTCGGCGAACCGGTCAAACTCGCCCAGCTGATGGTCTGCGCCGACTACAACGTGCAGGCCCGACGGCTGCCGGCCGGTTGCGACTGGTACGGGGCACGGGGCATCGAGCGCATCGAGGTGCAGATCGCGCTGGCGGTCGCGGTGGTGCTCGCCCTGGTCGGCGGGGTGCTGTGGTGGCGACGGCTGCGCGGCAGCCGGGTCGCGACCGCCGCCGCGCTGCTCGGCGCGATCGGTCTCGGACTGGACGTGGCAGGAGCGACGACCGGGCTCGCCGCCACGTACGTGCCCGCGCTGGCCCTGCTGCTGACCGGGCTGTGGTGGACCGGGACCGGGCTGGTGCTCCGGCGCGAACGGCCCCGGCTCGGGTGGACCACCGTGCTCCTGGGGGCGCTCACCCTGCTCGACGCCCTGGACAAGGCGGTGTTCATGATCCCGTGGATTCCGCTCAGCCCGGCCTGGGTGCGCGGACTGCTCGGCGTGGTCTGGGTGGTGTGGGCCGTGACGGCCGCCGCCCGGCACGGCGAACGCGGAGCCCAGGCCGGACCGGGCGCGCCGGAGCGGGGCGCGGGGCCGGGCACGACCTCGGACACCGCACCGGACACCGCACCGGACACCGTCCCGGCGGCGGCCGGGAGTCCGGGCACGACGCCGGCCCGCCGCGAATCCGCCCGCGGCGGACCCGCCTTCCGTCCCGGCCCGGCACCGGCACCACATGAGGCGACCGGCGCACGACAACCGGACCGGGAACAGGAAGGAGAAGGATCGTGAAGCGTTCCCCGCGGCGCGTACGGCCCACCCGGCCGGGCATCACGGTCGCCGCCCTGATCACCGCGGCGGCGCTCGTCCTCGGCGCGAGCGCCTGCGGAGGGCGGGCCACCACCCACCACAAGCCCGGCACCGGCCACGAACAGGCCACCGGGGACGTCGGCAGGCTCCTCGACGCCGATGACGGCACCGGCCACCGGCTGCGCCAGGTCGACGCCGAGGGCGCGCCCGGTGTGACCGTCGCCGTGCGTCCGGACACCGAGGACGGATGGAACGTCCACCTCGCCGTACGGAACTTCCGGTTCACCCCGGACAGCGTCGGCGGCGCCGCGCTCCCCGGGCGCGGTCACGCCCGGCTGTTCCTCGACGGCCGCCCCCTGGCCAGGGTCTACGGCTCCTGGTACCACCTCTCCGACTCCCTCGTCCGGGCCACCGGCGGCGGCACCGGCCTCACCGCCCGGCTGTACGCCGACGACCACACCGCCTGGGCGGTGGGCACCGCCCCCGTCCAGGCCACCGCCTCCCTCGCCCCGGGCACCGCACCGGCCGGGAACGGCTCCGCGGCCCCCCGCCCGGCGACGCCCCGCCCCGACACCGCGCTCGCCATCGAGATCTCCGACAGCAGGGTGAGCCCCGCCCCCGGCCGCACCGACGTGCGCAAGGGTGCGACCGTGGAGCTCCGGGTCCGCAGCGACCGGGACGACACGCTCCACGTCCACGGCTACGACAAGGAGGCCCGGCTGCCCGCGGGGAAGACCGTCACCCTGACGTTCACCGCCGACCGCACCGGGCTCTTCGAGGTCGAGACGCACGAGTCCGACCTGCTCCTGACCCAGCTCGTCGTACGGTGAGCCGTTCCGGGACGAGCGTCCTCGCGCACGGCATCGGAGCCCAGCACGACCTTCCGCTGTCGCCCTTCTACGCCTTCGCCGGGGCGTTCGCCGCCCTCTTCGTCTCCTTCCTCGCGCTCGGCCTGCTCTGGTCCACCTCCCGGTTCCGCGGAGACCTGGCGGGCCGGCCCGTCCCGGCCGCCGTCCAGCGCCTCGCCGACGCCCGCCCGACCCGGCTCGCCGCCCGCGTACTCGGCCTCGCCGCCGCCCTGTTCGTCCTGCTCCACCTCCTCCTCGGCCCCGACGACCCGGACCGCAACCCGGCCCCGGGCACCGTCTACGTACTCCTGTGGGTGGGGCTCGTGCCCGCCTCCCTCCTGCTCGGGCCCGTCTGGCGCGCGGTCAACCCACTGCGCACCCTTCACCTCCTCGGCTGCCGGCTCCTCGGCCGCGACCCGGACGCCGGGCGCCCCCTCCCCGCACGGCTAGGGCTGTGGCCCGCCGCGGCCGGGCTGCTCGCCTTCACCTGGCTCGAACTCGTCGCCCCCGAACCGGCGTCGACCACCACCCTGCTGTTCTTCCTCGTCCCCTGCACGGCCGTCCACCTCATCGGCGCCGCCCGTCACGGCGCCGGGTGGTTCGGCCGGGCCGACGCCTTCGAGGTCTACTCGGCGCTGCTCGGAAGACTCTCCCCGCTCGGCCGCCGCCCCGCCGACCGGCGCCTGGTGTTCCGTTCCCCGTTCAACGGGCTCGACTCCACCCCGCAACTGCCCGGACTCGTCGCCACCGTCTGCGTCATGCTCGGCTCCACCGCCTACGACGGTTTCTCCGACGCCCCCTCCTGGATCACCACCGTCCAGACCTCGTCCCTGGGCCGCACCACCACGGCCACGCTAGGGCTCCTGGCCGCCGTCGCCCTCGTCGCCGCCCTCCACGCGCTCTGCACCGGCGCCACCCGGCTGATCTCCGGCCGGCTCGACCGGCCCCTCACCTCCTTCGCGCACTCACTCGTCCCGATCGCCCTCGGCTATCTCGTCGCCCACTACTTCACGCTGTTCGTCACCGAAGGGCCACGCACCGTCATGGTGGCATCCGGCACCGACAACCCGGCCCCGCCCGAACCGCCGCTGGGCCCCGGCGGCGTCGCCACACTCCAGGTCGCCGCGATCGTCATCGGGCACGTGCTCGGCGTCGTCGCCGCCCACGACCGGTCCGTGCGCCTCTTCCCGCCCGGCCGCGCCGTCGCCGGTCAACTCCCCCTGCTGGTGCTGATGATCGCGTACACCGTCGGAGGACTGTCCCTGCTCATCGCCTGACGAACCGCTCATCGCCCGACGGCGTCCGCGCCGACGGCCACCGGGTCCCGCACGGGAGCACCCACGGCATGATGGAGCCCGTGCCCCACGAGAACACCAGCCTCCGCCGCGCCCCGGTGCAGCAGCGCAGCGCCGAACGGCTCGCCCGGATACTCGACGCCTGCGCGGAACTCCTCGACGAGACCGGCTACGAGCAGTTGTCCACCCGGGCCGTCGCCGTCCGCGCGGGGGTTCCCATCGGCTCCGTGTACCGGTTCTTCTCCAACAAGCGCGCGCTGGCCGACGCGCTCGCGCGGCGCAACCTGGACAGCTACGCGGAACGCGTCACCGGCCGCCTCGCCGACATCCCGGCGGCCGACTGGCGCAGCGCGATCGACGCCGTCCTGGACGAGTACCTGGCGATGAAGCGGACCGTCGCCGGGTTCGCCCTCGTCGACTTCGGCGCACCCGCACCCGCGCCCGCACCGGACGACGACCCGGCGGCCGACGCCAACCAGCGGGTCGCGGGCCGTCTCGCCGGTCTCCTCTCCGGGCACCTCGGCCGTACCGCCGACGAGGACCTGCTCCGGACCGTCCTGGTCTGTGTCGAGGCCACGGACGCGCTCCTGCGCCTCGCCTTCCGCACCGACCCGTCGGGGGACGCCGCCGTCGTCGCGGAGACCCGCGTCCTGCTCCGGGCGTACCTCGCGCGGGTCCTGGACTGACCCCGGGCGCCGGATTCCGGTGCCGATCGGGGGCCGCGGAGGTGTGGGCCGGGCCGATCGTTGACCTCAAGTCCACTGGAGGTCGTACGTTCCCGTCATGAGCATGGAAGCCACAGCGTGGACGCAGCTCCACAACGTCATGAACGCACAACAGGACCGACGCCCCTTCGAGCGGGCCACCCTGCGGCGCATCGCCGCGTTCGCCCGCCCGCACCGGCGCCGGGTCGCCCTGTTCCTGGTCCTGAGCGTGGGGACGGCGCTGCTCGCGGTCGCCACCCCCGTACTCGCCGGCCGCGTCGTCAACACCATCGTGACCGGCGGGGACACCGGAACCGTGGTCCGTCTGTCCCTGCTCATCGCCGCGATCGCCCTCGCGGAGGCGGCGCTCGGCCTGACCGGCCGCTGGCTCTCGGCCAACCTCGGCGAGGGACTGATCCTCGACCTGCGCACCGCGGTCTTCGACCATGTGCAGCGGATGCCGGTCGCGTTCTTCACCCGAACCCGCACCGGCGCGCTCGTCAGCCGCCTCAACAACGACGTCATCGGCGCCCAGCGCGCCTTCAGCAACACGCTGTCCGGCGTCGTCAGCAATGTGGTGACCCTGCTCCTCACCCTCGGGGTCATGCTCTCCATCTCCTGGTAGATCACCGTGCTGGCGCTGGTGCTGCTGCCGGTGTTCGTGCTGCCCGCGCGCCGGATGGGCGCCCGGATGGCGAGACTCCAGCGGGAGGCCGCGGCCCACAACGCCGCGATGGGGACCCGGATGACCGAGCGCTTCTCCGCCCCCGGCGCCACGCTGATCAAGCTCTTCGGCAGGCCCGCCGACGAGTCCGCCGAGTTCGCCGCCAGGGCGGGCCGGGTCCGTGACATCGGGGTGCGCACGGCCATGGCCCAGTCCGCGTTCATCACCGCCCTCACCCTGGTGTCGGCACTGGCGCTCGCCCTGGTCTACGGGCTCGGCGGGTTCTACGCGCTACGCGGGCGGCTGGACGCGGGCGCGGTCGTCGCCCTCGCCCTGCTCCTGACCCGGCTGTACGCACCGCTCACCGCGCTCGCCGGGGCCCGCGTCGAGGTGATGAGCGCCCTGGTCAGCTTCGAGCGGGTCTTCGAAGTCCTGGACCTCAGGCCCCTGATCGACCAGAAGCCCGACGCGCGGACCGTTCCCGAGGGCCCGGTGTCCGTGGAGTTCGACCGGGTGCGGTTCGGCTACCCGTCCGCGGACAAGGTCTCCCTCGCCTCGCTGGAGGACGTCGCGACACTGGACACCCGTGACGGCGGCGAGGTGCTGCGCGGCATCTCGTTCCGCGCCGAACCCGGCCGGACCGTGGCGCTCGTCGGCTCCTCCGGCGCGGGCAAGTCGACCATCGCGCAACTGCTGCCGCGCCTGTACGACACCGACGAGGGCGCGGTGCGCATCGGGGGCATCGACGTGCGCGACCTGTCCGCCGACACGCTGCGCGACACCCTCGGCATGGTCACCCAGGACGGCCACCTCTTCCACGAGTCGGTCCGTGCGAACCTCCTGCTGGCCCGGCCCGACGCCGCCGAGGAGGACCTCTGGGACGCGCTGCGCCGCTCACGGCTGGACGGGCTGGTCGCCTCGCTGCCCGACGGGCTCGACACCGTCGTCGGCGAACGCGGCTACCGGCTCTCCGGCGGCGAACGCCAGCGGCTGACCATCGCCCGGCTGCTGCTGGCACGTCAGCGCGTCGTCATCCTCGACGAGGCCACCGCCCACCTGGACAACACCTCCGAGGCAGCCGTCCAGGAGGCCCTCACCGAAGCGCTCGCCGGGCGCACCGCGGTCGTGATCGCCCACCGGCTGTCCACCGTGCGGGCCGCCGACCTCATCCTGGTGGTGGAGGACGGACGGATCGTGGAGCGCGGCACCCACGACCAACTGCTGGCCGCGGGCGGCAGGTATGAGGAGCTGTACCGCACGCAGTTCGCGGACTCCGAGTCCACGGGCCCTGAGTCCGTGAATCCGGACCCCGTGAGCGCCCGGTCGGGCGACCTCGGAACGGAGCCCGCGGGGCTCGGCTGACGGGCGGGGCGCTGCCGGTACGGCCCGGAGCGGCGCGGAGCGGTGCGAAGGGGATTGGGCCCGGTGGCGTCGTGCCGGGAGCCGTGGCGGCGGACCCTGGCGCCAAAAAACTAACACCGCTAGTTTGGGTGCGGACCACGACGCCGCGACGACGGCATCCCGGGAGGAACGCGATGAAGGCCCACGACGGCATGTACATCGGCGGCGCGTGGCGGCCCGCCGTCGGCACGGACACCATCGCGGTGCTCGATCCGGTGAGCGAGCAGGTCATCGCCCATGTCCCGGCGGGCGGCGCCGAGGACGTCGACGCCGCCGTGGCCGCCGCGCGCGGGGCGCTGACGGCCTGGGCGGCCACCCCGCCCGCCGAGCGCGCCGCGAGGATCGCGGCCCTGCGCGACGCCCTCGCCGCCCGCGTGGACGAGATCACGGCCACCGTCACCGCCGAACTCGGCGCGCCCCCGCGGTTCTCCCGGGCGGTGCACGCGGCCCTGCCGATCGCGGTGGCCGGTTCGTACGCCGAGCTCGCCGCCTCGTACCCCTTCGAGGAGAAGATCGGCAACTCGGTCGTCCACGCCGAGCCGGTCGGCGTGGTCGGGGCGATCACGCCGTGGAACTACCCGCTGCACCAGATCGTCGCCAAGGTCGCCCCCGCGCTCGCGGCCGGCTGCACGATCGTCCTCAAGCCCGCCGAGGACACCCCGCTGACCGCCCAGCTCTTCGCCGAGGCGGTCCACGGGGCGGGCGTCCCCGCAGGGGTGTTCAACCTGGTCACCGGCGTCGGCCCGGTCGCCGGGCAGGCGCTGGCCGAGCATCCGGGCGTCGACCTCGTCTCCTTCACCGGCTCCACCGCGGTCGGCAGGCGGATCGGCGCCGCGGCAGGTGCCGCCGTCAAGCGCGTCGCCCTCGAACTCGGGGGGAAGTCCGCCAATGTCATCCTGCCGAGCGCCGACCTCGCCCGGGCCGTGGCCGCCGGTGTCGCGAACGTCATGGGCAACTCCGGCCAGACGTGCAGCGCCTGGACCCGCATGCTCGTGCACACCTCCCGGTACGACGAGGCGGTCGCCCTCGCCGCGGAGGCCGCCGCCACGTACGCCGACCGCATCGGCCCCCTCGTCAACGCCGGGCAGCGCACACGGGTGCGCGGCTACATCGAGAAGGGGGTGGCGCAGGGCGCGCGCCTCGTCGCGGGCGGGCCCGAGGCCCCGCGCGAGCGGGGCTACTTCGTCAGCCCCACCGTCTTCGCCGACGTCACCCCGGAGATGACCATCGCCCAGGAGGAGATCTTCGGCCCCGTCGTCTCGGTCATCCGCTACGAGGACGAGGACGACGCCCTGCGCATCGCCAACGGCACCGTGTACGGACTGGCGGGGGCGGTATGGGCCGGTGACGACGCCGAGGCGGTGGCGTTCGCCCGCCGGATGGACACCGGACAGGTCGACATCAACGGCGGCCGGTTCAACCCACTGGCGCCGTTCGGCGGCTACAAGCAGTCCGGTGTCGGGCGAGAACTCGGTGCGCACGGCCTCGCCGAGTACCTCCAGACCAAGTCCCTCCAGTTCTGACGGGCTCCGATGCCCCGGACGCCCGGGCCGGCCGGACCTCACCGGTTTTGGCGGGCCGGCCGTCCCCGGCCGTCGTGCCGCGTCCCGTTCCCGCCCGTCCCGCCGCCGACCGTCAAGGAGCCCATTCGTGGTCCGTGCCGCCGTACTGCCCGCCGTCGGAGCCCCGCTGGAGATCACCGACATCGAACTGCCGGAGCCCGGCCCCGGCCGGGTGAGGGTCCGGCTCGCCGCCGCCGGTGTCTGCCACTCCGACCTCTCGCTGTCCGACGGCACCATGCGGGTGCCCGTCCCCGCCGTCCTCGGCCACGAGGGCTCGGGCACCGTGGTCGCGGTCGGGGAGGGGGTCGCCCATGTCCGGTCCGGCGACGCCGTGATCCTGAACTGGGCTCCCTCCTGCGGGAGTTGCCACCACTGCGGGATCGGTGAGGTCTGGCTCTGCGCCGACGCCCTGGCCGGCGCGGCCGGTGTCCACGGCCGTACCGCCGACGGCACCGAACTCCACCCCGGCCTGAACGTGGCCGCGTTCGCCGAGGAGACGGTCGTCGCCGCGAACTGCGTGCTGCCCGCACCGGAGGGGGTGCCGCTCACCGACGCCGCGCTGCTCGGCTGCGCGGTCCTCACCGGGTACGGCGCGGTGCATCACAGTGCCCGGGTCCGGGCCGGTGAGACCGTCGTCGTGCTCGGCGTCGGCGGTGTGGGCCTCGCGGTGCTCCAGTCCGCCCGGATCGCGGGCGCCGCGAAGATCATCGCCGTCGACGTGTCGCCGGAGAAGGAGGAACTCGCCCGGAGGGCGGGCGCCACCGACTACGTGATCGCCTCCGACACCACCGCCCGCGCGGTCCGCAAGCTCACCGGCGGGCTGGGCGCGGACGTCGCGATCGAGTGCGTCGGGCGCCCCGTCACCATCCGGGCCGCCTGGGACGCCACCCGGCGCGGCGGACGCACCACGGTCGTCGGTATCGGCGGCAAGGACCAGCAGGTGTCCTTCAACGCCCTGGAGATCTTCCACTGGGGCCGGTCGCTGACCGGCTGCGTGTACGGGAACAGCGACCCGGCCCGCGATCTGCCGGTCCTCGCCGAGCACATCCGGGCGGGCCGGTTCGACCTCTCCATGATGGTCACCGAACGGATCGGCCTGGCGTCCGTCCCGGCCGCCTTCGCCCGCATGGCCGAGGGCCGGGGAGGCCGTGCGCTCGTGGTCTTCCCGTAGGCCGGCCGGTCCGGCCCCGTGTGCGGGGGACCGGCCGTCGGCGGGCCTCGGCGCCCCGGGCACCGGCCCGGGGCCCGTCGGCGCTCACGCGGGCGGTGGCGCGTCCGTCGACCGTTCGGTGGTGAGCAGCCGGGCGTCCATCTCGCCGCGCTCGAAGAGCCGGGAGGCCGGGCCGACGACCAGCGGGTCCGGCTCGCCGACCACGTCGGCGTCTTTGTCCGGGTAGTCGAAGCGGTGCAGCACGTGCCGGATCGCCTCCAGCCGGGCCCGCTTCTTGTCGTTGCTCTTCACCACCGTCCAGGGCGCGTCCGCCGTGTCCGTGTGGAACAGCATCAGCTCCTTCGCCTCGGTGTACGCGTCCCACTTGTCCAGCGAGGCGAGGTCGACCGGGCTGAGTTTCCACTGCCGCACCGGATCGATCTGCCGGATCATGAACCGGTTGCGCTGCTCGTTGCGCGAGACCGAGAACCAGAACTTCACCAGATGGATGCCGTCCCGGGCGAGCATCCGCTCGAACCCCGGTGCCTGGTGCATGAATTCGAGGTACTCGCGGGTGGTGCAGAAGCCCATCACCCGCTCCACCCCCGCCCGGTTGTACCAGGACCGGTCGAACAGCACGATCTCTCCGGCGGACGGCAGATGAGCCGTGTACCGCTGGAAGTACCACTGTGTGCGCTCGCGTTCGGTGGGCTTCTCCAGCGCGACCACGCGCGCGCCGCGCGGGTTGAGGTGCTCGGTGAAGCGCTTGATCGTGCCGCCCTTGCCCGCGGCGTCGCGCCCCTCGAAGAGGATGACGATGCGCTCGCCGTGCTCCTTCACCCAGTACTGGAGCTTGAGCAGTTCGATCTGGAGGGAGCGCTTGGACTTCTCGTACGCCCTGCGGCCGAGCTTGTTCGGATACGGGTAGTCCTCGCGCCAGGCGTCCCGGGCCCGGCCCTCGGGCGTCACCAGCACCGGATCGTCGTCGCCGCTGTCGACCACGCCGTAGCCGTGCAGTCCGGGGCCGCCGTGGCGGGCCGCTTCGGCGAGGGCGTCCGGTGCGGTGCCCCGGGCGGGGGTCCGTTTCTTCCCCGCCCGGCTACGGCCGGTCGGCTGCTTCGCGCTCCGCGTCATGTCGGCGTCCTTCTGACGGCTGTGCCGGGCTCCTCTGCGTCAGGCCAGTCTGCGGACGCATCCGGGAGACCGCCACCCCGGCCAGGCAGAGCACACCGCCGACGACCGCGAGCGGGGCGGGCACCTCGCCCAGCAGCAGCCAGGACATCGCCACCACCAGCGCGGGCACCGCGTAGGTGGTGGCGCCCATCCGCCCCGCGGTGGTCCGGGCGAGCGCGTGGGCCCAGGTGGTGAACGCCAGCGCGGTCGGGAAGAGCCCCAGGTAGACCATGTTCAGCGTGGCCGACAGGGGCGCCCCGGCGGCCTCGGAGACCAGCGATCCGGAGAACGGCAGACAGCCCACGGTGCCCACCAGACACCCGAACGTGGTGACCTGCAGGGCCGAGCCGTGCCGCAGCGCGGGCTTCTGGCCGACCACCCCGGCCGCGTACGCCACCGCCGCCAGGACACAGAGCCCCACCCCCGGCACCGAGGCGTCGTCGTTCCCCGACATCGACAGACCGACCACGACGGCCCCCGCGAACGACACCGCCATGCCCGCCAGCAGCCTCCTCGGCAGTGCCTCACCGAGCACGCGGGCACCCAGCAGGGCGATGAGCAACGGGCCGATGTTCACCACCATCGCCGCCGTGCCCGCGTCGACCAGCCGCTCGGCCCGGTTGAGCACCACGGTGTAGAGGCCGAACCAGAGCAGCCCGGACCACAGGATTCCCGGCCACGCGGCCCTCGGCGGAAACCCCTCGCGCCTCAGCAGTACGAGCGTGCCGAGTGCCAGCGAGCCCGCGAGCAGCCGGCCGAGCGCGAGTGCGCCGGGCGAGTAGGCCGCGCCCGCGCTGCGGATGGAGACGAAGGCGGAGGCCCACAGCAGGACGGTGGTGCAGGCGGCGGCGGTGGCCCGCCCGTCACGACGGGGCACGGTCCTGGCCGCCGTCTCGGAGTTCGTCGTCATGGCCATGAACGTAGGGCCGGGACGCTTCGGTCCTCACCGAAGCATGGACGGCTCGATGCCGAGGTGTTCGCGCAGCGCCCGCTCCCCGGCGGCGGTCGCCCGCACCGCTCGTCCCGTCCCGATCCGGACGCACCACCGGGCGTCCAGCGCGTGACGGCACAGCGCGGCACCCGCGAGCCCGGCCAGGTGCGGCCTGCGCTCGGTCCAGTCGAGACAGCCTCGTACCAGCGGACGCCGTGACCGCGGCTCCAGGACGATGCCCAGGTCCGTGAACCAGCCGACGCCGTCGGGGGTGAGCGCGAAACCGGTGTCCCGTTCCAGCAGGCCGCGCGCGGACATGGCGTCCGTGATCGCGATGCCGATCCGGCCGGCGAGGTGGTCGTAACAGGTGCGGCCGCGGGCCAGCGCGCTGTCGGCGCCCGCCGCGCCCAGGGAGCGCGGCGCTCCGGCGCGGGAAGCGGGGACGACCCGGGCCGCCAGGTCCTCGACGAGGTGCGCGGCCCGTTCGTCGGCGAGCCGCAGATAGCGGTGGCGGCCCTGGCGTTCCTCGGCCAGCAGCCCGCCCGCGACGAGCTTGCCGAGATGCTCGCTGGCGGTGGACGGCGCCACCGAGGCGTGCCGGGCCAGCTCGCCCGCGGTCCAGGCGCGGCCGTCGAGCAGGGCCAGGCAGAAGGCCGCACGGGTGTCGTCGGCGAGCAGCGCGGCCAGGGCGGCGAGCCGGGGCGCGGCCGGATCGGGGTGTGCCATACCTTCCAGGATGCGTCAGGGACGCTTCGGCCGCGGCCGAAGCGTCCCCGGCCGCGCGAGCTCCCCGTACTGGAGGGAGAGACCGTCGAGCAGCGCCCGCAACCCGGTCTCGAACGCTCCGTCGTCGACCTGCTGACGGCGTTCGGCGAGCAGATGGGCCTGTCCGAGGTGCGGGTAGTCGGCCGGGTCGTACGCCGTCTCGTCGTCGACGAAGCCGCGGGCGAAGGAGCCGAGGGCCGAGCCGGTGATGAAGTAGCGCATCAGGGCACCGATGTGCGTGGCCCGGGCGGGCGGCCAGCCCGCGTCGACCATCGCGCCGAACACCGCGTCGGCGACCCGCAGACCGGCCGGGCGGCGGCCCGGACCCCGGGCGAGCACCGGAACGATGTGCGGATGCGCGCTGAGCGCCGCGCGGTAGGACACGGCCCAGTCGTGCAGGGCGGCCCGCCAGTCACGGCTGTCCGCCGCGTCGAACATCGACAGGTCGACCTGGGCGGACACCGTGTCCGCGACGGCGTCCAGGATCTCGTCCTTGTTGCGGAAGTGGTTGTACAACGAGGGCCCGCTGACCCCGAGTTCGGCGGCGAGCCGGCGGGTGGAGACGGCGTCGAGCCCCTCGGAGTCCACGAGCGCGCCCGCCGCCCGGACGATGCGGTCTCTGCTGAGGAGGGGCTTGCGCGGTCGTGCCATGCGGCACATAGTAGGGCTGCCAACCAAAAACTAGCAGTGCTAATTAATGAGGGGAGGCGGTGCGGGATGGACCTGGGGCTCAGCGAGGAGCAGGAGGCGGTCCGGCGGCTCGCCCGGGACTTCGTCGCCAGGGAGGTCACCCCCCATGTCGTGGCGTGGGACCGGTCCGAGGACGTCGACAGGTCGATCGTGAGGAAGCTCGCCTCCGTCGGCTTCCTCGGCCTGACCGTCCCCGAGGAGTACGGCGGCTCCGGCGGCGACCACCTCTCCTACTGCCTGGTCACCGAGGAGCTGGGCCGCGGCGACTCCTCGGTCCGCGGCATCGTCTCCGTCTCCCTCGGGCTGGTCGCCAAGACCGTCGCGGCCTGGGGCGACGAGGAGCAGAAGCGGTACTGGCTGCCGAGGCTGACCGCCGGCGAGGCGATCGGCTGCTTCGGCCTCACCGAACCGGGCACGGGCTCGGACGCCGGGAACCTGGCGACGAGGGCCGTTCGCGACGGCGGCTCGTACGTCATCAACGGCAGCAAGATGTTCATCACCAACGGCACCTGGGCCGACGTGGTGCTGCTCTTCGCCCGCACCGGCGACGCCCCCGGTCACCGGGGGGTGTCCGCCTTCCTGGTTCCCGCGGACACCCCGGGCCTCGGCCGTCGCGCCATCCGCGGAAAGCTCGGGCTGCGCGGCCAGGCCACCGCGGAACTGGTCCTGGAGGATGTGCGGGTACCCGCGTCGGCGCTGATGGGCCCGGAGGGCAAGGGCTTCTCCGTCGCCATGTCGGCGCTCACCAAGGGGCGGATGTCGGTCGCGGCGGGCTGCGTCGGCATCGCGCAGGCCGCCCTCGACGCCGCCGTGACGTACGCGGGCGAGCGCGAGCAGTTCGGCAGGCCCATCGCGAGTCACCAGCTCGTCCAGGAACTCATCAGCGACATCTCCGTCGACGTCGACGCCGCCCGGCTGCTGACCTGGCGGGTGGCCGACCTGATCGACCGGGGCGAGGAGTTCGCCACCGCCGCGTCCACGGCGAAGCTCTTCGCCTCCGAGGCCGCCGTCCGCGCCGCCAACAACGCCCTCCAGGTCTTCGGCGGCTACGGCTACATCGACGAGTACCCGGTCGGCAAACTGCTGCGCGACGCCCGCGTGATGACGCTGTGCGAGGGCACCAGCCAGATCCAGAAGCTCATCATCGGCCGTGCTCTCACGGGGATCTCCGCCTTCTGAGTCCCGCCGCGGGGCCTTTCGTGACTCCGCCCGCCTGTCGAACGGGAGTCTGAGTACGAGCTGAGTACGCGGACGGATGTGGCGTACGCCACGTCGTTCGATGCTGGGCGGCATGAGTGACACACCCTCGGTCAAGCAGCAGAGCACCGCCGCCTTCTACGGTCAGGCCGTCGCGTCCTTCGGGGTGGCGATCGCCGCGGTGGCCTTCGGCATCTTCTTCCTGGACGCCGACGCCTGGGTCCGTGGATTCCTCGCGATCGGCGTCCTCTACCTCGTCACCTCCTGCTTCACCCTGGCCAAGGTGGTCCGGGACCGGCAGGAGGCGGGGCAGCTCGTGAGCCGCGTCGACCAGGCCCGGCTGGAGAAGATCCTCGCCGAGCACGACCCCTTCCAGAAGCTCTGAGCCGATCCCGTGCCGCGGGCCCCGGGCGGCACCGGCGCGGGCCCGGAGCCCGGCATGATCCGCGCGCAAGGCCCTAAGCGCTTGCTCAGCTTCGGGGTATGGTGTTCGTCCTGGTGACGAGAGGGGCGAGTGATCATGAGCACGGCGGAGGAGGAGACCGACGGCGACGGTTCGCCGTGGGCCGAGGTGACACCGGAGGCGGCCAGGCGGCTCCTCGTCGCCGCCGTCGACGCCTTCGCCGAGCGCGGCTACCACGCCACCACCACCCGTGACATCGCCGGCCGGGCGGGGATGAGCCCCGCCGCGCTCTACATCCACTACCGGACGAAGGAAGAGCTGCTCCACCGGATCAGCAGGATCGGTCACGACCGCGCCCTGTCCGTGCTCCGGGCCGCGGCCGACGGGGACGGCACCGCCGCCGAGCGGCTGACCGAGGCCGTGCGCTCCTTCGTCCGCTGGCACGCCGAGCGGCACACCACGGCCCGCGTGGTCCAGTACGAGCTCGACGCGCTCGGCGAGGAGCACCGGGCCGAGATCGTCGAGCTGCGCCGCAGGAGCGACGCGGTGGTGCGCCGGATCATCGGCGACGGCGTGCGGACCGGGGAGTTCGACGTCCCCGACGTCCCGGGCACCACGCTCGCGGTGCTCTCGCTCTGCATCGACGTGGCGCGGTGGTTCAACGCGCGGGGCAGCCGGACGCCGGACGAGGTCGGCGAACTCTACGCCGGCCTCGTGCTCCGCATGGTCGCCGCCGAGCGGTAGCGGCGGCCGTTCGCGGCACCCGGTTTGGGGGCGAGCCGCCGGACGGAGTGTCCCGTTCGTGCCGCGCCCGGCGGCGGCCGGGAGCCGCGACGCTCAGAAGTAGTAGCGGGACACCGACTCGGCCACGCACACCGGCTTGTCGCCGCCCTCCCGCTCGACCGTGACGACCGCGGTGACCTGGACACCGCCCCCGGCCTCTTCGACGTCGCGCAGCGCGGCCGTCGCGCGCAGCCGGGAGCCCACGGGCACGATGGAGGGGAAACGGACCTTGTTCGTGCCGTAGTTGATCCCCATCTTCATGCCCTCGACCCGCATGACCTGCGGCACGAGGGCCGGCAGCAGCGAGAGCGTGAGATAGCCGTGCGCGATGGTGGTCCCGAACGGTCCGGTCGCCGCCCGCTCCGGGTCCACGTGGATCCACTGATGGTCACCGGTGGCCTCGGCGAAGAGGTCGATCCTCTTCTGGTCGACCTCCAGCCACTCGCTGTGCCCCAACTGCTCGCCCACCGCGTCGCGCAGCTCCTGCGCGGACGTGAAGATCCTCGGCTCTGCCATGTCCCTGGTTCCTGCCCTTCCCGCTCTCGGCCATCCGGAGTCGTGCGCCCCCGGGCGGGGGTTCCGGCGCGGCGGACGCGCCTCCGCCACGCCCTGACGAGCTGGGGAGCAAGGGAGGGCGGGCTCGCGGCGTCCTGCGGCTCCGCCTCCCGCGTTGCCGCCGGTCGCGAGGACCCCGCCCTCACTCCCTCCGCCGCCTCGGATCAAAGAAGCCGCAGGATGCCGCTCACTGCTCCACCCCTATGGCTCCCCAGCTCGTAAGCGCTTGCTCAGCATGGTTGGCGGGTGCGTCGCTGTCAACGACGGACCGTGTCGGCGGCGGTTCTCGACAACGCCGCCGATGAACGTGGCCCGGGTCGTAGGGTGGGAGGAGTGCCCCAGATTCCACAGACACTTCAGGAACTCACGGTCGGCCAGCTCTCCGCGCGCAGCGGAGCCGCGGTCTCGGCCCTGCACTTCTATGAGGCCAAGGGCCTGATCAGGAGCCGCCGCACCAGCGGCAACCAACGCCGCTACAGCAGGGACGCGCTGCGCAGGGTCGCGTTCGTCCGTGCGGCGCAACGGGTGGGTATTCCGCTCGCCACCATCAGGGACGCCCTTGCCCAGCTCCCCGACGAGCGCACCCCGAACCGTGACGACTGGGCGCGGCTCTCCGCGGCCTGGCGCTCCGAACTGGACGTGAGAATCGCGCAGTTGGGGCTATTGCGGGACCATCTCACCGACTGCATCGGCTGTGGTTGCCTGTCGTTGGAGACCTGTGTGCTCTCCAACCCGAACGATGTGTCCGGCCAGTGGCTCAGCGGATCGCGCCTCCTGCCGGAGCGGCCGACGGCCGACGGCTCGTAGCGCGGCCGGTCGCGGCGGGCCGGCCGTGACGGTCGGTGGCCCGTCCGGCGGCGGTGGCCGGCCCTGAGCACCCGGCCGGGCCGCGATCGCCCCCGGACGTACGGCGTCGTCCGTCACGCCGCCGACGCCAGGTCCCGGCGCCGTGCGTTGCGCGCCCTCGACAGTGCCCCGGTCGTGAGCACCGGGCGCGGGACCAGGATTCCGCACCCCGCGCAGACGGGACCGGCCGGCCGGCCGCACGCCGCGTCCGGCTGCCAGTCGATCTCGGTGCCCGTGCACACCGGGCAGGCGGTGCCCGGCCCCGACTCCAGGGCGTTGATCAGCCGGCCGAGGACCTCGGCGAGCGGGGCCACGGGGTGCACGCGCGGGTCCGCGCAGCGGGCGACCCCGTTCCCGCCCCAGGTGCGCCGGTGCCAGTCGTCGAACGCGGCGGGCCTGCGCAGCCCCGCGTGCTTCTCGCGCCTGCGGCGCGCGGCGAAGGACGCCTCGTAGTCGAGCCAGACGTTCCGCGCCGCCTCCAACTCGTCCAGCGCGCGCACCAGCCGCACCGGATCGGGGGAGCGGTCCTCGGGCTCGATCCCGTGCCGCCTGCACAGATGATCCCAGGTCGCCCGGTGCCCGTAAGGGGCGAACCGCTCCAGGCACTTGCGCAGCGAATACCTTCGCAGCGCCAAGTCGCCCCGCGGATCGCGGACCTGTCTCGCAAGACTTCGGAATCCGGCCATTGCGCCACCACCTCCGTCGCTCGTACTTCGGCGTCACCCGATAGACGAATGGGCACCCGATTCGGATCCCGAGCCGCGCAAGTCTGTCCGGAATGTGAGATGGATCGCCGCGGCGGAAGGCGGGAGCGGCGGCATGTGACGATTCGGAAAAGGTGACTGGTGCTCACCTTACCGACGAGTCATACCGCCAGTAACCTCCGGCCCATCGGCCACTCGGAGGAGCCCGCATGCCCCCACGCACCGTCATGTCCAGAGCCGCCACCGCGGCGGCGGTCCTCGCCCTCGGCACCACCCTGCTGGCCGCGGCGCCCCAGTCCGGCGCCGCGGCGGCGGGGCCTGCCGCCACCGACTACTGCCAGGGACAGTGCGACGACATCCTGCCGCCCGGCGAGAACGGGAACGCCACCCTCGTCGAGATCCTCGGCAACAAGGCGTTCGGCACCCACCCCGCACACAGCGACGACCAACTCGACCGCTACAACGGCCTGGTGGCCGGGCACACCGCCCTCACCGACAAGAAGCTGACCGACTTCTTCAACGACGCCTCGTTCGGCGTCCCCGACAACCAGGTCGAGTCCGTCACCTCGCCGCGCGACGACGTCACCATCACCCGTGACAAGGCCTCCGGCGTCCCGCACATCAAGGGCACCACCCGCTACGGCACCGAGTTCGGCGCCGGATACGCGGCCGGGCAGGACCGGCTGTGGCTGATGGACCTCTTCCGGCACATCGGTCGCGGCGAACTCACCTCGTTCGCGGGCGGCGCGCTCGCCAACCAGGGCCTGGAGCAGCAGTTCTGGCCGCAGGCCCCGTACACCGAGGCGGACCTCGAAGCCCAGGTCGACTACATCCGGACGCACGAGGGTGCCCGCGGCGAACAGGCCATGGCGGACGCACAGGCCTACGTCGACGGCATCAACGCCTACCGCGAGAAGTCCAAGAACGGCCGCTACTTCCCGGGCGAGTACGTGCTCACCGGCAAGATCGACGCCATCACCAACGTCGGCGAGATCAAACCGTTCGAGCTGACCGACCTGATCTCGATCGCCTCCGTGGTCGGCGGTCAGTTCGGCGGCGGTGGCGGCGGGGAGGTGCAGGCGGCGCTCTCGCTGCTCTCCGCCCAGCAGAAGTACGGGGTCGCCGAGGGGACGAAGGTCTGGGAGTCGTTCCGTCAGCGCAACGACCCCGAGACGGTACTGACCGTCCACGACGGCACCGCGTTCCCGTACGCGGGCAAGCCCGACAAGGCCGTCGGCACCGCGCTGCCCGACGCCGGGTCCGTCACGGCCGAACAGCTGATCCACGACCGCACCGGTTCCGCGGGCACCGACCGGAAGACCCCGGTCAAGGCCCCGGCCGCGCTCGAAAAGGCCCAGGGCCTCTTCGACGACGGCGTCATACCCGGGGGATCGCTGCCCGGCTCCGGATCCGGCGCCCAGAAGCGGGGCATGTCCAACGCCCTGCTGGTCTCCGGCAAGCACACGGCGAGCGGGAACCCGATCGCCGTGTTCGGCCCGCAGACCGGGTACTTCGCGCCGCAGCTGATGATGCTCCAGGAGCTCCAGGGCCCCGGCATCAGCGCCCGCGGTGTCTCCTTCGCCGGTGTCGGCATGTACATCCAGATGGGGCGCGGCCAGGACTACGCCTGGAGCGCGACCTCGGCCGGGCAGGACATCACCGACACCTATGCCGTCGAGCTGTGCGAGCCCGACGGATCCGCGCCCACCAAGGAGTCCACGCACTACCTCTACCGGGGCACCTGCACCGCCATGGAGACGCTGGAGCGCACCAACTCCTGGACGCCGACCGTCGCCGACTCCACCGCCAAGGGCTCCTACCGGATGCAGGTCCGGCGCACGAACTACGGCGTCGTGACCCACCGTGCCACCGTGGGCGGCAAGCCCGTCGCGTACACCTCGCTGCGCAGCACCTACCGTCACGAGGCCGACTCGATCATCGGCTTCCAGATGCTCAACGACCCTGACTACGTCACGGACGCCGCCTCGTTCCAGCGCGCGGCGAGCAACATCGACTACGCGTTCAACTGGTTCTACGCCGACTCCCGCACCGCCGCCTACTACAACAGCGGCATGAACCCGGTGCGCGCGGCGGGCGTCGACCCGGCGCTGCCCATCAGGGCCGAGAAGGCCTACGAGTGGAAGGACTTCGACCCGGCCGCCAACACCTCCGCGTACACGCCGTTCGCCGAGCACCCGAACTCCAGCGGCCAGGACTACTACGTCTCCTGGAACAACAAGCAGGCCGAGGGGTACTCCGCCGCCGGCTTCGGCCTCGGCGCGGTGCACCGGGGAGACCTGCTGGACGACCGGGTGGCGAAGCTGGTCGAGGACGGCGGCGTGACCCGGGCCGCGCTGACCCGGGCCATGGCCGAGGCCGCCGTCACCGACCTGCGCGGCGAGCAACTGCTGCCGGAACTGCTGAAGGTGATCCGGTCCGCGCCGGTCACCGACCCCGAGCTGAACGGTGTGGTCCAGCAGCTGGATTCCTGGCGGGCGGCCGGATCGCAGCGCAGGGAGAACAGCGCCGGCTCGCACGCCTACACCTACGCCGACGCGGTACGGATCATGGACGCGTGGTGGCCGGAGCTCGTCGAGGCCGAATTCCGGCCGGGGCTCGGCGACGACCTGTACGGGGCGCTCACCGCCAACCTCGCCACCGACGAGTCCCCGGCGGCCAGCCACGGGCCGAGCGGCGCGCACAGCGGTTCCGCGTTCCAGTACGGCTGGTGGGGCTTCGTGGACAAGGACCTGCGCCAGGTCCTGGGGCAGCAGGTCAAGGGCCCGCTGGCGAGGACCTACTGCGGGGGCGGCGACCTCGCCGGCTGCCGCGACGCGCTGCTGACCTCGCTGAAGCGGGCGGCGGCGAAGCCGGCCGCGGAGGTCTACCCCGGCGACGACAACTGCAAGGCCGGCGACCAGTGGTGCACGGACTCGATCATCCACCGGCCGCTGGGCGGGATCGCGCAGAAGTCCCTGCACTGGCAGAACCGCCCGACCTACCAGCAGGTGGTGGAGTTCCCCGCCCACCGGTAGGCATCACCCCTCCGACGGTGAGGGACGGCATCCGCCGGGCGGGCCCGAATTCCGGGCCCGCCCGGTCCGTCTCACCGGTACTGGAGGTACTTCCTGCGGACGGCCCGGAAGGCGGCGAGATCCTTCGCCCAGGCCGCGACCACCTCGTCCGTGTCCGCCCCGGCGTCGATCATCGTGCGGACCCGGGTGTTGCCGGTGAGCTTGTCGATCCAGTTGTCGGAGCGCCATGCGAACCCGCTCCAGGTCCGCTTCGCCGTCACCAGCAGCCCGATGCCGGTGCGCACCGGATCGAAGGCCGCGCGGTCGTGGACGTGCACCTGCACCCCGCCGACCGTCTTCCCCTCGAACTTGGAGAACGTCGGCGCGAAGTAGGCCTCGCGGAACGCGACCCCCGGAAGCCTCAGCGCGTTCGCCGCGTCCGCCCAGCGGTGGTCGATGCCCTCCGCGCCGAGCAGTTCGAAGGGGCGGGTCGTGCCCCGACCCTCGGAGAGGTTCGTGCCCTCGAACAGGCAGGTGCCGGCGTAGACCAGCGCCGTGTCCGGTGTCGGCATGTTGGGGCTCGGCGGCACCCACGGCAGGCCCGTCGCGTCGAAGAAGTCCGCGCGCCTCCAGCCCGACATCTTCACGATCCGCAGGTCCACCGGCCGGGCGAGGAACTCCTCGTTGAACAGCAGCGCCAGTTCGGTGACCGTCATGCCGTGCGCCTGCGCGATCTCGCGGCGGCCCACGAATGTGGCGAACGCCGGATCGAGGACCGGCCCCAGCGCCGCCCGGCCGGTCACCGGGTTCGGCCGGTCCAGCACCACGAAGCGCTTGCCCGCGAGCGCCGCCGCCTCCATGCAGTCGTACAGGGTCCAGATGTACGTGTAGAAGCGGGCTCCCGCGTCCTGGATGTCGAAGACGACCGTGTCCACGCCGGACGCGGTGAACACGTCGGCGAGCGGCTGTCCGCTCTTCAGGTACGTGTCGTAGACCGGCAGCCCGGTCGCCGGATCGTCGTACCGCCCCTCCGAACCTCCCGCCTGCGCGGTGCCGCGGAAGCCGTGCTCGGGGCCGAAGACCGCGATCAGGTTCACCCGGTCGTCGGGGTGCATCACGTCGACGATGTGCCGCACGTCGGAGGTGATCCCCGTCGGGTTGGTGACCACTCCGACCTTCTGGCCCCTCAGCAGCCGGTAGCCGTCCTCGGCGAGCCGGTCGAAGCCGGTGCGGACCCGGCCGTTCCCGTTGCCGTGCCCCCTGCCGGGCGTCGGCGCGGCGGCCGCGCTCCCGCTCCCGGCGGCCGACGCCGCGAGGGCGCCCACCGCGCCGCCGGCGGCCAGCAAACCACGTCTGGACAGGCTCATTCGGCTACCTCCATGATCGCGCCGTCTGTCATGGTCACGCACGCTAGCGCGCGATCACTCCCCGCGGAACGATCCGGACGCGGTGGGTGTGACGGACCCGAACGGTGCGACGGGTGCGACGGACGCGCGGGACGCGGCGGGTACGAGGGGGCGGGGCGGGTGCGGGGGATGCGGCGGGCGCGAGGGCTCCGCGTATGCCGGACGCGCTGGAGCGGCCCGGGAGTACAGCGTGAACTTGCCCATGAGACAAGGTTGTTGCCGTCATCGGGCCTCGGCATGATGGATGCCGCGCACCACGATCCGCCGTCGGCCGCGGTCTCGCCGCGATGAGGCCCGGCCGGGGCTCATGCCGCGATATGGCGTTGGTCGTCCACTCGCGCCGCCGCCTGCGTCGCGCGGAGACGTTCGACAGGATCAGGACGGAAGCATGTCAGGAGAGATTGCGCCCACCGGGAAGCGTTCCGGCCCCGGCTCGTCGTCCGAGCTGCGAGCCTCGCATGCCGACCGGGACCGGGTGGTGGATGTGCTGCGTATCGCGGCGGGGGACGGCCTGCTGACCGTGGACGAGCTGGACGAGCGCGTGGAAACCGCCCTGTCGGCGCGGACCCTGAGCGAACTCGCCACGCTCACCGCCGACCTGCCGCCCGCATCGGCCACGGTCGGTACGGCCGGAGCGGAGGTCAAGGACGTGGTCCGGATCAAACAGGTCCACAGCGGCGCGGTCGAGCGGGTGGGGCGCTGGGTGGTACCGCGGAGGCTGGAACTCGCGTTGACGTTCTGCGCGGTGACGCTTGACTTCACCGACGCGGTGATCACGCACGACACCTTGCAGATCGACGTGGACATGGCGGGGAAGACCCTGACGCTGGTCACGAGGCCGGGCGTCGTCGTCGACACCGACGGTCTGCAGCTGGCGCACAGCAGGGTCACGAACCGTCAGGCTCCGACGGATCCCGACACGCCGGTCATTCTGCGGGTGGAGCTGGTCGGACGGAAGGCCTACGGCCGCGTGGTGGTGCGGCCCCCGCGCCGGACGTTCGGTCAGTGGCTGCTGCGCGGGCCCGCGTCTCCCCCTGCGGGGAACTGACTCCCCCAGGGCCCTCCCGCCGGGGATCGCCGGACGGCCCTCGGCCCGCGAACCCGAGCGACCCGGACCGCTCGGGCCTCGACGGCAAACGCCCGCTCTTCGCCGCGACCGGTCGGGTGCCGTGCGGCGGCCGTCCCGGTCGGCGGTCTTCCCGGGGACGCCTCCCGGGCGCGCCGGCAGACTCCCCCGGGAGGCGCCGGTCTCTTCCGCTCCCACATACCGACTGGTTAGTCTGCCGGGGGAAGCGGCTGAGAGAGGCGGGACGGATGGGTGACACGGTGCAGGGCGCGGGAGTGGTGGTCACGGGGGCCGGAGGCGGCATCGGCGCCGCACTCGCCCGCCGGTTCGCGGCCGGGGGAGCGCGGGTCGTGGTGAACGACCTCGACGCGGCCCGGACCGAGGCACTCGCCGCGGAGATCGGGGCCGTCGCGGTCGTCGGTGACGCCTCCCTGACCCTGGACGCCGCCCGGGACGCGCTGGACGGCCGCGTCGACGTCTACTGCGCCAACGCCGGCCTCGCCTCGCCCGGCGACGTCTTCGCCGACGAGGACGTCTGGGCCGCCGCCTGGGACGTCAACGTCATGGCCCATGTCCGGGCGGCCAGGGCGCTGCTGCCCGACTGGCTGGAGCGCGGCGGTGGCCGGTTCGTCTCGACCGCCTCGGCCGCCGGGCTGCTGACCATGATCGGCGCCGCGCCGTACAGCGTGACCAAGCACGGTGTCGTCGCCTTCGCCGAATGGCTCTCCCTCACCTACGGACACCGCGGGATCAAGGTGCACGCCGTCTGCCCGCAGGGGGTGCGCACCGACATGCTCACCGCCGCCGGATCGGCCGGTGAGCTCGTCCTCGTCCCCGGCGCGATCGAGCCGGAGGCGGTCGCCGACGCACTCCTCGACGCCATGGCGGAGGACCGCTTCCTCGTGCTGCCGCACCCCGAGGTCGCCGGGTTCTACCGCGCCCGTGCCCAGGACACCGACCGCTGGCTCGGCGGCATGAACCGCCTCCAGCGCGCCTGGGAGAGGAACGGCGCTTGAGCGGGCCGACGGCCTCACCGGCCCCGCCCTCCCACCCCGACACCACCCCGAACACCTCTTCCCCCTCCGGGTGATCTCCTCCGTCGGCGCACCGCCGCCCCGGCGGCCCCGCCCGGCGCACGCCCCCGGTCACCGGCCGCTCCCCGGGCCACCGCCACCGCGTTCCCGGACGGCACGCCCGCGCGCGGGGGCGAGATCCTGGCCGAACCCCCGAGGGCGGCGAGTGGGAAGATCCTCGGGCGGGAACCGCGTTCCCGTCGACAGACCGCGTACTCGATCCCACGCACGGCGGCGGACCGTGCACAGCCGGAAGGAAGGTGGCGGCCATGGCCAAGGCGAAGCACGGGGAACCGGAGGAACCGGCCCCCGTGCCCCGGCGACTGCTGGCCGCCGCCACCCGGCTCTTCGCCGAGCGGGGCTACGACCGGACCTCGGTCCAGGAGATCGTCGAGGCGGCGGGCGTCACCAAGGGCGCGCTGTACCACTACTTCGGTTCCAAGGAGGACCTCCTCCAGGAGGTCTACGCCCGGGTGCTCCGGCTCCAGCAGGAGCGCCTCGACGCCTTCGCCGGAGCCGACGACCCGGTCGAGAAGCGGCTGCGCGACGCCGCCGCGGACGTGGTCGTCACCACCATCGAGAACCTCGACGACGCCTCGATCTTCTTCCGCTCCATGCACCACCTGAGCCCGGAGAAGAACAAGCAGGTCCGGGCGGCGCGGCGCCGCTACCACGAGGGCTTCCGCGCCCTGGTCGAGGAGGGCCAGCGCAGCGGGGTGTTCTCCACCGCCACCCCGGCGGACCTGATCGTCGACTACCACTTCGGCTCCGTCCACCACCTGTCCACCTGGTACCGGCCCGACGGCCCGCTCAGCCGACAGCAGGTGGCCGACCACCTGGCGGACCTGCTGCTGCGCGCGCTGCGACCGTAGGTTCCGCGTCGGCCGCGGCCCCGTCCCGGCCGCCGGCCGCCGGGAAAGCGGCGGCAGCCCGCCGAACCTCCTGTTGGACCGGTCGCCGCTGCCGGGCGAAGCTGGATCCATGCCCCACCTCCAGCCCTCCGCGCGCGTCCCCGCCCTGTGGGCCGCGGCGTACGGGCCGAGCCGCGCGCCGGCCGTACGGCTCCTCGCCCGGTGCCTGCTGCGGTTGCGCGCCTTCGCCCGCGACCTGGCGCTCGCGGACCACGCGCCGTTCGGCGGCTACTGAGGACACCGGGCCGACGCCGGGGACGGGCGGTGCGCTCGTCGCGGGCCCGCGCCCCGGCACGAAACCGTTGGCGACGCCGGGAGCGCCGTCGTTAGCATCCGGTGGTGAGGACGCCGACCGACACACAGATCCACGACGCCGTACGCCGCGTCGACGCCGACCGCCTGTCCGGGCTCCTTGACACCGGGCACCGCGAACCCGCCGTGCTCGGACGCCTGATCCGGCACGAGGACCCGGCCCTTCGCGGGCCGGGACTGGTACTGCTCGACGAGCACGTCACGTCCGGCGGCCCGTTCGACGAGGCGGAGGGGGAACGACTCGCCGCCCTGCTGCCCGCAACGCTGACGGGACAACCGGAGTCGGACCTGCTCCTTGCCGGACTGTACGAGCGCCTCGCCCCCTACCTGCGCGACCGCCCCCGCCCGGCATGGCGCACGGCCGACCCGCCGGCCCGGGTGAGGATCGCGTGGCTGCGCGCCGACCTCCTCCACGACCCGTCCCTGATCCGGGACGAGCCCCGCGGCGAACTCCTCTACCAGGCGATACGCGACACGGACCTCACCCGCGCGCCCCGGCCCGCCCGGCTGGTGGACGAACTCGCCGGGAGCGGCGACCCGGTGCTCCGGGCCGAGGCGCTGCGGCTCGCCCGTCGAGGACTGCGCGCCGGGCTCCTGGCACCCGCCCGGGTCCGGCGCACACTCACCGCCCTGCTCGGCGCGGACGACGACCCGGTCGTCACCGACGCCCTGCGCGAACTCGCCGAGCCCTGGGCGGCGACGGAACCCCTGCCACCGCGACACCTGGCCCCGTTCCTCGCCGCCGGCCCACCGCACCCCCGGCCCGGGACGGCCGACGCCGCCCTGCTGGCCGCCGCACGCCACGGCCACCAGGACCTGCTGTGGCGCGCCCTCGACACCCCGGAACTCGCACCGGGAACGCGCCGACGGGCGATGGAACTGCTCGGCGAATCGGCGGACCGCGACGCCGTCGGCGCGCTGACGGCGCTCGCCGCGAGCGATCCGCTGCTCCTCGGCGGACCCGCAGTGACCTGCCTGCGCGGTCTCCACCGGCGCGGGCACTTCGTGACCGGGCCGCACGTACCGGCGGTCATCGGCCTGGCCCTGGCCGACCACGCGATCCCGGCCGACGAGGTGACGACGATCCTGTACACCTGCCGGGAGGAGGCGCTGCGGGAACTGACGGACGCGGCCCCCGGCGCCCTCTCCTGGCCGCGACGGCTCGACCTGCTGGTGTCGCTGGCACGACAGGGCGTGGGCGAACTCCCGGTCGGGGCGGCGATCACCCGGCTGCTCCCGTCGGCCCCCGCCCCCGGCCCGTTCCTGCACGCGATCCGCGCACTGCGCCACACCCGGGCGGAGGAGGCCGTGCTCGCACTGCTGCCCTCGGCCCCCGCCCCGGCCCTGGACGCGCTGGAGGCCATCGGCGGAAAGCGCACGGTGCGGGTGCTGCGCGCCGCCCTGGGCCCGGCCGGGGCCCCGGCCGCACCCCACCTGCGCGCCGTACGACACCGCGCCGTCGAACTGCTCTGGCAGCTGACCACCGACCCGGAACAACGGCAGGACCTGCTGACCCGGCTCGACCCGCTCGACCTGCCGCCCCGCGTGGCGGCCGGGCTCGGCGGTCCCGACGAACGGGAACTCGCCCTGCTGAGCGCCCGCCCGGACCGGGGCGACCCGGTGGCGGCCCTGTGCCGGACGGCCGCCCACGGCACGGCGGGCTCCCTGCCGGCCGTCGCCGACCTGCTGCTGCGCGTGGTCGCCGATGCGGCGGACGCCCGGGAACATCCCCCGGTCCCCGGGGCCCGGGGCACCGCGTGGCCGGGCGGCCCGGCCGGAACGCACGCCGCGGACCGGCCGGGCGCCGAGCCGGTGGTGCCCCGGAACGTCCTGGACGCCGTCCACGGCCTCGGCCGCCGACTGTACGAACGGGGCGCGATCCGGCCGGTCTGCCTGCTCGACGCGGCGGACGCGGAACAGGCGGGCCACGCCCTCGTCGCGACCACGGTCCTGGACCTGCTGGACCGGCCCGGGCTCACCGACCCGGAACGGGCGATCCTGCTCGAAGCACTGCTCGGAGCACCCTGGCCCGGTACCCGTTCCCGGGTCCACCGGCTGCTGCGCCACCGCGACCGGCACGTGCGCAAGCACGTCATCGCCCTGCTCGCCCGCGACAGCACCGGCGAGGACGCACAGGCGCTGTCCGCCTCCCTGATCGCGCTGACCGGCGCCGGGGACATCCAGACCGTCCGGCAGGCCCTGCTGGCCCTGGGGCACGCCGAGGCCCACTGGGCGTCCGGGGCGATCGCCGCCCGCCTCGACCACCCGAACATGAACATCCGGAAGACCGCCGCCCGGGCACTGGCCCGGGCGGGCACACCGGAGGCCGTGCCCCGCCTCCTGCACCGGCTCGGGCACCACGACAACCCCGGGCTGCGCGACTCGCTGGTCGCCGCCCTGCGCGCCGTCCTCGGCGACGCGTACGCCGCGACCCTCCTCGCCGCCGCGGAGCGGGCCCCGGACGACCGGACCCGCACCCTGCTCCTGGAAGGGCTCCACGGCACCCTCGCGTCAGGCGCCGTCCTCGCCCTGGACGACCAGGAGTCCCCGGTGGCGGCGCCCCTGCTCGCACTGGTGGCGGCCGGCCGTGTGGCCCTGGCCTCCGGAACGGTGGCGGAGCTGGCGGCGGCCCTGGCCCGGCACGGAATCGCCGCCCCGGCCGGCGCCGACGGGCCGCCGACGGACGACACCGCCGAACCCGACGTCGCGGCGCTGGTGGCGCGCGGCTGGGACTCCGCGACCGCGCTGCGCCTCGCCGGGCGCTCCGGCGCGCTCGGTGCCGGGCAACGTGAGCGACTGCGCCCCCTGCTCGGCGACTGGCTCCGGCTGGCCGCCGCGCGACCCGCGTCCCGGTCGCACGTGGTGCGGCTGGTGCTGCGCGTCTGCCCCGCGCCCCGGACGGCCGACGAACGCGTGGTGTGCGCCCGGTCCCTGCCGGTCCTGCTCGACGCGCTCGCCGTCGCGCGGGACGAGCACCGGCACGATCTGATCGCGCTGCTCGAAGAGGTCGCGCCGACACTGCCGGCGGTCCGCGGCCCGGCCGCCGTCGCCGCGGTACGGGCCCTGCGCCCGGCGCCCGCGACACCGCACCGCTCCACGCTGACGCTGCTGCGCCGCCTCGGCGCCGTACTGCTGCGCACCGACCTCGACCACGCGCTCGCGTCGGCCCGGCTCGGCGGCGACCCCTGGGACGCCGTGACCGCGGTGCTCCGCGAGGCGTTCGGAACGCCGGAACCCGCGGCGGCGTCCGCCGCACCCCCGTCCGCCGGACTCCGCGCCTGGCGGGAGGCGTTGCGCGACGCGGTCCGCGGTCCGGACGCGCTGGCGGAGTTCCGGCGGCGCGACGACGGCGCGGTCGGCTCGCGGGAGCGCCTTGCCGCGCTGATCGACGCCCACCACGGCGCCGGCCCCGGGATCCGGGACGCCCTGCTCGACTGGATGGAGGCGCTCCAGCCGCTCGACGCGCCGCCCTGGACCCTCGCCGAGACCGCCCGCACCCCCGCCCCGGAACCCCGGCGGATCCGCCCCGACGACCTCGATCAGCCCCGCTCCGCGCCGCTGCGGAAACGCCTGCTGGCCATGCTGGAATCACCCGCCGCCGACCGCAGGGAGACCGCCGCCCGAGCCCTGGCGACCTGGCCCGGCCACCGGGAGCGGCTGCCGGTGCTGCGCGCGTTCCTCCGCGGACGCGTCGACCTGCCCGTCGAAGCCCGCCTCGCCCACCTGCTGACCTCCATGGAACCGGCGGAACTGAGCGGCGACGACATCCTGCG
This sequence comes from Streptomyces sp. NPDC014734, assembly GCF_043083325.1. Taxonomy (NCBI): domain Bacteria; kingdom Bacillati; phylum Actinomycetota; class Actinomycetes; order Kitasatosporales; family Streptomycetaceae; genus Streptomyces; species Streptomyces sp. NPDC014734. Next base: position 90,768 of record NZ_JBIBYN010000013.1, on the reverse strand, counting down.
CGAACGGGTGGCCCGCGTGGCCCGGAAGCTCGATGCGACGGACCGGGAGGGGCTGGTGCCGCTGCTGCTGGAATGGTGGGAGCAGGCCCCGGCCGCGGAGCGGCCCGCGCTCGCCGACACCCTGAGAGCCCATCCCGCCGACGCCCTCGCCGAGTTCGTCCAGGAACGGTTCGCCGCCGGAGCCCGTGGCTGCCTCGACCTGATCCTCGACAGAGAGCTGCTGCGCACCCCCGCGCTGACCCGCACCCGCGAGCGGCTGCGCGCCGAAGGACACGACGCGCTCGCGGACCGGCTCGTGCTCGTCGACGGCCCGCTGCGCGGCCCGGACGCCGCCCGGCGGGACGCGGCGGCGCGCGAGGCCCCGCGCGCCCCGCTCCCCGCGGCGCCCGCGCCAAGACCGCACCGCCCGTCCCGGCGCGCACTGCTGGACCTGGCCCGCACCGGAAGCCAGGAACAGGCATGCCGGGCGCTGACGGAACTCGCCGAGACGCACCCGGGCCCGGAACCGGACCGGGACCCCGCCCTGCGCGCCCTGCTCGACGAACTGCTGCGCCACCCCCGGGCCAGGGTCCGGTTGCGCGCCCACCGGACCTCACGCGCGATGCTGGACCGCGACACCCACCTGGGCCACACCGCGCTGCTGCTGGACGACCCCCGGCCCGATGTGACACGCATGGCCGTCCGCACGCTCTGCCGGGCGGGCTGGGCGCCCGCCGCCCCGGCCGTGACGGCACTGCTCACGCATTCCCACCCCGTCGTGCGCGGGGCGGCCGCCGAAGGACTCGCCGCCCTGGGCGAGGCGGCGGTCCCGGCCCTGCGCCGGGCCGCCGACCACGCCCGTCCCGACCGGCGCGCCCGCTACACCTCCGTGCTCGACCGGATCACCGCCGAACGGGCCCCGGAGCCGCCCGACGACTGAGGACACGCCCCCCGGGCCCGGGCCCGACAGTCCCGGACCGGGGGCGCGCCGTCCCGCGGGCCTACAGGTACCGCTTGATCTCGCGCCGGGCCAACGAGCGCTGGTGCACCTCGTCCGGCCCGTCGGCCAGGCGCAGCGTCCGGGCCGCCGCCCACAGTTCGGCAAGCGGGAAGTCCTGGCTCACCCCGCCCGCTCCGTGCAGCTGCACCGCCCGGTCGAGGATGTCCACCACCGCGCGCGGGGTGGCGATCTTGATGGCCTGGATCTCCGTGTGAGCGCCCCGGTTGCCGACCGTGTCCATCAGCCACGCCGTCTTCAGCACCAGCAGCCGCAACTGCTCCACCGTGACCCGCGCGTCGGCGATCCAGTCCTGCACGACGCCCTGCTGGGCGAGCGGCCTCCCGAAGGCCGTCCTGGACACGGAACGCCGGCACATCAGCTCGATCGCCCGCTCCGCCATCCCGATCAGCCGCATGCAGTGGTGGATGCGGCCCGGTCCCAGCCGCGCCTGGGCGATGGCGAAACCACCGCCCTCCTCGCCGATCAGGTTCGCGGCGGGCACCCGCACGTCGGTGAACACCACCTCGGCGTGGCCGCCGTGGTCATGGTCCTCGTAGCCGTACACCCGCATGGCGCGCCGTACTTCGAGGCCGGGGGTGTCGCGCGGGACCAGGATCATCGACTGCTGGCGGCGGACGTCGGCGCCCTCGGGGTCGGTCTTCCCCATCACGATGAAGATCCGGCAGTCCGGGTTCATCGCGCCGGAGATGTACCACTTGCGGCCGTTGATGACGTAGTCACCGCCGTCGCGCACGATCCGGGTCTCGATGTTGGTCGCGTCCGACGACGCCACGTCGGGTTCCGTCATGGCGAACGCCGAGCGGATCTCCCCGGCGAGCAACGGCTCCAGCCACCGCTTCTTCTGCTCGTCGTCGCCGAACTGGTGGAGCACCTCCATGTTCCCGGTGTCCGGGGCCGCGCAGTTGACCGCGGTCGGCGCGAGCTGCGGCGAGCGGCCGGTGATCTCGGCGAGCGGGGCGTACTGGAGGTTGGTCAGCCCGGCCCCGTACTCGGCGTCGGGGAGGAAGAGGTTCCACAGCCCCTGCCGCCGCGCCTCGGCCTTCAGGTCCTCGACGACCCGCGGCGTGTCCCACGGGGAGGCGAGCCGCGCGCGCTGCTCCTCGGCGATCCGCTCGGCCGGGTGGACGTGCTCGTCCATGAAAGCGAGGAGCCTGCCGCGCAGTTCCTCGGTGCGCGCGTCGAATGCGAAGTCCATGGGGTCAGCCTTCCTGGAGGGCGGTGAGGCCGTGTTCGATGAAGACGGGGACGAGGTCGCCGATCCGTTCGAAGCCGGCGCCGAGGGTCCGGCCGAGGGTGTAGCGGTAGTGGATGCCCTCCAGGATCACGGCAAGCTTGAACCAGGCGAACGCCGTGTACCAGGAGAGGGCGGAGGTGTCCCGGCCGGAGCGGGCGGCGTAGCGCCCGATCAGTTCGGCGGGGGAGGGATGGCCGGGCGCGCCGCTGGTGGTGGAGACCGGGGAGTCCGCCAGGCCGAGATCGGAGCTGTACATCACCAGCAGACCGAGGTCGGTCAGCGGGTCGCCGAGCGTCGACATCTCCCAGTCGAGGACGGCCCTGATCCGGTCGTCCGGGCCGATCAGCACGTTGTCCAGGCGGTAGTCGCCGTGCACGACGGTCGGTGCGGGCGAGTCGGGCAGCGTGCGGCCGAGCGCGGCGTGCAGTTCGTCGATGCCGGGCAGTTCGCGGTCGCGGGAGGCGTCGAGCTGCTTGCCCCAGCGGCGCAGTTGCCGTTCGAGGAAGCCCTCGGGCCGGCCGAAGTCGCCGAGCCCGACGGTCCGCGGGTCCACGGCGTGCAGGTCGACGAGGGTGTCGACGAGTCCGAGGACGGCCGCCCGGGTGCGGGCGGCACCCAGCGGGGCGAGCTGTTCGGCGGTGCGGTACGGGGTGCCCTCGACGTACTCCATGACGTAGAAGGGCGACCCGATCACCGAGTCGTCCTCGCAGAGCAGCACCGGTTCGGGCACCGGAACCGCCGTCGGGTGGAGGGCGCTGATGACCCGGTGCTCGCGCCCCATGTCGTGGGCGGTGGCCAGTACGTGACCCAGTGGGGGCCTGCGGACGACCCAGCGTCCGGAGCCGTCCGTCACGAGGTACGTGAGATTCGAGCGGCCGCCCTCGACGAGCCGGGCTTCGAGTGGTCCGTTCACCAGGCCCGGCAGTTCGTGGTCGAGATGCCCGCGCAGGCGGTCGAGGTCGAGACCTGGCGGGTGGACTGGGCTCATCGTGCGCACCTCCGGGCTGAGAGACGGTTGGAGTTCATGATGCCGACCAGTCGGTATGTCGTCCAGTGGGCTCCCGGAATCCGGTCCGGACCGGGGCGCGCGCCCCGATCCCGCGGGCTCAGAACACCATGGCGGCGGCGAACACCGCGAGCGCGATCACGCACGCCGCCGCGGCCAGCGCACCCCGGGCCGGGAGCGGACCCGGCCGCGCGGCGCCCAGACCGAGTACCCGCCGGTGCGCCACCAGCAGGAAGCCCAGCCAGGCGGTCGCGCTCAGGGCCACGGCGCCGAGCGCGACCGGCCCCGCCCCGCCGTTCAGTGCCTGCCGGACCGCGAGCAGCGCCGCCACCGTGCAGGACAGCGTGGTGCGTCGCCAGGCCAGTCTGGTCCGCTCGGGCTGCAGCCCGGGGTCGCGCGGACCGGACGTCACCGGCCCTCCCAGCCGAAGAAGACCACCAGCACCATCGCGACGGCGACGACGGCCACCGCGAGACCGAGCAGCGTCGGGAATCTGGAGACCGGCAGGTCCTCGCCGCGCCGCATCGCCCGTTCGCACCGCACCCAGTGGTTGATGGCCCGCAGCGCGCAGAGCACACCGGCCGCCAGCAGCGCCAGCGCCAGTCCGGCCCGGACCGCCCACACCAGCTCCGGGAGGAACTGGTCGACAGCGAAACCGCCGCCGATCAACGCGAGAGCGGTCCGGATCCAGGCGAGGAACGTCCGCTCGTTGGCGAGCGAGAACCGGTAGTCGGGGGTGTCGCCCTCCTCGCGGACCCGCTGCGGCGCGAACCACAGCCGCACCCCTCGTACGAATTCGTTCACTCCTGAAACCTGCCCTCGTTCGTCGCGCCGTGCCGCCACCCGTGTCCGCCGCCGGGCCGGTGCCTCCCGGCGTGCGTCCGGCGGACGCGGCGGACCCGGTGTGTTCGTCGTCCGCGGGCGCGCCGCCCGGCCGCCCGTCGCCGCCCGGGCTCAGTGGGCCGGGCCGCCCGCCCGGTGGGAGCGCAGCCGGTGGTAGGTCTCCAGACCGTCCGGCACCCAATCCCAGTCGCCGAGCCGGCGTTCCAGCTCCGCGTCGGTGAGGAAGGTGTGCCAGGCGACCTCCTCGGCCTGCGGGTTCACCGGCAGTTCGCACCGTACCTGGTAGACGCGGCTCCACCAGGAGTGCTCGGCGCTCTCGTAGAGGAACGTGAACAGCGGCTCGGGGCGGGGCAGCCCGCGCACCCCCAGCTCCTCCTCGGCCTCCCGCAGCGCCGCCTCGTCGTACGACTCGCCGGCCCCGACCACCCCGCCGACGAACATGTCGTAGCGGGACGGGAAGACCAGCTTGGTGGGGGTGCGGCGGTGCACGAAGAGCCTCCCCGAGGCGTCCCGGGCCTCGATGAAGACACAGCGATGACGCAGGCCCCGCGCGGTCGCCTCACCGCGCGGGGCCTGCCCCACGACCACGTCGTTCTCGTCGACGATGTCAAGGATCTCTTCCGAGGGAGTCATGCCCCTCATCCAACATCAGACCACCGACGGCGCTCACTGCCCCATGACGTACTTGACGGTCGGGCCGGTGGTCCAGCCGCCGTCCACCGCCAGCTCGGCGCCGGTGACGTACGAGGCCGCGTCCGAGAGCAGGAAGACCACGGCCTCCGCGATCTCCCGGGCCTCGCCGACCCGGCCCATCGGGGTGTTCGGGTAGTTGCCCTCCCCCGGCTGGATGCCGGTGGACGCGGTCATCGGCGTGTAGACCATGCCGGGGTGGACGGAGTTCACCCGTATCCCGGCCGTGCCCAGCTCCACCGCGCCGACCTTGGTGAGCCCGCGCACGCCCCACTTCGAGGCGCCGTAGCTGGAGGTCAGGGCGAGGCCCATCAGCCCCGCGGCCGAGGAGATGTTGACGATCGAACCGCCTCCGTTCTCCCGCATCACCGGGATCACGGTCCGCATGCCGATGAAGACGCCCGTCAGGTTGATGTCGATCACCTTGCGGAAGTGCTCGACCGTCTCCGTCTCCAGCGGCTGGCCGGTCGATATGCCGGCGTTGTTGACGAGGCCGTCGATCCGTCCGAACTCGGCGACGGCGAACTCCGCCACGCGTTGCCAGTCCTGCTCGGAGGTCACGTCGTGGTGCAGGAAGCGGGCGTTCGGCCCGAGCCCGGCGGCGGTGGCGGCGCCCTCGTCGTCGAGCACATCGGTGATCACCACCCGGGCGCCTCCCGCCACGGCGAGGCGGGCGGCCTCGGCGCCCAGGCCCCGGGCGCCGCCGGTGATGACGACGGTCCTGCCGTCGAGCTTGCTGGTTTCGGTCATGGCACTGTCCTTCGTGTGGTGCGGGTGGTTCACGCGCTGCCCGGCACGGGTGCGTGCAGGAACGCGGTGGTGGTCCCGACGAGGTCGGCGAGGAAGAACTCCTCGCCGGTGAGCGGCCGGGTGCCGTCGAGACCCTGGCGGGCGCGGTCGGCGAGCGCCGCGCCGATCAGGGTGAGCGCCAGGTCCATGCGCTCCAGGCGCACCGGTTCGGGCAGTGCGCCCAGACGGTCCCCGACACGGCCGATCAGCCGCCCGTAGGCGGTGCCGTCCAGGGCGGGGTGCGGCCGGCCGGTCCGCAGCCCCGTCTCATGGCTGAGCTGCGCCGAGATCCGCAGGCAGCGACGGCCGCGGTCGTCGGCGAGCAGACTCGCCTCGGCCGTCACCAGCGCGGTCAGGAGCTCCCGTACGCCGCAGTCCGGACCCAGTCCGTCCAGCAGCGGCGCGACCACCCGTTCGGTACGGGCCTGGCGTCCCTCCATCACCGCGTCGAGCAGTCCCGCACGGGAGCCGAAGTGGTACTGGACCGCGGAGGGGTTGGCCTGTCCGGCCAGCCGGACGATGTCCCGCAGCTGCGCGCCGTCGGTTCCCTGCGCGGCGAAGATCTCCTCGGCCGCGCGGATCAGCTTGTCCCTGGTCTCTTGTCCTGACGTTCTCGTCACGCCGATACTTTAATGCTGGCCATTATTAATAGCCAGGGCGGGTGGGTCCATGTGACCGGAAAGACGCCGCACCGTCCCGGGCGGCGGGGCGTGGGCGCGGGGTGCCGACGCGGTGTCCGGGATCGGGCCGGACGCGCGCCGGCGAGGCGGGGGAGCGGGCCGGAGGCGTGCCCCCGGGGCACGACCGTACGACCGGTCGCGCCCCGGGGGCGTCGTTCAGTTCGGCTGGAGGCTCTTGTGCCGGTGTCTGCCCACCGGCCCCTCCGGCATGGCCGGATGCAGTCCCAGCAGCACGATGCCGACGACGATCGCCACAAGGCCGGAGGCCTGCCAGGTCAGCGCGACCGCGTCGGTGCGCAGCCGGTCGCCGAGGAAGCCGACCCCGCAGGCGATCCCGGCCAACGGCTGGGCGGCGGTCAGCGGGGGCAGCGAGACCCGCAGCGGCCCCGTCTCGAAAGCGCTCTGCACCAGGAGCAGCCCGGTCACCCCGAGCACCACCACGCCGTACGGCTGCCACGTCGTCCACAGCGCCGCGAAGCCGTCGTCGGAGATCCGCTGGCCGGTGAGTCGGGTGAGCGCGTCCTGCAATCCGTACAGCAGCCCCGCGGCCACCGCGAGGAGGGCCGGGGCGGCCCCGGAGCGGTGGCGTTTGGCGATGGTGGTGAGCAGCAGGGCGACGCCCACGACCACGCCGATGACCAGCCAGTGCCGCAGCGGATCGGTCACCGCCTCGCCGCCCTTCGGTTCGCCCGCCAGCAGGAAGGCGGTGACGCCGCCGGCCAGCAGCCACAGCCCGGCCCAGCCCTGATGCCCCAGCCGCTGCCCGGTGCGATGGCGTGACAGGGCCATGGCGAAGAGCAGATTGGTGGCGAGCAGGGGTTCGACGAGGGAGACCTCGCCCTTGCCCAGTGCCAGCGCGCCCAGCACCATGCCGCAGACCATCAGGCCGATTCCGGCCAGCCAGCTCCGCACCCGCATCAGGTCCAGCAGCAGCCGGGGTGAGAGGTAGTCGCTTCTCGGAGCGTGCGAAGCGGCGGCCTGTTGGAGGACGAAGCCGAACCCCAGGCAACAGGCGGCACTCACGGCGAGCACGACGACCAGCACCGACACGCTTCTACCCTCAAGTAAGGCCAGAAATGGGTGATTTGTTTCGACGATAGCGCTTCCGGGCGGCGAACGCGGCCGGAGTACCGCCGACCGGGCTGTTGACGTCGCGGCGGGCGGTGCAGAGGATCTGACGCACGAGTAACTTCCCTGCGCGGACCGGACCGCCACCCGGTACGGCCGAGTGGCCGACGGGCGGGGCCCGACGGATCCCACCGCCTCTCCCCGACCTCCCCGGCTCTCCCCGCCCCTTCTCGACTCTCCTCGACTCTCCTCGACTCTCCTCGACAAGGATGGAACCCATGGCGTACGACGCTGACGTGATCGTGATCGGGGCAGGACTCGCGGGTCTGGTGGCCGCCGCCGAGCTGGTCGACGCGGGCCGCTCGGTGATCCTCCTCGACCAGGAGCCCGAGCAGTCGATCGGCGGTCAGGCGCACTGGTCCTTCGGCGGGCTCTTCCTCGTCGACTCGCCCGAACAGCGCAGGCTGCGGGTCCGCGACAGCCACGAGCTGGCCCTCCAGGACTGGCTGGGCACGGCCGGTTTCGACCGCGAGGAGGACCACTGGCCGCGGAAGTGGGCCGAGGCGTACGTCGACTTCGCGGCCGGGGAGAAGCGGTCCTGGCTGCACGCCCGGGGGCTGCGGCTCTTCCCCGTCGTCGGCTGGGCGGAGCGCGGAGGCTACGACGCGAACGGCCACGGCAACTCCGTACCCCGCTTCCACATCACCTGGGGCACCGGCCCCGGCGTCGTCGCCCCCTTCGAGCGCCGGGTGCGGGAAGGCGCGGCCAAGGGCCTCGTCCGGTTCCGCTTCCGCCACCGGGTCACCGGTCTCGGCAGCACCGCGGGCACCGTCGACACGGTGACCGGTGAGATCCTGGAGCCGAGCGCCGCGGCCCGCGGCACCGCGAGCGGCCGGACGGTGACCGGCACCTTCGAGCTGCGGGCCCAGGCGGTGATCGTCACCTCCGGCGGCATCGGCGGCAACCACGACCTGGTGCGCAAGCAGTGGCCCCGGCGGCTCGGCACCCCGCCCACGAAGCTGCTCTCCGGCGTCCCCGCCCACGTCGACGGTCTGATGCTGGGCATCGCCGAGGAGGCGGGTGCCCACCACATCAACCGCGACCGGATGTGGCACTACACCGAGGGCATCGAGAACTGGAACCCGATCTGGGACAAGCACGCCATCCGGATCCTCCCCGGCCCGTCCTCGCTCTGGCTCGACGCCCGCGGCCGACGGCTGCCGGTTCCGCTCTTCCCGGGATTCGACACCCTCGGCACCCTCGAACACATCATGGGATCCGGCTACGAGTACACCTGGTTCGTCCTCGACCGGAAGATCATCGGCAAGGAGTTCGCGCTCTCCGGCTCCGAGCAGAACCCCGACCTGACCGGGAAGTCGGTGCGCGGGGTGATCGGCCGGGCCCGCGCGGACGTACCGGCACCGGTGCGGGCGTTCATGGACAACGGAGTGGACTTCGTCGTCGAGAAGGACCTCTCCGCCCTGGTCCGCGGGATGAACGCGCTGACCGGCGAGAAGCTGATCGACGAGGCCGAGCTGCGCCGCGAGATCACCGCACGGGACCGCGAGATCGCCAATCCCTTCACCAAGGACCTCCAGATCACCGCCATCCGCGGGGCCCGCGCCTACCTCGGAGACCGGCTGATCCGGACGGCCGCCCCGCACCGCATCCTCGACCCCGCGGCCGGCCCGCTGATCGCCGTGCGGCTCAACATCCTCACCCGCAAATCGCTCGGCGGGCTGGAGACGGACCTGTCCTCCCGGGTGCTCACCGAGGGCGGCTCCCCGTTGCCCGGCGTGTACGCGGCGGGGGAGGCGGCCGGCTTCGGCGGCGGCGGGATGCACGGCTACCGTTCGCTGGAGGGGACCTTCCTCGGCGGCTGCATGTTCTCCGGCCGGGCGGCCGGCCGGGCGGCGGCGAAGGCGGTCGGGTAGGCCCGGCGGCGGTCCGGGTCCCGCGCCGCCGTCCCGTGCGCGGCCCGGCCCGTCCAGACCGGCGGCACGCACCGCGGATAGAGTCGGGGAGTGAAGATCCCGCGTCTGCTCGACGGGCGGCTGAAGTTCCGCCATCTGGTCCTCGTCGACGCGCTGTCCCGGCAGGGGAGCGTCGTCGGTGCCGCCGCGGAGCTGCACGTCACCCAGCCGGCCGCCACCCGCAGCCTGCACGAGCTGGAGGACATCCTCGGCGTCCCGCTGTACGAGCGCGGGCCCCGGGGCGTCACCCCCACCGTCTTCGGCGAGGCGTTCACCGAGCACGCGCGGGCCGTACTTGCCCAGCTCGCCCAGGCGGGCCGTCATGTGGTGGAACTCGCCGACGCCGACCGCGGCACCGTGATCGTCGGCACCCATCTGGCCGGGTCGAACGTCCTCCTCCCGCGGGCCATCGCCGAGATCAAGAAGGAACGCCCCTACCTGACCGTGGTCGTCCGGGAGGCCTCGCCGGAAGCACTGCTCCTGGAGCTGGAGGCGGGCCGCATCGACTTCGTCGTCGGCCGGCTCACCGTTCCCTCCGACGAGCGGATCGCGCGCCGCAAGCTCTACGACGAGTCGGTCGAACTCGTCGTCAGGGCCGGGCACCCGCTCGCCGGGCGGATCGCGGTGGAACTCGCCGATCTCGCGGACTACCCGTGGATCCTGCCGGGCGCCGAGACCGCGCTGCGAAGGGAGATCGAGGAGTTCTTCGCCCGGCGCGGAATGCCGCTCCCGATGAACCGGGTCGAGACCACCTCCTTCCTGACGATCCGCCAGCTGCTGCTGGAGACCGATGTCGTCGCGGCGCTTCCCGGCCTGATCGTCCGGGACGACGCACGACTCGTCCGGCTTGCCGTGCCGTTGGACCCGATCGGCCACAGCGTCGGGCTCACCCTGTCGGCCGCCCGCGCACTCGGTCCCTCGGCGCAGGCGCTGATCCGGAGCCTGGAGGAGATCGCCGCCCACATGGCCCCGGAGACCGGGCCCTCCGCGCCGGACACCGGAACAGCCGCCCCGGACGACGGCATCCCCGACCGGGGCCCCCGCCCGGACTGAGCGCCGACGGACCTGCATGTGCCGGGCGCGGGCCCGGGCGGCCGGGAGTGCGGACGCGACACCCCGGGGCAGGGCCCCCGCGGTCGTATGCTGTGCGCGGTCGGATTCGCTGGGGGGCGCATGAGGCGAGGCGTGGTTCTGAACGGCCGTTACCGGCTGGACGAGAGGCTGGGTTCCGGCGGGTTCGGCGTGGTCTGGAAGGCGTACGACCCGCAGGTGCAGCGGGCCGTGGCCGTCAAGATCGGGACACACCGGTCGGCCGAGGCGAGCCTGAGGATGATCCAGGAGGCCCGGCTCAACGGCAGTCTTCCCCACCCGCACGTCGCCACCGTGTACGACTTCGGGCAGGCGGATCTCGACGGAGAACCCTGCCACTACCTCGTCATGGAACTCATCGACGGTGAGCCGTTGTCGAGTGTGCTGGAGCGGGGGCTGCCGCCCCTGGCGTCCGCGATCGAGTGGGCCGCGCAGATCTGCGCGGCCCTGGCCGCCGCGCACGACGCGGGGGTCGTGCACCGGGACATAAAGCCCGCCAACGTGATGATCACCCGGACCGGCACGGTCAAGGTGCTCGACTTCGGGATCGCCCGGGAACTGGCCGGTGGCGCACGGTTGACCGGTGAGCACGCGATCATCGGCTCCCTGCCCTACATGGCGCCCGAGCGCTGGACCGACGACGGCGTCGACGGGCGGTCCGACCTCTACGCGCTGGGCTGCGTGCTGATGCAACTGTGCACCGGTCGACTGCCGTTCACGGGGGAGGAGTGGCAGGAGCTCTGCGTCCAGCACACCGGCGTCGAGCCCCCGGTGCCGAGCGCCCTGCGGCCCGGACTGCCGGGTGCGCTGGACGTGCTCGTCGGGGAGCTGCTGGCCAAGCGTCCGGAAGAACGCCCGGAGTCCGCGAGGGAGGTGGAGCAGCGGCTGCGCGGCATTCCGGGCGCTCCCGGGACGGGGGCCGGGGCCGCGCCCGCCGCGGTGCCCGCAGTGTCCTCGGCACCCCGGACGCCCGCAGCACCCGCAGTGCCCGCAGCATCCGCCGAACCCGAGGCGTCCGCCGCGCGCCCGGTGCCGAAGGCCTCCGCCGTCTCCGAGGAGTCCGGGGCGTCCGAGGCTGGCCGGGGAGGCCGGGGGAAGCGGCTGCGGGGAAAGCGGTGGGCGGCGGGTCTGGGCGCGGCCGGAGCCGTGAGCGCGGTCGGTGTGGCCGTCTGGGCGGTACTTCCTCCCGGCGGTGGCGCGGCGGGGGACCGGGCGGCCGGGGCATCCAGCAGTTCTCCGGGGGGCGGTCCCGGGAGCGACGCGTCCGGGGCACGGAGCCCCGCCGCGTCCGCCCCCGAGCCCTCGCCCACGACGACTCCCGGACCGACCACCCCACCCACGCGCTCGGCGGGACCGCCGGAGCCGGAGCCGACGGACGGTTCCGCCGCCCCGCGACGCACCGTCGCGCCGAGAACGCCTCCGCTGCCGACCGGATGGTTCCGGTTCACCAACGCGTCCACCCGGATGTGCCTGACCGTGCCCGACGACAGCACGACCGCCGCCGAGGGACTGGTCCAGGCCGAATGCACGGGTGAAGTCGCCCAGTTCTGGCAGCTCACGAAGGAGGGGAACAGTTCCGGGGGCGGCGAGCTGTACTCCGTCCGCAACGGCAACAGCGGTCTGTGCCTGTCCGTGGACGCCGCGCGCAAGGAGGAGGGGGTCGTCGTGACGCAGTACCTGTGCGGCGACGACGACGGACTGTTCCCCGACCAGTACTGGCGGTTCCGGTACGACGCCGCGCACCGCGCCTGGCGGCTGATCAGCGCCAACAGCGGCAGATGCGCCTCCGTGCGGGAGGGCGCCGCGCGACGTGAACAGGTGCTCCAGCTCGACTGCGGGGACGCGCCCTGGCTTCTCTGGCGCACCTGAGCAAAACACCTGCCCCGCGCGGGCGTCCGCCCTGCCGCACCCGCGCGCACCCGCACCCCCGGAGTCGTCCGGGGCGTACGGGTGCGCGCGGTGCGGGGGAAAAAACGGCACCCCTGGCCGGGCGGCCCTCAGGAGGCCGCGAGCCCCAGGAACCGCTCCGCGTTGCCGTGCGTGATCAGTTCACGGCCGCGTTCGTCCAGGAACGTGCTCCGGCGGACCACCTCGCCGACCGGCCGTTCCCCCAGCGGGTACGGGTAGTCGCTGCCCACCATCACCCGGTCCGCGCCCACCGTGTCGACAAGGAGCCGCAGTGCCCGTTCGTCGAAGACCACCGAGTCGACGTAGAACCGGCCCAGGTAGTGCGAGGGCGGGTGCTCCGAGGTGCCGATCACGTCGTTCCGGCCGTGCCAGGCGTTCTCCATCCGGCCGAGCCAGAAGGCGAACGACCCGCCGCCGTGCGCGAAACAGATCTTCAGCCGCTCGTCGATCCGGTCGAAGACGCCGCCCAGGATCAGGGCGAGGATCGACAGGTGGGTCTCGGCGGGCATCGCCGTCAGCCACTGCGCCATCCACCGGTCCAGACGCGGTGAACTCGCCATGTCCCAGGGGTGCACGAACACCGGCACGTCGAGCGAGGCGCAGTGCTGGAGGAACGTCACGACGCCCTCGCTGTCCAGGTCCTGGTCACCGACGTGGTTGCCGATCTCCACGCCCCGGTGCCCGTTGGCGACGGACCGTTCCAGTTCGCGGCAGGCCGCGTCGGGGTCCTGCAACGGCACCTGGCAGAACGGGATCAGCCGGTCCGGGGCCGGGGCGACGATCTCCAGCGCGAGGTCGTTGAAGATCCGCGCTATCTTCGCCGCCTCCGCGCCGTCGCGCCCGTAGGTGAAGAACGCGGGGGTGGGGGAGACCACCTGACGGCGCACCCCGTCCGCGTCCATGTCCCGCAGCCGCGTCTGCGCGTCCCAGGCGTCGGAGCGGATCCGGCGGAACTCCTTCGACCCCATCATGATCACGGCGTCGGACTCGGACTCGATCCGCAGCCAGGGAGCGTCCGGGCCGGCCTCGGCCGTCAGGTCCGGCCAGCCGCGCGGGACGTAGTGCGTGTGGATGTCGATCGTGCGGTCCACGCTCAGCCCTTCCCGGGATGCAGGACACCGCACCGCGGGCAGGTCCGCGCCTTCTCGTCGGCGTAGAACTCGGTGAAGACGGGCGGCAGATCCGCCACGATGTCCCGCACCTGGAGCTCGACCTCGTGGATCCTCGCCGCGCAGCCGGGGCAGTACCACTGGAACCTCTCCAGGGTGCCCTCCTCCCGGACCCGCTCGATGACCAGCCCGATCGAACCGGCGTCGGGCCGCTGCGGGGAGTGCGGCACGTTGCCGGGAAGCAGCCAGGCCTCGCCCTGCCGGATGTGCACGGTCCGCGGTCCCTCCTCGGTCATCAGGTCGACGTGCATGTCGCCCTTGACCTGGTAGAACCACTCCTCGTACGGGTCGACGTGGAAGTCCGTCCGCTGGTTGGGGCCGCCGACGACCTGGACGATGAAGTCCTGCCCGAGGGACATGGTGCGGTTGTTCACCGGCGGCTTGAGCAGGTGCTCGTGCTCGGCGATCCAGCCCTGGAAATCGATGACCGGGGGAATGACGGTCATGAGGACACCTCCGTGCTGTGTGTGTCGTCGGACGTACGGGGCCGCGGCAACCGGGCGACGGCCTGGATCTCGATCAGCAGATGGGGATGCGGCAGCTGGTGCACCGCGACGGTCGTACGGGTCGGCCCGCGCTCGTCGAAGAACTCGCCGTAGACCTCGTTGTATCCGCCGAAGTCGTTCATGGACACCAGATAGGTGGTGATCTGCGCGACGTCGGGGAGTCCGGAGCCCACCTCGGCGAGGATGTCGCGGATGTTCTCGATCACCGCCCGGGTCTGCGCCCGGATGTCCAGGGTCGTGGTGCCGAACTCGTCGGCCTCCACCCCCACGAACGTGTTGTCGGGCCGGCGCGAGCTGGTGCCGGAGACGAACACCAGGTCCCCGACGACCTTCACGTGCGGGAACCGCCCGCGCGGCTTCGCCTTGCCCTCGACGACGCGTGAGCCGTTCATCAGCACCCCTTCACCGTGACGGAACCGATGCCCGCCACCTCGCACTCGGTCACCCCGGCGACCAGCGGCAGCGCCGCCGTGGCCGCCCCCGCCAGCACCACCTGGCCCGCCGTCAGCGGGATGCGGCGGCGTCGGCACTTGTCCAGCAGCGCGTGCAGCGCCCGCACCGGATCGCCGAGGATCGCCGCCGTGGAGCCCACCGCCTCCGCAGCTCCGGTGCGCAGCAGCACCGCGCGGTTCGACGCGCTCACCACCGGCCGCCACGGGCCGATCGCGTACCCGGCCGCCGAGGTGTTGTCCGCGACGACATCGGTGTAGGTGAACCGGAAGTCCCGGTACCGGGAGTCGATGATCTCGACGGCCGGGGCCATCGCGTCCACACAGGACTCGATGTCCGTCGTCGGGTCGTCCGGGTCCACGTCCCGGCGGATCCGGTACGCCACCTCCGGCTCGACCTTCGGATGGATGAAGCGCGCCAGGTCCACCTCGCCCCCGTCCGCGATCCGCATCGCGTCGGTCAGCCGGCCCACGATCACCTCCGAGACGCCCATCTGGGCCATCTTGGCCTTGCTGGTGAAGCCCAGCTTCACGCCCGTGATCCGCTCGCCGCGGGCCTCCCGCAGCGCCAGCAGCGCGGACTGCACCGCGTACGCGTCGTCGATGTCCAGCTCGTGGTCGTCGGCGAGGCTCGGTGTGTCCCTGCGGGACGTCTGTGCCGTGTCCAGCCGTTCGGCGAGGACGCCGGTGAGTTCCGCCGCGATCATGTGCCGCTCCCTTCCGTCGGGGCCCCGCGCCCAGCGGCGAGGTCCAGTGCGATGTCCACGATCAAATCCTCCTGACCGCCCACCATCTGCCGCCGCCCGACCTCCAGCAGGATCTGCCGGGCGTCGACCCCGTACCGCTTCGCCGCACGCTCGGCGTGCAGCAGGAAGCTGGAGTACACACCGGCGTAGCCCAGGGTCAGGGTCTCCCGGTCCACCTGGACCGGCCGGGTGCGCAGCGGGCGGACGATGTCGTCGGCCGCGTCCTGGAGCGCGAACAGGTCGCAGCCGTGCTCCCAGCCCAGCAGGTCGGCGACGGCGACGAACGGCTCGGCCGGGCAGTTCCCGGCCCCGGCGCCCTGGCCCGCCAGCGCCACGTCGACGCGGTACGCGCCGTGTTCCACGGCGGTCACACTGTTGGCGACCGACAGCGACAGGTTCTCGTGGGCGTGGATGCCGATCTCGGTGCCCTCGTCCAGCACCTCGCGGTACGCGTCGACCCGGGCGGCGACGTCACTCATCGTCAGGCGGCCCCCGGAGTCGGTGACGTAGACGCAGTGCGCGCCGTACGACTCCATCAGCTTGGCCTGCCGGGCCAGCCCCTCGGGGGAGTTGAGGTGGCTCATCATCAGGAACCCGGAGACGTCCATGCCGTTCTCCCGGGCCCAGGAGATGTGCTGGGCGCTGACGTCGGCCTCGGTGCAGTGGGTGGCGACGCGCACGCTGCGCACCCCGAGCGCGTGGGCGCGGCGCAGATGGTCGATCGTGCCGATGCCGGGCAGCAGCAGTGTGGTCAGCTTCGCGTGTTCGAGGACGTCCGCGGCGGCCTCGATCCACTCCTCGTCGCTGTGCGCGCCGAAGCCGTAGTTGGCGCTGGAACCGCCGAGCCCGTCGCCGTGCGCGACCTCGACGGCCGCCACCCCGGCCCGGTCGAGCGCGGAGACGATCCGGCGCACCTGGTCGACGGTGTACATGTGCCCCATGGCGTGCATGCCGTCGCGCAGGGTCACGTCCTGGACGTACAGCTTCATGAGGTCACCCATCCCCGGAGTGCGGCGACCTTCTCCGCGGTGCGTACCGCGGCGGAGGTCATGATGTCGAGATTGCCCGCGTAGTCGGGCAGGTAGTGGCCGGCGCCGAGCACCTCCAGGAACACCGAGATCCTTACCCCGGTGACCCGTCGGCCCAGGGCCGGGACGACGGTGTCCTCGACCGGGTCGAACTGCACCCGCTGCTTGAGCCGGTAGCCCGGCACGTACTCCCGCACGTCCCGCGCCATCCGCTCCACGGATTCCGTGATCCGGTCCCGGTCGGCGTCGGACAGTTCGCCCTCGACGAGGCAGAAGACGGTGTCGCGCATGGCGAGCGGCGGCTCGGCGGGGTTGAGCACGATGATGGCCTTGCCGACCTCGGCGCCGCCGACCCGCCGGATCGCCTCGCCGGTGGTCTCGGTGAACTCGTCGATGTTGGCGCGGGTGCCGGGGCCCGCCGACCGCGACGCGATGGAGGCGACGATCTCCGCGTACGCGACCGGGGCGATCCGGGAGACCGCAGCCACCACCGGAATGGTCGCCTGGCCGCCGCAGGTCACCATGTTGACGTCGGGGGCGTCCAGGTGCTCGTCCAGATTGACCGACGGGACCACGAACGGGCCGAGCGCCGCCGGGGTGAGGTCGATCATCAGCTTCCCGTGCTCCGCGGCAAGCCGCGCGTTGCGCACATGGGCCTTGGCGGAGGTCGCGTCGAAGATCACCCGGATGTCGGCGAACCCCGGCATCTCCGCGAGCCCCTCGATGCCGCGGTGCGTGGTGGCGATGCCCAGCCGGGCGGCGCGGGCCAGCCCGTCGGAGTCCGGGTCGATGCCCACCATCGCGCCCATGCGCAGCGTCTTCGAGAGCCGCAGCACCTTGATCATGAGGTCGGTGCCGATGTTCCCGGACCCGATGACGGCGACCGGGACGGTGCCGGGCGACACTCCCGACCCGGTGCCGGAGGGAGCGGGGGAGGGCGTGCCGGGCACGGCGCCGGTCGCCGTGCCGTCCGTGGGGGAACTCATGTCGTCTCCTTCTCGATGACTGCCTCGACCTCGCCGAGCCCGTCCAGCGCCAGCCGGTAGCGGCCGGGCCCGCCGACCGGCACCATCGGGCCGAGCGCCCCGGACATGACCACGTCCCCGGCCCGCAACGGCCTTCCGCGCGCGGCGAGTTCGCGGGCCAGCCAGGCGACGGCGACGACCGGTGAACCGAGGCAGGCGTGGCCCGCGCCGAACGAGACCGGCTCGCCGTCCCGGTGCAGCACCATGCCGACCCGGGAGAGGTCGAGCCCGGCGAGCGGGTACGGGGTGGTGCCGAGCACGATCGCTCCGCTGGAGGCGTTGTCGGCGACGGTGTCCGTGATGGCCAGGTCCCAGCCGGTGATCCGGGAGTCGACGATCTCGATGGCCGGCAGCACGAATTCGGTGGCCCGCAGCACGTCGGCGACGCCCGCACCGGGCCGGTCGATGTCCCGGCCGAGCACGAAGGCGATCTCGCCCTCCACGCGCGGCTGGAGGAACCGCTCCAGCGGCACCGGCTCGGTGTGCGCGTACGTCATGTCGTCGAAGAGCACCCCGAAGTCCGGCCGGAACACGTCGAACTGCTGCTGCACGGCGGGGGCGGTGAGGCCGATCTTGGCACCCACCACCCGGGCGCCGGCCGCGCTCCGGGCGGCGGCGAGACGGCGTTGCGTCTCATAGGCGGCGTCGATGTCGTCGCGGCCCAGGAACTCCCGGACGGGGGCGCAGGGGGTGCCGGTCGCGGCGGCGGCCGTCAGCCGCGTCACGGCCGCGTCGATCCGCGCGGACAGGCCGGAGTCGTGCTCGGTCACATCGGTCGTGTCGGTCACAGCTGTACGCACACATTCGTCGGCTCGGTGTAGAAGTGCAGGGAGGACTCGCCGCCCTCGCGGCCGAGGCCGGAGAGCCCGACCCCGCCGAACGGCGAGCGCAGATCGCGCAGGAACCAGGTGTTGACCCAGGCCATCCCCACGTTCATCGCCTGCGCCACCCGGTGGCCGCGACGCAGGTCGTCGGTCCACACGGAGGCCGCGAGGCCGTACTCGGTGTCGTTGGCCAGACCGATCGCCTCCTCCTCGGTGTCGAAGGGGATCAGCGCGGCCACCGGCCCGAAGATCTCCTCGCGGACCGGGCGGTGCGCGTTGGTCAGGCCGGTCCACAGCGTCGGTTCGATCCAGGAACCACCCGCGAGGCCCGGCCCGAGCTCGGGCACGCCCCCGCCGGTGAGCACCTGCGCCCCGGCCCGTTCGGCAAGGTCGAAGTAGCCGAGTACCTTCTCGCGGTGGGTTTGCGAGATCAGCGGGCCGGTGGTCGTCCCCTCGTCCGACGGGTCGCCCAGCCGCAGACCCCGGGCCCGCTCCGCGAGCCCCTGCGCGATGTCGTCGAAGACCGCTCGCTGGACGTAGACCCGCTCGGTGCACAGGCAGACCTGGCCGGTGTTGGTGAAGACCGACTTGGTCAGCCCGGTCAGCGCCTCGTCCACGTCCACGTCGTCGAAGACCACGGCGGCGTTCTTCCCGCCGAGTTCCAACGACACCGGGCGGACCCGGGGCGCCACCGTCCGCATGACCCGGGTCCCGGTCGCGGACGAACCGGTGAAGGTCACGCCGTCGATGTCCGGGTGCGAGGTCAGGTACTCACCGGCGGAGTCGCCGCCGAAGCCGTGGACCACGTTGTACACCCCGGCGGGGAGCCCGGCCTCGGCCAGCACCTCGGCCAGCAGCGAGGCGGTGGCCGGGGTCTCCTCGCTGGGCTTGACGACCACGGCGTTCCCGCAGGCCAGGGCCGGGGCGACCTTCCAGGTCAGCAGGAGGAGGGGCAGGTTCCACGGGACGACGACCGCGACCACGCCGAGCGGCTTGCGGACCGCGTAGTTGAGCGCCTGCCGGCCGCCCGGGAGATCGGTGAGGAAGGACTCCTGTCCGGCGGCGGCGGCCACGTCGGCGAAGGTGCGGAAGTTGGCCGGCGCCCGCGCGACATCGAGCCGCCGCGCCTGGGAGACGGGCTTTCCGGTGTCGGCGACCTCCGCGGCGACGAACTCCTCGAAGCGTTCCTCGATGCGGTCCGCGGCGCGTCGCAGCAGCGCCGCGCGCTCGCGCACCGGCGTGGCGGCCCACCCGTCGCGCAGGGCCCGCCGGGCCGCGCTCACGGCGCGGTCGACGAGGTCCCGGTCCGCCTCGTGCACCCGGGCGAACGCCCGGCCGGTGGCCGGGTCGATGTTCTCGAAGCTGCGGTTCTCGTCGGGCTCCACGAACCGCCCGTCCACGAAGTTGCGGATCCACCGCCCTGTCTCTGCCGTCATGCGTCCCACTCTGATCCGCGTCGCCATACCGGACAAATGCGAATCCTGCGGTGAGGCATATCCAGATTGATATACCGAGGGAGGTTCGTCCGCTCCGGAGGTGAGGAAGGATTCCCTCCGTTATATCGAAATGGGTATGACAGGTCCCGGATTCGTTATTTGTGTGTCATGTCTCAGGGCATCAGGATCCACGGTTAACGGCGGGTGGAGTCCGGCCGTCGTAGCGGCTGTCCGGAGCGAACCGCCCCAGCCCGCCATCCAAGTGATTGGTCACGCCGTGAACACTTCAGCTCACGAAGAAAACTCGGGCGCCGCCCGAGCCACCGCCGCCAGAACCGCCGTCGCCACGCTCGCGGGCACCACCCTGGAGTGGTACGACTTCTTTCTCTACGGCACGGCCGCGGCGCTCATCTTCAACCAGCAGTTCTTCCCGTCGCTGAGCCCCGCCGCGGGCACCCTCGCCGCGTTCAGCACCTTCGCCGTCGGCTTCATCGCGCGCCCGCTCGGCGGCCTGGTCTTCGGCCACTACGGGGACCGCATCGGCCGCAAGGCGACGCTGGTCGTCTCCCTCGTCCTGATGGGCGTCGGATCCACCCTCATCGGTGCCATCCCGAGCTACGACAGCATCGGCTTCTGGGCCCCGGTCCTCCTGGTCGCCCTGCGCATCGTCCAGGGCATCGGACTCGGGGGCGAGGGCGCCGGTGCCACACTGATGTCGATGGAACACGCGCCGCAGGGCAAGAAGAACCTCTACGCCGGCTTCCCGCAGATGGGCACGCCCGGCGGCCTGGTCCTTGCCAACGTCGTCTTCCTGACCACCAACACGGTCCTCGGCGACCACGCCTTCACCTCATGGGGCTGGCGCATCCCGTTCCTGCTCAGCTTCGTCCTCGTCGCCGTGGGGCTGCTGATCCGGCTGCGGGTGACCGAGTCGCCGTCCTTCGACCGCGCACGCGCCCGGGACGAAGTGGTCCGCTTCCCGCTGGCCGAATCCTTCAAGGTCGGCTTCCCCCGGCTGGCGCTGACCCTGCTCGCCGTCGTGGCCAACTCCGCCGTGGCCTACGTGTTCATGGTCTTCACGCTGTCCTACGGCTCCCAGCACCTCGACTACGACAAGCAGTTCCTCATCGTGAGCGTCACCGTGTCGGCCGCCCTGTGGTTCGCGACCATCCCGGTGTGGACGAAGATCGCCGACCGGCACGGCCGACGCACCATGTTCATCGCCGGGTCCGCCGCCATCCTCGTCTGGTGCGTCGCCTTCTTCCCGCTCCTGGACACCGGCAGCCCGGTACTCGCGGTGGTGGCCCTGCTCGGCATGGGCCTCATCATCCCGGTCACCCACTGCGTGCAGGGCAGCATCATCGTCGACACCTTCCCCGTCAACGTCCGCTACTCGGGCTCCTCGGTCATCCTCCAGGGCGGCGCGATCCTCGGCGGCGGCCTCGCCCCCATGATCTCCACGGCGCTGCTCAACTCGGGCGGTTCCTCGACGGGGGTGACGTGGTACCTCGTCGCGATCTGCGCCGTGAGCCTGGTGGGCGCCGTCGCCCTGTTCCGCCTGGTGCCGGAGGGCGCGCCCGAACCGGTGAGGGCCCCGGCGGGTCCGCTTCCCGGGAGCGGCGCGTGACGGGCCCGGAGGTGTACCGCTCCGGACCGATCCGCTACGCCGTGGCCGAACGCTTCGCACGGCCCCGGCCGGTACCGGCCCACGACACCCGCCCGTCCAGCGGTGAGATCTGCCCGCAGCCGCCGTCCAGGCTCGACGCGGTCATGGGGCCGCCGCTCGACCGGCACCCGCAGGGCGAGGACTGCCTCAACCTCACGGTCACCACACCCGCCCGGGACGCCGGGGCGCGCCCGGTGATGGTGTGGTTCCACGGCGGCGGGTTCAGCAGCGGGGCCGGCCTCATGGACTGGTACGACGGCGGTGCGCTCGCCGCCGAGGGCGACGTCGTCGTGGTGGCCGTCAACTACCGGCTCGGCGCCCTCGGCTACCTCTGCCTCGACGGGCTCGGCGAGGGCAACTCGGGCCTGTACGACCAGCTGGAGGCGCTCCGCTGGGTGCGCACGCACATCGCCGGGTACGGCGGCGACCCCGACGACGTGACCGTCTTCGGACAGTCCGCCGGGGCCCTGTCCGTCCGGCTGCTGCTGGAACTGCCCGAGGCCCGGGGACTGTTCCACCGGGCGATCCTGCAGAGCGCCCCACTCGCGATCACGAGCCGCCCGCGGGCCGAGGCCGCCGTTCTCGGCCGGATCCTCCTCGAACGGCTCGCGGTCCACGCCCCCGGCGCCGACCCGCGCACCGTGTCCCCCGCCGCCCTGCTCGCGGCGCAGCGCGACACCGCCCTCGCCCATCGCGCACGTTCCGGCTCCCCCCTGGAACCCCCGTTCGGCCCGGTCCCGACGGCCGAACCCGCCCCCGAGCCGTACGTGCGCGGCATGGACCTCATGTACGGCTGGAACGCGGACGACATGACCGCCTTCACCGACGGACGCGACGGCGGACCCGGGGGAGGAGGACGCGACGAGGACGCGGACCCGGCCGGGCCGACCCGCCGGATGTACGCCGATCCGCTGACCGGCCTCGGAAAGGCACTCGTACGGGCCGGGGCCCGGGTCCACGCCTACCGGCTGGACTGGCGTCCGGCGGGATCGGAGTACGGCGCCACCCACTGCCTGGAACTGCCGCTGCTCCTGGGCACCCGCGCCGCCTGGCGGACGTCCCCGATGCTCGGGGACACCCCGTGGGAGGAGGTGGACGAACTGGGCCGGACGGTGCGCGCGGCCTGGGCCGCGTTCGCCCGCACCGGCCACCCCGGCCCCGTCCCGCCGCCCCTGGTCCACCACGAGGTGCGCTGACCCGCGACGCCCGCCGGGCCGGGGCCTGCCGTCCGGATCGTGCCGGGCCCGCGCGCCTACCGTTGTGCCGCGCCCACCACGGGATCCAGCAGCTCGACGACCCGGAAGCGTTCGGCGACGACCATGGTGTCGTCGTCCGTGGTGAACTCCGGGTCGCCGAGGGCCTCGCGCATCTCCGCCCCGTGCCAGAACTTCTCGTGGTCCGCCCGCCACTCGGCGACCGAGGCATGGCCCTCGCCCTCGTCGACCGCGTGCCGGAGATCGACGTCGCCGAGGCGCAGCACCCGCACCTCCGTCACCTCCAGCACCGCGATCTCCCGGCCGTCCGAGTCGATCAGCGCGGACCGCTCGCCCACCGGGGGCAGTTCCTCCCGCTCCGCCTCGTACTCGGCGAGCAGCCCCGTCGTCGACACCTTGGCCCCGTCGAGCACCGCCCGCACCAGCCGGTCGCGCAACGGGCCGGGAAAGGCGAGGAGGAAGGGCTTGAGCGGTTCACGGTTCGGCATGGGGACAAGTCTGACATGCGCCACCGGATGCGCCGCCGAGACGCCTCCCCGCCCGTGGCCGGTCAACCGCGCACGAACGGAGAGGGGTTCTGCGCCGTGCGCGGGAAAGGGAGCCCCGGGCCCCGGCCGGGACACGGCGACGGCGCCCGGTGGGCCCGGGGCACGCCGTGGCGTGCGCACCGGACCGGCCGGGCGCCGTCGGGCACGGCCCCCGCGGACATGTGGGGGGAGGGCCGTGGGAGGAGGGCTGCCGCGCTGGTGCCGCTCCCGGCACTAGACGATCAGCGACAGCAGCAGGACGAAGACGAGCGAGACCACGGAGATGATGGTCTCCATCACCGACCAGGTCTTGACCGTCTGGCCGATGTCCATGCCGAAGTACTCCTTCACCAGCCAGAACCCGGCGTCGTTGACATGGCTGAAGAAGAGCGAGCCGGCGCCCACGGCGAGCACCAGCAGGGCCGCGTGCGGGGTCGACATGCCGGCGGCGAGCGGGGCGACCAGACCGGCCGCCGAGATGGTGGCCACGGTCGCCGAGCCGGTCGCGAGCCGGATCGCTACGGCGATCAGCCAGCCCAGCAGCAGCGCCGGGATCGACCAGCTCTCGGAGAGGTCCAGAATCATCTGTCCCACCCCGGCGTCGATGAGGGTCTGCTTGAAACCGCCGCCCGCGCCCACGATCAGCAGCACGCCCGCGATCGGGGCGAGCGACTTCTCGACCGTGGTGGAGAGCCGTCCCTTGGAGAACCCCGCCGCCCGGCCCAGCGTGAACATGCCGACGACGACGGCCGCCAGGAGCGCGATCAGCGGTGAACCGATCACGTCGGTGACCTTCTGCACACCCTGTTCCGGATCGTCGACGACGATGTCGACGAGGGCCTTGACCAGCATCAGCACGACCGGCAGCAGAATCGTCGCCAGGGTGGCGCCGAAGCTCGGACGCCGGTCCAGGTCCTCCGAGGGGCGCTGCGGAATCATCTTCTCCGGAGCCTGGATGTCCACCCACCGGGCGGCGTGACGGGAGAAGACCGGGCCGGCGATGATCACGGTCGGGATCGCCACCAGTACGCCCAGCGCCAGCGTGACGCCGAGGTTGGCGCCGAGGGCGTCGATCGCCACCAGCGGTCCGGGGTGCGGCGGGATCAGCCCGTGCATCACGGACAGACCGGCAAGGGCCGGAATGCCTATCCGCATCAGCGAGTAGTTCCCGCGCTTGGCGACGAGCAGCACCACCGGGATCAGCAGCACGATCCCGACCTCGAAGAACAGTGGCAGGCCGATGATCGAGGCGATGAGCACCATGGCCCACGGCATCGCGCGACCGCTGGACTTCGCGAGGATGGTGTCGACGATCTGGTCCGCCCCACCGGAGTCCGCGAGCAGCTTGCCCAGAACGGCGCCGAGCGCGATGAGGACGCCGACGCCCGCGACGGTCGAACCGAGACCGGCGGTGAAACTGGCGATCGTCTTCGCCGGCGCGGCACCGGCGAACGAGCCGAGCGCCAGCGAGCCGACGGTCAGCGCGAGGAACGCGTGCATCTTGAACTTGGTGATGAGCAGAACGATGACGGCGATGCCCGCCAGGACGGCGATGCCCAACTGCGCGTTGCCTGCCGAAGTGATCGGTTCGACGGCGTCCGCTGCCAGCATCTCGACGCTGAGACTGGTCACGGTGGTGATCCTTAGATGTCGAGCCGGCGCAACGAGGCGACGGCCCGCTGGGTGATTTCCTCCGGGGTGCCGGACACATCGACCGAGACGCCGGCCTCGTCCTCCCGCAGCGGCTGAAGGGTGGCGAACTGGGAGTCGAGCAGCGCGGTGGGCATGAAGTGGCCCCGGCGGTCCGCCATGCGCCGCTCGATCAGCTTCCGGTCACCGGTCAGATGCAGGAAGACGGCACCGGGGGCCTCGGCCCGCAGCCGGTCCCGGTAGACGCGCTTGAGCGCCGAACTGCTCACCACCCCGCCGAGCCCCGCCCGGCCGTGCGCCCACCTGCCGATGGCATCGAGCCAGGGCCACCGGTCCGCGTCCTGCAGCGGGACGCCGGCCGACATCTTGGCGATGTTCGCCTCGGGGTGGAAGTCGTCGCCCTCGGCGTACGGAACGCCCAGTTCGGCGGCGAGCAGGGGCCCGATCGTGGTCTTGCCGGTCCCTGCCACGCCCATCACCACGACGACGTGGGGGGTGCTCATTGGTGGTGCCTCGCTGTCCTCTTCGACGTCTTCCTCGACATCGGTCCGTCGCGCTACTGAAACCTATACGTACGACTTATTCAAGATGTTGTGACGTAAACGTCGTACTTTTTGTTCCGGAGGGGCGCCCCGTAGTCTGGTGCCCATGACCACACCGGGCCCCGGGCTGCATACCCATGTGCTGGACACCCTGGGTCTGGAGATCACCGCGGGGGTGCACCTGCCGGGTCAGGTGCTGCGCACCGACGAGCTGGCCCGGCGCTTCGACGTCTCCCGGACGGTCGTGCGCGAAGTGGTCCGCGTCCTGGAATCCATGCACCTCGTCGAGTCCCGGCGCCGGGTCGGCGTGACCGTGCGGCCGACCGAGGCGTGGAACGTCTACGACCCGCGGGTCATCCGGTGGCGGCTGGCGGGGGCCGACCGGCCGCGCCAGCTGCGCTCGCTGACCGTACTGCGCTCCGCGATCGAACCCGTCGCCGCCGGTCTCGCCGCCCGCCACGCGACCCCGGAACAGTGCGCGGCCCTCACCGACTGCGCGCTCGGCATGGTCGCCACCTCGCGAGGCCGGCAGCTGGAGGGCTACCTGGAGCACGACATCGCGTTCCACCGGATCGTGCTCGACGCCTCCGGGAACGAGATGTTCGCCCGGCTCGGGGACGTCGTCGCCGAGGTCCTCGCGGGACGCACCCACCACCAGGTGATGTTCGAGGACCCGGACCCTGCCGCGGTCACGCTCCATGTCCGGCTCGCCGAGGCGGTGCGCGAGGGCGAGGCCGCCGAGGCGGAGCGCCTGACGAAGGAGATCGCCGTCGGCGCCCTGCACGAACTCGACGTGCTCGCGCCCTGACGTACACGGGCGGCGGGCCGGCCCACCGGGCCCGGGACCGGTTCGCGGCCGCCGCGCGACGACGCCGGCCCCCGCGGGACGATCCCACGGGGGCCGGCGTCCGGCCCGTCGTCCGGCGAACCGGCCCGGATCAGCCGCCGTGCCCGCCGTGCCCGGCGCCGTGATCGAACTTCATCGCCCCGGGCGGCATCACCACGAACGGCCGCATCATGCCCATGTCCTCGTGCTCCAGCAGGTGGCAGTGGTACATGAACCGCCCGTACCCGCCGTCGAACGTGCCGAGCACCTTCACCAGCTGCCCCCGCGGCACCCGGAACACATCCTTCCAGCCCTGTTCGTTCGGCGCCGTCGGGATCTTGGTGCCGTGGTCGAACTCCACCGGGGTACGGGTGCCGCCGAGCGCGGTGTCGAACCCGTCCAGCGTGTACGCCTCCCGGCCGAGCACCTGGAAGTCCGCCAGGTGGATGTGCATCGGATGCGTCGGCGCGCCCAGGTTGAGGAAGGACCACTGCTCGAAGGTGTTCTCGCCGACGGTGAACCCGAGCCCGTCGTTGAAGGTCCGTGCGATCCGGCGGTACGTGCGCAGCGTGCCGTCCTCGCCCCGCACCTGGATCACACCCTCCGACGGCACCCGGACGCCGGAGGCGTCCTCGACCTCCGCCATCTCCCAGATCTCCGGGTGGCCGCCGCCCCCGACCGTGCCCGGCTGCGTCAGCACGACGAGCCGGTGCCCGTGCTCCACCAGACCGTGCTCGTACCGGCGGAACGAACCGGACAGCACCTCGGGCAGTTCGAACGCGTCCGGCCGCCCCGTCGCCCGCACCCGGAACTCCATCACCTGGGGGAACGGCACGTCCGACGCCGGGTCCGGCAGTCCCGCCACGAAGCCGCCCTTGTTGACCAGACGGACCCGCCGACCGGCCAGCGACGAGAAGTCGATCAGCAGATCCATCCGCTCGGCGGGCGCGATCGTCAGCGTCGGCAGCGCCTCGTCGAAGTCGACCGGAACCGGCCGCGGCATCAGCCCGCCGTCGCTGCCGATCTGCCGGATCACGCCCGGCACCGGGTTGTTCTCGTCGTCGACCAGCACCAGGTCGTAGATCCGGGCGTTGGACGCGTTGACGAGCCGGAACCGGTACCAGGCGTCGTCCACGTCGGCGTACGGCCAGATACGGCCGTTGACCGTCGTGTACGGGCCGAGGAACGGCAGGGACACCGGTTTGCCGGTCTCCGGGTCGGCCTCGACGACCACCGTCGTCTTGTGCAGCAGCCGCCCGTTGAGCCGTCCGTCCCCGTCGGTGTCCAGATTGCGGTCGGCGAGGATCAGCGGCACCTCCCGGTCGCCGGACGGCAGACCGAGCGCGTCCTCCTCGTCGTCCCGCACCAGATACGTGCCGACGAGCCCGGCGTACACGTTCCAGCGGGTGATGTTCATGGCGTGGTCGTGGTACCACCAATGGGCGGCCTGATGGTCGTTCGGATACTCCGACAACTGCGCGTCGCCGAAACCGACGGCGTTGTCCGCCCAGCCGTCGTTCCCGCCGCCGGTCTGCGCCCCGTGCAGATGGGTCACCGTCCAGGCGGGCAGCGCGGCCACGTCCGCGTTCGGTTCGACGCCGTCGCGACCCGGCCGGTTGTGCGGGGCGAGCTCGCCCGGCTTCACCGGACCTACCTCCACGGCAGTGACCGGGTACTCGCTCCCCCTCGGGACACGGTTGGTCCAGGCGATCCTGATCCGCTCCCCGCGCCGCACCTCGATGGTCGGCCCGGGCACCATGCCGTCGTACCCCCACATCAGCGTCGGCGGCAGCTGCGAGTGCAGCCGCACCCAGGTGGGCGAGACCGCGATCTCGGTCTCGCGCAGCACGTCCCCGCCCCGCGGACGCAGCACCGGCGGGACCGGCAGCTCGTCGGTGTACGGCACGAGGCCGCCCACCCGCGCCCTCGCCTCGGCGCCGATCCGCGACGCGTCGGGCTGCGCCCCGTCCGTCGTGCGGTCGGTCCTCTCCGTGAAATCGATGATCTCGGTCAAGGTACTTCCCCCCGTGAATCCGTCAATCCTCTGTTCGCGGACCTCGAAACCCCTGCCCCCGCAGGTATCGGCGCCGAGCCCCACCGCACCAAAGGACCGGGCCAAGCCCGGCGTAGTTCACCATGACGCACCATCTGACCGAAACCGGTGCATCTCACCAGGTGTACGCCAGTCGTTTCGCGCCAACGCGGCGCGCCGTCGTGACACCCTTTCGGGGCGTACGGTTGTTCGCGTTCGATCTTCACGAAATGACGGAAACAGGGAGACCGCGGTATGTCGCAGCAGGTGCAAGGGGTCATCGCGCCGGGGAAGAACGAGCCGGTACGGGTCGAGACCATCGTCGTCCCCGACCCCGGCCCCGGCGAGGCCGTGGTGAAGATCCAGGCGTGCGGCGTCTGCCACACCGATCTGCACTACAAGCAGGGCGGCATCAACGACGACTTCCCCTTCCTGCTCGGCCACGAGGCCGCGGGCGTGGTGGAGTCCGTCGGCGAGGGCGTCACGGACGTCGCCCCCGGCGACTTCGTCGTCCTCAACTGGCGCGCGGTGTGC
Source organism: Streptomyces sp. NPDC014734 (assembly GCF_043083325.1). Classification (NCBI taxonomy): domain Bacteria; kingdom Bacillati; phylum Actinomycetota; class Actinomycetes; order Kitasatosporales; family Streptomycetaceae; genus Streptomyces; species Streptomyces sp. NPDC014734. Next base: position 62,314 of record NZ_JBIBYN010000013.1, on the reverse strand, counting down.
GGCCAGTGCCGGGCATGCCTGCGCGGCCGCCCGTGGTACTGCTTCGACACCCACAACGCGAAGCAGAAGATGACCCTGCTCGACGGCACGGAGCTGTCACCGGCGCTCGGCATCGGCGCGTTCGCGGAGAAGACCCTGGTCGCCGCCGGACAGTGCACCAAGGTCGACCCCGAGGTCTCCCCGGCCGTCGCCGGGCTGCTCGGCTGCGGCGTGATGGCGGGCATCGGCGCCGCGATCAACACCGGACAGGTCGGCCGCGGCGACTCGGTCGCGGTGATCGGCTGCGGCGGCGTCGGCGACGCCGCGATCGTCGGCGCCCGGCTGGCCGGGGCCGCGAAGATCATCGCGGTGGATGTCGACGACCGCAAGCTGGAGACGGCGAGGACGATGGGCGCCACCCACACCGTCAACTCCCGCACCACCGAACCGGTCGAGGCGATCCGCTCGCTGACCGACGGCAACGGAGCCGACGTGGTCATCGAGGCGGTCGGCCGCCCGGAGACGTACCAGCAGGCGTTCTACGCCCGCGACCTCGCGGGCACGGTCGTCCTGGTCGGCGTCCCCACCCCCGAGATGCGGCTGGAACTGCCGCTGCTCGACGTCTTCGGCCGCGGCGGCGCGCTCAAGTCCTCCTGGTACGGAGACTGCCTGCCCTCGCGCGACTTCCCGATGCTCATCGACCTGCACCAGCAGGGCCGCATCGACCTCGCGGCGTTCGTCACCGAGACCATCGGACTCGGCGACGTCGAGCAGGCCTTCGCCCGGATGCACGACGGCGACGTGCTGCGCTCGGTGGTGATCCTCTGATGGCCGCCCGCATCGACCACCTCGTCACCTCCGGCACCTTCGCCCTCGACGGCGGGGAATGGGACGTCGACAACAACGTCTGGATCGTCGGCGACGACACCGAGGCGATCGTCATCGACGCCGCGCACGACGCCGCCGCCATCGAGGCGGCGCTGAACGGCCGCACCCTGCGCGCCATCGTCTGCACCCACGCGCACAACGACCACATCGACGCGGCCCCGGCCCTCGCCGACGCCACCGGCGCGCCGATCCTGCTGCACCCCGACGACCTGCCGCTGTGGCGGCGGACCCACCCCGACCGCGCCCCGGACGGCGAACTCTCCGACGGCCAGGAACTGGAGGTCGCCGGGACGACGCTCCGGGTCCTGCACACCCCCGGCCACGCCCCGGGCGCCGTCTGCCTGTACGCCCCCGGGCTGTCCACCGTCTTCACCGGCGACACCCTCTTCCGGGGCGGGCCCGGAGCCACCGGACGGTCCTTCTCCCACTTCCCGACGATCGTCGAGTCGATCAGGGACCGGCTGCTCACCCTGGACCCGGGGACCACCGTCCGCACCGGACACGGCGACTCCACGACCGTCGGAGCGGAGTCCCCGCACCTCGACGAGTGGATCGCCCGCGGTCACTGAGACCGGTCACCACCCGGTGCTGCGACCGGGAAGGTTCACCGGCCCGCGAACCTTCCCGGCCGCCGCTCACCGGTCCGGCCACGCCGAGAGCCTCAGCCCGCTCTCGAAGCGGTGCGCTGCACCGGTGACCGGATCGGTGAACTCCAGTACCCGGGCCAGCAGTTGGAGCGGACGCGACAAGTCTTCGGCAGCCTCCTGCGGCCGGACCACCGGGTAGAGCGGATCGTCGACGATCGGCAGCCCCAGGGCGCTCATGTGGACCCGCAGCTGATGGGTGCGCCCGGTGGCGGGCAGCAGCCGGTAACGGCCGAGGCCCGCCCGGTGCTCCACCAGCTCGATCCGGCTCTCGCTGTTCGGCTCGCCCGGCTCCTCGCGGGCGGCGACGACCCCGCGCTCCTTCACGATCCGGCTGCGCACGGTCCGCGGCAGGTCCAGGCCGGGGTCGAACGGCGCCACCGCCTCGTACTCCTTGCTCACCCGGCGGTCCCGGAACAGTGTCTGGTACGCGCCGCGCTCCTCGGGCCGCACGACGAAGAGGACCAGACCGGCGGTCAGCCGGTCCAGCCGGTGCGCGGGTTGCAGCGCGGGCAGCTCCAGCTCGCGGCGCAACCGGGCCACCGCCGTCTCGGTGACATGACGCCCGCGCGGCGTCGTCGCCAGGAAGTGCGGCTTGTCCGCGACGACCAGATGCGCGTCGCGGTGCACGACGCCCACCGGGAACGGCACCGGTACCTCCGGCGCGAAATCCCGGTGGAACCAGATGTACCGGCCCGCCGCGTACGGCTCGTCCGCCGACACCGGACCCCGCACGGAGACGAACCGGCCCCCGTCGACCATGGCATCCACCCGCGCCGCCCCGATCGCGTCCACGAACCGTGCCCGCAGATGGTCGCGGACCGTCTCCCACCGGCCGTCCGGGTCCTCGGGAAGCCGCAGCCGCACCGGATCGATCCCGTACCGCTGCGGCAGCGGCGCCGCCGGAGGCCTCGCGCGCCCCCTCACCGGGAGACGCCGACCGGAACGGTGGTGCGCATGGTGCGGGCTCCTCGTGTCTGCTCCTGGGCTGCCCACCCAGTATCCCCGCCCCGCCCACCGGGCGCCCCCGCCCGCACGCGGGATCGCACCGGCGCGCGGGGCGTCGGCGGACCGACGGGCCCGCCCCCGCTCACCGGGGCCGGTAGGCGGTGGCCAGCACGGAGACGGTGACCCGGTCGAGCGGCGGACCGGACTCCGCCGGGTCGGCACGGTTCATGTGGCGGGCGCTCGGTGACATTCCCATCAGGTCGAGGGCCTCCGCCCCGGTCAGCGACATCGGGTACTCGATCCGCTCGGTGGCGACGGCCTCGAAGCAGGGGCCGAGCGTCCGGTGCAGACGCTGTTCCTTGACCGGGTCGACCGTGAGCATCGAGGGCACCCGGCCCCGCAACTCGCGCAGGTGCCGCCCGGTGGGACGCGCCACGACCAGTCGGCCGGACGGGCGCAGCACGCGGTGGAACTCGGACGCGTTGCGCGGGGCGAACACGTCCAGCACGAGGTCGGCCACCCCGTCGGCCAGCGGAAAGGGGCGGAAGACGTCCCAGGCCGCCGCGGCGGCCCGCGCATGGGCCCGGGCCGCCGCGCGCAGCGCCCGCGCCGAGGTGTCCAGGCCCAGGCCGCGGGCGCCCGGCACCCTGTCGAGCACCTCCGCCAGGTAGTGGCCCGTGCCGCACCCCACGTCGACGACCGTCGCCCGCCCGGGCGCGGTGCGGGCGGCCAGCTGGGCCACCGTCCGCAGGACGGGCCCGTATCTCCCGGTGGACAGGAAACGGTCCCGGGCCCGGACCATGGCCGCGTCGTCGCCGCTGGTGGCGCGGTTGCCCGTCAGCAGGCCGACGTAGCCGTGACGGGCGATGTCGAAGGTGTGGCCCGCCGGGCAGCGCAGCGCGCCGGTCCCGGGGTGGAGGCGGGCGCGGCACGTCGGGCAGCGCAAGAGGCCGAGAAGCGGTTCGAGGGCAGGCGGAAGCGGCACGGGCACAGAGTTCTCCTGTGTACGGGGGAGGGAAGGGACCGTGCCCGCGTGCGCTCAAGGGCCGCCGTCCCGGAACGGCACGGGCCGGCCGTTCGGCCACCCGGCGCCGGGGACGTGCTCCACGCAGCAGGCACGCCGAGGAGGGCGGTGCCGTCCGGCAGCGCCCTCAGTGCCTTCCGGTCACAGGAAGCAGTAGTACGGAACGCTCGTGAACGCCATGCCGGGATTCTACGAGTCACGGCGGAAGCCGCTCGCACGGGACGAGGACCGGGACGTCGGCGCACGTTGGCGGAAGCACCCGCCTGTGCGAAGAGCCCTCGGCCCCACCACCGGCCGGCCGGTCGCCCACGGCACCGAGCCGAACGCCGACGCCCCGCCAGGAAACAGAAAGACCCCAGATCAACTGGGGTTTCTGCGGAGGTGGATCACCTGGGGTCCCCGCTGCCGTACCGCGAGGGAACTCGACTCCACCCCCGGACACCGGCCGCCGACCGGACCGGCCCGGCCCGGAACGCCCGTCCGCCACGGATACCGCGGCCGGGCGCCTCCGCCCCGTCCACCGCGCGTTGTCCCCCGCGGTTCCGGGGCGTCGCCGGCCACGCGCCGGTCATGCGGCCCGCCGCCCTCCGCGGCCCGCGGAGGAGGGGGTCGTCCGGCGGCCGGTCAGTGGCCGGCGAGGAGTCCGAGCGTGTCGATCACGCGGTTCGAGAAGCCCCACTCGTTGTCGTACCAGGCGACCACCTTGATGTGGCGCCCGTCGACACGGGTCAGGGCCGAGTCGAAGATCGACGAGGCCGGATTGCCCGTGATGTCGGACGACACGAGCGGGTCGTCCGAGTACTCCAGCACACCGGCGAGCGGTCCCTCCGCCGCGGCGCGGTAGGCCGCCAGCACCTCGTCGCGCGTCACGTCGCGGCTGACGGTCGTGTTGAGCTCGACGATCGAGCCCACCGGAACCGGCACCCGGATCGAGTCCCCCGACAGCTTGCCGTCGAGGTTCGGCAGCACGAGGCCGATCGCCTTGGCCGCGCCCGTCGTGGTCGGCACGATGTTGACGGCGGCGGCACGGGCCCGGCGGGCGTCGCGGTGCGGACCGTCGTGCAGGTTCTGCTCCTGCGTGTAGGCGTGCACCGTCGTCATGAAGCCGTGCTCGATCCCCGCGAGGTCGTCGAGCACCGCGGCCAGCGGCGCCAGCGCGTTGGTCGTGCACGAGGCGTTCGAGACGACGGTGTGCGCGCCGGGGTCGTACGCGTCCGTGTTGACCCCGAACGCGAGCGTGACGTCGGCACCGTCCGACGGGGCGCTGACGAGCACCTTCTTCGCGCCCGCGTCGAGGTGGCCGCGGGCGGCCCCGGCCGACGTGAAGCGTCCGGTCGCCTCCAGCACGATGTCCACGCCGAGCTCGGCCCACGGCAGCCGCGCCGGTTCCCGTTCGGCGAGCACCGCGATGCGACGGCCGTCCACGACGAGGGTGTTCCCGTCGACACCCACCGGCCGACCGAGCCGACCGGCCGTCGTGTCGTAGGCGAGCAGCCGCGCCAGCGTGGCGGGCTCGGTGAGGTCGTTCACGGCGACGACCTCAAGGTCGCTGTCGCGTTCGAGCAGCGCGCGGAGCACGTTGCGCCCGATGCGGCCGAATCCGTTGATGGCGATACGAGTCATGAATGGCGTCCCTTCGGTTCGCCACCAATGTCGCGTGCCGGGTCCCGTCCACGACAGCGGCATGATCGCCACGGTTCACAAGGATCCCGCCACACGGCAGCGGGCTACTCGCCCCTGGTGAAGGTGCGCCGGTACTCGCTCGGCGTCGTGCCCAGGATCCGCTGGAAGTGCAACCGCAGATTGGCACCGGTGCCGAGACCGGTATCGGTGGCGATCTGCTCGACGCCCCGTTCCGAACGTTCGAGCAGTTCGCGGGCCAGGTCCACGCGGGCGCGCATGACCCACTGCATCGGCGTGTACCCCGTGTCCTCGACGAAGCGCCGCGAGAACGTGCGCGGCGACACCGCCGCGTGCCGGGCGAGCGTTTCGAGGGTGAGGGGTTCGCCGAGCCGGTGCAGCGCCCATTCGCGAGTGGCGGCGAACCGCTCGCCGAGCGGCTCGGGCACGCTGCGCGGTACGTACTGTGCCTGACCGCCGCTGCGGTAGGGGGCCGCGACGAGACGCCGGGCCGCGTGGTTCGACGCGGCCACCCCGAGGTCGCCGCGCAGGATGTGCAGGCACAGGTCGATGCCCGAGGCGGCGCCGGCCGACGTCAGCACGCTGCCCTCGTCGACGAAGAGGACGTTCTCGTCGACCCGGACGAGCGGATGCCGTGCCGCCAGTGCCCGCGCGTAGTGCCAGTGCGTGGTGGCGCGCCTGCCGTCGAGCAACCCCGTGGCGGCGAGCGCGAAGGCGCCCGTCGAGATGGCGGCGAGCCGCGCGCCGCGGTCATGGGCGGCGATCAGGGCGTCGAGGACGGCCCGCGGGGGGTCCTCACGGTCGGGGAACCGATAGCCGGGGACGAAGACGATGTCGGCCCACGCGAGTGCGTCGAGGCCGTGGGCGACGCCGTACGACAGGCCGTCGCCGCCGGTCACGAGGCCGGGCGCCGCCCCGCACACCCGCACCTCGTACGGCATGCTCGCGCGGGTCGCGAAGACCTGTGCGGGAATTCCGACATCGAGCGGTTTCGCACCTTCGAGCACGAGGACGGCGACGCGATACAGGCGGGAGGCTGACACGGGAGAGAGGCTACGTGGAGTACGACGGTGCCCCGGGGGCCGCCATGGCCCGGAAAACAGAAGAACCCCAGATCAACTGGGGTTCTTCTACGGTGTCCGAGGGGGGACTTGAACCCCCACGCCCGATAAAGGGCACTAGCACCTCAAGCTAGCGCGTCTGCCATTCCGCCACCCGGACAAGGTGTCTGTCGTGCGGGCCCTGCCCGTTCCGACGTGGAAAACAATAGCAAACATCCGGAGGTCCTCGATCACCCCGGGGAGTGTGACGGGCGGATGACGAGAGGTGGGGGGCCTTGGGCGGGCGTGCGGAGAGCGGGAGGATGGGAGGGAGCACCTCAGCGACAGTGGAAGGAACCAGTGTGAGCGAGACCAACACGGCCCGGACCGTCTCGGGCGAGGACGAGGTCGTGGACCTCTGTCGTGAGCTGATCCGGATCGACACCAGCAACTACGGGGACCACTCGGGTCCGGGGGAGCGGGTCGCCGCCGAGTACGTGGCGGAGAAGCTCGCCGAGGTCGGGCTGGAGCCGCAGATCCTGGAGTCCCACAAGGGCAGGGCCTCGACCGTGGCCCGGATCGAGGGCGAGGACCCGTCGAGGCCCGCGCTGCTGATCCATGGCCACACCGACGTGGTTCCGGCCAATGCCCACGACTGGACGCACCACCCGTTCTCGGGCGAGGTGGCTGACGGCTGCGTGTGGGGCCGCGGCGCGGTCGACATGAAGGACATGGACGCGATGACCCTCGCGGTCGTCCGCGACCGGCTGCGCGGCGGTCGCAAGCCCCCGCGCGACATCGTGCTGGCCTTCGTCGCCGACGAGGAGGCGGGCGGCACGTACGGGGCTCGGTACCTGGTGGACAAGCACCCCGGCCTGTTCGACGGTGTCACCGAGGCGATCGGCGAGGTCGGCGGCTTCTCCTTCACGGTGAACGAGAAGCTGCGGCTCTACCTCGTCGAGACGGCCCAGAAGGGCATGCACTGGATGCGGCTGACCGTGGACGGCACGGCCGGGCACGGCTCGATGACCAACGACGACAACGCGATCACCGAACTCTGCGAGGCGGTCGGACGGCTCGGACGGCACAACTGGCCGGTCCGGGTGACCAAGACCGTGCGGTCCTTCCTCGACGAGCTCTCCGACGCGCTCGGTGTCCCGCTCGACCCGGACAACATGGAGGAGACGCTCCCCAAGCTCAACGGCATCGCCAAGATGGTCGGCGCCACGCTCCGCAACTCCGCGGCCCCCACCATGCTCGGCGCCGGCTACAAGGTGAACGTCATCCCCGGACAGGCGGTCGCGCACGTCGACGGGCGCTTCCTGCCGGGCTTCGAGCAGGAGTTCCTCGCCGACCTGGACCGGATCCTCGGGCCGCGGGTGAAGCGGGAGGACGTGCACGCGGACAAGGCGCTGGAGACCGGCTTCGACGGCGCGCTCGTCGACGCGATGCAGGTCGCCCTCAAGGCGGAGGACCCGATCGCGCGGGCGGTCCCCTACATGCTCTCGGGCGGTACCGACGCCAAGTCCTTCGACGACCTCGGCATCCGGTGCTTCGGGTTCGCGCCGTTGAAGCTGCCGCCGGAGCTCGACTTCGCGGGCATGTTCCACGGCGTGGACGAGCGGGTGCCGGTGGACGGTCTGAAGTTCGGTGTGCGGGTGCTCGACCGGTTCATCGACAACTGCTGAGCCGCCGCCGCTCCCGGCGCAGGTCGGGCGGCTTCCCGTGCTGTTTCCGCGTCAGGAATCGCCAGCGTGTGCGTATTTGACCGGAACGAGTGAAAGGAACCATACGCTCGTAGCCCGATTAGCTCTTCCTCGTTACAAGTGATGCGGTCCGCGGCTGGGACCGCATTGCCAACAAGGAGGAAACAATGATCAAGAAGGTCGTCGCTGCTGCGGCTGTGACCGGTGGTCTGGTGCTCGCGGGTGCGGGCATGGCCGTCGCCGACTCGGGCGCCGGGGGCGCTGCCTTCGGCAGCCCCGGCGTGATCTCGGGCAACGTCATCCAGGTGCCCATCCACATCCCGGTGAACGTGTGCGGCAACACGATCGATGTGGTCGGGGTGCTGAACCCGGCTTTCGGTAACACCTGCGTCAACGCCTGACGTTGTGGGTCAACCCGTAAGGGTTTGAATCCGGTCGGCCCCGGAGCGCACACCATGCGCTTCGGGGCTGCTGGGTACTCCGCCCCCGCACGATCGAGTCCGGGGGTTTTCCGTGAGGTAGAAGGCAGGAAACAAGCTATGCGACAGGTCACGCGCAAGGGCCTGATCTCCGTTGCGGCCGCAGGCGGCGTGCTCGCCATGGGCGGCGGATACGCGCACGCCGACGCGGGAGCGTCCGGCGGCGCGGCGGATTCCCCGGGGGTGCTTTCCGGGAATTCGGTGCAGATCCCGGTCCACGTACCGGTCAACGTCTGCGGCAACTCCGTGGACGTCGTGGCGCTGCTCAACCCGGCGTTCGGAAACACCTGCGGAAACGGTTCGCAGGACGCCTCCCCGGGCAAGCACGCTTCCGGCAGCCAGGTCTCCGGCGACCTGACCCACGCGAGCCGGCCGGGCACGGGCAAGCACCGGGCCCCGCTCGGCGGCGGGGCTTCCGCCCAGGGCGTCACGAAGGGCTCGCCCGGCGTGCTGTCGGGCAACAACATCGCGGTGCCCATCGACATTCCCGTGAACGCCTGCGGGAACAGCATCACCATCGGCGGTCTGCTCAACCCCACCTTCGGCAACGACTGCGGAAACGACACGGACGTCGTCACGCCGCCGGTCACCCCGGTCACCCCGGTCACCCCGGTCACCGAGCACAAGCCGCCGACGCCGGAGAAGCCGACCGTGCCCAACGTGCCCGAGGAGCAGAACGTTCCTCAGCTCGCCCACACCGGGGCGGGCGGCCTCGGACTCCTGGCCCCGGCGAGCGCGGGTCTGCTGCTGGCAGGGGCGGGCACGCTCCTCTACCGACGCGCACGGATGTCCGCGTAACGGACCCGCCCGGCCACCCGGCCGGGACGAAGACAGCGGGCCCCGCCACGGCGGGGCCCGCTCCGTCTCACCAGGTGGCGCGGATCTGGCGGATGATCCGCCGTCGCAGCCGTACCCTGCGGCTGCCGTCGCGGCGCAGTGTCAGTCGGTCCAATTCCCAGTGTCCGTACTCGGCATGGTCGGTCAGCAGGCGGGCTGTCTCCTTCCGGGACATCCCGCGTGGCACGTACACATCGGCAAATTCGTATTCCGGCATCGCATCTATTGTGCGGGCAGAGCCCCGGTACGGATAGCGTCTGCACTATGTCTGATGCTGCGCAGCCCGCCGCTGCCGAGGTACGTGCCGCCGCCGAAGCGATCAAAGCCGCGCTCGACCGTCACCTCGATGCGGTCGAGCGCCGGACGGGGGACGACGATCCCGCCGTCTACGACGCGTTCAACGCACTGGCCGCCGCCGCCGAGTTCTACGACGAACTGCTCTACGACCGCTACGACGAGGTCACCCCCTTCGAGATCCCGGGGGCGGACGATTCGCTGCCCCCGTACACCGGCCCCGGGGAGCCGAACGCGCTGAGCGTTCTGATCCGGCGGGACTACGCGGTGGTGGAGCCGCCGCGGCTGTTCGCGCAGGCACAACGGATCGCCGACCTCGATCCGGACGACCGGGGCGGTGGCAGCGCCGCGGTCGTCGGCAGCAGCGTGCACGCCGCGCTCGGGGTGCTCTTCGGGGAGTACGAACCCGACGAGATCGCCTCCCGGCACACCGAGTTCGGCCTGGAGGAGGGCGACTCCACGCTCTGGGTCACGGCCGCGGAGGAACTTCCCGAGGCGGGGGAGTGGCTCGGGGCGCCGTTCGACGACGCCGATCCGCAGCGGGTGGTCTGCCGCTTCGACGTCAGCGCCGTCTTCGACGAGGACGACGCCGAGGAGGAACCGGCCGGTCTGGTGCCGGACGGCTCCTGACCCGGCACGCCCCGTGGGGGGGGGGGGGGGGGGGGGGGCGGCGCGGGCGGGGGGGGGGCGCCGCCGGGGGGGGGGGGGGGGGGGGCGGGGGGCGGGCGGGGGGGGGGGGGGGGGGCGGGGGCGGGCGCG
>NZ_JBIBYN010000013.1:28920-52065 GCF_043083325.1 Streptomyces sp. NPDC014734 | reverse complement strand
GGGTTTCGGCCGGGGCCGCGGCCGGGGGGGCCCCGGGGGGGGGGGGGGGGCCCGGCCCCCCCCCCCCCCCCCCCGGGGGCGGGGGGGGGCGGCGCCCCCCCGCCGCGACGGGGTTCACCGCCGTGCGGCCTCCAGGAGGCCGCACAGACGCGTCGTACGGTCCGGGGCCGGGGACTGCGCGACCGCGTGCTGGAGCGCCTGATCCACCCCGTGCACCACGGACAGGTGCCGTTCCCCCCGGCCGAAGGCCGTGTACACCCACGGGCGGCTCAGCCCCCGCACCGCGTCGCCCGGCAGCACGACGACCACCGCGGGCCAGCGCGTGCCGACGGCCTGATGGGCGCTGAGGGCCCAGCCGTGGCGCACGGACGCCGCCACCCGCCCCTGGGGCACGACGAGCCGTGCGCCCGCGCAGTCCAGGTGCAGGCCCTCGGCGTCGGCCGAGACGACCACCGCGGGCACGATCCTCCCCGGCGCCGGTACGTGGACGACACGGTCACCGGGGTCGAATCCGCCGAACCGCCCCGGTCCGGGGTTGAGCCGCTGCTTGAGGGCCGCGTTCAACGCGCGGGTGCCCGCCGAGCCGCCGTGGCCGACGGTGATCACCTGGGTGTCGGCCGACGCGATGCCGATGGCGCGCGGCACCGAGTCCGCGACCAACTGCACGGTGCGGTGCACCGCCTCGCCCGCGTCGCGCACGGGGACGATCACCACCTCCTTGCCCGGTGCCTCGACCGGGTTCAGCTCACCGATGCCGATGCCGGAGACCAGTTCGCCGATCGGTCCCGGATCCGGTGTGCGGGACACGACCTGCGGGCAGGCGCGGGCCGCCAGCACGTCCGCGAACACCCGGCCCGCGCCCGCCGACCCCAGCACGCCCGGGTCGCCGCTGAGCACCAGCCGGGTGCCGTCGGCCAGGGACTCCACGAGCATCGCGGCGGTCTCGACGTCCAGTTGGGGGGCATCGAGCACGACCAGCAGGTCGACGGCGAGCGCGCCCTCCTCGTCCCGCCCGGGCCCCTCCGCGCCGGAGAGCAGCCCGGCCGGGGTGACGGCCGTCGAGGGATCACCGGTCGCCTCCGCCAGCCGCCGCCTGCCGTCGGGGCTGTGCGCGGTGCCCAGGGCACGCAGGCCCCGTGCGCGGGCGGCGGCGATCAGCTCGGCGGGCTCGGCGCGGGCCGCCTCGCCGCCGGTGTGCGCCACCAGGCCGTGGCCCGCGACCGCGCGGATCAGCTCGGCGGCCGAAGGGGAACCCGCGCCCGGCGCCGCCTCCCCCGCCCAGTCGGCGTCCGCCTCGCAGGCGTTGACCAGGCGGGCGAGACCGTCGGCGAGGCTCTCCTCGGCGAGCGCGTACCGGTCGAGGCCCAGGAGCACCCGCACCGGCTCCTGACCGGCCCCGGGCGCCGGGTCGGCTTCCGCCTCCTCACCGGTCGCGGCCGGGGGCGGGGCGTCCTCGTCCTCCTGGAAGACGAGCACGACGCCCTCGGCGACGGCGTGCTGCACGGCGGCGTCGGGGTCGGTCACGGCGTGCTCGGCGAGGGAGGCCCGCACCGCCGCCGCGTCCAGCGCGGTGTGGCCCCGGAGCGCGGCCCGCTCCAGCAGCAGGCCGATCAGCGCCGCGGTGCGGCGGTCGTCGTCCGGACCGCACTCGGCGCCCAGCAGGGCCCGCGCGAAGCCGTCCGCCTGTTCGGGCCCGACCTCCGGCACGGCCAGCATCCGCCACGGGTCCTCGCGCAGGATGTCCGCCGCCCGCGGACCCAGGGCCTCGGCCGTCGGGCCGGCGAGCCGCTCGGGCGCACCGCCCCCGGCCAGTACGGCGGCCACCGCGGCCACCGTTTCGGGCGAGGGCCCCCGGGGCGTCGGGGCCGGCTCGGGCGTGCGCGTGCGCGCGGCCGGCGGTGCGGGCGCGGCCCGGCGGGCGGCGGGGGGCGCTGCCGCGTCGAAGAACGCGTCGGCCCGCTTCTCGCCGCTCTCCACGGCCCGCACGGCGGCCAGCAGATCAGCCGCTCGGCCGCTCAGCTTCCCGCCGGCCGGAACGGGGCCTTCCTTCTCGGCCTTGCGCTTCTCGATCCGCTCCCGCAGCTCGCGCTGGGCGGCGAGTTCGGCCTCGGCCTCGGAGAGCGGGGCGGCGGTCTCCCCGGAGGGTGCGGTGTCGTCGTCGTGCCCCGCGGCATCGGCGTTGACGTCCGCCGCCGCTTCCTCGTCTGTCTCGTGGTCCCCGTCCCGTGCCGACGGGGCGGGGACGGCGGCGGCGTCCGCGACGGTGCCGGCGTCGTCGTCGGCGGCGGCCGGGGAGCCGGGGGTCTCTCCCCCGGGAAGCGCGGTCACAGCGTGCTCCAGTCCTGGTCGGGATATCGGTGCACGGGCGCAGACACATCGTCGAGCGCCCGGCAGATCTCGTCAGGAAGACTAAGCGCCTCCACCGACAGCGCCTCCGTGAGCTGCTGCGCGTTGCGCGCTCCGACGACCGGGGCCACCACCCCCGGCCGGTCCCGCACCCAGGCGAGTGCCACCTGCAGCGGTGTCGTCGCCAGACCGTCGGCCGCCGTCGCCACCGCCTCGACGATGCGGGCCGCCGCGTCGTCCAGATACGGCTCGACGAACGGGGCCAGCAGTTCCGAGGCGCCGCGCGAGTTCGCGGGCGTGCCCGTGCGGTACTTGCCGGTCAGCACCCCCCTGCCCAGCGGGGAGGACGGCAGCAGCCCCACGCCCAGGTCCAGGGCGGCGGGCAGCACCTCGCGCTCCACGCCCCGCTGCAGCAGGGAGTACTCCATCTGGGTGCTCGCCAGCCGGGTGCGCATCCCGGGCGAGGCGAGCTGCCAGGTCGCGGCCTTCGCCAGTTGCCAGCCGCAGAAGTTCGACACCCCCGCGTACCGGGCGCGCCCGCTGGACACCGCCAGGTCCACCGCCTGAAGGGTCTCCTCCAGCGGTGTCAGCGGATCGAAGGCGTGGACCTGCCACAGGTCGACATGGTCCGTGCCGAGTCTCTCCAGAGACGTGTCCAGGGCTGCCAGCAGGTGTCCGCGCGAGCTGTCGAACCTGCGGTACGGGTCGGCGACGCTGCCCGCCTTCGTGGCGATGACCAGGTCGTGCCGGGGAACCAGACCGTCGGTGAGGCGTCCGAGCAGGTACTCGGCCTCCCCGCCCCCGTACACGTCGGCGGTGTCGACCAGGGTGCCGCCCGCCTCCCAGAACGCCTTCAGCTGTTCGGCGGCGTCGTGCTCGCCGGTGTCCCGGCCCCAGGTGAGGGTGCCGAGACCGATCCGGGACACGCGAAGGCCGGTGCGGCCGAGATGCCTCTGCTCCATGGGCGCTGAGATTACTGGCCGGAACCCCGTTCGGCGGAGGGCTGTGGACAACCCGGCTCCCGGTCGCCCCTGCCGGAACTCCCCGGCGGGCGCTAGAGTCCGAGTCTCGGAGACGTTACTGATCAGTAAGGGGTGCGCACCATGCGGCTCGGCATCAATCTCGGATACTGGGGTGCGGGAATGGACGGCGACAACCTCGCCGTGGCCCAGGAGGCCGACCGGCTCGGCTACGACGTCTGCTGGGCGGCCGAGGCGTACGGTTCCGACGCGCCGACCGTGCTCGCCTGGGTCGCCGCCCGGACGGAGTCCATCGACGTCGGCTCCGCGATCATGCAGATCCCGGCCCGTCAGCCGGCGATGACGGCGATGACCGCGGCCACCCTCGACTCGCTCTCCGGCGGCCGGTTCCGGCTCGGGCTCGGCGTGTCGGGGCCGCAGGTCTCGGAGGGCTGGTACGGCGTCACGTTCGACAAGCCGCTGGCCCGCACCCGGGAGTACGTCGAGATCGTCCGCAGGGCGATGTCCCGCGAGCGGCTCTCGTACGAGGGGCGGCACTGGACGCTCCCGCTGCCGGGCGGTCCGGGCAAGCCCCTCAAGCTCACGGTCCACCCGCAGCGCGAGCACATCCCGCTGTACATCGCGGCGATCGGTCCGAAGAACCTGGAACAGACGGGCGAGATCGCCGACGGCGCCCTGCTGATCTTCCCCTCCGCCGAACACCTGGAGGACACGGCGGTCAGGCATCTGCGGGCGGGACGCGAGAAGGCGGGCCTGACCATGGACGGCTTCGACGTGTGCCCGACGCTGCCGCTCGCCGTGGGAGACGACATCAACGCCCTCGCGGACACGTTCCGCCCCTACACCGCGCTCTACGTGGGCGGCATGGGCAGCCGCGACCAGAACTTCTACAACCGGCTCGCGCGGCGCATGGGGTACGAGAAGGAAGCCGCCGAGATCCAGGACGCGTACCTGTCCGGCGACAAGAACGGCGCCGCCGCCGCCGTCCCGCACGAGCTGATCGACCGGACCACCCTGCTCGGTCCCGTGGACCGGATCGCCGACCGGATGCGGGAGTACGCCGCGGCCGGTGTCACGACACTGACCCTGGCCCCGGCCGGATTCACGCTCGACGAGCGGATCGCGGCCCTGCGCGCGGGCACGGAGGCGCTGGAGCGATCCGGACTCGCGTAGCGCGGTGAAGTCCGCGGCCGTGGTGGGGGCTCGGGGTGTCTCCCCGCCACGGCCGTCATGCGGGACAACGCGCCCGGCGGCGCGCGGTTACGCCACCGGGCGCTCAGCCACACCAAGCGGTGAAAGGTTTCGGCCATGCCCTCCGGACGAGCCGGGCAGCCCGTCCGGCGTAGCCGGGGCGCGTTCGTGTTGCCCGCGTGGGCGCGCCGCATTTGACTGGCGCTGGGCGGACGCCGGTACGGAGGTGGCAGTGGTGCTCTCGGCAAGGGGCCTGTTCCAGGAGATCCTCGACGAGGACGAGTCGTTCAGGCTGTTCTGCTCCATCGCCGCCGGCGGCGAGTCCCAGGGCGGCTGGGAGAACGGCCGGATCGCGGCCCTCGCACCGGAGAGCCAGCGGGCCCTGGCGCCCAGGATCGCCCGGCACGGCGCGGACGAGGACAAGCACGGGCGGATCTTCGACGCGCTGCTGAGGAAGCGCGGACTGAACCGCGCCGAGGTCCCGCGCGAGACCGACTACACGATGCTGCTGGAGCGGCGCGGCGTCGGCCTCGCCCACGAACGGCTGGTGCGGCAGGACCCGCTCTGCGAGCACGACATCATCACCTACCTCGCCCACAGCCGGGTCACCGAGCAGCGGGCCTCCGAACAGATGAGGCTGCTGTGCCGGTACTTCGCCGACCACCCCGACCTCGGCCGCGCGGTGCGGATGATCTCGAACGACGAGGACAACCACCTGGCGTACTGCCACGAGGAACTGCTGCGCCTCGCCCGCGCCGGGCACGGCCGCACGATCCAGCGCGTCCTGCGGCAGTGCGCGCTCGCGGAGATCCGGGTGTACCGCGACGTCAGCCTCGCCGTGATGGACCACATGGGCCGCATCCTGCGCTGGCCCCGGGCCAAGTCCGCCGCGCTGACCGCGGGGATCCACGCGGTCCACGCGTACGAACGGCTCGTGGGGTGGCGGCGCATGGTGAGCCTGGAGCCGCCCGCGCGCCGCGACGCGCTGGGCGGGCCCGCGGAACGGGAGCCCGATTTCGCCTGACCCGGACCGGCCCGGGACCCGTGTCCGACGGCCGTGCGTCAGAGCCAGCCGCGCCGTTTGAACTGCCGGTACAGGGCGAAGACCACCGAACCCATCAGCCCGATCACCGCCGGATAGGCCCACACCCAGCCGAGTTCCGGCATGTGCTCGAAGTTCATGCCGTAGATCCCGGCCACCATCGTCGGGACGGCGGCCATGGCGGCCCAGGCCGAGATCTTGCGCATGTCGTCGTTCTGCCGCACACCCACCTGGGCCAGATGGGCGGACAGGATGTCGGAGAGCAGCCGGTCCAGTCCCTCCACGTACTCGTTGGCCCGTGTCAGATGGTCGCTCACATCACGGAAGAACGGCTGCGAGTGCTCGTGGACGAACGGCACGTCCGCGCCCGCCAGCCGGGCCATCGGGGCGGCGAGCGGTCCGGCCGCCCGGCGGAACTCCATGATCTGCCGCTTGAACGTGTAGATGCGTGACGCGGTGTTCTTGGAGTCCTGGCTGCCGGTCGGCGCGAACACCTCGGTCTCCAGCTCCTCCAGGTCGGTCTGGAGCTCGCCCGCCACCTCGATGTAGTGGTCGACGACGGCGTCGCTGATCGCGTACAGCACCGCGGTCGGCCCGTGCCGGAGCACCTCCGGCTCCGCCTCCAGCCTGCGGCGCACGGCGGCCAGCGGCGCGCCCTCGCCGTGCCGGACCGTCACGACGAAGGAGTCGCCGACGAAGGCCATCAGCTCGTCGGCGGTGACCTTGTCGCTCAGGTGCTCGTACACCACCGGCTTGATGACCGCGAACAACGAGTCGTCGTACACCTCCAGCTTGGGCCGCTGGTGCGCGCTCAGGGCGTCCTCCACGGCCAGCGGGTGGAGCGCGAACTGGCTGCTGACGCGTTCGACCTCCCGCTCCGTCGGCTCGTACAGCCCGATCCAGAGGAACGCGTCCCCGGTGGCCCTCGCCTCGGCCAGGGCCGCGGCGAGGTCGGAGGGAACCTCGGTACGGCGCCCGTCCCGGTAGATCGCACAGTCCACAATCACGGCGCGCATTCTTCCCTGCCCCGCCCCGCCGCGCATCCCGGTGCCGGGAGCGGTCCGCGGGACAGCCCGTACGCTGGGCCGTATGCCCACCCTGATCCTCGTACGCCACGGACGTTCCACCGCCAACACGGCAGGGCTGCTCGCGGGCCGCACCCCCGGCGTCGCGCTCGACGAGCGCGGCACCGCACAGGCCGCGGCGCTGCCCGGACGGCTGGCCGCGCTGCCGCTGGCCGCCGTCGTCAGCAGCCCCCTGCAGCGCTGCCGGGAGACCCTGCGACCGCTGCTCGACGCCCGGCCGGACCTGGTGCCGCACACCGAGGAGCGGATCAACGAGTGCGACTACGGCGACTGGTCGGGGCGCAAGCTGGCCGAGCTCACCGACGAGCCGCTGATGGACGTCGTGCAGCGGCATCCGTCGGCCGCGGCGTTCCCGGGCGGCGAATCGATGCGGGCCATGCAGGCGCGCGCCGTGGACGCCGTCCGGGACTGGAACGCGCGGATCGAGGCCGAGTACGGCGACGACGCCACCTACGTCATGTGCTCGCACGGCGACATCATCAAGGCGCTCGTCGCCGACGCGCTCGGCATGCACCTCGACCTCTTCCAGCGGATCCACGTCGACCCCTGTTCGGTCACGGCGATCCGCTACACCCGTCTGCGGCCCTTCCTGCTGCGGCTCGGTGACACCGGGGACCTCACCTCCCTGGCACCGCGCGAGCGGACCGACGGGACGGACCCGGGCGCGCGCCCGGCCGCGGACGCCGACGCGGACGCGGCGGTCGGGGGCGGCGCTGGGGCACCGTGATCGCTCCGGGCAGTAGGGTGGACGCTCCGCGGGCGCCCGTTCCGGAGAATCCCGCCGGAACCCCGGCCGTTCCACCGTCGGTTCCCCATCCGCAGTCGATCTTCAAGGGAGACAGGACGTGTCCCGTCAGGTGTTCCTCTACGACCCCCCGGACCGCTTCGTGGCCGGTACGGTCGGGTTGCCTGGACGTCGTACGTTCTTCCTGCAGGCTTCCTCCGGCCCCCGCGTCACCAGCGTGGCACTGGAGAAGACTCAGGTCGCCGCGCTCGCCGAGCGCATCGACGAACTGCTCGACGAGGTGGTGCGGAGGACCGGCGGCGACTCACCGGTGCCCGCCGTCGCGCCGATGGACGTCACCGACACCGCGCCCCTCGACGTCCCCGTCGAGGAGGAGTTCCGGGTCGGCACGATGGCGCTCGCCTGGGACGGCGAGGAACAGCGCATGATCGTCGAGGCGCAGGCCCTGGTCGAGCTGGACGTCGCCTCCGACGAGGATCTCGCGGAGGCCGAGGAGCGGCTGCTCCAGGACGAGGAGAACGGTCCGCCGATGCTCCGGGTCCGCCTCAGCGGCGCGCAGGCGCGGGCCTTCGCCAAGCGCGCGCTCGACGTCGTGAACGCCGGGCGCCCGCCCTGCCCGCTGTGCAGTCTGCCGCTCGACCCGGAGGGACACGTATGTCCGCGCCAGAACGGATACCGCCGCGGAGCCTGACCGGCACGGAACTGGCCACGGTGCTCGCCGAGGGCCGGCTCACCGTCCTCGGGCAGGTCCGCGACGCGTCCAACGCGGTGCTCCACTGCACGGCCGCCCACCTGGGCGAGCAGGTGACCTGCGTCTACAAGCCCGTGGCCGGGGAACAGCCGCTGTGGGACTTCCCGGACGGCAACCTCGCCCGGCGCGAGGTCGCCGCGTACGAGATCTCCGAGGCGACCGGCTGGGGGCTCATACCGCCCACCGTGCTGCGGGACGGCCCGTACGGCGAGGGCATGTGCCAGCTGTGGATCGACGCCGAGCCGCAGGACGACGGTCCCGACGGGGACGGCAGGTCCCCGCTGCTCGCGCTCGTCGAGGACGAGGAGCCGGGCGAGGGCTGGAAGGCCGTCGCCCTCGCCGAGGTGGGCGAGGGCAGGACGGCCCTGCTGGTACACGCGGACGATCCCGGGCTGCGCAGGATGGCGGTCCTCGACGCGGTGATCAACAACGGCGACCGCAAGGGCGGCCATCTGCTGCCCGCGCCCGGCGGGCGGATCTACGGCATCGACCACGGTGTGACCTTCCACGCCGACGACAAACTGCGCACGCTGCTGTGGGGGTGGGCGGGAGAACCGCTGACGGCCGAGGCCGTCGGCGTGGTGGACCGGCTGGCCGCCGGTCTGGTGCCCGGAACCGCGCTCGTCACCCGGCTGGGCGAACTGATCACCGCGGCCGAGATCGAGGCGCTGCGGGGGCGCGTGGCGGCGTTGCGGACCTCGGGGCGGCACCCGGAGCCGAGCGGCCGATGGCCGGCGATCCCCTGGCCGCCGGTGTGACGTCCCCGCCCGCGGCGGCCGCGGGCGGACCCACGGGGCGGCGGCGCGACCGGCCGAACGGGCCGCGGCCCGGGAAGAACCGGCCATTCCGGTGTGCGGGCCGTGGGTGACGGGCGGGATGCGTGGGCTCGCGGAGGCGGTGCTCCCACCTCCGGCCGCCCCGGCGGCCGAACCCGATGCACATGAGTCCGAGGAGCGCAAGAACGCCTCCCCGGCCACGATCCGGTATCCGGTTCGTATCCGGAACGTGCATCCGGTTACGCTCGTGGCATGCATGCCTGGCCCGCTTCTGAGGTCCCCGCCCTTCCCGGCAAGGGCCGCGACCTTCGGATCCACGACACCGCGACCGGCGGACGGATCACTCTCGACCCCGGTCCCGTCGCCCGCATCTACGTCTGCGGCATCACGCCGTACGACGCGACCCACATGGGTCATGCGGCGACCTACAACGCGTTCGACCTCGTTCAGCGCGTGTGGCTCGACACCAAGCGGCAGGTTCACTACGTCCAGAACGTGACGGACGTGGACGATCCGCTGCTGGAGCGGGCCGTGCGCGACGGCCAGGACTGGACCGAGCTCGCCGAGCGCGAGACCGCCCTGTTCCGGGAGGACATGACCGCCCTTCGCATGCTCCCGCCGAAGCACTACATCGGCGCCGTGGAGGCGATACCGGGCATCGTCCCGCTCGTCGAACGGCTCCGGGACGCGGGCGCCGCCTACGAACTCGACGGTGACGTGTACTTCTCCGTCGAGACCGACCCGCACTTCGGAGGGGTCTCGAACCTCGACGCCGAGGCGATGCGGCTGCTCTCCGCCGAGCGCGGCGGCGACCCGGAGCGCCCCGGCAAGAAGAACCCGCTCGACCCGATGCTCTGGATGGCCGCCCGCGAGGGCGAGCCGAGCTGGGACGGAGCCTCGCTCGGCCCCGGCCGGCCCGGCTGGCACATCGAGTGTGTCGCCATCGCCCTGGACCACCTGGGCATGGGCTTCGACGTCCAGGGGGGCGGGTCCGACCTCGCCTTCCCGCACCACGAGATGGGCGCCTCGCACGCCCAGGTGCTGACCGGCGAGTACCCCTTCGCCCAGGCGTACGTGCACGCCGGGATGGTCGGTCTGGACGGCGAGAAGATGTCCAAGTCCAGGGGCAACCTGGTCTTCGTCTCGCGGCTGCGCCGGGACGGCGTGGACCCGGCGGCGATCCGCCTCGCCCTGCTCGCCCACCACTACCGGTCCGACTGGGAGTGGACCGACCAGGTCCTCGCCGACGCGGCCGACCGGCTCGGACGCTGGCGTGCCGCCGTCTCCCGCCCCGACGGACCGTCCGCCGAGGCCCTTGTCGAGGAGGTCCGCGAGGCCCTCGCCGACGACCTGGACGCACCGGCGGCGCTGGCCGCCGTGGACCGCTGGGCCGAGCGGCAGCACGCCGACGGAGGCACGGACGAGGGCGCGCCCGGACTCGTCTCGCGCACCGTCGACGCGCTGCTAGGCGTCGCGCTGTAGGACCGCCGCCACCCGCGGGGTCCGCCGCGTACGCGGGCCCGACCCGCACACCCCGTCCGGCGAACCGGCCCCGAACTTCTCGACGAAGTTCGGGGCCGGTTCCGTTTTGTCCATGGTCAAGTGCTCGATCCTGCGCTAAAAGCGCTCTATGCAATCATCAACGCGCATCAGAACGGCGGCAGTTGCAGCCCTGCTGGGGTTGATGGCCGTCTTCACGGGGCCCGGTGCCGACCGGGCCGACGCCGCCGGACCCGACACGACCACGGTCGGCGACATCACCGGATTCTCCGCCGACGGACCCGTCTACCACCTGAGGGCCGGCGCCGCCGAGGCCCGGGTCGACTTCGTCTCCGCCGAGACCTTCCGCATCGAACTCGCCCCGGACGGCACCTTCGCGGACCCGACCGGCGACGACATCGTCCTGCCGCAGGGCGCCCCGCCCCGCACCCGGTGGAAGGACCGGGGCGACCGCTACGAACTGTCCACCGACAGCGTCACCCTGCGCGCCTACAAGTCACCGCTGCGCTTCGCGCTGTACCGGGCGGACGGAACCAGGCTCTGGTCCGAGGCCAAGGGGCTGAGCTGGGACGCGAAGCAGACCACCCAGACGCTGGAACGCGGCGCCGACGAGCAGTTCTACGGCGCCGGGATGCAGAACGGCCGCGGCAACACCTCGCACCGGGGCAGGACCGTCGAGGTCGGCGTCGACTACAACTGGGACGACGGCGGCCACCCCAACTCGGTGCCGTTCTACCTCTCCTCGGCCGGCTACGGGGTCTACCGCAACACCTACGCGCCCAACACCTATGCCTTCACCGACCCGGTGACCACCACCGCGAAGGAGAAGCGTTTCGACGCCTACTACTTCGCGGGCGACGGCGCCAAGGACGTCATCGGGCAGTACACGAAGCTCACCGGAAAGCCCTTCCTGCCGCCCGTGTACGGCCTGGAGATCGGTGACGCCGACTGCTACCTGCACAACGCCAACCGCGGCGAGCGCCGCACCCTGGACGCACTGAAGGTGGCCGACGGCTACGTCGAGAACGACATGCCGAACGGCTGGATGCTCGTCAACGACGGCTACGGCTGCGGCCACGAGAACCTCGCCGAGGCCGCCGAGGGCCTCCGGGACCGCGGCATGCAGCTCGGCCTGTGGACCGAGGACGGCATCGACAAGATCGCCGATCAGGTGAAGGCGGGACAGCGGGTCGCCAAGCTGGACGTCGCCTGGGTCGGCGACGGCTACAAGTTCGCCCTCGACGGCTGCAAGGACGCCTACCGGGGCATCGAGGACAACAGCGACGCCCGCGGATTCACCTACGCCCCCGAGAGCTGGGCCGGCGCCCAGCGCTGCGGTGTCCAGTGGTCCGGCGACCAGTCCGGCACCTGGGACTACATACGCTGGCAGATCCCGACCTACGCGGGCGCCACGATGTCCGGACTCGCCTACACCACCGGCGACGTCGACGGCATCTTCGGCGGCAGCGCCAAGACGTACACCCGTGACCTCCAGTGGAAGATGTTCCTGGGGACCACGATGACCATGGACGGCTGGGCGGCCAGCGACAAGCAGCCCTTCCGCTACGGCGAGCCCTACACCTCGATCAACCGCGACTACCTCAAGCTCAAGGAGTCGCTGCTGCCCTACCAGTACTCCTACGCGCACGAGGCGACGAAGACCGGCGTCGGCATGGTCCGGCCGCTGGCCCTCGAATACCCGGACGACCCGAGGGCGGCGACGGACGCGGCCAAGTACGAGTTCCTGTCCGGCGAGGACTTCCTCGTGGCGCCCGTCTACCGGGACAGCACCGAGCGCGACGGCATCTACCTGCCGAAGGGCACCTGGACCGACTACTGGAGCGGCCGCACGTACCAGGGGCCGACCACCCTCGACCACTACAGTGCCCCGCTCGACACCCTGCCGCTCTTCGTCAGGGGCGGCGCCGCCGTGCCGATGTGGCCGGGCATCCGCTCGTACACGGACCGCACCGCCGACTCCCCGCTCGCCTGGGACGTCTACCCGCAGGGCAGGTCGTCCTTCACGCTGTACGAGGACGACGGCGTCACCCGGCAGCACCGCGACGGCGCGTACGCCACGCAGACGGCCGAGGTGGACGCCCCGGTCCGGGGCGCCGGCGACGTCACCGTGCGGATCGGCGCGAGCAGGGGCGAGTTCACCGGCAGACAGCGCGTCCGGCCGTACGAGTTCACCGTGCACACCGGCTCCGAGCCGCGCGCGGTCGAGCTCGGCGGGAAGCTGCCCCGGCTGGGCTCCCAGGCGGCGTTCGACGCCGCGGAGCAGGGCTGGTGGTACGACCGGGGCGACCGCGGCGGTGTCGTGAAGATCAAGACCCCGCCGCTGCGCACCGACAAGAAGTTCTCCGTGAAGCTGAAGCGCACGAGCGCGGTCGGCGGCCGGAACGCGGCGGTCGCGGCCGTCGTCACCGCCCCCGCCGGACAGGAGATCGGTGCCGGGGCCGCGGGCACCGTGACCGTCGACGTCACCGCGGGCGCCGCCGACGTGACGGGTGCCCAGGTCTCCCTGGACGTCCCCGAGGGCTGGCGGGCCGCACCGGCCGGAACCGTGGACCGGATTCCGGCGGGCACCACCCGGCGGGTCGAGGTGTCGGTCACCCCGCCGAAGGACGCCCCGGTCGGAGAGGCGAGGATCACCGCACTCGTCGGGTACCGGACGGCCGGAGAGTCCCGGACCGCCCTCCAGCGGTTCGCCGCCGGGGTGATGCCCCCGCCGCCCACCGGACAGGCGTGGGCGAGCGATCTGGTGTGGCTGAGCGAGACCAACGGGTACGGGCCCGCCGAACGCGACCGCAGCAACGGCGAGTCGGGCGCGGCCGACGGACACACCCTGACCCTCGCCGGCAAGACCTACGAGAAGGGGATCGGCACCCACGCGGACTCCGACATCGAGTTCTACCTCGGCGGGCGCTGCACCGCGCTCACCGCCGACGTGGGGATCGACGACGAGATCGACGGCTACGGCGAGGTCGCCTTCTCCGTCGAGGCGGACGGCAAGGTGCTGTGGACCTCGCCGAAGGTGACGGGGGCGTCGGCGACCGTGCCGGTCGACGTGAGGCTCGACGGCGCGCGCCATGTGCGCCTGAAGGTCACGGACACCAACGCGTCGAAGACCGGTGACCACGGGGACTGGGCCGCGGCCCGGTTCACGTGTTCCTGACCGGGGCGGACGGCACCGGGGCGCCGGGCGGGAGCCTCCCGCCCGGCGCCCCACCGGCCGTGTCAGTCCTCGGAGGGGCCCTCCGAGGAGTCGCCCGGCGGGTCGTGCGGGGCGTCGCCGGAGCCGCCGAGGGAGCCGTCGGAGCCGGTTCGGGGACCGCCGGAGCCGTCCGCGTCGTCGTCCCGTCCGCCGGGACCGCTCACGGGCGGTGCGCCGGGCCCCGGCTCGCCCCCGGTCTCCGGCTTCGGCGGCTTCGGCGGACGGGTCCGGCCGCCCGAGGGGTCACGCAGGTACGCGGCGTCGCCGCTCTCCGTCGCGTGCCCGCCCGGCCCCTGGCCGGGACCGACGTCCCGGCGGCGCAGATAGCGCTCGAACTCCCGGGCGATGGCCTCGCCACTGGCCTCGGGCAGCTCCGCGGTGTCCCGGGCCTCCTCCAGCGTCTGCACGTACTCCGCGACCTCGCTGTCCTCGGCGGCGAGCTGGTCGACGCCGATCTGCCAGGCGCGGGCGTCCTCGGGCAGTTCGCCGAGCGGGATGCGCAGGCCGATGAGGTCCTCCAGGCGGTTGAGCAGCGCGAGCGTCGCCTTCGGGTTGGGCGGCTGCGACACGTAGTGCGGCACCGCCGCCCACAGGCTCACCGCGGGCACGCCCGCGTGGGTGCACGCCTCCTGGAGGATGCCGACGATGCCCGTCGGACCCTCGTACCGGGTCTCCTCCAGGTCCATGGTCCGGGCCAGGTCCGGGTCGGAGGTGACACCGCTGACCGGCACCGGGCGGGTGTGCGGCGTGTCGCCGAGCAGCGCGCCCAGGATCACCACCATCTCCACGCCCAGCTCGTGGGCGAAGCCCAGGAGCTCGTTGCAGAACGAGCGCCAGCGCATCGACGGCTCGATACCGCGGACCAGGACGAGGTCGCGGGGCTTCTCCCCGCCGACGCGCACCACGGAGAGCCGGGTGGTCGGCCAGGTGATCTTTCGCACCCCGCCGTCCAGCCAGATCGTCGGCCGGTTGACCTGGAAATCGTAGTAGTCCTCGGCGTCCAGCGCCGCGAACACCTCGCCCTTCCATTCCCGGTCCAGGTGCGCGACCGCCGTGGAGGCGGCGTCACCTGCGTCGTTCCATCCCTCGAACGCGGCCACCATGACCGGGTCGATCAGCTCGGGAACCCCCTCGAGCTCGATCACCCAGGCCTCCTTCCGAAGTTCCCTTGCGTACGCAACAACCTTACGGCTTCCGGTCACTTCCGACGCAGCCCTCGCACACAGCCGGGTGAACCCGCCGCGCCACGGGCATCACCGGTCGAACCGGGACACCGATCTCCGGATACATCCGAGCTGTGCCTCGAATTCTTCGCTCCGGCCCTGGACTGTGTCCCGTGAGGGGCGCTATACATCGGATGACCAGAACAGAGGTCCGATGTTATTCCCCTGGGGGCGCACATGAGTCAGACCGTCACGGATTTCGAGGTCCACGACATCCGGTTTCCGACCTCGGAACAACTGGACGGCTCGGACGCCATGAACCCCGACCCCGACTACTCGGCCGCCTACGTGGTGCTGCGCACCGGACCGCGCCGCGACGACGGTCCCGGAGCCGACCACGACGCGGACGCCCCGGAGGGCCACGGCTTCTGCTTCACCATCGGGCGCGGCAACGAGGTGATGGCCGCCGCCATCGAGGGGCTGCGCCCGTACGTGCTGGGCCGTCCGGCCCCGCGCACCGCGGCCGACCTCGCCGCACTGCACCGCGCGCTCACCCACGACTCCCAGCTGCGCTGGCTCGGACCCGAGAAGGGGGTGGCGCACATGGCGGCCGGCGCGGTCGTCAACGCCGCCTGGGACCTGGCCGCGAAGCTGGCCGGCAAACCGGTGTGGGAGTTCCTCGCCGCGATGAGCCCTCAGGAACTCGTCTCCCTCGTGGACTTCCGCTACCTCAGCGACGCCCTCACCCCGGACGAGGCGCTCGCCCTCCTGCGAGCCGCCGAACCGGGCAGGGTCGAACGCGCCGAACGGCTGCGCGCCGAGGGCTACCCGGCGTACACCACCTCCCCGGGCTGGCTGGGATACGGCGACGACAAGCTGGTGAGACTGGCGAAGGAGGCCGTCGCCGACGGCTTCACCCAGATCAAGCTGAAGGTCGGCGGCGACCTCGGCGACGACGTCCGCAGACTCGCCCTGGCCCGCGAGGCCGTCGGGCCGGACATCCGGATCGCCGTCGACGCCAACCAGCGCTGGGACGTCGCCGACGCGGTGGAGTGGATGACCGCGCTCGCCCCGTACGACCCGCACTGGATCGAGGAGCCGACCAGCCCCGATGACATCCTCGGCCACGCGGCCGTCCGCGCCGGCCAGCCGGTCAAGGTCGCCACCGGCGAACACGTCGCCAACCGGGTCGTGTTCAAACAACTGCTCCAGGCCGGGGCGGTCGACTTCGTCCAGATCGACGCGGCCCGGGTCGCGGGCGTCAACGAGAACCTGGCGATCCTGCTGCTCGCCGCCAAGTACGGCGTCCCGGTCTGCCCGCACGCCGGCGGCGTCGGGCTGTGCGAACTGGTGCAGCACCTCTCGATGTTCGACTACGTGGCGGTCTCCGGAAGCACGGAGAACCGCGTGATCGAGTACGTCGACCATCTCCACGAACACTTCGCCGACCCCGCCGTGATCGAGTCCGGGCGCTACGCCGCCCCGTCCGCGCCGGGCTTCTCCGCCCGGATGCTCCCCGAGTCGATCGCCGCACACCGCTATCCGGAGGGCGCCGTATGGCGGGCCCGCCGCACCACCGAGGAGGCCGGCCGATGACCGCCACAAACGACTTCGAGGGGATGAACGCCCTGGTGACGGGCGGTGGCTCCGGTATCGGGGCCGCCGTCGCGACCCTGCTGCTGGCACGCGGCGCGCGGGTGGCCGTGCTCGACCGGGAGACCGAGGGCGCCCCCGGGGGCACGCTGGCCCTGAAGGCGGACGTCACCGACGACGACGCCGTGCGCGCCGCGGTCGACCGGGCAGCCGACGAACTCGGCGGCCTGCACACCGTCGTGTCCAACGCGGGCATCGGCGCCGTCGGCACCGTCGAGGACAACGCCGACGAGGAATGGACCCGGGTCCTGGACATCAACGTCCTCGGTATGGTCCGCACCGCCCGGCACGCCCTGCCCCACCTGCGGCGCGCGGCGGCCGGCCGCCCCGGCGCCGTCTCGATCACCCACACCTGCTCGATCGCCGCGACCGCCGGGCTGCCGCAGCGCGCCCTGTACGGAGCGAGCAAGGGCGCGGTCCTCTCCCTCACCCTGGCCATGGCGGCCGACCACGTACGCGAGGGCATCCGGGTCAACTGCGTCAATCCGGGTACCGCGGACACCCCGTGGGTCGGCCGGCTGCTCGACCGGGCCGAGGACCCGGCCGCCGAACGCGCCGCGCTCAACGCCCGCCAGCCGCTGGGACGGCTGGTCGCGGCCGACGAGGTGGCCGCCGCGATCGTCTACCTCGCGAGCCCCGCCGCCGCCTCCGTCACCGGCACGGCCCTGGCCGTCGACGGCGGCATGCAGGGCCTGCGCCTGCGCCCCGCCGGGAGCTGACCGGGGCACGGAACCACGCCCCGCGCCTCCGCATCCGCGCAACCCCTGAGCGGTACTCCACGAAGAGCGCTACTCCACGAAGGACGGGACACCAATGAGAGTGCGTACGACGAGTGCGGCGGCCTGTGCCGTACTGCTGGCCGTCGCGGCCCTCGCGGGCTGCAACCGCGACTCCGCCGACGGCGCGGGCGGCGCGAAGATCGGGATCGACCTGCCGCGCAGCGACAGCGACTTCTGGAACTCGTACCAGAACTACGTGGAGAAGGGTCTCAAGGCCGGCGACGTGAAGGCGCTGCCGCTGACCAACTCGCAGAACGACATCGGCAAGCTCGTCGCGAACGTGCAGACCTTCACCGACCAGGGCGCCGAGGCCGTCGTGATGGCCCCGCAGGACACCGGCGCGGTGGCCGAGTCGCTCAACACGCTGAACGAGAAGAAGATCCCGGTCATCAGCGTCGACACCCGCCCCGACAAGGGCGACGTCTACATGGTCGTGCGGGCCGACAACAAGGCGTACGGGACCGACGCCTGCACGTACCTCGGACAGCGGCTGAAGGGCAGCGGCAAGGTCGTCGAGTTCCAGGGCGACCTCTCCTCGATCAACGGCCGCGACCGCTCCGAGGCCTTCAAGTCCTGCATGGACGAGAAGTTCCCCGGGATCGAGGTCTTCGAGCTGGCCACCGACTGGAAGGGCGACGTGGCCTCCGCCAAGCTCCAGGCCACCCTGGCCGCCCACCCCGACATCAACGGGATCTACATGCAGGCCGGGGGCGTCTTCCTGCAACCCACCCTCGCGCTCCTGGAGCAGAAGAAGCTGCTGAAGCCGGCCGGAGCGCCCGGCCACATCACGATCATCTCCAACGACGGCATCCCCGAGGAATTCGACGCCATCAAGGCCGGGAAGATCGACGCGACGATCTCCCAGCCCGCCGACCTGTACGCGAAGTACGCGCTGTACTACGCGAAGGCGGCCCTGGACGGGAAGACGTTCCAGGAGGGCCCCACCGACCACGACTCGCACATCATCAAGATCCCGAACGGCTTCGAGGACCAGCTTCCCGCGCCCCTGGTCACCAAGGACAACGTCGACGACCCGAAGCTCTGGGCCAACCAGCTGGGGAAGAAGAACTGACCATGGACCAGTCAGCACCGCCCGCCGTGCAGGCGGAGGGCATCGTCAAACGCTTCGGTCCCACCGTGGCGCTCGACGAGGTCCGGCTCACGGTCCGGCCCGGCGAGTCGCACGCCCTCGTCGGCCGCAACGGCGCGGGCAAGTCGACCCTGGTCGGCGTGCTGACCGGACTCCACCGGGCCGACGCGGGCACGGTCACGTTCGGCGGACAGCCCGCGCCGGCCTTCGGCGACACCGCGGCCCGGCAGTCGAAGGTGGCCTGCGTCTACCAGAAGTCCATGGTCGTCCCGGACCTGACCGTCGCCGAGAACCTCTTCCTCAACCGCTTCGACGACCACGCCCGCTGGATCCGCTGGGGAAGGCTCCGCGAACGCGCGGAGCGCCTCCTCGCCGAGTACGGCGTCCGGGTCGACCCCGGCACCCGGGCCCGTGATCTCGCCGTCGAGCAGCGGCAGTTCGTCGAGATCGCCCGCGCGCTGTCCTTCGGCGCCCGGCTGATCGTCCTCGACGAACCGACCGCGCAGCTCGACGCCCGGGGTATCGCGCGACTCTTCGACAAGCTCAGGGAGCTCCAGGACCGGGGCGTGGCGTTCCTCTTCATCTCGCACCACCTCCAGGAGGTGTACGAGCTGTGCACGGCGGTCACGGTCTACCGGGACGCCCGCCACGTGCTGACCGCCCCGGTCGCCGACATCGGCACGTCGGACCTGGTCGCGGCCATGACCGGCGAGCGGTCCGCCGCCGCGACCGCCTGGCACGCGGACACCGGCCGCACGGCCACGCGCGACACCGCGGCCGTGCCCGTCCTGCGCACCGAGGGGCTCACCCTCCGGGGCGAGTTCGAGCCGCTCGATCTGGCGGTGAGCCCCGGTGAGGTGCTCGGTCTCGCCGGTTCCGCGGCCAGCGGCAACACGGCAGTGGGCGAGGCCCTGGCCGGCATGCGGAAGCCGGACGGCGGCACGGTGTCCGTGCACGGGAGGGCCGTGCGCCCCGGCAGTGTGCCGCACGCCCTGGACGCCGGGATCGGCTACATCCCCGAGGACCGGCACGACCAGGGCCTGGTCCCGGACCGCAGCGTCGCCGAGAACGCCACCCTCACGGTCACCGACCAGCTCGGCCCGTGGGGGACCGTACTGCCCTCCCGCACGAGGGAGTTCGCGCGGGCGATGATCACGTCGCTGGACATCAAGACCCGGGGACCCGAGCAGCCCGTCTCCGGGCTCTCCGGCGGCAACCAGCAGAAGGTGGTGGTGGCCCGCGCACTGGCCCGCGACCCCAGCGTGCTGGTGGCGGTCAGGCCCACCGCCGGGGTGGACGTCAAGTCCAAGGACTCGTTGCTCGGCGTCGTACGACGGGTCGCCGACGAGGGAAACGCCGCGGTGATCGTCTCGGACGAGCTCGACGACCTGCGGGTCTGCGACCGGGTGCTCGCCCTGTTCCACGGGCGCCTTGTCGCGACATTCGCCAGCGGGTGGGCCGACGGGGATCTCGTCGCCGCCATGGAAGGTGTGGGGGAGAGGGAATGAACGGCACGGCACGGCCCGCGACGGCCGACGGCATCGACGGCACCGCAGGCCCGGGCGGCGGGGCGGAGGGCTCCCCGGCGGGCGGGAGACCGCTGGACCGCCTGCGGCTGATCCGGTGGAGCGACTTCTCGCTGGTACCGGTGATCCTGGTGCTGATGGTGATCGGGTTCATCGTCTCGCCGGTGTTCCTGACCTCCGAGAACCTGATCAGCGTCGTCCAGCAGTCCTCCGAGCTGAGCCTGCTGGTGCTCGGTCAGGCGCTGATCCTGATCTGCGGACGGATGGACCTCTCGCTGGAGTCGACGATCGGCATCGCGCCGGTCGTCGCGATGTGGCTGGTGCTGCCCGCCGAGGGCGGACGCTTCGCGGGCCTGGGCCTGCTGCCCACCTGGTCGGCGATCCCGCTCTGCCTGCTGGTGGGACTCGTGATCGGCGCGATCAACGGCTTCCTCATGCTGAGGCTGCGGGTCAACGGCTTCATCGCCACGCTCGGCATGCTCACCATGCTGCGCGGTCTCCACATCGGCATCACCGAGGGCAAGTCCATCACCGACGTCCCGGCGTCCTTCCGCTACCTCGGCAGGAGCGAATGGCTCGGAGCCCCGGCCGCCGTCTGGATCTGCCTGGCGCTGTTCGCCGTCGGCGGCGCCGCGCTGGCCTGGCTGCGGCACGGCCGCGCGCTGTACGCCATCGGCGGAAACCCGGAGGCGGCGCGCGCCGCGGGCATCCGGGTCGACCGGGTCACCTGGATCGTGCTCGCCGTCGGCGGCCTGCTGGCGGCCTTCGCGGGTATCCTCTACACCGGCCACTACGGCTCGGTCGCGGCGACCCAGGGCAACGGCTGGATCTTCCAGGTGTTCGCCGCGGCGGTCATCGGGGGCATCAGCCTCAAGGGCGGACGGGGCACCCTGTTCGGGGCGCTCACCGGCGTGCTGACACTCCAGCTGGTGGTCAACGTGATGACCCTCGGCGGGGTCCCGGCGCTCTGGAACCAGTTCCTCAACGGCGCGATCATCATCGTCGCCCTGGTCGTCTCCCGCTTCGCCAGCGGCGAGAAGCAGGACTGATCCCCACGACGGCGAACGCCGTCCGGACCGGACGGGACCCGTCGGTCCGGACGGCGCGCACGCCCTCCCGGCCGGGACGAAACACCGGCCGCGCGTCACAGCGTCGAGCGCAACCACTGCTCCACGCTCGCCACATGCACCGTCGCCCAGGCCCGCGCGGCCTCCGCGTCCCGGTCGCGCAGCGCCGACACGATCGCCCGGTGCTCCTGGAGCGTCCGGCTCACCGCGTCCTCCTGCGTCAGACCGCGCCAGACCCGCGCCCGGGTCGTCGGCCCCGACAGCCCGTCGAGCAGCGAGCAGAGCACCGAGTTCCCGGACGACCGCACGATGCCGCGGTGGAACTCCAGATCACAGGCGACCAGCTCCTCCACCGAGGGCTGCGCCCCGAGGGCGTCCAACTGGGCGCTGAGCGCGTCAAGCTGCTCCTCGCCGATCCGGGTGGCCGCCATCGCCGTCGCCGCCGGTTCCAGGATCCGGCGCACCGCGAGGAACTCCAGCACCGTGTCGTCGCGGTGGAAGTCCACCACGAAGCTCAGCGCCTCCAGCAGCAACTGCGGATCGAGGCTGGTCACGTACGTGCCGTCGCCCTGCCGCACGTCGAGGATCCGGATCAGCGACAGGGCGCGCACCGCCTCGCGCAGGGAGTTGCGGGAGAGGCCCAGCTCCGCCGCGAGTTCGCTCTCCTTGGGGAGCCGGTCGCCGGGCCGCAGCGCACCCGAGACGATCATTCCCTTGATCTTCTCGATCGCCTCGTCGGTGACAGCCATGACGGTCCTCCTGGATACGGACTGGGATCAGACATCCGATGTATTCCCCCATTATGCGGGCCGGGAGGGAGCGATGGGCAACGCGTCACGCACGGCGACGAAGCGGCCCCGGGCCCCGCTCACCGGAGCCGGGCGTCGGACCGGTCCCAGAGCGCGGAGGGCGCCTCCCGCCGCACCACCGGGGCGACGTCCTCGGCGAACCGCTGGAGTGTCTCGATCTGCTCGTCGTGGCTCAGCCCGAAGCCGTCCACGGAGATCGACTGGAGACCGTGCCCGTACACCTCGTGCCAGCCGAGGATCTTGTCGATGATCTGCTGCGGGCTGCCGATCAGCTGGGGGCCTCCGGCGATGGCCTCCTCGATGGTCCTGAACGGCGTGTTGTACCCGGCCCGGCCCTCCAGACGGGGCCGGAAGGACTGCGCGACCTTCGCCTCGTACAGCTCCTTGTAGCGTTCCACCGCCTGCCGCGGGGTGTCGGCGATCAGCAGCCCGCCCGAACCGGCCGCCACGTGCGCGCGGGCCGGATCGTGCCCGTGCGCGGCGAAGCGCTCGCGGTAGTGGTCGATCAGCCGGGCGTAGGCCGCCCGGGGCTGGATCGCGTTGGCGGTGAACAGCGGGTCGCCGTGCAGCGCGGCGAGTTCGAGGGAGTGCAGGCTGGTCGCCGAACCGTGCCAGACGCGCGGGACCCCGGCGTACGGGCGCGGCAGCGTCGTCGTGTTCCTCAGCGCGGGCCGGAACTCGCCCGACCAGTCGACGCCCTCCTCGCCCCACAGCCGTCGCAGCAGTTCGTACTTCTCCTTCTGGAGGTCCCACTGGCGGTCCTCATCGAGTCCGAACAGGTCGAAATGACCCGACTCCGCGCCCTTGCCGACGACGAGTTCGATCCGGCCCCCGGAGATCTGGTCGAGCGTCGCGAAGTCCTCGGCCACCCGCACCGGGTCGAGGATCGCGACGACCGTGACACCGGTCAGGAGCCGGATGGTGGAGGTGCGGGCGGCCAGGGCGCCGAGCACCACGCTCGGGCTCGACGAGAGGAACGGCCCGGCGTGCCGTTCGCCGATCGCATACGCGTCGAAGCCCAGCCGTTCGGCGACGACCCCGGTCCCGATCACCTCCGCGAACCGTTCGGCGGGGGAGGCGAGCCGCCCGGTGAGGGGGTGCGGGGCATGGCCGATGAGGGAGAGCACCGAGAACTTCATGGCTCAACTGTCCATGCGTCACATTGCACCCGTATGGCGGCCGTGTGGCGCGTTCACCGGCCGCGCGCCCCCAGGGAACCACCCGGACACGGGGCGGACCGTTCCCGGGCACGCGGCCCGGACGCCGCCGGCGCGCGGACGGTCGCGGCCCCGGGCACGGGGGGGGGGGGGGGGGGGGGGGGCGGGGGCGCCCCCCCCCCCCCCCCCCCCCCCCCCCCCCCCCCCCGCCCGCCCCCGCCCCCCCCGACCCCCCCCCGCCGGCCCAGCCCGCACGCCCCCCCCCCAT
>NZ_JBIBYN010000013.1:9696-28910 GCF_043083325.1 Streptomyces sp. NPDC014734 | reverse complement strand
GGGGGGGGCGGGGGGGGGGGGGGGGTGGTGGGGGGGGGGGGGGGGGCCCCCCCGGCCGGGGGGGGGGGGGGGGGGGGGGCCGGGCCGCCCCCCCCCCCCCCCGCCGCTCGCGCCCCGTCAGCCCCGGTCGCCGAGCACGGCGTCCACACCGGCCCGGACCTCGTCCGTCGCCAGCCCCCGGATCGTCAGCGTGGTGCGGCGGCGCAGCACGTCGTCCGCGGTCTCGGCCCACTCGTGGTCGCGGGCGTAGACGACCTGGGCCCAGATCTCCGGCGCGTCCGGGTGGATCCGTTCGGCCAGCGCCGGGTTCTCGTTGGCCAGCCGCGCGATGTCGAAGGAGAGCGAACCGTAGTGCGTGGCGAGGTGCCGCGCGGTGTCGGCCGCCATCCGGGGACCGGGCGCGCCGCCGTCGACCAGCAGCCGGTGCGCCACCGCGTTCGGGTTGGCGATGCCGGGCAGCGGGAGCTTCCTGGGCAGGCGCGCGATCGGCTCCATGTCGTCGGCCAGGGGATGCCCGGGAAGCGCGGCCAGCTTGTTCATCACCGTGCGGCCGATGTGGCGGAACGTCGTCCACTTGCCGCCCGCGACCGACAGCATGCCGCCGCGGCCCTCCGTCACGACCGTCTCGCGCTTGGCCTTGGACGTGTCGCCCGGACCTCCGGGCAGCACCCGCAGCCCCGCGAAGGAGTACGTGATCAGATCGCGCGACAGCTGCTGGTCCCTGATGGAGAACGCCGCCTCGTCCAGGATCTGCGCGGTGTCCTTCTCGTTCACCGCGACGTCCGCCGGATCGCCCTCGTACTCCTCGTCCGTCGTGCCGAGCAGCAGCATGTCCTCCCAGGGCAGGGCGAACGTGATGCGGTACTTGTCGATGGGCGTGGCGAGCGCCGCCTTCCAGGGGCGGGTGCGCCTCAGCACCAGGTGGGCCCCCTTGGACAGGCGTATGGACGGCGCCGCGCCCGGGTCCTCCATCTTCCGCAGGTGGTCGACCCACGGGCCGGTGGCGTTCAGCACGAGGCGGGCGTTCACACCGAACTCCGTGCCGTCCACCCCGTCCCGGAGCTCGGCGCCCGTCACCCGGCCCCGGGTGAACCGGAGTCCGGTGACCGCCGCGTGGTTCAGCACCACCGCGCCCGCGTCGACGGCCGCGCGGACCGTCATCAGCGCCATCCGGGCGTCGTTCATCTGGTCGTCGCCGTAGACCGCGACGGCCCGCAGCCCGTCCGTGCGCAGCTCCGGCACGTCGCGCCGCGCCCTGGCCGGGCTGATCACGTGCCCGACCCCGTCGCCGAACGCGGAGAGCGCCGAGTACGCGAACACGCCCGCGCCGAGCTTGGCCGCGCCGTGCGGGCCGCCCTTGTACACCGGCAGGTAGAAGGTGAGGGGGTTGGCCAGGTGCGGGGCCACCTGACGGGACACCGCACGGCGCTCGAAGTGGTTCTCGGCGACCAGCTTCACCGCACCGGTCTGCAGGTAGCGCAGACCGCCGTGGAGCAGCTTGGAGGAGGCGGAGGAGGTGGCGCCGGCGAAGTCGCCGGCGTCCACCAGAGCCACCCGCAGCCCGGACTGCGCGGCGTGCCAGGCCGTGGAGATGCCCAGGATGCCGCCACCGATCACCAGGAGGTCGTACGCCGCCCCGGCCAGCTGCTCCCGGGTCTCGGCGCGGCTCGGAAGGGATCCGGAGGCCGGGTGTGTCCCGAGTGCCGGGACGGTCTGCGGGGTGCTCATCGCTCTTACTCCTCGACTGTGCTGTCGTCGATCCAGCCCATGGTCCGTTCCACGGCCTTGAGCCAGTTCTTGTACTCCCGGTCGCGGATGTCCGCGGCCATGTGGGGTGTCCACTCGGCGGCCCGGCGCCAGTTGGCGCGCAGCGCGTCGGTGTCCGGCCAGAAGCCGACGGCGAGACCGGCGGCGTAGGCGGCGCCGAGGCAGGTGGTCTCGGCGACCATCGGGCGCACCACGGGCGCGTCCAGGAAGTCGGCGAGCGTCTGCATCAGCAGGTTGTTGGACGTCATGCCGCCGTCGACCTTCAGCGCGGCCAGCTCGACGCCGGAGTCCTTGGTCATGGCGTCGGTGATCTCGCGGGTCTGCCAGGCGGTGGCCTCCAGGACCGCACGGGCGATGTGCGCCTTGGTGACGTACCTGGTCAGACCGGCGATGACGCCGCGGGCGTCGGAGCGCCAGTACGGGGCGAACAGGCCCGAGAACGCGGGCACGAAGTAGGTGCCGCCGTTGTCCTGCACCGAGGACGCCAGGGTCTCGATCTCCGCCGCGGACTTGATCAGCCCCATCTGGTCGCGCATCCACTGCACCAGCGAACCGGTGACGGCGATGGAGCCCTCCAGGGCGTAGACCGGCTTCTGGTCGCCGATCCGGTACCCCACCGTCGTCAGCAGCCCGTTGTACGAGTTGACGGGGCGTTCGCCGGTGTTCATCAGCATGAAGGTGCCGGTGCCGTACGTGGACTTGGCCTCGCCCTCGGAGAAGCAGGTCTGGCCGAACAGGGCGGCCTGCTGGTCGCCGAGCGCGGACGCGACCGGGACGCCGTCCAGGACGCCGCCCCTCGCGGTGCCGTACACCTCGGCGGAGGAGCGGATCTCGGGCAGGATGCCCGCCGGGATCTCCATGGAGGTGAGGATCTTGTTGTCCCACGCCAGGGTGTGCAGGTTCATCAGGAGGGTGCGCGAGGCGTTGGTGACGTCGGTGACGTGGACGCCGCCGTCCGTGCCGCCGGTCAGGTTCCAGATGATCCAGGAGTCCATGGTGCCGAAGAGGAGATCGCCGCGCTCGGCGCGCTCGCGCAGCCCCTCGACGTTGTCCAGCAGCCAGCGGACCTTGGGGCCGGCGAAGTAGGAGGCGAGCGGCAGCCCGGTCTCGCGGCGGAACCTGTCCTGGCCCACGTTGCGGCCGAGATCCTTGCAGAGCGCGTCGGTGCGGGTGTCCTGCCAGACCAGCGCGTTGTGGACGGGCTCACCGGTGTGCCGGTCCCAGAGCAGCGTCGTCTCGCGCTGGTTGGTGATGCCGATCGCCTTCACGTCGGCGGCGGTGATGCCCGCCTTGACGACGGCGCCCGCCACGACCTCCTGGACGTTCTCCCAGATCTCGGTCGCGTCGTGCTCGACCCAGCCGGGCTTCGGGAAGATCTGTTCGTGCTCCTTCTGGTCGACGGAGACGATCCGGCCGTCCTTGTCGAAGACGATGCAGCGGCTGGAGGTGGTGCCCTGGTCGATGGCCGCGATGAACGGGCCGGTGGTGTGTGCGTCGGTCACGGTGTGCTCCCGGAGGTCTGTGTGGTCCTGAGGTGTGCGGCTCGGTACGTCGCGGTGCTGTGCGTTGCGGTCACGCGAAGGCGACGTTGTAGAGTCCGCCCGCGATCGCGCCGCCGATGAGCGGTCCGGCGACCGGGATCCACGCGTAGCCCCAGTCGGAACCGCCCTTGTTCGGCAGTGGCAGCAGCGCGTGCACGATACGCGGACCGAGGTCGCGAACCGGGTTGATCGCGTATCCCGTCGGGCCGCCGAGCGAGAGGCCGATGCCGACGACGACCAGCGCGGTGACCAGTGCGCCGAGCGTGCCGAGGCCGTTGCCGTCGTCGTTGAGGCCCTGGGTGAGGATCGCCAGCACCAGCACCACGGTGGCGATGACCTCGGTGACGAGGTTCTGCACCGCGTTCCGGATCTCGGGACCGGTCGAGAAGACGCCCAGCACCGGGCCCGCCTGCGGGGCCGCGGCCCGGTCGACCATGGCCTCCTCACCCGACTGGGCGCCCGTGATCTCCGGATCCGTGAGGTGCGCCCGGAACTGCCCGTAGTACGTCAGCCAGACCAGTACGGCGCCGATCATCGCGCCGAGCAACTGGGAGCCGAGGTACACCGGCACGTCGCCCCACTTCGTGCCGCCCTCGATCGCGAGGCCGATCGTCACCGCCGGGTTGAGGTGCGCGCCGGACACGCCACCGGCCAGGTACGCGCCGGTCAGCACGGCGAAACCCCAGCCGAAGGTGACGGCGAGCCAGCCGGCGTTCTGCGCCTTGGAGCGCTTGAGCGTGACGGCTGCACAGACCCCACCGCCGAGCAGGATGAGCACGGCGGTACCGATGGTCTCGCCGATGAAGATGTCGGAGCTGGACACCCGCGACTCCTTTGTCCTTGGTCCAGGGAAGCCGAACCCCGGGTCCCTCCGGTGGTCCGCGCCCTCAGGTGAGGGCGTTGTCCGGCCCATGGCGCTGTCACACCCTAACGCCTGTTTCCGTTAGTTGTTCGACAATGCCGACCGATGAACGGCAATGCTTCCCCCAGGTGATTCAGGCGTCAAGAGTTGTGTGGCGCAAAACTCGATCGTTACCGTCGCCCCGGCTGTCGCGGTCCCGTCGCTCTCGGCCGTCCGGCGGCGGGGCGGGTAAGCGGCGGGGCGGGCGCGTGGGCGACGGGCGGCGCGGGCGACGAACGGCGGGCGAGGGGTGCGGTGGGCGACGGGCCGCGGTCGCCGAGGGGTGCGGCGGCCGGGCCGCCGCCCGGTCAGAAGCGCCGGGCGCCCAGGTCCCGGGAGACCGCCCGCGCGCAGTCCCGCACCGCCGCGACCAGCTCGGGCCGCAGTTCCCCGTCCGCGCAGACGCGCTCCACCGCCCCCGTCACGGCCACCGCGCCGACCGGCATCCGGCGCCGGTCGTGGATCGGTGCGGCCACCGCGGCCACCCCCTCCCAGGTCTCCTCGACGTCCGCCGCCCAGCCGCGGGCCCGGACCAGGTCGAGCAGCGACTCGAACTCCTCCGCGTCGGTCACCGTGCGCGGGGTGAAGCACTCCCGCTCGACCTCAAGGGCCTCGGTGTGCGCCACCGGGTCGTACGCCGCCAGCACCTTGCCCAGGGCCGTGGAGTGCAGCGGCTGCATGGCGCCGACCTCCAGGACCTGGCGGCTGTCGTCGGGCCGGAAGACGTGGTGGACGATCAGCACGCCCCGCTGGTGGAGCACCCCGAGGTGGGCGCTCTCGCCGCTGGAGCGGGCCAGGTCGTCGGTCCAGACGAGGGCGCGGGCCCGCAGTTCGTGGACGTCCAGATAGCTGTTGCCCAGTCTCAGCAGCTCGGCGCCCAGCTGGTAGCGGCCGGACGCGGCGTCCTGTTCGACGAAGCCCTCGTGCTGGAGCGTGCGCAGGATGCCGTGCGCGGTCCCCTTGGCCAGGCCCAGCGAAGAGGCGATGTCGGACAGGCCCAGCCGACGTTCACCGCCTGCCAGCAGGCGCAGCATCGCCGCCGCCCGCTCCAGCGACTGGATGTTCTTGGCCATCGCGCCGTACTCCTCCACCTCGGTTCGACAATGCTGAACACTATCGGCCGATGTCGACCCTCGCTCGATCACGGAGGAAAACCGCGGCACCACTGAGATCCGGACATCGCCCCGCACAGCATGCCGTCCGGTTCGTGGGACGGAGTGACAGCCCCGGCCGCCGCCCGGCTACGCTGGCGTGGTGCGGCCTCCACCGAGGGCGCAAAGCCGACAGCCGTCGCATTCCAGGGAGCACATCCATGGCCTCGTTGCCGACCCCTTCCGCCGACAGCCGGAACCGCGCAGAAGCCCTGCGTCGAGCGCTCGCCACCCGGGTGGTGGTGGCCGACGGTGCCATGGGCACCATGCTCCAGGCCCAGGACCCCACCCTCGACGACTTCCAGGACCTTGAGGGCTGCAACGAGATCCTGAACATCACGCGGCCCGACATCGTGCGCTCCGTGCACCGGGAGTACTTCGCCGTCGGCGTGGACTGCGTGGAGACGAACACCTTCGGGGCCAACGCCTCGGCCCTGGGCGAGTACGACATCCCCGACCGCATCCACGAGCTCTCCGAGTCCGGCGCCCGGATCGCCCGCGAGGTCGCGGACGAGTTCACCGCGTCCACCGGACAGCAGCGCTGGGTGCTCGGCTCCATCGGCCCCGGCACCAAGCTGCCGACGCTGGGACACGCCCCGTACACCGTGCTGCGCGACGGTTTCCAGCAGAACGCCGAGGGCCTGATCGCCGGCGGCGCGGACGCGCTGATCATCGAGACGACCCAGGACCTCCTCCAGACCAAGGCCGCCGTGCTGGGTGCCCGGCGGGCCCTGGAGGCGCTGGGCAGCGACCTCCTGGTGCTGTGCTCGCTGGCGTTCGAGACCACCGGGACCATGCTGCTCGGCTCCGAGATCGGGGCCGCGCTGACCGCGCTGGAACCGCTGGGCGTCGACATGATCGGCCTCAACTGCTCGACCGGCCCCGCCGAGATGAGCGAGCACCTGCGCTACCTCACGCGCCACTCCCGCATCCCGCTGCTCTGCATGCCCAACGCCGGCCTGCCGGTGCTCACCAAGGACGGCGCGCACTTCCCGCTCGGCCCCGAGGGCCTCGCCGACGCCCAGGAGACGTTCGTCCAGGAGTACGGCCTCTCCCTGGTCGGCGGCTGCTGCGGCACCACCCCGGCCCACCTGCGCGAACTCGTGGAGCGCGTCCGCGGCGCGGACATCGCCCCGCGCGATCCCCGCCCCGAGCCGGGCGCCGCGTCCCTCTACCAGACCGTCCCGTTCCGCCAGGACACCTCGTACCTCGCGATCGGCGAGCGCACGAACGCCAACGGCTCCAAGAAGTTCCGCGAGGCGATGCTGGAGGCCCGCTGGGACGACTGCGTGGAGATGGCGCGCGACCAGATCCGCGAGGGCGCGCACATGCTCGACCTGTGCGTGGACTACGTCGGCCGCGACGGCGTCGCCGACATGGAGGAGCTGGCCGGGCGTTTCGCCACCGCCTCCACCCTCCCGATCGTGCTGGACTCCACCGAGGTGCCGGTCCTCCGCGCCGGGCTGGAGAAGCTCGGCGGCCGGGCCGTCCTCAACTCCGTCAACTACGAGGACGGCGACGGACCCGAGTCGCGCTTCGCGAAGGTCGCCGGGCTTGCCGCCGAGCACGGCGCCGCGCTGATCGCCCTGACCATCGACGAGGAGGGCCAGGCCCGGACCGTCGAGCACAAGGTCGCCATCGCCGAGCGGCTGATCGCGGACCTGACCGGAAACTGGGGCATCCACGAGTCGGACATCCTCATCGACTGCCTCACCTTCACCATCTGCACCGGGCAGGAGGAGTCCCGCGGCGACGGCATCGCCACCATCGGTGCCATCCGCGAGCTGAAGAGGCGCCACCCCGACGTACAGACCACGCTCGGCCTGTCCAACATCTCCTTCGGGCTCAACCCGGCCGCCCGCACCGTCCTCAACTCGGTCTTCCTCGACGAGTGCGTCAAGGCCGGGCTCGACTCCGCGATCGTGCACGCCTCCAAGATCCTTCCGATCGCGCGCCTCGACGAGGAGCAGGTGAAGGTCGCCCTCGATCTGGTGTACGACCGCAGGTCCGAGGGGTACGACCCGCTCCAGAAACTGATGGAGCTCTTCGAGGGCGTCAGCACCAAGTCGATGAAGGCGGGCAAGGCCGAGGAGCTCGCCGCCCTGCCGCTCGACGAGCGCCTCAAGCGCCGCATCATCGACGGTGAGAAGAACGGGCTGGAGACCGACCTCGACGAGGCCCTGCTCACCCGCCCCGCCCTCGGCATCGTCAACGACACCCTGCTCGACGGCATGAAGGTGGTCGGCGAGCTCTTCGGCTCCGGCCAGATGCAGCTGCCGTTCGTGCTCCAGTCCGCCGAGGTCATGAAGTCCGCGGTGGCCCACCTGGAG
Source organism: Streptomyces sp. NPDC014734 (assembly GCF_043083325.1). NCBI lineage: Bacteria > Bacillati > Actinomycetota > Actinomycetes > Kitasatosporales > Streptomycetaceae > Streptomyces > Streptomyces sp. NPDC014734. Next base: position 21,220 of record NZ_JBIBYN010000013.1, on the reverse strand, counting down.
CCGCACATGGAGAAGTCCGACGCCGAGGGCAAGGGCACCATCGTCCTGGCCACCGTGCGCGGCGACGTCCACGACATCGGCAAGAACCTCGTCGACATCATCCTGTCCAACAACGGCTTCAACGTCGTCAACCTCGGCATCAAGCAGCCCGTCTCCGCGATCCTGGAGGCCGCCGAGGAGCACCGGGCCGACGTCATCGGCATGTCCGGCCTCCTGGTGAAGTCCACCGTGATCATGAAGGAGAACCTGGAGGAGCTGAACCAGCGCAAGCTGGCCGCCGTCTACCCGGTGATCCTCGGCGGCGCCGCGCTCACCCGGGCCTATGTCGAGCAGGACCTGCACGAGCTGTACGAGGGCGAGGTCCGCTACGCCCGCGACGCGTTCGAGGGCCTGCGCCTGATGGACGCGCTGATCGCAGTGAAGCGCGGCGTCCCCGGGGCGGCCCTTCCCGAGCTCAAGCAGCGCCGGGTGCCCAAGCGCGACACGGCCGTGCTGGAGGTCGACGAGCCGGAGGAGGGCGTCCGTTCCGACGTCGCCGTCGACAACCCCGTCCCCGAGCCCCCCTTCCGGGGCACCCGGGTCGTCAAGGGCATCCAGCTCAAGGAGTACGCGTCCTGGCTGGACGAGGGCGCCCTGTTCAAGGGCCAGTGGGGCCTCAAGCAGGCGCGCGCCGGCGACGGCCCCACCTACGAGGAACTCGTGGAGACCGAGGGCCGCCCGCACCTGCGCGGCTGGCTCGACAAGCTGCACACCGAGAACCTGCTGGAAGCCGCCGTGGTCTACGGCTATTTCCCGTGCGTCTCCAAGGGCGACGACCTGATCCTGCTCCACGAGGACGGTTCCGAGCGCACCCGCTTCACCTTCCCGCGCCAGCGCCGCGGCCGGCGCCTCTGCCTCGCCGACTTCTTCCGGCCCGAGGAGTCCGGCGAGACGGACGTGATCGGACTCCAGGTCGTCACCGTCGGCTCGAAGATCGGCGGCGAGACCGCCAAGCTCTTCGAGGCCAACGCCTACCGCGACTACCTGGAGCTGCACGGTCTGTCCGTGCAGCTCGCCGAGGCGCTCGCCGAGTACTGGCACGCCCGGGTCCGCTCCGAGCTCGGCTTCGGCGGCGAGGACCCGGCCGAGGTCGAGGACATGTTCGCGCTGAAGTACCGGGGCGCGCGCTTCTCGCTCGGCTACGGGGCCTGCCCCGATCTGGAGGACCGGGCGAAGATCGCCGAACTGCTGCGGCCCGAGCGGATCGGGGTGCACCTCTCGGAGGAGTTCCAGCTGCACCCGGAGCAGTCCACCGACGCGATCGTCATCCACCACCCCGAGGCGAAGTACTTCAACGCGCGGTAGGACGCCGTTCGACGCGCGGTGGCCCCGCACGACGTACACTTGTCGGTCCAGTGCAGGCCGGTCGCCCTTCCCACGGGAAATGGCGGCCGGCCTTCTCGTCCCTCACGGAAGGTGTGCCGGATGACCAGTACGGTCCCCGCGTCCATGACCCGCACGGCGGAAGGCGCCGCGCTGCAGGCCGTCCTGCTCGACATGGACGGGACCCTCGTCGACACCGAGGGCTTCTGGTGGGACGCCGAGGTGGAGGTCTTCGCGGAACTCGGGCACCAGCTCGACGAGGCGTGGCGCGAGGTGGTCGTGGGCGGACCGATGACCCGCAGCGCCGGATACCTGATGGACGTCACCGGAGCGGACATCACCCTTCCGGAGCTCACCGTGCTGCTCAACGACGGCTTCGAGAAGCGTCTCGGCCGCGGTGTGCCGCTGATGCCCGGTGCCGAGCGGCTGCTCGCCGAGCTGGCCCGGCACGACATCCCCACCGCCCTGGTCTCCGCCTCGCACCGGCGGATCATCGACCGGGTGCTGGACTCGGTGGGGCACCACCACTTCGCCCTCACCGTCGCGGGCGACGAGGTCACCCGCACCAAGCCGCACCCGGAGCCCTACCTGACCGCGGCCTCCGGCTTCGGGGCGGAGCCCGGGTACTGCGCGGTCATCGAGGACACCGCGACGGGCGTGGCCGCCGCGGAGGCCGCGGGCTGCCGGGTGGTCGCCGTCCCGTCCGTCGCGCCGATCGCCCCCGCGAACGGCCGCGCGGTCGTCCGGTCGCTGGAGGAGGTCGATCTCGCGTTCCTCCGGGGACTGATCACCGGAACGCGGTGATCCGCGCCTCGGGAGCCCGTGGAACGGAACGGGGCCGCGGGAGGAAGGAACCCGCGGGAGGACGGGGGCCGCGCGTATGGGCTTTGTCACGAAAACACGCCCCGGCGGCACTTCGAACCATTCCGTGATGCCCGTCAACGGGCGGCCGGATGTCCTGTTCGATGCCCTTTCGGCGGAAAAGCTCAGGGGTGGGGAAAGCGGCACGCAGTCTTTTCCCGCAACGGGTCGACGTCATGACCGGCGACCGCGGTCCGGCCTCGCGCCCGACGCCCACTAATGTCGCTCTCCCTACGGAACCGCCCCTGTGGCCGGACGAGGGAGAACGACCGAGATGAACCGCAGAAACCTGGTGCTGCCGGCCGTCGCGGGCCTGCTCGTGCCCGTACTCGCCGGCTGCGGAGCGTCGGACGACGGGAGCGGCGGCGGGTCCACCGTCGTGGTGGGCGTCACGGACCGGCTCGCGGCCCCCGGGAGCGGTCCCGCGCCGCTCGACCCGGCGATCGGCTACGAGGCGGGCGTGTGGAACGTGCTCCGCCAGACCCTGCAGACGCTGACGCGCGTGCCGCGCGGAGGCGGCGCGCCGGTGCCCGAGGCCGCGGAGAGCTGCGGCTTCTCGGACACGCAGAACGAGAGCTACCGCTGCAAGCTGCGCACCGGTCTCACCTTCGCGGACGGCCGGCCGCTCACCGCCGACGACGTGAAGTACTCCATCGACCGCGTCATCCGCATCGCCGCCCCCAACGGCCCCGTCGCCCTGCTGGCCAACATCGACACGGTCGAGACGCGGGGCGAGCGCGAGGTCGTCTTCCACCTCCGCGCGCCGGACGCGACGTTCCCGTACAAGCTCGCCACCCCGGTCGCCGGCATCGTGCAGCCGGGCAGGTACCCGGCCGCGTCCGCCCGCACCGGATTCCAGGTGGACGGTTCCGGCCCGTACACCATGAAGGCCCGGGTCGAGCACCACCGGGCCGTCAAGGTCCTCTTCACCAGGAACCCCCGCTACAAGGGGGGCCTGACCCTCCGGAACGACAAGGTCGAACTGGACCTCTTCCCCGACGCGAAGGCGATGGGGAAGGCCCTCGACGACAAGAAGATCGACATGATGACCCGCACCATGGCGCCCGAGCAGTCACGGCGGCTGCTCGAACATCCGAAGGACGGCATCCGCCTGACCGAGCTGCCCGGTCTCGCCATCCGCTACCTCGGTTTCGACACCGACGCCCCGGTCGCGGGGGACAAGGCGGTCCGCCGGGCCATGGCCCAGGTCGTCGACCGCGGTGAGATCGCGAGCGAGGTGTACGGCACCACGACCGACCCGCTGTACTCGCTGATACCGGCCGGCGTCGCCGGCCACACCAGCTCGTTCTACGACACCTACGGCGAACCCAGCACCGCGAAGGCCGCCGCGATCCTGCGGAAGGCGGGCGTCCGCACCCCCGTGAAGCTCACCCTGCACTACGCGACCGACCACTTCGGCACCGCCACCGCCGCCGAGTTCGACGTCCTCGCGAAGCAGTTCAACGACACCGGACTGTTCGACGTGAAGACCGAGGGCACCGCCTGGGCCGACTACCGCCCCGCGCAGGTGCGCGGGGACTACGCCGTCTACGGATTCGGCTGGTTCCCCGACTTCCCGGACCCCGACAACTTCATCGCCCCGTTCCTCGACCGGAACAACTTCCTCAACTCGCCCTACACATCGGACCTGGCGCGCAAGACGCTCATTCCGCTGTCCCGCCGCGAACCCGACCGCGGCGCCGCGGCGCCGACGTTCAAGCGGCTCCAGGACATCGTCGCCGCCGACGTCCCCGTCCTGCCCATCTGGCAGGGAAAGCAGTACGTGGCCTCCCGCGAGGGCCTCACCGGCGTCGAATGGGCGGTCAACGCCTCCGCCGACCTCCGACTGTGGGAGCTGGGACACGGCACCGACTGAGACGCGACGGCCCGGCCCCCGTCTCCCCGGCGGTCCCGCCGGACGCCCGGCAGGTGATCGGCGGGACCGATGGCGGCACCAGCCCGCCCCCGAGCCGCCGGGGCCGCCGCCCCGGCCCGGAGCGCCTCACTGGGCGCCGGGACGCACCAGCCCGCTCTCGTACGCGTACACGGCCGCCTGCACCCGGTCGCGCAGACCGAGCTTGGTCAGCACATGACCCACGTGCGTCTTCACCGTCGTCTCACTGACGAACAGGTCCGCGGCGATCTCCGCGTTCGACAGGCCGCGCGCCACCAGCTTCAGCACCTCGACCTCGCGGTCGGTCAGCGTGTTCAGCGCGTCGGGCACCGGCTCCTCGCCGGACGGCAGGTGGTCCGCGTACTTGTCGAGCAGCCTGCGGGTGACACTCGGAGCCAGCATCGCCTCGCCCGCCGCGACCACCCGGATCGCCTGCACCAGCTCATTGGCCGGGGCGTCCTTCAGCAGGAAGCCGCTGGCGCCGGCACGCAGCGCCTCCACCACGTACTCGTCGAGATCGAAGGTGGTCAGCACCAGCACCTTCGCCGGACCGTCCCGGCCCGGACCGGTGATCTGGCGCGTCGCCTCCACACCGTCCATCCGCGGCATGCGGATGTCCATCAGCACCACATCGGGCTGCAGCGCCCGCACCTGGTCGAGAGCCTGGAGACCGTCACCGGCCTCGCCCACCACCGCGAGATCGCCCTCCGCCTCCAGGATCATCCGGAAGCCGGTGCGCAGCAGCGGCTGGTCATCGACCAGCAGGACGCGGATTGCCACAAGGTCTCCTCTAAGGTCCTTCGACGGTCACGGGCCCGGCGGCCTCGCCGCGGGCCGGAACCATTCTGCCCTGGACACCCTGCCCGGACTCCGCCGGGCGTACCGACAACGGGTAGACCGGGGGAGTCCCGCCGAATTCGGGACAGAACGACTGATGGTCGCACCATCCGCAGAGCTTCGTCGGCCGGGGCCGCCACTCTCCCGTCTCCGTCGCGACCCGGATCGCGTCCCACAGGGCCAGCAGCTTCCGCTCGACCCGCTCCAGGTCCGCCTCCACCGGGTCGTACGTCAGCACGTCACCACTGCCGAGATAGACGAGCTGGAGCCGGCGCGGCACCACGCCCTTCAGCCGCCGGATCACCAGGGCGTAGAACTTCATCTGGAAGAGCGCGCCCTCCGCGTACTCCGGGCGCGGGGCCTTCCCCGTCTTGTAGTCGACGATCCGGACCTCGCCCGTCGGCGCCACGTCGATCCGGTCGATCACCCCGCGCAGCCGCAGCCCCGACTCCAGCTCCGTCTCGACGAACAGCTCACGCTCGGCGGGCTCCAGACGCGTCGGATCCTCCAGCGAGAACCACCGCTCCACCAGCCGCTCCGCCTCCGAGAGCCACCGCGCCAGCCGCTCGCCCCCGGCGTCCTGCGCGAACAGCTCCGACAGCTCCGGCCTCGACTCCAGCAGCCGGTCCCACTGGGCGGGGATCAGCGCCGTGGCCCTGCCCGCCGTGCGGTCCGCCGCCGGGGCGTCGAAGAGCCGCTCCAGCACCGCGTGCACCAGCGTGCCCCGGGTAGCCGCCTCACTGGGCTTCTCGGGCAGTTTGTCGATGACCCGGAAGCGGTACAGCAGAGGACACTGCATGAAATCGCCGGCCCGCGACGGCGAGAGGGACGAGGGCGGCTGAGCGGGCCGCGGCAGGGAGGTCATGCCGAAGACCCTACGGCCCGCCACCGACATCCGGCGGCTTACCATCGACCACACACCCCCGCACACGGCATGATCGTGCGGCAGGGCACCGACCGAAGGGACCTCGTGGACGACAGCGGCGACAGCGGGCGCCCGCAGCCCGGCGCGGGGGAACCGCCCCCCGGCACCGGCCCCGGCAAGGACGGACCGCGACGCCCCGAACCCGGTGGCGGCCTCCTCATGGGCCGTCCCTTCGGCGTGCCCGTGTACGTCGCGCCCAGCTGGTTCGTGGTCGCCGCGCTCATCACCTGGGTCTTCGGCGGCCAGCTCGAACGGGTGCTGCCCGAACTCGGCGCGGCCCGCTACCTGGTCTCCCTCTTCTTCGCGATCGCCTTCTACGCCTCCGTGCTCGTCCACGAACTCGCCCACACGGTCGTGGCCCTGCACTACCGGCTCCCGGTGCGCCGCATCCAGCTCCAGTTCTTCGGCGGCGTCTCCGAGATCGAGAAGGAGTCCGAGACCCCCGGCCGCGAATTCCTGCTCGCCTTCGTCGGCCCACTGCTCTCCCTGGTGCTCGCCGGTGTCTTCTACGCCGGGATGAAGTTCGTCGAACCCGGCACCGTGCCCGGTGTCCTCCTCGCCGGACTGATGGTCTCCAACCTCCTGGTGGCCGCGTTCAACCTGCTTCCCGGGCTGCCGCTGGACGGCGGCCGCATGCTCCGCGCCGTCGTCTGGAAGATCACCGGCCGCCCGATGAGCGGTACCGTGGCCGCCGCCTGGGTCGGCCGGGCCCTCGCCGTCGTCACCCTCATCGGTCTCCCGCTGCTCACCCACAGCGGCTCCTTCGGGAACGACCCCCGCGACCTCAGCGGCATGGAGACCATCACCGACGCGCTGCTCGCCGCCATCCTCGCCGCCATCATCTGGACCGGCGCCGGCAACAGCCTGCGCATGGCGCGACTGCGCGAACACCTCCCCGAGCTGAGCGCCCGCACCCTGACCCGGCGCGCCGTCCCGGTGGAGTCGGACACCCCGCTGTCCGAGGCCCTGCGCCGGGCCAACGCGGCGGGGGCCAGGGCCCTGGTCGTCGTCGACGGCCACGGCGAGCCGACCGGCGTCGTCCGGGAGGCGGCCATCGTCTCGGTGCCCGAGCACCGGCGCCCCTGGGTCGCCGTGAGCGGTCTCGCCCAGGACCTCACCGAGGGCATGAAGGTCTCCGCCGAGCTGACCGGCGAAGCACTGCTGGACCGGCTCAGGGAGAGCCCCGCCACCGAGTACCTCGTCCTGGAGGAGACCGGCGAGATCTACGGGGTGCTGTCCACCGCGGACGTCGAGCGGGCCTTCGTCGCCGCACTGGCCAGGCCGGCCGCCTGACCGCACGGCCCGCCCACCCGGCGTCCGCCCGGGCGCGCGGTCGGGGCGCCCCGGATCACCGGTAGGCTGGTCACATGTCTGAACCGACCGGTGCCGCCCGCCGACGCGGGCCCTTCAAGGTCGGGGACCAGGTCCAGCTCACCGATCCCAAGGGACGCCACTACACCTTCACGCTCGAAGCCGGAAAGAACTTCCACACCCACAAGGGTTCCTTCCCGCACGACGAGCTGATCGGTGCCCCCGAGGGCAGTGTTGTCCGAACCACGGGAAACGTCGCCTATCTCGCGCTGCGCCCCCTGCTCCCCGACTACGTCCTGTCCATGCCCCGCGGCGCCGCCGTGGTCTACCCCAAGGACGCGGGGCAGATCCTGGCCTTCGCCGACATCTTCCCCGGCGCCCGCGTCGTGGAGGCCGGCGTCGGCTCCGGATCGCTCTCCACCTTCCTGCTCCGCGCCATCGGCGACCAGGGCATGCTGCACTCCTACGAGCGCCGCGAGGACTTCGCCGAGATCGCCCGCCAGAACGTGGAACGCTACTTCGGCGAACCGCACCCCGCCTGGCAGCTGACCGTCGGCGACCTCCAGGACAACCTCTCGGACACCGACGTCGACCGGGTCATCCTGGACATGCTCGCCCCCTGGGAGTGCCTGGAGGCCGTCTCCAAGGCGCTGGTGCCCGGCGGCATCCTCTGCGCCTACGTCGCGACCACCACCCAGCTCGCCCGGACCGTCGAATCCATCCGCGAGATCGGCTGCTTCGCCGAACCGCAGCCCTGGGAGTCGATGATCCGCAACTGGCACGTCGAGGGCCTGGCCGTCCGCCCGGACCACCGGATGATCGGACACACCGGCTTCCTCGTCACCGCCCGCCGCCTCGCCGACGGAGTGGAGCCCCCGCTGCGCCGCCGCCGCCCCGCCAAGGGCGCCTACGGCGAGGACTACGACGGCCCGGGCAGCCGGAGCGGCTCCTCCTCGCGCGACTGACCTCGGCCGAGAGGCGCGCGACAACATACCGGCGTCGTCGCCGAGTTCCCGGACCGACCCGGGAACTCGGCGACGACGCCCTTTCGTTGCCAGGACGGACGGGCATCCGCGCCGACCCCACCGTTCCGCCGTCCGGTCCGGTGTGGCACGATGCTGGCCACTCCCACGCCACCGCGGACGCCCACCGGCGGCAGCGGCCCCGGCGTCCTCGATCCACAGGAACCCCAGGAGACATCCCGCGTGCAGCCCTCCGAGCTCCCGGATCTCGCGCACACCGACGCCAGGCCGCTGCACTGGCTCGCCACCGCGGCGGCCATGGCCGCCGTCGTCGCCGCCGCGGGGCTGCTCCAGCCGGACCCCGCGGCCTCCGCCCAGACCCCCCACCGCGTCGCCGCGCGGCACGGCACGGCGCCCGCCCCCGATCCCCGGGCGGTGAGCTACCCCCTGGACTGCGCGGGCCGGGGATACACCGTCGCCGGACGGGCGAGCGGCGACCTGGACGGCGACGGCCGCCCCGAGACGGTCGCGGTGGTCCACTGCGCCGCCGGGTCCGGCACCCCGCCCAGCGGCGTCTACGTCCTGACACGCGGAAGCGGGGCCGCACCCCGGATCGTGGCGACCCTGGTGGACCCCGCCCAGCGGCTGAGTGCCGGTGACCTCGCGGTGCGTGACGGAGTCGTCTCGGCCACACTGCTCGGCTACTCGTCCGACGACGTGCCCTCCTGCTGCCCCGATCAGAAGGAGTACGTCACCTGGCGCTGGCAGGGCGGAGCCTTCGTCCGCACCGCCGGGAAGGCCGCGACGGACACCGTCTGAGAGCCCGCGGGGGCTCCCCGGCGGGTCAGGCGGCCTCGGGGCCATACACCTCGACGCCGTCCGCGACACGGCGTACGTGAATGCACTCGCCGGGGCACTCCTTGGCCGAGTCGACGACGTCCTGGAGCAGCGGCAGCGACACGGGCGTGGTGGCGCCCGGGGCCTGGAGCAGTTCGTCCTCGGCGCTCTTCACGTACGCCAGACCGTCGATGTCCAGCTCGAACACCTCGGGCGCGTACTGCACGCAGATGCCGTCGCCCGTGCAGAGGTCCTGGTCGATCCAGACCTCCAGGTCCTGCGCGTCGCCTCCGGTGGGCGCGTCCTGCTGCACGGTCATTTCTCCTGTCGTTCCCTGCGTGTCCGAACCAAAAGTGGCCAGCGCTGACGGGTGTTGAACGCTTCGACGATACAACCGGCCGCTTTCCGATGTTGAAGGGTGGGTATTCCCCTGACACGAGGGGGAACGCAAGGGTGAAGATCGGACACGCCTCGCAGTCTTTGTGATCTAGGGGTTTCAATCATCACCCACCCAGGTAGGGTCAGGAAGCGTCCAGCTCCCCTTGGAGGAGGTGAGGACCGTGGCAGCCCACGACGACGACATCAACCGCGGCATCCGGCCCGGGCGGGGGTCCGAAGACCCAGCCGGCCAGGTCGCCTATCTCGAGCAGGAAATCGCCGTCCTGCGACGTAAGCTCGCCGACTCTCCGCGCCATACGAGGATTCTCGAAGAGCGGATCGTCGAGTTGCAGACCAACCTGGCGGGCGTGTCCGCGCAGAACGAGCGGCTCGCCAACACACTCCGTGAGGCCCGCGACCAGATCGTGGCCCTCAAGGAGGAAGTCGACCGGCTCGCACAGCCGCCGGCCGGATTCGGTGTGTTTCTGCAGGGCAACGAGGACGGTACCTGCGACATTTTCACCGGGGGCCGAAAGCTCCGGGTGAATGTCAGTCCCGGTGTCGAGCTCGGCGACCTCCGGCGCGGCCAGGAAGTCATGCTCAACGAAGCGCTCAACGTGGTCGACGCCATGGAATTCGAGCGGGCCGGGGACATCGTCACCCTCAAGGAAATCCTGGAGGACGGCGAGCGGGCCCTGGTCATCGGGCACACCGACGAGGAACGGGTGGTACGGCTCGCCGAGCCCCTGCTGGACATCACCATCCGCCCCGGTGACGCCCTGCTGCTCGAACCCAGGTCCGGCTACGTCTACGAAGTCGTTCCCAAGAGCGAGGTCGAGGAGCTCGTCCTCGAAGAGGTGCCGGACATCGACTACGACCGGATCGGCGGCCTGGGAGACCAGATCGAGCTGATCCGGGACGCGGTCGAGCTTCCCTACCTCCACCCCGACCTCTTCAAGGAACACGAACTGCGGCCCCCGAAGGGCATCCTGCTCTACGGTCCGCCCGGTTGCGGCAAGACGCTCATCGCCAAGGCCGTCGCCAACTCCCTTGCCAAGAAGGTCGCCGAGGTCACCGGCCAGCCCGCGGGCAAGAGCTACTTCCTCAACATCAAGGGTCCGGAGCTCCTCAACAAGTACGTCGGCGAGACCGAGCGGCACATCCGTCTGGTCTTCCAGCGTGCCCGTGAGAAGGCGAGCGAGGGCACCCCCGTCATCGTCTTCTTCGACGAGATGGAGTCCCTCTTCCGCACCCGGGGGTCGGGCGTCAGCTCGGACGTGGAGAACACCATCGTCCCCCAGCTTCTCGCCGAGATCGACGGCGTCGAGGGCCTGGAGAACGTCATCGTCATCGGCGCCTCCAACCGCGAGGACATGATCGACCCCGCGATCCTGCGCCCCGGCCGGCTCGACGTGAAGATCAAGATCGAGCGCCCCGACGCGGAGGCCGCGAAGGACATCTTCGCGAAGTACCTCACTCCTTCGCTGCCGCTGCACGCGGACGACGTCGCGGAGCATTCCGGTTCCAGGGAATCGGCCGCGCACGCCATGATCCAGTCGGTCGTCGAGCGGATGTACACCGAGTCCGAGGAGAACCGGTTCCTTGAGGTCACGTACGCCAACGGCGACAAGGAAGTCCTCTACTTCAAGGACTTCAATTCCGGCGCGATGATCCAGAACATCGTCGACCGGGCCAAGAAAATGGCCATCAAGGCATTTCTCGAACAGGGCCAGAAGGGCCTGCGCGTCTCCCATCTCCTCCAGGCCTGCGTGGACGAGTTCAAGGAGAACGAGGACCTGCCGAACACCACGAACCCGGACGACTGGGCCCGCATCTCCGGCAAGAAGGGCGAGCGGATCGTATTCATCCGCACTCTCGTCACCGGAAAGCAGGGCGCGGACACCGGCCGGTCCATCGACACGGTCGCGAATACCGGACAGTATCTCTGAGGGCCGTCCCGTAGGGCGCGTTCCGCAAGTGCCGCCCGCCCCGTGCGGGCGGCACTTCCTCCGGAACCCGCTCTCGGAAACACCCCGGCTGCGGGGGGGCCGCCCGGCCCCCCCCCCCCGGGGGGTTTTGCGGCCCCCCCCCCCGCCACCCCCGCAAAGACGGAAATGATCTACCCCCCCACCCCGCGGCGCGACACGGGCGGGCCTA
>NZ_JBIBYN010000013.1:0-9686 GCF_043083325.1 Streptomyces sp. NPDC014734 | reverse complement strand
TTAGTTGCGGGGCGTCCCGTAGGGGGGGTCCCCCAATGTCCCCCCCCCCCCGGGGGGGCGCCACTTCCTCCGGAACCCGCTCTCGGAAACCCCCCGGCTGCGGGTGCCCGGCCGGGCACCCGCAGCCGGGGTGTTTTTCCGGACCGCACCGACGACACCGCAGCAATGACGTAATTGATCTCCCCACCAGCACGGAGTCGCTCTAGGCTCGTGCGTACCGCCCGGTCGCGCAGTGCGGGAACGGGCACCGCACAGGCACCGGACAAGCAGCGGTACTTGAGCGCCGCCCCTCAAGGGAGCGCCGCCGGGCAAGGAGGGCCGCATGACCGTACGGCGAGTAATGGGCATCGAGACGGAGTACGGGATCTCCGTTCCCGGCCATCCCAACGCCAATGCCATGCTCACCTCGTCCCAGATCGTCAACGCGTACGCGGCGGCGATGCACCGGGCGCGTCGCGCCCGCTGGGACTTCGAGGAGGAGAACCCGTTGCGGGACGCGCGAGGTTTCGACCTCGCCCGCGAGACCGCGGACTCCAGCCAGCTCACGGACGAGGACATCGGCCTCGCCAATGTCATCCTCACCAACGGGGCCCGCCTCTACGTCGACCACGCGCACCCCGAGTACAGCTCCCCGGAGGTCACCAATCCGCGGGACGCCGTCCTCTGGGACAAGGCGGGCGAGCGCATCATGGCCGAGGCGGCCGAGCGCGCCGCGCAGCTCCCGGGCGCCCAGCCGATCCACCTGTACAAGAACAACACCGACAACAAGGGCGCCTCGTACGGTACGCACGAGAACTACCTGATGAAGCGGGAGACACCCTTCTCGGACATCGTGCGCCACCTGACCCCGTTCTTCGTCTCCCGCCAGGTGGTCACCGGAGCGGGACGCGTGGGAATCGGCCAGGACGGCCACGAGCACGGCTTCCAGATCAGCCAGCGCGCCGATTACTTCGAGGTCGAGGTCGGCCTGGAGACCACCCTCAAGCGCCCCATCATCAACACGCGCGACGAACCGCACTCCGACGCGGAGAAGTACCGCCGGCTCCATGTGATCATCGGCGACGCGAACCTGTCGGAGATCTCGACCTACCTGAAGCTCGGCACCACCGCCCTGGTCCTGTCCATGATCGAGGACGGTTTCATCAACGTCGATCTCGCGGTCGACCAGCCGGTGCGCACCCTGCACCACGTCTCCCACGACCCGACGCTGAAGCAGCTGGTCACGCTGCGCAGCGGCCGCACACTCACCGCGGTGCAGCTCCAGATGGAGTACTTCGAGCTGGGGCGCAAGTACGTCGAGGAGCGGTACGGCGCGGACGCCGACGAACAGACCAAGGACGTGCTGAGCCGCTGGGAGGACACGCTCAACCGGCTGGAGAACGATCCGATGAGCCTGTCCGGCGAGCTCGACTGGGTGGCCAAGCGGGAGCTCATGGAGGGCTACCGCCGCCGTGACGGCCTGGACTGGGACGCCGCGCGCCTGCACCTGGTGGATCTGCAGTACGCCGACGTGAGACCCGAGAAGGGGCTGTACAACCGTCTGGCGGCCCGAGGGAAGATGAAGCGGCTGCTGGACGAGGGTGCGGTCGACAGGGCCCGCACGGGGCCCCCGGAGGACACCAGGGCCTATTTCCGCGGGCGCTGCCTGGAGCAGTTCGCCGACGACGTGGCCGCTGCCTCCTGGGACTCGGTCATCTTCGATCTGCCCGGTCACGACTCGTTGCAGCGGGTGCCCACCCTGGAACCGCTCCGGGGCACTCGTGAGCACGTCAAGGAGCTCCTGGACCGCTGCCGCACGGCGGAGGAACTGGTCCAGGTGCTGTCGGGCGGCTGAAAGGACGGTGATCGGGGAATCATCGGGATGACCCCGGGCGTCTGGACAAGTACCGGGCCGATGTCGGACCCCGTGGGTAGGGTCTGATCAAGTGCTTCGAACCGAGCGGGGTGAGCTAGATGGCGACCAAGGACACCGGCGGCGGACAGCAGAGGGCGACGCGCTCCACCGAGGAGGTCGAGGAGCAGGCGCAGGACGCGCAGGCGTCCGACGACCTCAAGGAGCGCCAGGAGAAGCTGGGCGACGACGTCGACTCGGTTCTCGACGAGATCGACGACGTCCTGGAGGAGAACGCGGAGGACTTCGTGCGCTCCTTCGTCCAGAAGGGCGGACAGTAGTCCGCGAAGAGGTCCGGAAGGATCCGGACATCGGTTCACGGACGTGAACCCGGGGGAGTGGATCAGGACGCGCGCGGTACGGGCCGACCGGCCCGTGCCGCGCGGCCGCAAGCGGCGTCGCACGCCGTGCGGCCGCCCTCACGGTTCATGTGGATCGCGGCTGCGGGACGGGTAGGGTCCGTGGCACAACGCATCGACTGCAATTCGGTCACCGGCATGTCGGGAGAGGCTCCCGACACCTTCCGCTGGGCCGTCGCACACCTGGAGGGAAACGCGTGGAAGCCAACACTCGCAGCACCGGGCGTCTACCAGCTGCCTTCCTGACGCCGGGATCCTCTTCGTTCATGGAGTTCCTGTCCGACCACGCGCCCGGGATGCTTCCGGGCAACCGGAGCCTGCCGCCCGTGCAGGGTGCCATCGAGGCGCCGCACGGTACGACCATCGTCGCCGCGACGTTCCCCGGCGGTGTGGTCCTGGCCGGCGACCGGCGGGCGACGATGGGCAACATGATCGCCCAGCGCGACATCGAGAAGGTCTTCCCGGCCGACGAGTACTCGGCGGTGGGCATCGCCGGAACGGCCGGTCTGGCCGTGGAGATGGTCAAGCTCTTCCAGCTGGAGCTGGAGCATTTCGAGAAGGTCGAGGGCACCCGGCTCTCCCTGGAGGGCAAGGCGAACCGGCTCTCCACGATGATCCGCGGCAATCTGGGCATGGCCATGCAGGGACTGGCCATCGTGCCGGTCTTCGCCGGCTACGACATCGACCGCGGGAAGGGCCGGATCTTCTCGTACGACGTCACCGGCGGCCGCTCGGAGGAGACCGGATACGCGGCAACGGGCTCCGGTTCGATCTTCGCCCGCGGATCGATGAAGAAGCTCTACCGCGAAGACCTGACGGAGCCGCAGGCCCTCACCCTGGTCGTCCAGGCGCTGTACGACGCCGCGGACGACGATTCGGCGACCGGTGGTCCCGACGTGGCCCGGCGCATCTACCCGATCGTCACCGTCATCACCGACGAGGGCTTCCGGAAGCTGTCCGAGGCGGAATCCTCCGAGATCGCCCGCTCGATCCTGGAACACCGGATGCAGCAGCCCGACGGCCCGCGCGCCGCGCTGCTCTGACCGGCGCTCCGGCGCTTCCTTCATGCTCTCGTCACTGACAGAAAGGGACGGATAACCGGTGTCGACGCCGTTCTATGTCTCACCTCAGCAGGCCATGGCCGACCGGGCGGAATACGCCCGCAAGGGCATCGCCCGTGGACGCAGCCTGGTGGTGCTGCAGTACGCCGACGGCATTGTGTTCGTCGGCGAGAACCCGTCCCGTGCGCTGCACAAGTTCAGCGAGATCTACGACCGGATCGGTTTTGCCGCCGCCGGCAAGTACAACGAGTACGAGAACCTCCGCATCGGCGGGGTGCGCTACGCCGATCTGCGCGGATACACCTACGACCGCGACGACGTGACGGCCCGTGGACTCGCCAACGTCTACGCGCAGACGCTCGGCACCATCTTCTCCAGCGCGGCCGAGAAGCCGTACGAGGTGGAGCTGGTGGTGGCCGAGGTCGGCACCGAGCCGGAGGGCGACCAGATCTACCGGCTGCCGCACGACGGCTCGATCGTCGACGAGCACGGCTCGGTCGCGGTCGGCGGGAACGCCGAGCAGATCAGCACCTTCCTCGACCAGCGGCACCGCGACGGGATGACGCTCGCCGAGGCGCTGAAGCTGGCCGTGCAGGCGCTGTCCCGCGATCCCAACGGCAGCGAGCGGGAGATTCCCGCGGAGCGGCTGGAGGTGGCGGTCCTGGACCGTACGCGGCCGCAGCAGCGGAAGTTCAAGCGGATCGTGGGCCGACAGCTGGCCCGCCTGCTGGAGGCGGACGGCGGCTCCGCGCCGACCGACGCCCCCTCCGACGCCGAACCCGAGGAGGGGACCGAGTCCGCCACCGGCACGACGGACGTCACCAAGTCCGCCGACAAGCCGTCGGGTTCCACGGATTCCGCCGAGTCCACCGATTCCGGCGGGGACGTGGAATAGCCCGTCCGGCGCCCCGGTCCGCCGCTCCCGGTGGCCGGGGCACCGTCATGTCCGCGTGCCGTCGGCGGGCGCGGGGGCCGAGGACCCGCGTGGCACCAGGCGCACGGGGAGGCTGCCGGACCCGGCCGGGCGGCCGTCCAGGACGGCCAGCAGGGCGGCCATGCCGCGTTCGCCCACCTGTTCCGCCGGCAGTCGCACGGTGGTGAGTTCCGGTTCGACGGCCGTGGCCAGGGCCAGGTCGTCGAAGCCGGTCACGGACAGATCGTCCGGGACCCGGAGACCGAGTCTGTGGGCCGCCTTGCAGGCTCCCGCGGCGAGGATGTCGTCGTCGCACACGAGGGCCGAGGGCCGGGGGCCGGGGCCGGTGAGCGCCCGGTGCGCCGCCTCCCGCCCGGCCTGCACGTCCAGCGCGGCCGGGGCGGTCCGCACCGAGGCGCCCGGCACCGCCCCCAGGGCGTCGTGCAACGCCCGGGCGCGGACGGCGAACGTCCAGGAGTCGACCGCCGACGCCAGGTGGAGGAAACGGCGGTGACCGAGCGCCAGCAGGTGCTCCGCGACCTGCCGCATGCCGTCGGCGATGTCCAGGTTGACCCGGGCCGCGACTCCGGTGTCCGCGGGGTCGCTGTCGAGCATGACCAGCGGCAGCCCCGCCCCGCGCAGGGCGTCGAGCGCGCCCGCGGCCATGGACGAGGCGATCACCCCGTCGAGGGAGGCGCGCGCCGAGGCGAAGGGGTCCCTGGCCGGACCGGTGCCCTCGGGGGACGGATAGAGGACCACCCCGAAGCCGTGCTCGGCGGCGACGGCGGCGGCGCCGGCGTAGACCCGCGCGAAGTACTCGCCGGTGAGCGCCGGGACGACCAGCAGCGCCGTCCTGGTCTGGCCGAGACGGAGATGGCGGGCGGCGAGATTGGGCCGGTAGCCGAGGTCGTCGGCGGCGTGCCGTACGCGCCCGGCGGTCGCCTCGGAGACCCGGCCGCGCCACTTGTCCCCGAGCACCAGCGAGACGGTGGCCTGCGAGACACCCGCGGCCCGCGCGACATCCCGGCTGGTGGGCCGCGACTGTGCGGGCTGCGCTGCGCTGGTCACTCGGGCCTCCGGGCCGGTCGGGGCAGATGCCGTGGTGGACCCGCGGACTGTGCACATGGTACGTATGACCCTCGACGTTATACGTAAAACCCCTGGATGCCGGAAGGCACCGCGGGACGAGGTGCCGCAGGGGCGCCCGAGGGAGAGGGACGGGACATGGCCGCCGGATATCTGGACATCCTCCGGGCGCGGCACGCCGCCAGACTGCTGACGGGGACCCTGGTGGGCCGGCTGCCGAACGGCACCGCCCACATCGCGATCGTGCTGTTCATCCGTGCCGAGGGCGGCAGCTACACCCTGGCCGGCCTGCTCACCGCCGTGTACGGGCTGGCCACCGCGGTGGGGCAGCCGCTGCTGGGCCGGGCCGTGGACCTGTACGGCCAGCCGCGCGTCCAGCTCCCCGCCGCCGTGGTGTCGGCGCTCGGCATGGCCCTGCTGGCACTGACCGGTCCGGGTTCGCTGCCGGTCGCCTGCGCGGCGGTGGTCGTGGCGGGACTGTTCACCCCGCCCCTGGAGGGCGGCCTGCGGGCCCTGTGGCCGTCCGTGCTGGGCGGCGAGGAGCGGGTGCACCGGGCCTACGCGATGGACGCCGTCGCCCAGGAGGTGATGTTCACCCTGGGGCCGTTGCTGGTGACGCTGCTCGTCTCGCTCTGGTCGCCCGCCGCCGCCCTGCTGGTCATCAACGCCGTCGGGGTGCTGGGGGCGCTCTCCGTCGTGCTGTCCGAACCCTCCCGGGCCTGGCGCTCCGCGCCCCGTGAGGCGCACTGGCTGGGCGCGCTGCGCTCGCCGGGGCTGCTGGCGCTGCTCGGCTCGTTCTTCTTCGTCGGCCTCGCCCTGGGCTCGATCACGGTCGCCGGGGTGGCGTACGCCGACGACCACGGCCGGGAATCGGTGTACGGCTGGCTGATGTCGGCGCTCGGCCTGGGAGCGCTGATCGGCGGAGCGGTGTACGGGGCCCGGCAGTGGGCCGGGGCGCCGGAGCGTCGCCTGAGGTTCATCGTGGCGCTCCTCGCCGTGGGCTACCTGCCGCTGACGCTGACGCCGGGCGTGGTCCCCATGACCGCTCTGGCGGCGCTCGCCGGGGTGTTCCTCGCTCCCGCCGTCGCGTGCTCGTTCATCGTGGTCGACCGGCACGCGCCGCGGGGCACGGTGACCGAGGCGTTCTCCTGGCTCGTGACGACGTTCGGGGTGGGCGCGGCCGTGGGCGCGGCGGCGGCCGGCCCCGCCGTCGAACTGGGCGGCACGAGGTGGAGTTTCGCCGTGACCGGGGCCAGTGGGGTGGCGGCACTGCTCGTTCTGCTGGCCACGAAAAAGGTCCTCGCAGTTCCCGGACACACGGCCGTTGCCGCACGGGGTTCGGAAAATGATCGAAACGGTACTGTCGAACCCGGTTTCAGCTCGGGCCATCAGGCGTAATGTTCAGTCATGGACCGCCGCATTTTCGGGCTGGAGAACGAGTACGGCGTCACGTGCACGTTCAGGGGACAGCGCCGACTGTCACCTGACGAAGTGGCGCGCTACCTCTTCCGCCGTGTCGTGTCATGGGGCCGCAGCAGCAATGTCTTCCTGCGGAACGGCGCCCGCCTCTACCTCGACGTGGGATCGCATCCGGAATATGCAACCCCCGAATGCGACAACCTGACCGAACTGGTCACCCACGACAAGGCCGGCGAGCGCATTCTCGAAGGTCTGCTCGTCGATGCCGAACGCCGCCTGCACGAGGAGGGAATCGCGGGCGACGTCTACCTCTTCAAGAACAACACCGATTCGGCGGGAAACTCCTACGGATGTCACGAGAACTATCTCGTGGCCCGGCACGGAGAATTCTCCCGGCTCGCCGACATCCTCATTCCGTTCCTCGTCACGAGGCAACTGATCTGCGGCGCGGGCAAGGTGCTGCAGACACCGCGCGGAGCCGTCTACTGCGTCAGCCAGCGCGCCGAGCACATCTGGGAGGGCGTCAGCTCCGCCACCACCCGGTCCCGTCCGATCATCAACACGCGCGACGAACCGCACGCCGACGCGGAGCGGTACCGCCGGCTCCACGTCATCGTCGGCGACTCCAACATGTCCGAGACGACGATGCTGCTCAAGGTCGGAGCGACCGACCTGGTGCTCCGCATGATCGAGGCGGGCACCGTGATGCGGGACCTGACGCTGGAGAACCCCATCCGGGCGATCCGCGAGGTCAGCCACGACACCACGGGGCAGCGCAAGGTGCGCCTGGCGAGCGGCCGCGAGGCATCGGCCATCGAGGTGCAGCGCGAGTACTACGAGAAGGCCGCCGACTTCGTCGACCGCCGCGGCATCCGCACCGGAACGGTCGCGCGGGTCCTGGAGCTGTGGGGGCGCACGCTCGACGCGATCGAGAGCGAGGAACTCGACCGGATCGAGACCGAGATCGACTGGGTGATGAAGTACAAGCTCATCGACCGGTACCGGGCCAAGCACAACATGACCATGTCGCATCCGCGGGTCGCCCAGATAGACCTCGCCTACCACGACATCCACCGGCGTCGTGGCCTGTACTACCTGCTGGAGCGCAAGGGGCAGGCCGCCCGGGTCTGCAACGACCTGAAGATCTTCGAGGGCAAGTCCGTGCCCCCGCAGACCACCAGGGCACGGCTGCGCGGCGACTTCATCCGCCGGGCGCAGGAGCAGCGCCGGGACTT
Organism: Streptomyces sp. NPDC014734; assembly: GCF_043083325.1. NCBI lineage: Bacteria > Bacillati > Actinomycetota > Actinomycetes > Kitasatosporales > Streptomycetaceae > Streptomyces > Streptomyces sp. NPDC014734. The sequence continues at coordinate 1,722 of NZ_JBIBYN010000013.1, read as the reverse complement.
CACCGTCGACTGGGTCCATCTGAAGCTCAACGACCAGGCGCAGCGCACGGTGTTGTGCAAGGACCCGTTCCGTTCGGTGGACGACCGGGTCGAAAAGCTGATCGCGGGCATGTGAGGCCGCACCGTCCACCCTCGGAGAGTGACGCGACGCGGGCCCCGTACGTTCCTCGTACGGGGCCCCGCGCACGTCCTAGAGTGGCGGGGACCCAACCAACCGTGCCGTCTGAGATCTGAGGAACCAGTGCGCCGACTTGCCGGCCTTCTCGTCGTCCCCCTGTTGCTGCTGACGGGGGCCTGTGGCAATGACAACGACTCCGGATCGGAGTTCCCCGCCATCACCGCGGGATCCAAGTTCGGGGAGAAGCCCACCCTCTCCAAGGGCTCGGGGAACCCGCCCAAGGAGCTCAAGACCAAGGTCCTCAGCCAGGGTGACGGCGCCGCCCTCAAGAACGGCGACGCGATCCAGGTCAACTACCTCGGCCAGTCCTGGGACTCCGACAAGCCCTTCGACAACAGCTTCGACCGCAAGCCCTTCGACCTGACCCTCGGCGCGGGAATGGTCATCCAGGGGTGGGACAAGGGGCTCGTCGGCAAGAAGGTCGGCAGCCGGGTCCAGCTGGTCATTCCGCCGGACCTCGGCTACGGGGCGCAGGGGCAGGGCGACATCAAGCCCAACTCCACGCTGGTCTTCGTCGTCGACGTCCTGAAGGCGATCCAGGTCCCGAAGTCCGCCGAGGGAACGCCGGTCGCCCAGGACGACATCGACCTGCCGAAGGTCGGCACCAACACCGACGGCAAGGCCCCGAGCGTCACCATCCCGTCCAAGAGCACCCCGCCGGCGAAGCTGGTGTCCAACTACGTCCTGGAGTCCAAGGGCGAGGTCGTGAAGGACACCGACAGCGTCATCGTGAACTACGTGGGCCTGGTGTGGAAGGACGGCAAGACGTTCGACAGCACCTACACCACGGGCAAGACCCAGACCTTCCCGCTCGCCCAGGTGACCCTGAAGGGTCTCAAGAACGGTCTGGTCGGGAAGAAGGTCGGCAGCCGGGTGCTCCTTGTCGTCCCGCCGGACCAGGGGTTCGGCGACCAGGCCCAGCAGACCATCCCCGCGAAGTCCACGTTGGTGTTCGCGGTGGACCTGCTGGCGAAGATGTAAGACTGTCCCGGTTGCCCAGTTCACCATCACGAGGAGCAAGTCCGTGAACATCGAAAAGCCCGAGATCGACTTCCCGGAGGGCGAGCCGCCGGCCGACCTGGAGATCAAGGACATCTGGGAGGGCGACGGCGCCGAGGCGAAGGCGGGCGATCAGGTCTCCGTCCACTACGTGGGTGTCGCCTTCTCCTCGGGCGAGGAGTTCGACGCCTCCTGGAACCGCGGCACCCCGCTGCAGTTCCAGCTCGGTGCCGGCCAGGTCATCGCCGGTTGGGACAAGGGAGTGCAGGGCATGAAGGTCGGCGGTCGCCGTCGGCTGACCATCCCCGCGCACCTCGCCTACGGCGACCGCGGCGCCGGTGGCGGCCGCATCGCTCCCGGCGAGACGCTGATCTTCGTCTGCGACCTGGTCGCCGTCTGATCCGCTTTCCCGTGCCACCGGGGCACAGCACCGAGGGCCCGCGCCGCAAGGGCGGGTTCTATTGATCCCCGCAACACCCTGTTGTTCAGGGAGTTGCGGGGATCGTGGATTTTGGAGACCTGAAGGCGAGGTTCTTCGAGGCGTT
>NZ_JBIBYN010000012.1:155432-231698 GCF_043083325.1 Streptomyces sp. NPDC014734 | reverse complement strand
GTTTCCGACTCTATCAGACCCTTTTCAGTGTCCGACCCCCGGTCGAAGCGGGGCCGCTTTCCAGTTCCACGCTTTCGCGTTTCCCTTTCCGGCGATTCCAACCCTACCAGATTCTCTTTCCGTTCCGTTTCCGGTTCGGAATTCAATTCCGGTCGACCGTTGGAGTGGTCTTTTGCCTTTCGGCGGATTCGACTTTATCAGAAGGATTCAGCCGCTCTGAACGGCTTCGGCATCCGAATGAAGAGAATCAAGGATCCTGCGGAAATTTCAAATTTCTGCAGGAGGCGGAGTAGAGACTAGCCGCCTGGCTCGGACCTGTCCAGTCCGTGGCAACCGTTAGAATCTACCTCCCCTGCGCGACTGTGTCAACAGTCTTTCGGGGAGGTGAGCAGACTAGCAGGTCAGCGGGGGTGCACGCACATCAGGCGGCGACCGGCAGTTCGGCGCTGCGTTCCGCTGCCTCGATGTCCCCGCCGTCTCCGGCTCGCGCCGCTCGGCCGCCGAGAACGTAGACGTACGCGAGGAAGGCGGCCTCGGCGACGACGCCGATGGTGATCCGGCCCCACGTCGGGAGACCGGACGGGGTGACGAAGCCTTCTATGACGCCCGAGACGAACAGCACCAGGGCGAGCCCGATGGCCATACCGATCGCGGCACGGCCTTCTTGTGCGAGAGCCGTTCGGCGGCTGCGCGGGCCCGGGTCGATGACGGTCCAGCCCAGACGGAGACCGGTGCCCGCCGCGACGAAGACCGCGGTGAGTTCGAGCAGGCCGTGCGGAAGGATCAGCCCCATAAAGGTGTCGAGGCGGCCTGCCGAGGACATGAGGCCGATGCCGACGCCGAGGTTGAGCACGTTGAGGAAGAGAACCCAGACCACCGGTATGCCGAGGAACGCGCCCAGCACCAGGCACAGGGCCGCGGCCCTGGCATTGTTCGTCCACACCTGGGCCGCGAACGATGCGGCGGGGTGGCTGGAGTAATAGGTCTCGTACTCACCGCCGGGGCTGGTCAGGCGACGGAGGTCGTCCGGGGCCGCGATGGCCGACTGGACCTCCGGATGCGTGCCGATCCACCAGCCGATGATCGCGGCCAGCAGCGTGGCGAGGACGGCTGTGGGTACCCACCAGTGCCGGGACCGGTAGACCGCGGCGGGGAATCCGGCGGTCAGGAAGCGGGTGGCATCGCGCCACGAGGCGCGTCGGGTTCCCGTCACCGTGGACCTGGCGCGGGCGACGAGTTGGGTGAGCCGTGCGACGAGCAGTGCGTCCGGCGCGCTGGACTGGACGAGGGAGAGGTGGGTGGCCGTGCGCTGGTAGAGCTCGACGAGTTCGTCGGCCTCCTCACCGGTGAGCCGACGCCCGCGGCGCAGGAGGTGGTCCAGGCGGTCCCACTCCGTGCGGTGGGCGGTCACGAAGACATCGAGGTCCATGGTCGGCTGCTGCTCCAGGCGAGAGTGCGTACGGGGTCGTACTACGACGGCGCGCTGCGGGTCAGCTTGGCAGACTGAGTGCCCAAGGGGCAGGGAAGGCCGGCGAGGGGATGGGGCGCGATGAATGAACTGGTGACCGGGGACGCGGTGGTACTGGGCCTGCGGCCGGCGAAACTGCCGAGCCGGATGCTCGCGCTGGCCATCGACCTCGTCGTGGTGGGCGCGGCGTTCGTCCTGGTGTTGATCGGGCTGGTCCTCGCGGTGTCGACACTGGACGAGGCGGCGGTGGCGGCGATATCCCTCGCGGCGTTCCTGCTGGTGCTGGTCGGTGGACCGATCGCGGTGGAAACGCTCAGCCACGGACGTTCGCTGGGGAAGCTGGTGTGCGGGCTGCGGGTGGTCAGGGACGACGGGGGGCCGATCCGTTTCCGGCACGCGATGATGCGCGGTGCCATGGGCGTTGTCGAGATTCTGATGACGTTCGGCGTGATCGCCTGCGTCGCTTCCCTGGTGTCGGAACGGGGGCGTCGCCTGGGAGACGTGTTCGCGGGGACGCTCGTCGTGCGGGAACGGGTGCCGGCGGGACGGGCTGCGGCCGTGCCGCCCCCGCCTCCGTGGTTGGTCGGGCGATTCGCCGCGCTGGATCTGTCGGGGGTGCCGGACGGCCTGTGGCTGGCGATACGGCAGTACCTGACGCGCGTCCATCAACTCGATGCGCGGATCGGCGGCTCGATGGCGGAGCGGCTGGCGGGCGAGCTGGCGGCCCGGACCGGGGTTCCGGTTCCCCCGGGGGTGCCCGCCGGGGCGTATCTGGCGGCGGTGGTGCACGAACGGCAGGCCCGGGACGCGCGGCGGGTGCTCGACGCCGGGAGGGACGGGGCCGCACCCGGAACAGCCGATGCCGGTCGGACGGACCGCCGGGGACAGGCGGGGCGGGCGAGCGACGTCGGCTCGGTGGAAAAGGAGCGGTCGGACGAGGGACCGGTGGGCGGGGGCAGTCCGTCCGCTTCGGCCGTCGCGGCCGGGCTGCCCGGAGGGCGCGCGGGGGCGGTTGCCCCGGCGGCATCGACGCCGTCGGCGGTGGAAGAGGGGAACAGCTCGAAGCCCGCTTCGACGCGGTTCGCGCCACCCGCCTGACACGGTGGGAACCGCCCGCCTAACGCGGTGAGGGCGGCGATTCCAGGTCTTCGAGTTCGATCCCGGGAGCCGCGAGGACCACGTCGCCGGCGAGATGCACGACGTGCCGCTCACCGGTGTCCAGTGCGCTGACCTGGTACTCGTCCACAACCAGGGGGCCGTTGTCAGTGGCGTGCGCTTCACTGTTCACCAGTGCCCAGGACTGGTCGACGGTACGGGGGGCGAGGACCGGGTCCGTGAAGGCGAGCAGCCGGACGCGGGCCGCGGGGGAATCGGGGGTGAGACGCAGCAGTCGCGCCGTCGCGACGAGGAAAGCGGGGGATGTGCCGGTGAAGGCGTGGGCGCCCACATTGCCTTCCGTGGCATGGCTTCCGGTCGGGTCGGTGCGGACCCAGGTGACGCCGTCCAGGGCGGCGCCGCGGACCTGCCAACTCGCGGTGTGGAGTTCGAGACGGATGGGGCGGCCCAGCTCGTCGAGCGTGAGGTCGACGGAGCCGAGGTGGTCGCCGGAAGGGGTGGTGGTCCGGGAGACGTAACGCCAGCCGGAGGGTCCGGGGGCGCATTGGAAGTGTTCTTCGCCGAGGAAGGTGTGATCGTGAGGATCGTGGAGCGAATATCGACCGCGGGGCATGGGGTCCTTCGAGGTTCCTCGGGCTGAACGGGTGTCGCACCGAGCGGGCTCGGTACGGGGCAGGCCCCCGACACGGGGGTGCGGGGGCCTGCTCTCGTGACTGCTGCCGAGACTGTTCTGTCCGTCGGCGGCCGGGTGTCACCGACCGCTGGTGGTGCGTGTGGCCCGTCCCGGGACGGGCCGGGCCACCGGCGGTGACGGGTGCGGGTCGCCGACGACGGGGTCAGTAGCGGTAGTGGTCCGGCTTGTACGGGCCCTCGACCTCGACACCGATGTAGGCGGCCTGCTCGGGACGGAGGGTCGTCAGCTTGACGCCGAGTGCGTCGAGGTGGAGACGGGCGACCTTCTCGTCCAGGTGCTTGGGCAGCACGTAGACGTCGGTGGGGTACTCCTCGGGCTTGGTGTACAGCTCGATCTGGGCCAGGGTCTGGTCCGCGAAGGAGTTGGACATCACGAACGACGGGTGACCGGTGGCGTTGCCCAGGTTGAGCAGGCGGCCCTCGGACAGCACGATGAGGACCTTGCCGTCGGAGAACGTCCAGGTGTGGACCTGCGGCTTGACCTCGTCCTTGACGATGCCGGGGGTCCTCGCCAGGCCGGCCATGTCGATCTCGTTGTCGAAGTGGCCGATGTTCCCGACGATGGCCTGGTGCTTCATCTTGGCCATGTCGGCGGCCATGATGATGTCCTTGTTGCCCGTGGTGGTGACGAAGATGTCGGCCTTGTCGACGACCTCGTCGAGCGTGGTGACCTGGTAGCCGTCCATCGCCGCCTGCAGCGCGCAGATCGGGTCGACCTCGGTGATGATCACGCGGGCGCCCTGGCCGCGCAGCGACTCCGCGCAGCCCTTGCCGACGTCGCCGTAGCCGCAGACGACCGCGGTCTTGCCGCCGATGAGGGTGTCGGTGGCGCGGTTGATGCCGTCGATCAGGGAGTGGCGGCAACCGTACTTGTTGTCGAACTTGGACTTGGTGACGGCGTCGTTGACGTTGATCGCCGGGAAGAGGAGGGTGCCCTCGCGGTGCATCTCGTACAGCCGGTGCACACCGGTCGTGGTCTCTTCGGTGACACCGCGGATCTCGGACGCCAGCTGGGTCCACTTCTGGGGGGACTCGCCGAGGGTGCGGTTCAGCAGGGTGAGGATGTGGGCGTACTCCTCGCTGTCCGCGGTCGACGGGTCCGGGGCGGAGCCGGCCTTCTCGAACTCGACGCCCTTGTGGACGAGGAGGGTGGCGTCACCACCGTCGTCGAGGATCATGTTGGGGCCGCCGGTGGGGGTGTTCGGCCAGGTCAGGGCCTGCTCCGTGCACCACCAGTACTCTTCGAGCGTTTCGCCCTTCCAGGCGAAGACCGGGACGCCCTGCGGGTCCTCCGGGGTGCCGTTCGGGCCCACGGCGATGGCCGCGGCGGCGTGGTCCTGCGTGGAGAAGATGTTGCAGGAGGCCCAGCGGACCTCAGCGCCGAGGGCGACCAGGGTCTCGATCAGCACGGCCGTCTGCACGGTCATGTGCAGCGAACCGGTGATGCGGGCGCCGGACAGCGGCTGCGCGGCGGCGTACTCCTTGCGGATCGACATCAGGCCGGGCATCTCGTGCTCGGCGAGGGTGATCTCCTTGCGGCCGAACGCCGCGAGGGAGAGGTCGGCGACCTTGAAGTCCTGTCGGTTGGTGACCGTCGTCATAACGGGCTGCTCCTCGTGATGGGTGTCGAGGTGGGCGGCTGGCTCTGCGGCAGCGGGCACACGAATGCCCGGTGCTCACAGCGCAGTCCGTCGGAGGCCCTCTCTCCCTCGGCCGGTCCGTGCGCGGACCGATCGACCGCCATCAGCAGCGACGTCTGACACTGCCGTCGAATCTACACCGATCGCCCCGGCCGCTCCCAGCCCACCCGGGATCGCGGGTGGCCGGGAACATGCCGGGGGAAGGGCGGGCGGAGAGGGCGGGAGGGCGAGGAATCCGGGTGTGCCGGAGTGGTGGTGCCGTCGGGGGCCAAGGGGACGGGCCGTGGGGTGGGCCGTGGGGTGGGCCGTGGGGTGGGTGCCGGCCCGGGGCCGCCGGTGGGTACGACGGCCTGAAACGGCGGCCCCGGGTCAGTGTCCGGAATCCGCCGGGGTGGTCGGGGCATCGCCCGGGGCCCGGCCCGGATTGGTGCCCGCCGCCGCGGCCGCCTCGCTGTAGATGTCCGGTTCGAGGTAGATGACGCGGGCGATCGGAACTGCCTCGCGGATGCGGGTCTCGGCGGCGTTGATGGCGTTGGCGACTTCGGCGGCGGTGTCGTCGTGCTGCACCGCGATCTTGGCGGCGACCAGCAGTTCTTCCGGGCCGAGGTGGAGCGTGCGCATGTGGATGACGCCGGTGACCGTGTCGCCGTCGACGACGGCGGCCTTGATCTTCTCGACCTGGTCGGCGCCCGCGGCCTCGCCGAGCAGCAGGGACTTCGTCTCGGCGGCGAGGACGATCGCGATGATGATCAGCAGGACGCCGATGCAGAGGGTGCCGACGCCGTCCCACACACCGTTGCCGGTGGCCAGGGCCAGGCCGACACCAGCGAGGGCCAGGACGAGGCCGATCAGCGCACCGAAGTCCTCCAGGAGCACGACGGGGAGTTCGGGGGCCTTCGCCCGGCGGATGAATTCCCGCCAGGACAGCGATCCGCGGGTCTCGTTGGACTCCTTGATGGCCGTACGGAAGGAGAAGCCCTCGGCGATGATCGCGAAGACGAGCACGCCCACCGGCCAGTACCAGGACTCGATCTCGTGCGGTTGCTTGATCTTCTCGTAGCCCTCGTACACCGCGAACATGCCACCGACCGAGAACAGCACGATGGAGACGAGGAAGGCGTAGATGTAGCGCTCGCGCCCGTAACCGAAGGGGTGCTGGGGGGTGGCCTCGCGCCGGGCCTTCTTGCCGCCGAGCAGCAACAGGCCCTGGTTGCCCGAGTCGGCGACGGAGTGGACGCTCTCCGCGAGCATCGACGACGAGCCGCTGAACAGGAACGCGACGAATTTGGCCACGGCGATCGCGAGGTTGGCGCCGAGTGCCGCCACGATCGCCTTGGTTCCGCCTGACGCACTCATGGGTGCCTGGTGTCCCTTCTCCGGAGCCGCGGACCTGGCGCCGCGGTACGGCCGGACATTGTTGCAGTCGCCGGTGCGGAAGATTCGTCAGGCCACCACTGTGGCGCGGAACAGGGTTCCCGTACCGGACACTTCGGCCTTTTCTCCGGCGGGTACGAAGACCGAGGCGCCCGGTGTGAGGCCGAGCGTGCCCGCCTTCGGGGCGCCCGCGGTGCAGAGCAGGATCTGCGGGGTGTCCCGGGTCAGGTCGACGGGGTCGGCGCCGGGTGACAGGTCGAAGCGTGAGAGGCGGAACTCGTCCACGGGCGTCTCGTACAGTTCCTCGCCGGACGGGGACGCCTCGGGGCGCAGGATTCCCGGATCGGTCGCCTCGAAGCGGACGATGCGCAGGAGCTCGGGCACGTCGATGTGTTTGGGCGTGAGTCCGCAGCGCAGCACGTTGTCCGAGTTGGCCATGATCTCGATGCCGAGGCCGTCGAGGTACGCGTGCGGGACACCGGCGCCGAGGAAGAGGGCTTCGCCGGGCTGGAGCTCGACGTAGTTCAGCAGCATCGCCGCGAGGACACCGGGGTCGCCGGGAAAGTGGTGGGCGATCCGCGCGTACGGGGCATGTGCACCGCCGAGGCGTTCGGCGGCGGCCGCCGCCTCGTTCACCGTCCCTGTCGTCTCCGCCGGATCGGCGGAGAGGATCGCGGTGAGGACCTCGCGCAGTGCCGCCTCCTCGGGGTGGGCGCCGAGGAGGTCGACGTACGGCTTGAGGGAGTCGACGCCGAGCGCGGCCATCGTCCCGGCGGCGTCGGCGGGGCGACGGAAGCCGCACAGTCCGGCGAAGGGGGTGAGCGCGCAGATCAGTTCGGGCTTGTGGTTGGCGTCCTTGTAGGTGCGGTGGGGGGCGTCGATCGGGACGGACCGGCGTTCCTCGTCCGCGAATCCCCGTTCGGCCTGGGCGAGGTCGGGGTGGACCTGGAGGGAGAGCGGGGCGCCCGCGGCGAGGAGCTTGAGGAGGAAGGGCAGGCGGGGGCCGAACTTCTCGACGGTGGCCCGGCCCAGTTCGCGCTCGGGGTCGGCGGCGATGACCTCGGTGAGGGGGCGTTCCGGGCCCGCCTCTCCGGTGCTGGTGGGGCGGGTGAGGCGGGAGGGCGCTCCCGGGTGGGCGCCCATCCACATCTCGGCCTGGGGTTCGCCGGTGGGGGCGATGCCGAGCAGCTCCGGTATGGCGGTGGTGGAGCCCCAGGCATAAGGGCGCACGGTGTTGGAGAGCCGGTCCATGGTTCGTCCTTGTGAGGTGCGTGATCGGGGGGCGGGGGGCGGAAACGGGGAGCGGGGGCGGGACGGGGTCCGAGCGGCGACCGGGGCGCGGGGACGGGCCGGTCGGCGACGCCGCGCGGGCGCCGTCAGGCGTGGGCCGACGACGCCAGCGCCAGGTAGACGGCGGCGAAGTCGGTGACCGCCAGGAGTTCGGCGAGGGCTTCGAGCCCGGTGCCCTCGTCGGGTTCGAGTTCGCTGATCGCCGTGTCGTGGCCCAGGGCCAGTTCGCGGGCAGCCGGACCGGCGCTGAGGCCGCCGGCGGGACGGTCGCGGAGCAGCACGACTCGGGCGTGCAGGGGTTCCGACTCCTCGACCCGGTCGCGGAAGAAGTCGTCCGGATCGGCTCCGGCGGCGAAAGCGCCCGTCAGCAGCGCTCCGTGGGCGGTCAGCGCCTCGGGGAGTTCGGCGGCGAGGGCCGGACGCCCGGACAATTCGGCGAGGACCGCCGCGAACCTCCGGCCGACCGGGCCCGCGGACTCGCCCTCCGACCAGATGAGGGGAAGGCTGTCGGCGAGTTCGGCCGCAAGGGTCTTCGCCGGGTTGCTGTACGTGGCGATGGCCGGGCCGCAGCGTTCCGCCGTGCGGTCGAGGCGGTCCGCGACGCCTTGCAGCGCCTCGGCGGGCGCGGTGACCAGGCCGACGCGGTCGAGCAGCGCGAGCAGCGGGGTGAACAGGGCCCAGAGCGTGCCCGGTCCGGCCGCCGCCGTCTCCGCGTCGTACTCGCCGTGCGGGGCGGTGGCCATGGGTACGAGGAGCCCGTGCGCGCCGTCGATCGTCTCGCGCAGTGGTGAGTTCCTCGGGGCGACGGCGACGACGCTGCAACCGCGTCGGTACGCCTGCTCGGCGAGGAGGGAGAGGCCGGGCTCCGAGCCGTCGGCGGTGACGATCAGCAGCAGGTCCACCGAGCCGGCCCAGCCGGGAAGCGTCCAGCGCATGGCGCCCGCGGCGGGGGCGACTCCGGTGGGATGGATGCGGGTGACGGGTGCGGAGGCTCCCGCCAGGGCGCCGACCAGATCGGCGACGCCCGCCGCGGCGGTGCCCGCCCCCGCGACGAGGACGGCGCGGGGGCGGCCTTCCGGATTCAGCCCGGCGATCCCGGCCTCCACCGCGTGCCGGGCGGCGGTGCGGACCCGGGCACCGGCCTCGGCCGCGCCGCGCAGCAGATCGCGGCGGTCAGCTCGGGCCAGGGCCTCCGGGGCGTCGAGCAGCGACTCGTCGAGCATGGGGACGGTCCTCCGATCACATGCTGATCACCGTGCGTCTTCGGGCACGGATGCCGTTACGCGGGGCGGCGGGCCTCGTCGACCAGGAGGACGGGGATGCCGTCCCGTACCGGGTAGGCCAGGCCGCAGTCCTCACCGGTGCAGACCAGCTCGGGCGTGTCGGCCGCCGACCGGTCTTCGAGCGGGGAGTGGCAGGCCGGGCAGGCGAGGATCTCCAGGAGGCCGGCTTCGAGCGGCATGGGGTGGGTCCCTTCGGGCATTCGGACGGACGGTTGTTCCGCGCGGACAGTTGTTCCGGACAGACGTTCCGGACGGGCAGTTGTTCCGGACGGGCAGGCATTCCGGACGGACACACACGCGAGCAGACACGCGAGCAGACAGGCGACAAGCGGTTCGCCGACACGTGGACCGGGCGACGTCAGCCTACCGTCGGGGTTCGGCGGGCGCGGGCCGGGCCGGGGCCGGGGACGCGCGGGCCTGAACGGGGACGGGCCGGGCACGGGCGCCGGGGCGGGCGGCGCGTGGCGTTCCGAGGTCGGCAGAACGCGCCCCGGCCCTCGCGGGGCCGTCCCCCCGTATCGCCCTGTCCCCGTGCCCGATGGCCGCCCGGCCGCCCGGCCGCCTCGTGCCCGTACTCGTGTACCCGTACCCGTGTCCGGAAGCCGTCTCCGCCCGTCCTCGACCTCGTGCCCGTGCCCGGTGGCCGTCCGTGGGGCTTCGCCCCTACGGGGTCTGCTCCCGGACGATCGCCAGCACCTCGTCCCGCACCGCGGTCATCGTCTTCTCGTCGCGTGCCTCGACGTTCAGTCGCAGCAGCGGTTCCGTGTTGGAGGCACGCAGGTTGAACCACCAGTCCGGGCCGGTGACGGTAAGCCCGTCCAGGTCGTCCGTCGTGACACCGTCGCGGGGTGCGAAGGACGCGCGCACCGCGGCTGTGCGGCCCGGCTGGTCGGCGACCGTGGAATTGATCTCGCCCGAGCCGGCGTAGCGGTCGTACTGGGCGACGAGTTCCGACAGCGGCCCCGGTTGTCCACCGAGTGCGGCCAGCACGTGCAGCGCGGCGAGCATGCCCGTGTCGGCGTTCCAGAAGTCGCGGAAGTAGTAGTGCGCGGAGTGCTCACCGCCGAAGAGCGCAGCGTGCTCGGCCATCTCCGCCTTGATGAAGGAGTGGCCCACGCGGGTGCGGACCGGGGTACCGCCGTGTTCGCGGACCACCTCGGGGACCGAGAGGGAGGTGATCAGGTTGTGGATGACGGTGCCCGTGCCACCGTTGCGGGCGAGTTCCCGGGCCGCGACCAGGGCTGTGATCGCGGACGGGGAGACACCGGTGCCGCGTTCGTCCACGACGAAGCACCGATCCGCGTCGCCGTCGAAGGCGAGACCCAGGTCCGCGCCCTCGGCGACGACGCGGGCCTGGAGGTCGACGATGTTCTTCGGGTCGAGGGGGTTGGCCTCGTGGTGCGGGAACGTGCCGTCGAGCTCGAAGTACATCGGTACGAGGTCGACGGGGAGCTTCGCGAAGACGGTGGGAACGGTGTGACCGCCCATGCCGTTGCCCGCGTCGACGACGACCTTCAGCCGGCGGATCGATCCGAGGTCGACCAGGGACAGCAGGTGCGCCGCGTAGTCCGGGAGCGTCTCGCGTTCGGTGACGGTGCCGGGGGTGGCGGCCGGCTCCGGTGCGCCGGCCCCGGACCACCGCTCGACAAGGGCACGGATCTCGGCGAGACCGGTGTCCTGGCCCACCGGGGCGGCGCCCGCCCGGCAGAGCTTGATGCCGTTGTACTGCGCCGGGTTGTGCGAGGCGGTGAACATCGCGCCGGGGAGGCCGAGGCTGCCGGAGGCGAAGTACAGCTGGTCGGTCGAGCAGAGGCCGATCAGGGTGACGTCCGCGCCACGAGCCGTCGCACCTCGCGCGAAGGCACCCGCGAGACCGGGCGACGAGGGACGCATGTCGTGGCCGATCACGATCGCGTCCGCACCCGTCACCTCGACGAACGCCGCGCCGAAGTGTTCGGCCAGCGATGCGTCCCACTGGTCGGGCACCACGCCGCGTACGTCGTACGCCTTCACGATCTGCGACAGATCAGCAGCCACGGGCCGGTCCTCCTGAGATTTCTGCGGACCGCCCAAACTACCCGGCGACGGTCGGGGCGCATCGCGGGGTCTCGGGCGTCTCGGGCGTCTTGGGCATCTCGGGTGTCTCGGGTGTCTCGGGCGTCCGGAATCCCCGGCCGTCGGCGAGGACGTCCTCACGCGCGTGGCTGCGGGGCAGGGGAACCGTTCAGCAGAACCGGTGCGGTGAGACGGTTCAGCACGATCGGACGGCGGAATCGTTCAGCACGATCGGACGGTGGGGTCGTTCAGCACGATCGGACGGTGGGGTCGTTCAGCAGGACCGGTTCAGCAGCACCGTGCCGGGACCGGTTCAGGAGTCCGGGGAGCGCAGCACGCGCAGGTGGCCCCGGCGGGCGACTTCCATCGGGTCCGCTGTCTGCGGGCCCCCGTTCCTTCCGTCGCCGCCCCGCTCGTGCGGACGTGCTGCTTCCCGTACGGCGTTGGCGAGCGCTTCGAGGTCGTCGCTGCTGGGGCGCGTGGGGGCGGAGGGATCGGAGAGCCGGACGACCTCCCAGCCGCGCGGCGCGGTCAGCCGCTCACTGTGCTCGGCGCAGAGGTCGTAGCAGTGGGGCTCGGCGTAGGTGGCGAGCGGGCCGAGGACCGCAGTCGAGTCGGCATAGACGTACGTCAGTGTCGCGACGGCAGGGCGGCCGCACGCGGTGCGCGAACAGCGACGTACAGGGCTCACGATGTTGGACGGTACCGCACTCTTGAGCGGGCTGCGACGACTCTCCCCCAGGTCACCCCACCGTGTCGCCCTGTGACCTCCCGCACAATCATCTTTCGGACAACCTTCTGACCTGCAAGGAAGCGGAAAAACCCAGGTCACGACGTCAACGATTCCGGTCACTTCTCAGCACAAAAGCTGTCATTCGGCGGGAGATCAACGATCGACAGCCGGGCTTGAAACGGCCTGCCGCTTGGCCGGATTGTTCAGGATTGGACAGACCGACGCTCCGTCAGACAACGGCGATCCTTCCGTCGGCCCGGGAGTTACCCTGCGTCGGTGATGGACAGTCCCGTACCGCCCCACTCGTCAGAGCCGCGCCCACGCCGTCGCGACCGTCATGGCCGCGGCATGCGCGGACCCGTCGCCCCGCCGCAGGTGCCGCTCTCGGTCAGCAGGGCGGAGAGCTTCCGTGATCTGGTGCAGGACTCCGTGGAACGGCTGGAGCGGCGCTGGCCGCAGCTCGCCGATGTCGACTTCATGGTCCTGGACGTGCCGGGGATCGCCGCACCGGAGGCCGCGGAGGAGACCGTTCCACTCGGGCACGCGGTCTCCGCGGAGAAGAACCGGCCGGCACAGATCGTCATCTACCGGCGGCCCGTCGAAATCCGCGCCAAGAACCGCGACGAGCGGGCCCTGCTGGTGCACGAGGTCGTGGTGGAGCAGGTCGCGGACCTGCTCGGGCTGTCGCCGGAGTCGGTGGACCCGCGGTACGGGCAGGAGTAGGAGCACGGCCCGGGGCAGCCGGGAGGGCCGGACCGAAGGGGACGAAGGAACCGGCCGGAACGAACGGGACGAACGGGACGAACGAATGGGATGGGCGAACGGGGCGAGCGCCGCGGTCGACACCATCGAGTGGTGCCGCCCGCGGCGCTCGCCCCGTTCGCGGTCGTCGTATCCGTCCCGCTCGGTCGTCCGGCTCAGTCGTCCAGCACCGAGAGGTCCTGCACCGCCGAGGGGACCGACACCGTTCCCCGGTCGTCGGCCAGAGTCTGCACCGTGAACATCTGGACGCCGTCCTGCGGGAGGCTCAGGGTGCGTGCGGCGTGGACCGGCCCGCCCGATTCCGTGCGGACCGTCAGCGCGTAGCCGCCCTTGAGCCCCGACGGCACGGGCGGCTCGAACGCGAGAGTGGTTCCGCCCTTGACCGTGTACGTCTTGACGGTCTGTTCGCCGCCCTCGCTGCCCGCGGAGGCGATGACCTTCACGGTGGCGGTGGCGCCCGGCGCGGTGAGCGAGAGGGTCGATCCCTTGGCCCGGTTGTCGGCCACGGTCGCCTGCGCGCCCACCGGACCGCTCGCCGGAATGTAGCCGGACTCCTGACCGTCGCCCTTGCCCCGGACCACGCGCAGCGCGGCGACCACCGGGGTGCCCTTGCCGCCCTTCACCGGGGTCAGCATCAGCGAGCCGGGCTCGCCCCGGGTGATGTCCTTCAGATCGACGCCCGCGGTCATCTTCGACTTGACGTGCAGGTCCTCGTTTCCGAGTGGCGCGAACGCACCGGTCTTGCCCAGCAGTCGGATCTTCAGGTCGGCGTCGTCGTCGCCCGGCACGAAGGCGACGAGGCGGACCGACGTGGCGTCCGCCGGGATGCCGGGGAGCACCAGGGTGCCGTTCGGCGCCGTGGAGGCGGGCAGCCAGTCGCTGCCGGTCTTCTCGTCGGCGGTCCTGACGGCGGCGCCCACCCGACCGGTGCGTGTGGTGACGTGGACGGTCACGTCCTCGATCGCCTCACTGGTCAGCGTGGAGATCAGAACGGGTACGCCCGATCGGGCCGGGACCGTGATGCCCTCGCCCACCTCCGACTTGAGGAGGCCCTTCGGGCCGTACAGCTCGATGTCGGCGACGGCCGCGGTGTCGTCCGGGTTGGTGAGGTGGACGTAGTCCTCGCGGGACTTCGCGGTGCTCGCGGCCGGGAACCAGAAGTCCGTGCCCGGGGCGGTGCAGCTGATGCCGAGCAGACCTCGGGAACCCGCCTCGACCGTGGTGGTCTGCTGAGCGGTCCAGCCGGGGGCAAGACGGCCGGTGGCGGTGCCGACCAGTGCGGGGGCGTCGGCGGCGGACACGTCGGCGGTGACGGGTTTGCCGGGCTCCTTGAGGGAGACGACCGGCTTCGTGGGATCCGCCTTCTTCTCCTCCTTCTTCCCGTCGTCCTTCTTCTTGCCCTTGTCGTCCTTGTCGTCCTTCTTGTCGTCCTTGTCGTCGGCCGCCGCGGCCGTGGACGACATCAGTTCGGCAGTACCAGCCTCTCCGCCGCCGGTACCGGACGCCGGGGTGAAGGAGGTGTACGTCGTCTTCGCGAGATCCGCGCGGCCGGACGACGGGCAGAGCAGGCTGGACCGCTCCACCGGCAGCCGGGGGGCCGCCTTCGGCTCCGCCGCGGCCGTGTCTCCGGGCGCGGTGAGCGCGGCGAATCCGGTGACGGCGGCGAGGGCGACGATGCCCGCGATCAGGGACAGGTTGCTGGACTTCACTCGGACTCGCCTCGCGATGCGTTACCGGTCGGCCACGGGTTCTGGCCCGGGGCGGAGTTCTCGTCGGGGTTCTGCGGGGCGTACGGGACCTGCCCGCCGTATCCGGTCCCGGGGGCGTACGCCGCCGCCTGCGGGTCGTAGCCCGGGGCCTGCGGGTCGTACGGCTGTTGCTGTTGTTGTTGTTGCTGTTGCTGTTGCTGTTGCTGTTGCTGTTGCTGTGCGTAGCCGTAGGGGTCGTAGACGTTCTGCTGGTACGGGTCGACGGCGTGCTGCTGCGCCTGGGGCGTGCCGTACGAGGGGTCCTGGTACGGGGCGTTCCCGTACTGCTGGTAGTCGGCACCCTGGTACTGCTGCGCGTCCCATTCGCCGTACTGCTGCTGCGGCACCGCCGCGTACTGACCGGTGTCCGCGCCCGGCGCGAAGGCGTCCCGGCCGTCCGGGTGGGAGGCGTAGGGTTCCTGGCCGTCCGGGTACGAGGCGTAGGGTTCCTGGCCGTCCGGGTACGAGGCGTAGGGTTCCTGGCCGTCCGGGTGGGAGGCGTGGGGCTCCTGGCCCTCGGGCGGGCCGGACTCCGGGTGGTGCGGGGATCCGGGCTGCGGCCGGGGCTCTCCGGCCTGCTGCGCGGGGATGTACTCCCCCGGAGCGTCCGGTGCCTCCTCGGCGCCCGTGTCCGCGGCCCCGGCCGGTACCGCCTCGGCCTCCGCCTCGGCCTGCGCGGCCGCGCGGAGCCGACGTGCCCGGCGGCCCTCGCCGGAGACCGGCTCGGCCGCGACCGCCGCCGCCTCCTCCTCGGGCAGGTCGTCGTCGATCTCCCGGCGGCGGCCCGGCAGGGCGAGCACCACCAGCACCACGGCCAGCAGGGACTGGGCCCAGATCCAGGCGGTGTGGGTGAACGGGGTGTCGTACGTGAGGTCCAGCGTGCCGCCCTCGGCGGGCAGTTCGAAGCCCTGGGCCCAGCCGTCCACGGTCTTCCGGGTCAGCGGGCGTCCGTCGAGGGTTGCCCGCCAGTTCGGATCGGCGGCGTCGGCGATCCGCAGCATCCGGCCGGAGCCGCCCGCCGGAATCTTCGTGTGCGCCTCGACGGGGAGAGAGCCCACCGGCAACTGCTCGCCGCCCGCCTCCGCCGGGACGATCATGATGCGCGCGACCTGGCGGTCGACCCGCCACAGCGCGCTGCCGTCGAGCTGACTCAGTCGGCTGAGGCCCGGGGTCGCGTCGAGGACCCGGCTCACCTCCTTCGGGGCGCCGTCGCGCACCAGGACGTAGCGGATCGCGAACCCGCCGAGCTGGCTGCGCTGGTCGGCGCCGGAGCCCGCGACCAGGTTGGCGACGACCTTGTCGAGGTGGCTGCTGCCGCCGCCCTCCTCGGCCAGCTCGGCGTCACCGAGCCGTGCGCCGGAGCCGCGCACCAGGGTGTACGGGATGGTGGCGGGCGACGTGCCGCCGAGCACCAGGGTGCGCGGCTGGTCGCGGGTGGTGCTCTCCTCCGCGACGAACGCGGGCACCTGCACGGGGTCACGGCGCTCCAGCGGGCCCGCGGCACCGCCGAGCATCCAGCCCGCGGCGGCCAGCGCCGGGGCGAGGCCGGCGGCGAGGGCGATCAGTGCGGCGACGGGCTGACGCCAGCCGAAGCTGAGCTCGGCGACGCGTACCCGGGCCCCGTCCGCGCCGACCAGCGCGGCGGCGATCAGCGCGATGCCGTAGACCAGGGTGGCGGGTCCCGCCCAGCCGGAGCCGTTGGCGAGGGCGGCGAAGAACAGGGCAACGAGCGCGGCGGCCCAGGCGGCGCGTACCGCGAACTGCCGCTCCCCGCGCAGCAGCGCGGCGAGTGCGGCGAGCACGATGCCGAGCAGCAGCACACCGCCGGCCGCCTTGGGGCCGCCGGGGCTGATGCCGAGGAGGTCGAGCGCGGAGGCCGTGCCCGCACCGGTGTCCAGTCCCGCTTCCTTCAGGAGGCGGGACGGCTCGGTGAGGAGCGAGAGCGACCACGGGGCGAGGACCAGCAGCGGCGTGCCGATCGTGGCGAGGAAGCGGAGACCGTACGCGGTGATGTCGCGGCGGCGCAGGACGAGTACCCCGATGCCGAGAACGGCGGCCATCGGCCACACGATGGGGGTGAACGCCATCGTGACGGTGAGGAGCAGGGTGTACGCCCAGGTGGCGCGCCAGCTTCCGCGGGCGTCGCCGGCGGCACGCATGCCGTGCGCGGCGACGGCGGCGCGGGCGATCAGCGGGAGCAGGATCGCGAGGACGGCGGTGCCGAGGCGGCCGGTCGCCAGGGCGCCGGTCGCCGCGGGCAGGAACGCGTAGGCGACGCTCGCCCAGGCGCGCAGCAGCCGGGAGGGGATCAGCGGCCGGGAGACGAAGTACGCGGTGAGTCCGGCGAGCGGTACCGAGCAGACCAGCAGCAGGGTGAGCGCGAATCCGGTCGAGCCGAGGAACAGCGCGGACAGGGCCGAGATCACGGCAAGGTAGGGCGGTGCGGTCTGGGTGCCGCCGGTACCGAGGGGGTGCCAGCCGTCCGCGAATCTGCCCCACAGGTCGGAGACGTCGGCGGGGGCGGGCAGCAGGGCACCGCCCGCGAGCGCGCCGCCGCCGAGCAGGCCGCGGCAGGCGACGAGCGAGACGAGGAGCAGGACGGCGAAGAGCACCGGGCCCGGCTTGCGCGCGATCCGCTTCAGCCGTGCGAACTGCTCGATCTCCAGGAAGTCGGCGTCGTCGCCGCCGGGGCCGGACTCCACGGCTCCGTGCCGGGACCCGCCCGGGTCGGCGTCGGATCCGCCGCCGAAGTTGCCGGCGACCTGTTCGACGGTGGCCCGGACGGTGGCGCCGGGCGGCGGGAAGAGGGACCGGAGTTCGGCCTGGTCGACGGCGCCCCTGCCGCGACTGCGCCGGGCCGCGAGGATGCGCTCGGGGCGCAGCAGGGTGCCGGCGAGCCCGGCGACCTCGTCGAGCGCCTGGCCGGGCGCCTTGCCGACGAGGTAGGCGAGGGTGCGCAGGAGGGTGCCGACGACGAGCCGGAGCAGCACCCAGGGCAGCACCTTGGTGCGGGCGTTGGCCAGCATCGTGTAGGCGGCACCGGCCTTGTCGACGCGGTGCGGGGAGGCGACCGAGCGTCCCACGCAGTCGATGGGGCGGCGCTCGCGGGCGGACGCCTCGGCGTGCCGGAGGACGGCCTCGGGAGCGACCAGCACCCGGTGTCCGGCGACGTGCGCGCGCCAGCAGAGGTCGACGTCGTCGCGCATCAGCGGGAGCCTGCGGTCGAACCCGCCGAGCTCCTCCCAGATGTCACGGCGGATCAGCATTCCGGCGGTGGAGACGGAGAGCACGGTGCGGACCTGGTCGTGCTGGCCCTGGTCCTGTTCGCGCCGGTCGAGCCCGGTCCAGCGGCGACCGCTGTTGGCGATGGAGACGCCGACTTCGAGGAGTTGCTTGCGGTCGTACCAGCCGCGGAGTTTGGGGCCGACGATCGCGGCGTGCGGGTCGTTGTCGACGACGCGCAGGAGTTCGGCGAGCGCGTCGGGAGCGGGGGCACAGTCGTCGTGCAGCAGCCAGAGCCACTGGACCGGTTCGCCGTGCGGAAGTTCGGGGAGCTCGTAGGCGTCGTCCTGCCAGGTCCTGGTGACCGGGTCCCAGCCGCTGGGACGCTTCAGGTACGGCAGGTCCTCCGGGGTGAGGACGCCGGCCGTGCCGACGGCCTCGTCGACGGCGGTGCCGAAGCTCGTGCGTCGCGCGAGGTGCAGGACGCGGTCGGCGCCGAGCGCCTCGGTGACCAGCCGCGCGGAGTCGTCGGCGCTGCCGGTGTCGGCGGCGACGATGTTCTGTACGGGGCGTTCCTGGCCGAGCAGTCCGGCGAGCGCGTCGGGCAGCCAGCGCGCGCCGTCGTGGGCGACGAGCACGGCGGTGACGACGTGCCGGGGGAACTCGGGTGCGGCGGCTGCCGCGTACGGCGCCGTCGGTTGGCTGTGCACGGACATCGAGGTACGGGCCCTCCGGCCGGTTCCGGGGGCGTTCCCCCGGCGGCTGCATCGGTGTACGCGCCCGCTCCGTGGGGGGCGTTGGCGCGTCTCGGACGGGCCCCCACACTAACGGTACGGATACGACGGCGGCGCCGAGCGCTCGAACGAGCGGCCCCGGCGGGACGGCTCGGGGCGTGGCCGAGCGGGCCGGGACACGGCGACGGCCCGTCGCCCGCGGACGGGAACGCGGGCGACGGGCCGTGGTCGGTCGTGGTGGTGGTCGGACGTGGTCGGCGGTGTGGGTGGTGAAGGGCGGGCGCCGCGCGGTCCGTACGTCACCGACGGCGGGCGGGGATGTCCGGCGCCCGGTCAAGGGTCTCGGCGGGCGGCGACCGCCGTCGCGTGACCGCCGTCGCGTGACCGCCGTCGCGTGGCCGGCGTCGCGTGGCCGGCGTCGCGTGGCCGGCGTCGCGTGATCCCGTCGTCCGGTCTCGTCGCCCGGTCTCGTCGCCCGGTCCCGCCGTGCGGTTGCCGTCGAACGGTCGCGGCGTGCGGCCGTCGTCTCGCGGTCGCGGCGTGCGGCCGGTTGGAACGTGGTCGTGGCGACGGTTCAGACGGCTGCCTTCTTCAGGCGGCGCCGCTCACGTTCCGAGAGTCCGCCCCAGATGCCGAACCGCTCGTCGTTGGAGAGGGCGTACTCCAGGCATTCGGACCGCACTTCACAGGCAAGACAGACCTTCTTGGCCTCGCGGGTGGATCCGCCCTTCTCCGGGAAGAAGGACTCGGGATCGGTCTGTGCGCACAATGCGCGCTCCTGCCAGCCGAGTTCCTCGTCCGCGTCCTCGACCAGCAGTTGCTGGAACAGCTCGGTCATGTGCGCCCCTCGTCTGTCTCTTGCGTCCCCGTGATGCAGCCGTTGCTGATCACGGCCGAACGACACGAGTGAAATTACAAGTGTGTATCTCCAGGTCAGTCAAGCGAGGATCTGCTATTGACCCCGGTATTCACTCTGCGGAACCAAGGGTATGCGGAAAGTGTGCAAATCACCAAAAAACTGACATACGGCTTCGGCCTCATCGCGCCCGCCTCTCACCGGGTGAGACGAGCGGGACCGCCTCCGCGTTTCGGTTCGACCGCCGAAGCGACCAAGATCACAAGCAGGTCACGGAGCCCCGACGCCGCTCACAGGCGCGATTGATGCGCCACATTTCCGCCACCGTGGCTGAATAAACCTTTCTTCACCCCCGGTTACCGGATGAGGTGAAACATAACTCACAAATCGGGCATCAGGTTGACAGTGGCGGCCCCGAGCCGGTCTCCTTGATTTCATGCCAGCGACCTCAGCGACGTACGCCACCCACATCCGTGGGTTCCGCACCGCTGTCCAGGCCCGCTGTTGCTGTTCCAGCTGTCACAGCTGTTGATGCCGTAGGGCTTGCACGGGCTCTGATCCGGCTCCCTTCCCGGAGTTCCGCCACAGAGCGCTCCCACAAGGCACATACGCGGAAGATCTCCCAGCCGGAAGATCTCCTCGACGACCGTGCGCTCTCCGGTACCTCCCCGCGACCACCCGCACATGCACCCCCATGCCGAGGAACCACCGCTTCCATGAACAGCGACAGCGACCTTCAGATCGCCGGCGACATCCTTGAGGTCCCGCACCTCCTCCAGCCGGCCCGCGAGCACCCGTCCACCGTGGCCGAGTTCGTCGGACTCGCCCGCGGCATCGCCGCCGACCGTGCGCAGTGGGCACCGCTCGTCCGGTACGACACCACCACACGGTGGTACCACCGGCTGCGCGCCGTCCCCCGGGCCCCCGGCTCCGCCCCCGCGGGGAGGGCTGCCCCACTCGGATACGAGATCTGGCTGCTGAGCTGGGTTCCCGGCCAGGGCAGCGGACGCCACGACCACGGCCCGTCCTCCGGGCTGCTGACCGTCCTGGACGGCCGGCTGACCGAGCACTCCGCACGCGGCACGCGGATACTGGCCCCCGGAGCGCAGCGCGTGTTCGCGCCCGGCTACACGCACGAAGTGGTCAACGACTCCCTCGAACCGGCCGTCAGCCTGCACATCTACTACCCGGGCCTGACCGAGATGCCGATGCACCCGGCACAGTGCGCCGCCCTGGACGGCGTACCCGCCTGACCTCCCGCCCGTCGCTCGCCACCACCCCGTACCAAGGACCAGGCTCCGCCTGACAGTCCCGCCCGTCGCCCACCACCACCCCGTACCAAGGACCAGGCTCCGCCTGACAGTCCCCCCCGTCGCCCACCACCACCCCGTACTAAGGACCAGGCTCCGCCTGACAGACTGTTGGGCATGCGCATTGTGGTTCTGGCCGGTGGTATCGGTGGTGCTCGTTTTCTGCGTGGCCTCAAACGGGCCGCACCGGACGCGGACATCACGGTGATCGGCAACACCGGTGACGACATCCATCTGTTCGGGCTGAAGGTCTGCCCCGACCTCGACACCGTGATGTACACCCTCGGCGGTGGCATCAACGAGGAGCAGGGCTGGGGACGTACGGACGAGAGCTTCCACGTCAAGGAGGAACTCGCCGCGTACGGCGTGGGGCCCGAGTGGTTCGGGCTCGGCGACCGCGACTTCGCGACGCACATCGTCCGCACCCAGATGCTGGCCGCCGGCTATCCGCTGAGCGCCGTCACCGAGGCGCTCTGCGCGCGGTGGCAGCCGGGCGTGCGGCTGCTGCCGATGTCCGACGACCGGGTCGAGACGCATGTCGCGGTCGATCTGGACGGCGAGCGCAGGGCGATCCACTTCCAGGAGTACTGGGTGAAGCTGCGCGCCTCGGTCGAGGCGCAGGCGATCGTGCCGGTCGGCGCCGAACAGGCCGAACCGGCACCGGGCGTACTGGAGGCCCTCGGCGAGGCCGACGTCATCCTCTTCCCGCCGTCCAACCCCGTCGTGTCGGTGGGGACGATCCTCGCCGTCCCCGGCATCCGGGAAGCGATCGCCGAGGCCGGGGTACCGGTCGTCGGCCTCTCCCCCATCGTCGGGGACGCGCCCGTACGCGGCATGGCGGACAAGGTGCTCGCCGCGGTGGGCGTCGAGTCGACGGCGTCGGCCGTGGCCCGGCACTACGGCTCCGGGCTGCTCGACGGGTGGCTCGTCGACACGGTGGACGCCGGGGCGGTCGACGAGGTCGAGGCGGCGGGCATCCGCTGCCGTTCCGTGCCGCTGATGATGACCGACGTCGACGCGACGGCGGAGATGGCCCGGCAGGCCCTGACGCTGGCCGAGGAGGTACGGGCATGAGCGGCGAGCCCACCGGGCTTCCCCCCTCCTACCGGGTCTGGGCACTGCCCGGTATGCCCGAGGTGCGGGCCGGGGACGACCTGGCGAAGCTGATCGCCGCCGCCGAGCCGGGACTCGTCGACGGCGATGTCCTGCTGGTGACGTCGAAGATCGTCTCCAAGGCGGAGGGCCGGATCATGGAGGCCACCGACCGGGAGGCCGCGATCGACGCCGAGACGGTACGGGTGGTGGCCCGGCGCGGCACCCTGCGGATCGTCGAGAACCGGCAGGGACTCGTCATGGCCGCGGCCGGTGTCGACGCCTCGAACACCCCGGCCGGAACGGTGCTGCTGCTGCCCGAGGACCCGGACGGCTCGGCGCGCGCGATCCGGGACGGGCTGCGGGACGCACTGGGCGTCGAGATCGGCGTCGTCGTCACGGACACCTTCGGCCGTCCCTGGCGCAGTGGGCTGACCGACGTCGCCATCGGGGCGGCCGGGGTCCGGGTGCTGGACGACCTGCGCGGCGGAACGGACGCGTACGGAAATCCGCTGAGCGCGACCGTGGTCGCCACCGCCGACGAGCTGGCCTCGGCCGGTGACCTGGTCAAGGGCAAGGCCGCGGGGCTGCCGGTCGCGGTGGTGCGGGGCCTCGGCCACGTCGTGGACCCGGCGGACTCCGCCGGTGGAGCCCGGGCGATGGTGCGGGGCGCGGCCGACGACATGTTCCGGCTGGGCACGTCCGAGGCGGTGCGGGAGGCGGTGACCCAGCGGCGCACGGTGCGCGAGTTCACCGACGACCCGGTGGACCCGGGAGCGGTGCGCCGGGCCGTGGCCGCCGCGGTGACGGCGCCCGCGCCGCATCACACGACGCCGTGGCGGTTCGTCCTGCTGGAGTCCGAGGAATCGCGCACCCGGCTGCTCGACGCGATGCGCGAGGCGTGGATCGCCGACCTGCGCCGGGACGGGAGGAGCGAGGAGTCGATCGCGAAGCGGGTACGGCGGGGCGAAGTACTGCGCCGGGCCCCGTACCTGGTGGTGCCGTGCATGGTGATGGACGGCTCCCACACGTACGGGGACGAGCGTCGGGACACCGCGGAGCGCGAGATGTTCGTCGTCGCGGCCGGGGCCGGGATCCAGAACTTCCTGGTGGCACTGGCGGGCGAACGGCTCGGCTCGGCCTGGGTGTCCTCGACGATGTTCTGCCGCGACGTGGTGCGCGAAGTGCTGGAACTGCCGGAGTCGTGGGATCCGCTGGGCGCGGTCGCGGTCGGGCGTCCGGCGGTGCCGCCCGCGGCGCGGGGTGCGCGGGACGCGGAGGCGTTCGTCACGGTGCGGTGAGGCGCGGTGCGGTGAGGTGTGCGTCCCGTGTGCCGGGCGCGGCTCACAGACGGGCGATGTCGCCGCGGGTCATACGCGGAGCCCGACGTTCCGGGATTCGGCCCGAGAGCAGGATGAGGCGGGTGGCCCGGTGGCGCTGCCCCTCGTAGGGGGCGAGGAGGGTCAGCATCTCCGCGTCGTCGGCGTGCCGGTTGTCCGCCAGGGCGTGGCCGACGATCCCGGGGAGGTGGAAGTCGCCGACCGTGACCGCGTCCGGCGCGCCGTTCGACCGCTGGAGCGTCTCGGCCGAGGTCCAGGGGCCGATGCCGGGGACGAGTTGCAGGCGGGCCATGGCGTCCGGGAGATTCATGGCGGCGGCCTCCTCCAGACGGCGCGCCACCCGCACCGCCCGCAGGATCGTGGCCGAGCGTTTCGCGTCGACGCCCGCGCGGTGCCACTCCCAGGACGGGATCAGCGACCAGGTACGGGCATCTGGCATGACGGACAGGCCGAGGGCGGTGAACGCGGCGTCCCCCTCGGGGCCGGGTGCCGCGGTGCCGTGCGCCCGGACGAGATACCGCCAGGCCCGGTACGCCTCGTCCGTGGTGACCTTCTGTTCGAGGATCGACGGGATCAGGGACTCCATGACCAGGCCGGTGCGCAGCAGGCGCAGACCGGGGAGCCGGTGCCGGGTCAGGGCGAGCAGCCGGTGGCGGGGGCGGAAGGCCTCCGGCTCGTCCTCGGCGCCGAGCAGTACGGGGAGCCGGTCCAGCAGCCAGGGCGCGCCCGGACCCCAGGCCGTCGCCCCGATCCGGTCGCCGCGTGCCACCAGGCGCAGCGTGCCGGGGCCGGCCGGTGTGCGGCTGGTGCGCCAGACCGTGCCGTCCCGGGTGATCCGGAAGGTGGGGTCCGCGGGGCCGCGCCGCAACGGGCCGAGGACGAGGCGCAGGTCGAGCGGGCCGGACGGGGTCCAGTCACGGGTCGGGGCGTCCCCTGCCGCCTGTGCCCGTGCCCCCGCCCGGTGCGGAACGGCCGCGTGCGGAACGGCCGCGTGCGGAACGGCCGCGTGCGGAACGGCCGCGTGCGGAACGGCCGCGTGCGGAACGGCCGCGTGCGGGGTGCTGCGGGGGGCGAATCGTCCTGCCACGGGTGATGTCCTCGGTCGTCGGGCCCCCGTTCGGCGGGGTGCCTGTCGAGGGTAGACGTAGCGGCGGGAACGTGGCGGTCGGGCAGTCGCCCGGTGGTTCGCCGAGGTGCCCCGCCCCGGGCTCACCACCGGGGCGTGCGCCGGGCTCGCCGGGCTGCTCTCCGGGGCGTGCGCCGGGCTACTCGCCGGAGGAGAAGCGGACGGACGCGTCCGGCAGGACCGCTCCGCACCAGACACGGATGCCGCCCAGCAGCTCGTTGTCGGCGCCGACCCGCGCCCCGTCCCCGATGACCGCGTCCTCCACCACCGTACGCGGGCCGATCCTGGCACCGGCTCCGACCAGCGAGTCCGTGATCACGGCTCCGGGCTCGACGACCGCGCCGGCCAGCACGGCGGAGCCGGCTATCCGGGCCCCCGCCCCGATCAGCGCACCCTCGCCGACGACCGTGCCGCCGGTGAGCTTGGCGTCGGCGGCGACGGAGGCCGTCGGCAGGACGAGTCGCTCGCCGCACCGGCCGGGGACGGCCGGGGACGGGGCGCGGCCCAGCACCAGATCGGCGGAGCCGCGTACGAAGGCGCGCGGGGTGCCGAGGTCCAGCCAGTACGTGGAGTCGACCATGCCCTGGAGGTGGGCTCCGGAGCCGAGCAGTCCGGGGAAGGTCTCGCGCTCGACGGAGACCGGCCGGCCTGCCGGGATGGTGTCGATGACCGAGCGGCGGAAGATGTACGCCCCCGCGTTGATCTGGTCGGTGACGATCTCCTCGGGCGTCTCGGGCTTCTCCAGGAACGCGGTGACCCGCCCGCTGTCGTCCGTCGGCACGAGACCGAAGGCCCGTGGGTCCTCGACGCGGGTGAGGTGGAGGGAGACGTCCGCCCCGGAGGTGGTGTGCGTGGCGACCAGGGCCCGGATGTCCAGGCCGGTGAGGATGTCGCCGTTGAAGACGAGCACCGGTTCGTCGGGTCCCGAGTCGAGCCGGGACGCGACGTTCCGTATCGCGCCGCCGGTGCCCAGCGGGTCGTGCTCGGTGACGTACTCGATGTGCAGGCCGAGCCCGGAACCGTCCCCGAAGTACGGTTCGAAGACCTCCGCCAGGTACGACGTCGCGAGCACGATGTGCTCGACACCCGCGGCCCGGGCCCGCGCCAACTGGTGTGTGAGGAAGGGGACGCCCGCCGCCGGGACCATGGGCTTGGGGGTGTGCACCGTGAGCGGACGCAGCCGGGTGCCCTTGCCGCCCACCAGAAGGATCGCTTCTTTTGCCTCTGTCACAGCGCTGACTCTGCTTCCTGGTGGGGCCCTGCTCGTTTCGGCTGGCCAGTTTATGCAGACCGGTTCGGTCGTCACCGGTCGGTGGCCCGCCGCGGTCCGCAGCGCCCCGCGGCAGTGGTTCGCGCCGTTTCGTTCCCTTCAGCGCCCCTGCAGCCGGGCGGAGCTGGTGCGGGCCGGGCCGAGCTTCTTGTAAAGACGCGTTCCGGGGCATTCGGTTGCGAAGCCGTCCCGATGACCCGAGATGACGTTGAGGCTGACCTTCGCGCCCTTCTTGAACTTGTTGCCGCCGCCCGAGACGAGCGTGGTCTTCCCCCGCGGGTCGGCTCCGAACAGGCCGAGCTTCCAGGCGGTGAGCTTCGCGACGGCGTTCACCGCGGCTTCGGACGGCTCCGCGTTGCTGAAGGTGCCGAGCACCGCGATGCCCATGCTGTCGGTGTTGAAGCCGAGCGTGTGCGCCCCCAGGACGGGCTTCGTCACCCCGCCCGCACGCCCTTCGTAGATGTTGCCGCACTTGTCGACCGCGAAGTTGTAACCGAAGTCGCGCCAGCCGCTGCTCTTCACGTGGTACCGGTAGATGCCGCGCAGGACCGAGGGTGCCTGGGCACATGTGTAGTTGTTGCCCGTGGCGCTGTGGTGGATGAACGCTGCCTTGACGGTCTTGGTGTACACGAAGGCACGCTCCCTGAGCTTCTCGTCGGCGCCCCAGCCCTTGCGGGTGATGATGCGCGGTCGGGGCCCGATGTACGGCTGGGCGCCGGGCGCGAGTCCGGCCTCCACCTCGCTGCGTGCCTCGGTCCCCGCCTTGGTGAGGGCGGGGAGCACGCTCGCGTCGAGCGAGGCGGTGTCACGCGATGCGGTGTCCGGTGCCGATGTATCGGGGGGCGCGGTGTCGGGGGCCGCGGTATCGGGGGCCGCGGTGCCGGAGGCCGCGGTGCCGGAGGGCGGCTTGTCGGAGGGCGGCTTGTCGGGGGTCGCCGTGACGCCTTCTCCGTGACCCCACTTGTCCCACATGTCCCGGACGGCCTCGACAGCCGCGGCGGACGCGTCCGACACGGCGGATGCGACGGCGTCCGCGGCGGCATCCGTGGCGGCTGCGGTCCCTGCGGTACCCGTGGCTCCTGTGACACCCGCGTTCCCGGAGGTTCCGGAGGTTCCGGAGGTTCCGGAAGTCTCGGAGGTCCCGGTGCCACCGTGAGCCCCGGAGCTCACGGCCCCCTCGGCCCCGTCGGCCCCGTCGGCTTCCCCGGCCTCTCCGGTGGGCAGTTGCCGCGGGTCCGTGCCGGGATCGACGAGTTCGAGGCGCAGGCCGGCGGGCAGCGGGGCGGCGGCCGTCCGGCCCTCGCGATCGGTGGCCCCCGGGGCGACGGCCTCGGGACCGGACCCCTCGGGGCGTACGCGTGCCGCGACACCGTCCGAGTCGCCGACCCACAGCGGGGCGGTGGAGCCGCGGACCCCGCCGGACTCGCGCTCGGTGCTCCCCGGGTCGGCGGCGTGCTCGGTGTTGTGCGCCTCCAGGTCCTGCCAGTCCGACCAACGACCGGAGCCCACGGCGCGGGTACGGACCTGGACGGTCCCGCGGAGTTCGGCGTCCGGGTCGTCCCAGACGACACCGACCAGGGAGAACGGGCGGACCTCGCGCTCGGTCAGCCCCTGCTCGACGGCACCGGCGGTCCTGGAGGGGTCGCCGGTGGCCGGACCGGACGGCTCCGCGAGGGGTGCCATCGGCAGGGACTGCGTCGAGCCCGGCACGGCGGGCGGCCCGGCGGCCCGGGCGGAGGAGGTGACCGTGGCGGTGCCGGAGGCGGCGGAGGCGGGCACTGCCGAAGGCAGCGCGAGAACCGCCGCGCAGGTGACACCGATCGAGGATGCAAGGAAGGCGCGCATGCACATCATCGTTGACATACTCGGGTGAGTCCGGCTACACGGACTTTCCGGCGCAATTGACGGCCCGTCTGCCGAACCGGTGTACCCACCGCCCGCGGCCGGCCTCCGGCACGGCGTCGCCGCGTACTCTTGCGCGGATGAACGCCACCGACCGTACCCCCGCCGACCTGCTGCGTTCCGCGCTCGCCACGGACCCGGCCCGCCCCTTGGTCACTTTCTACGACGACGCCACCGGAGAACGCGTGGAACTGTCGGTGGCCACCTTCGCCAATTGGGTGGCCAAGACCGCCAACCTGCTCCAGGGCGACCTCGCCGCCGAGCCCGGCGACCGGCTCGCCCTGCTGCTGCCCGCGCACTGGCAGTCCGCGGTGTGGCTGCTCGCCTGTTCCTCGGTCGGCGTACTCGTCGACGTGCAGGGCGACCCGGCCGGCGCCGACCTCGTCGTCAGCGGTCCGGACACGCTGGAGGCCGCACGCGGCTGCTCCGGCGAGCGGGTCGCCCTGGCGCTGCGCCCGCTGGGCGGCAGGTTCCCCGAGGCACCGGCGGGGTTCGCGGACTACGCGGTCGAGGTGCCGGGCCAGGGCGACCGGTTCGCCCCGTTCGCCCCGGTGGACCCGGACGCCCCCGCGCTGGCGGTGGGCGGCGTCGAGCTGACGGCGTCGCACCTGGTGGCGCGGGCTCGTGAGGACGCGGCCGGACTCGGCCTGAGCGCCGGGTCGCGGCTGTTGACCGGGCGCGCGTACGACAGCTGGGAGGGCCTGAGCGCGGGGCTGTTCGCGCCGCTGGCCGCCGGGGGGTCCGTGGTTCTCTGCCGCCACCTGGACCGGCTGGACGAGGACGCCCTGGCGAAGCGCCTGGAGAGCGAACGGGTCACCAGCACCGTTGTATGACAAGCGCTCTGAGGGCCACTCATCCGGCCCATACCGGGCCGAGTCCTCAGGACTGGACGTCGGCTCCGGTACATGATCGGCGGTACGGACCCCCCGGAACACAACCAAGCGTGAGGTTCAGCCGTCTACTTCTGCGACCGGCGGCCCAGCGCGCCGCCGAACGTGAAGGATGGACGCAGACGTGAGCGAAAGCGCCGGCCCTCCGGGCGACTCCGACGACTCGGCCCCGGACGCGGCTGCGTCGCGGACCGGGGGCGACTCCGACACCGGTCCGGCCCCCCACGAGGGCCGGAACCGCCACTGGATGCGCTGGACGGCGCTCGGCGCCTCGTTCCTCGTACTGGTTGCCGCGGGCGTCGGCGCCTGGCTGTACCGCAAGCTCGACGGCAACATCAGGACGGACACCTCCGCCGCCGCCGAACTCCGCGTGTACGAGCGGGAGCGACCCGCCACCGTGGTGCGCGACGCGGAGAACATCCTGCTCATCGGCTCGGACAGCCGGGCCGGTGACAACCGCGCGTACGGCCGCGACGACGGCGGCAGCCAGCGCTCGGACACCACGATCCTGCTGCACCTCGCCGCGGACCGGAAGAGCGCCACGGCGATGTCCCTGCCGCGCGACCTGATGGTGGAGATCCCCTCCTGCCACAAAGCGGACGGGACGGTCACGAAGAAACAATTCGCCCAGTTCAACTGGGCCTTCGAGTTCGGCGGGACCGCCTGCACGATCCGCACGGTCGAGAAGCTGACCGGCATCCGGATCGACCACCAGATGGTCGTCGACTTCAACGGCTTCAAGGACATGGTCGACGCCGTCGGCGGCGTCGACGTCTGCCTCAAGAAGCCGGTCGACGACCCCGACGCCCACCTGAAGCTCCCGTCCGGGCGCCAGAAGCTCGACGGCGAACAGGCGCTGGGGTACGTACGGGCCCGCAAGTCCATCGGCAACGGCAGCGACACGGAACGGATGGACCGCCAGCAACAGTTCCTGGGCGCCCTGGTGAACAAGGTGCAGAGCAACGGCGTCCTGCTCAATCCGACGCGGCTGTACCCGGTGCTGGACGCGGCCACCAAGTCGCTGACCACGGACCCGGGCCTGGACAGCCTCAAGGACCTGTACGACCTGGTGCGCGGGCTGCGCGACGTGCCGACCGACCGGGTGCAGTTCCTGACCGTGCCCCGGAAGCCGTACACCGCCGACCCGAACCGGGACGAACTCGTCCAACCCGATGCGAAGAAGCTCTTCGAGCGACTGCGCGCGGACGCGCCGGTCGCGGTGGTCCCGGCGGACCGCAACAAGGGCGACGACGGGAAGAACAGCGGGCAGGCCGAGGGGGCGGACGCGGGAACGAACACGGGGGCGGACGCGGGGGAAAACAACGCCTCCACCGACACTCCGGACGCCGCCGGCCCGAACCCGACACCCACCTATTCGGGCAACAACGCGGCAGCCGATCCGTGCACGCAGTAAAGCAATTCTCAAACAGGAGCCGGTGATCGGCGTGTAATGACCAGAATGACCAGTTGTAAGGACCGTGGAATTTGTCACGCTCGTCGCTCGATAGCGAACTGGGCCGATAGTGTGACGCGATCCGGTGCTTCCGGCCGTCAGGCCGTGCACTTCTGGAGCGAAAGAACAGGCGCCTGACCGGGGGGAGGCGCCTCGCGTGGCACCGACGGAGGACTCAAACAACCGTGGATGCGCAAAGCCGTGGGCGTGCGGATGAATTCGATCCCGCAGACCAGTGGGTCCTCAACCCGGACACCGGCGATTACGAACTGCGACTGAACAATTCCGGAGGGGATTCGGCGGGCACTCGGCAGGTGCCGGAACCGCGCGTCCCCCGTCGCAGAGAAGCCACGCACGACGGCGAGCGCGAAGGCGCGGCCCGGAAGGGCGGCGACGAGCGGAGGAGCGCGGCCGACGGCGGGCACGTACGCGAGTCCGAGCGCCGCGAGGTGCCCGGACAGCGCGGTCGCCGTTCGGCCAACGGCTCGCGCGGCAAGGAGGGTTCCGGCCCGGACGGGACGGCCGGCAGGCGCAGCCGCAAGGCTCCCAAGGCGCGCCGCAAGAAGGTGCTGCTGTGGACGGGCGGCACGATGGCCTTCGTCCTGGTCGCCCTGGCGGCGGGCGGGTACGCGCTGTACCAGCACTTCAACGGGAACCTGAACACGGTCGACGTCGGCACCGCCGGCAACAAGAACGTCTTCGACTCCGGCGCCCCGATCAACATATTGATCATCGGGACGGACAAGCGCACCGGCAAGGGCAACGAGGGGTACGGCGACAAGGGCAGCGAGGGCCACGCCGACACCAACATCCTCTTCCACGTCTCCGCGGACCGCACCAACGCGACGGCGCTCAGCATCCCGCGCGACCTGATCACCGACATCCCGGACTGCAACACCAAGCAGCCGGACGGCTCGGAGAAGGTCGTCCCGGGGACGCAGAACATCCGCTTCAACGTCAGCCTCGGCCAGGACGGCCGCGACCCGGGCTGCACCATGCGCACGGTCGAGCAGATCACCGGACTGAAGACCGACCACTTCATGATGGTCGACTTCAACGCGGTGAAGGAGCTGTCGACCGCCGTCGGCGGCGTCAAGATCTGCCTGGCCAAGCCGGTCAAGGACCCGAAGTCGCACCTGGATCTTTCGGAGGGCGAGCACCGCATCCAGGGCGAGGACGCCCTGGCGTTCGTCCGGACCCGGCACAGCTTCGGCAACGAGAGCGACCTGGACCGGATCAAGGTCCAGCAGCAGTTCATCGGCTCGATGATCCGGCAGATGAAGTCGGACGACACGCTGACCAGCCCGACCAAGCTGTACGGCCTCGCCGACGCGGCGACCAAGGCGCTCACCGTCGACAGCGGCATCGGGTCCGTGAAGAAGCTGACCGCGCTGGCCCAGGAGCTCGGCAAGGTCGACACCAAGAACATCACCTTCGTGACGGTGCCGGTGCTGGACAACCCGGCCGAGAAGGTCAAGGCCACCGTCGTGCTGAACGAGGCCCAGGCCGACCCGCTGTTCGCCATGATGCGCGAGGACACCTCGCTGACCGAGGTGAACGCGCAGAAGAAGAAGGCGAAGGGCAAGCAGGACGCCCTCCTCAAGGGGCCCAAGGCCGCCGCGGCCGACGTACGGGTCGACGTCTACAACGGCGGCGAGATCCCCGGGGCCGCGCAGTCCACCGTCGCCTGGCTCCAGAACGACAAGGGCGTGCTCAAGTCCACCAACAAGGCCAACGCGGCGAAGATCGACAAGACGACCCTGGAGTTCGCGCCGAACCAGGCGGACCAGGCCCGCGCCCTCGCCGACATGATGGGCCTGCCCGCATCCGCCCTGAAGCAGGGGACCACGGACGCCGAGGGGCTCCAGGCGATGGTCCTCACCCTGGGCCGTGACTTCAAGGGGGCGGGTATTCCCGTCGCCGCACCGGCAAAGGCGCCGAAGGACGTTCCGTTGGCGAACGCCGCCAAGGCAGAGTGCGCCAAGTGACACCCGGTCACCGCGCCACATCACGCGATTTAGACAGCAGGGGGGTCCCGGTGGGACGGAGAAGCACATCCGGCGAGGGGACACGACCACACGTCCGCGATCCCGGCCAGCTCGGCTGGGACGACGCGCTCTACGAGGACGAGCCGCCGAAGGGCAAGGACTCCGGCGCGGACGCCCCGCCGCCCGCCCCCGAGAACGGCGGCCACCGGCGGGGCGGGTCGAAGCGGCGTGGTGGGAAGAGCAGGCGCCGGGTGCTGCGCTGGAGCGCCTCGGTGCTCGCGCTGCTCATAATCGGCGGCGCGGGGGCCGGATACCTCTACTACGAGCACCTCAACGCGAACCTCAAAAAAGAGGATCTGATGCTCGGCGACAAGAAGATGGCCGACCACAAGGCCAACTCCGCCGGTCAGACCCCGATGAACATCCTGCTCATCGGCTCGGACGCGCGGGACTCCAAGGAGAACCAGAAGCTCGGCGGGGCCAAGGACACCTTCGGCGCGCCGCCGCTCGCGGACGTGCAGATGCTGGTGCACCTCTCCGCGGACCGCAGCAACATGTCGGTGATCAGCATGCCGCGCGACACGCTGCTGAAGATCCCGAAGTGCACCGACCCGAAGACCAAGCACGTCTACCCCGCCACCACGAAGCTGACGATGACCAACGAGACGCTCAGCCGGGGCGGTCCGGGATGCACCGTGGCCGCCTGGTACGAACTCACCGGCATCACCATCGACCACTTCATGATGATCGACTTCGCCGGTGTGGTGTCGATGGCCGACGCGATCGGCGGCGTGCCGGTCTGCGTCAAGGGCAACGTCTACTCCCGCAACAGCAAGGGCCAGGGTTCCGGGCTGAAGCTGAAGAAGGGCACCACCAAGATCAAGGGGGAGCAGGCCCTCCAGTGGCTGCGGACCCGCTACGGCTTCGAGGACGGCACCGACCTCGGCCGCACCCACGCCCAGCACATGTACATGAACTCGATGGTCCGCGAGCTGCGCAACGGAACCAAGCTCACCGACCCGGGCAAGCTGATGGACCTCGCCGATTCGGCGGTGAACGCGCTGACGGTCGACAAGGGCCTCGAAACGGTCAAGAAGCTGTACGACCTCGCGGAGGAGTTCAAGAAGGCTCCCACCGAACGCATCACCATGACGACGATGCCGAACGTCTACGGCACCGGGGTGAACAAGGAACGGGTGCTCCCCAAGCCCGGCGAGGCCGACCAGCTGTTCCAGATGGTCCGCGACGACATTCCGCTGGACGGCAAGGCGTCCAAGCGCAAGCCCGCGGCGGCCAAGGAGCCCACGGCGCCCATCGGCGAGATCCCGGTCACCGTCCGCAACGGGTCCGGCACCGACACCCAGGCCCCGGCCAAGGGCCGCGCCTCGGCCGTCAAGGAACTGCTGGCCGGCAAGGGCTTCACCGGGACGGAGATCGACACGCAGAACCCCGGTCCCACGGCCCGGACCGGGCTGCTCTTCCCCAGCGTGGACATGCAGGGCAACGCCCAGGCCGTCGCCAAGGCGCTCGGCATCCCGCTGACGGCGGTGAAGAGGTCGACCGACGTCACGGGCATCACCCTGACCGTGGGGGCCGACTGGCGCGAGGACGGGGACTACGCCCCGCCGGCCGCCGAGGAGAAGACCCCGGAGAGCGCCCGCGCCCTGAAGGGCGACGACGAGGGGGCCTGCATGGACATCCAGCCGGGCTTCGGCTGGTAGTGCTGTGACTGGGAAGGTTCACCGGCCCGCGAACCTTCCCCATCACAGCACCAGCAGTCTCTGACGTGCGAGGGGCCCTCCGGCTTCGGCCGGAGGGCCCCTCGGCGTTCCCGTCGGGCCGGGGCGGCGCCCCCTACGCGGTGGCGGCCGGGCGGCGGGCGGCGATGACCTTCCTCGCCAGCGAACGCGGGCTGGTCAGGAAGCCGTACCCCCAGGACATGTGCATGGTCGCGAGCGCCACCGGGATCCGGGCCCGCGCCTTCAGGGACAGGCCCTTGCCCGCGGGGACGGACCCGGCGACGATCGCCGCGACGTACCCGCCGGGGACGACGAACGCCCACGGGGTGACGGCCGCGCCGGCCACCAGGCCCGCCGCGATCGCCAGGACGGCGGTGGGCGGCGCCAGGTAACGCAGGTTGATCGAGCCGGAGTGGTAGCGGGCGACGACGTGCCGCCAGCGGCCGTAGTCCTTGTACTGCTTGGCGAGCGCCCGGACCGAGGGCCGCGGCCGGTACTGCACCCTCAGCTCGGGCGAGAACCAGATCAGACCGCCCGCCTCGCGGATGCGGAAGTTCAGCTCCCAGTCCTGGGCGCGGATGAACTCCACGTTGTAGCCGTCGGCCTTCTCCAGGGCCTCGCGGCGGAAGACACCGAGGTACACGGTCTCCGCCGGGCCGGCCTGGCCGCCGGTGTGGAAGGCCGCGTTCCCGACCCCGATCCTCGACGTCATGGCCGCGGCCACGGCGTCCTCCCAGGCGTTCTCGCCCTCGGCGTGCATGATGCCGCCGACGTTCTGCGCGCCGGTCTCCTCCAGCAGACGGACGGCCGTCGCTATGTAGTCCGGCGAGAGCATTCCGTGGCCGTCGACCCGCACGACTATCGGGTGGCGGGACGCCTCGATCGCGGCGTTGAGGGCGGCCGGGGTGCGGCCGGTCGGGTTCGGGACGGTGTGGACCCGGGGGTCCTCGCGCACCAGTTCCGCGGCGATCTCGTCGGTACGGTCGGTGGAGGGGCCCAGCGCGATCACCACCTCCATCTCGCCCGCGTACTCCTGTTCCAGGATGTGCCGGACGGAGTTCCTGAGATGGCGTTCCTCATTGAGCACCGGCATGATCACGGAGACGGCGGGGTGCTGCGCGGCAGACATGGTGGTCCTCGGATGGTCCTCGGGAGCGCGGGGGTTCGTACCCACCGGGCGGCGGTATTCGGCCGCCACGTTACCGCTAATGGGGGACACGGACGCGCGCCACCGGGTGGCTTCGCGGGCCGCAGATCATATGGACCTACTGTGCGAACGGTCCCCTCGCACCGCGGAGGTTCCCCCCGTGCCCACGACGCGTCCCTCCCCCCGTTCGCCGCAGTACCACGCGGTGCCGCCGCCCCCCAGGTCCAGGAAGCAGGACGAACGGCCGCGCTGGGGCATGCGCGTGGTCACCGGCCTCTCCGTGCTCGTTCTCGGCGCCGGCGGGATCGGCCACGCGGTGGTGACCGGCCTGGAGACCGGCATCGACCGGGTCGACCCGTTCAAGGACATGAAGAACCGGCCCCGGGCCGGGCACGGCATGAACCTGCTGCTCGTCGGCACCGACGGCAGGGACCGGATCACCCCGGAGGAAAAGGAGAAGTACCGGCTGGGCGGTGCGCCCTGCAACTGCACCGACACCCTGATGCTGGTCCATCTGTCGGCGGACAAGGAACGGGCGAGCGTCGTCTCGCTCCCCCGCGACAGCTACGCCGAGGTCCCCGAGCACAAGGACCTGACCACCGGCCGGACGCACTCGGCGCACCCGGTGAAGCTGAACGCCGCCTACGCCGAGGGCGGCCCGGGCCTGACCGTGCGGACCGTCGAGCACATGACGGGCGTCAAGATCGACCACTATCTGGAGGTGGACTTCACCAGCTTCATGCGGACGGTGGACACGCTGGGCGGGGTGGAGATCTGCACCGCCCAGCCGCTGAAGGACTCCTACACCGGCCTCGATCTCGCCGCGGGCAGCCACGAGCTGAACGGCGGGCAGGCGCTCCAGTTCGTGCGTTCCCGGCATGTCGACGGGGCCTCCGACCTGGGCCGGATGCAGCGCCAGCAGAAGTTCCTCGCCTCGTTGATCAAGCAGGTGACCAGCAGCGGCGTGCTGCTGAATCCGGTGCGGTTCCGGGACGTCGCCTCGACGATGCTGGGCTCGGTCCGGGCCGACAAGGGATTCGGCACGGAACAGATGCTGGAGCTGGGGCGGGCCATGCGCGGCTTCACCCCTGCCTCGTCCGAGTTCGCCTCGGTGCCGCTGCAGGACGTCGCCCACCCCGTCAAGGGCATCGGCTCCACGGTGAAGTGGGACGAGAGGAAGGCGGAGAAGCTCTTCCGGGCCCTGCGCGACGACGAACCGCTGGCCCCGCGGCGACCTGCCGCGCAGCATCCGGAGGCCGTACCGGTCGCGGTAGCGCCGCAGCGGATCCGGGTGCAGGTCTACAACGGGACCTCGAAGGAAGGGCTCGGCAGGAGGGTCGACGACGCGCTGCACGCCACCGGTTTCGACACCACACGCACCCCGCTGAACGGCGAGCCGGGCGAGCGGGGACGCACCCTGATCAGCTACGACCCGCGCTGGGACCGGTCCGCGAAGTCCCTGGCCGAGGCGCTGTCCGGGGCCGAGCTGCGGGCGGTGACCGGGCAGGGGGCCACGATGCGGGTGACGGTCGGCACGGATTTCGGGAAGGTGCGCCCGGTGCGGGCCGAGGACACGGCACAGGGCGAGTTCGGCACCGTCACCGGCGACCAGGTCACCTGTCGTTGACCGTGCGTGACACCCGACGCCCACGGCCGTGCCCGACGCGGGTGGCCCTCGCCGTCACCCGGCAGGCTCTCAGTCCTCGATGCCGTCCGCCGCGCGCTTCTCGCGCAGCTCCTTGATGGCGCGGCGCCTGGCCAGCCGGTGGGTCCGCCGGATCTGTGCCTCCTGGTAGCGCCGCTTGTCCCGCCCGGTCTCCGGGATCACCGGCGGTACGGGGCGCGGTCTGCCGTCCGCGTCCACGGCGGCGAACACCAGATACGCGCTGCCGACCTGCTGGGCGGGGGTGGATTCGTTCCACCGCTCGGCCATGACCCGCACGCCGACCTCCATCGAGGAGCGGCCGGTCCAGTTCACCTGGGCCCGGACGTGCACGAGGTCGCCCACGCGGACCGGCTCCAGGAAGACCATCTCGTCCATCGACGCCGTCACCGCGGGCCCGCCGGAGTGCCGCCCGGCCACGGCCCCCGCCGCGTCGTCGACGAGTTTCATGATCACGCCACCGTGCACCGTGCCCAGCAGGTTGGTGTCGCTGCCGGTCATGATGTGGCTGAGGGTGGTCCGGGACGCCGCGGTCGGCTTGCCCGGAATGTCACCCTCCGGGCGTGTGGCCTGATCTGTCATACCGTCCACCTTATGCGGGGCGGCCCGCCCGACGGCAATGCATCAGCTTCGCAACAGGCCCGGTGCGATTTCGCCCGCCCTCTGTAAGAGCGAGGCACCCGGCCTGCACACTGGTCCACATGAACGATGGGCCCGAGGGCTGGAGCGACGACAACCGCAGCGGCGACCGCTACGGGCGGGGCGGCAGAAACGACCAGCCCGAGGGTGCCCGGGTGATGCGGCACGTCCAGCGGCCCGGCACACCGCCGCAGCAGCGCCCCGCACCGCCCCGGCCGCGGCGCCCGGCGGGCCCCCCGCAGAACGCCGCGGGCCACGGCGCCGATGCCGGATACGACAGCGGCTACAACACGGGCCAGGTCTACGGTGGCGGCGGCCGGGGCCAGGGCGGCGACGGCGGCCGGGGGGACGGCGGATACGTCCGGGGGAACCCGGCGCAGGGAGGCCCGGCGCCGGACTGGGGCCGCCGAATAAAGATCGGCGCGCTGTCCCTGGTCGTCGTGGTGCTCGTGGTCTCCATCGGCACGTACTTCTGGGCCGACTCCAAGCTCAAGCGCGAGGTGGACCTCTCCAAGGTCATCGAGCGGCCGAAGGAGGGCGACGGCACCAACTACCTGATCGTCGGTTCCGACAGCCGTGAGGGCATGACCGACGAGGACAAGAAGAAGCTGCACACCGGTTCCGCCGAGGGCAAGCGGACCGACTCGATGATGATCCTGCACGACGGGTCGAACGGGCCGACGCTGATCTCCCTCCCCCGCGACTCGAACGTCGAGATCCCCTCGTTCAAGGGCTCCGACTCCGGCAAGCTCTACCCGGGCCGCGGCCGCTCCACCAAGCTGAACGCCGCGTACGCCATGGACGGCCCCGAACTCCTCGTCCGCACGATCGAGTTCAACACCGGACTGCGCATCGACCACTACGTCGAGATCGGCTTCGGCGGCTTCGCCCAGATCGTGGACGCGATCGGCGGCGTGGAGCTGGACATCCCCAAGGCGTTCAAGGACAAGAAGTCCGGCGCCGACTTCCAGGCCGGCAAGCAGACGCTGAACGGCGAACAGTCGCTGGCCTTCGTCCGCACCCGGTACGCGTTCGCCGAGGCGGACCTGGCCCGGACCAAGAACCAGCAGAAGTTCCTCGCCGCGCTGGCGAGCCAGACGGCGACGCCGTCCACCATCCTCAACCCGTTCAAGCTGTACCCGACGATGGGCGCCGGCCTGGACACCCTGATCGTGGACGAGGACATGTCGCTCTGGGACCTGGGGCAGATGTTCTTCGCCATGAAGGGCGTCACGGGCGGCGACGGCACGTCGATGAACATGCCGATGTCGGGCTTCTCGGGCGGCAATGTGGTCTGGGACAAGGCCAAGGTCAAGCAGCTGGTGGAGCAGCTCAACAAGGACGAGAAGATCACCGTCTCCGAGAACTGACGACGCCCGACCACGGGGCCCGGACGGTTCGCCGTCCGGGCTCTTCCGTTCGCCCGCCACTCGGGCACCGGGTCGTCCCGGCGCCGCGCATTGATGGCGAGGTGGCCCGGCGGCACCCGTCGGCGATCGCTCACGCGCCCAGTGCTCCGAGCCCGCGAACGGACGGTACGGGAGGGCGCCCGGAACGTGCGGGATCAGCGCTCGACGGCGTAGGAGACGAAGCCCGCCCAGGCGTCGGGGCCGAAGGCCAGGCGAGGCCCTTCGGCGTTCTTGGAGTCCCGGACGTGCACCGCGCCGGGGGAGGCGGCGATCTCGACGCAGGAGTCTCCTTCACTGCCGCTGCTGTAGCTGCTCTTGAACCACTCCGGTTCGGAAGCGTCCCCGGCAGAGGTCTTGCGGATCATGTCTCCCCCAGCAGTTTTTCGATGAAAGCCAATGACTCCCGTGGCGTGAGAGCCTGGGCCCGGATCATCCCATAGCGCAGCTCAAGGATCCTGAGCTGCTTCGGATCGTAGACCGGCCGCCCGGCGAAGGCTCCGCCCGACCGCCCCACCGCGGTACCGTCCCCGAACTTCAGCACCTCAATTCCGCCGTCCATCCCCGCGTGATCCTCGCGATCGGTCGGCATCACCTGAATCTCGACGTTCCGCAACTGACCGATCTCCAGTAGCCGTTCGAGCTGTCGACGCAGCACCATTGTGCCCCCGATGGGGCGGCACAGCGTCACCTCTTCCTGTACGAAGCTGAGCGCAGGCG
Organism: Streptomyces sp. NPDC014734; assembly: GCF_043083325.1. Lineage (NCBI taxonomy): Bacteria > Bacillati > Actinomycetota > Actinomycetes > Kitasatosporales > Streptomycetaceae > Streptomyces > Streptomyces sp. NPDC014734. Next base: position 193,039 of record NZ_JBIBYN010000012.1, on the reverse strand, counting down.
CGGGTGACTTCTCGAAGACCGTCTGCCTGGCCATACGCGCGGCCAGCACTCGCTCCACTTCGTCCTGCGAGTACGCGGGCCGCCTCATCTCGAACAGCGCCCGCGCATACTCCGGCGTCTGTAGCAGGCCATGGATGCTGTGGTTGCTGTACAACCCCATCTCGACCGCCCGCTTCTCCATCTTCTTCAGATCCCGGATCTTCTTCGGGTACCGGACCTCCGCCACGTCCTGCTTCATAGCGGTGATCTTCCCGCCCGCACCCAGTACCTCGTCCGCCTTGTCCAGGAACTCGGGCCGGGGGATGCGACGGCCGCCCTCCACCTTGTAGACCTGATCCTCCCCGTACCCGATCGCGGCCCCGAACTCGCCGGCCCGCATCCCCGCGGCCTCCCGCCACGCCTTGATCTGACGGCCCACCGTCGCGACCACGGCCGCTCCCGACTCGTCGTCCGGGTCGATGTCCCAGCCCGGCTCGTCCGCCCCGGAGTCGCCGCGTTCCGCACCCGCTTCATCCACGCTCATCCGTGCCCCACTTCCGACGCGCTTGCCGTACTCGCTCAACCTCCGTGTCCCCCGCACGTCACGCCGGACAGCCAGGACAGCACCGGACAAGCGCGGGACAACGACCGTACGCAGAGGCCTTGTTGCGGTTCACGGTACGCGGGCACGGCCACGCTGGGCGGCGTGAAGCAACACATCACCCGAACCGAACATTCCGCCCCCAACCGGCAGTTCACCGTGCTGTTCTCCCCCAGCGGAATCCGGACGCGGCCTGCTCATCGTCGAGGCACTCGCCGACCGTTGGGGCACCGTCGTCGGCCCCGTCCCCCGCAAGACGATCTGGGCCGAGATCGACCTCGTACCGCGACCGCTCCACCGGGTCGCGGAAAGCCGCGACCCGGTGAGCCGCGACCCCGCGCCCCACGACGCATAAAGCTTTGAAGAACCCGGGGAAATCACCCTCCCCAACCCAACCCGGCCCCCGTCCCGCACACGTCACTCACTCGGGTGACATGGGGCAACCGGGCTGGATTTCGGGTGGGTTGACCGGCCTATGCTCGCCGCGACAACTCCAGACATGCGACGGCCCCCGACGAGATGTCAGAGTCTCAACCGGGGGCCTGACCACCGAGGAAGTAAAGGGCTTCCCGATGGATACCCCGCAGATTAGCGTGCCCTCGCGCGCCTCGTCCCCCGTATCGGGAGACACCACACCGTCGCCCGGCATCATCCACGTCAACTTCCGGCATGCCGCGGGCTTCACCGTCATCGGCAACCACCTCGCCCAGCACCGCGGCCTCTCCCTCACCGCGATCGGGCTCGCCGCCCACATCCAGTCGCTCCCCGCCGGAGCCAGGATCGGCATCAAACGCCTCGCCGAACGCTTCCCCGAGAGCGAGACCCGCATCGCCGCCGCCCTCCGCGAACTCGCAGCCCACGGCTACCTCCACCGCAGCCGCGTACGCCTCACCAACGGCCGCATCGTCACCCGCACCATCTCGTACAACCAACCCGGCGCCACCACCCACCCCGTCACAACACCCCCTCGGACACGTACCACTGCCCCCAAGCCGGCCTCGCCGCCCGCATCATCACCACTGCCGTCATCACCACCCGCGACCGCTCCCGGACCGCGCCCCGTCCCGGTCGCCGCACCACCCCCGACGCCCGCACCGCAGCCGCAACCGACCCCCACCACACGCACGGCACCACCACCGCCCCCGCTCCCCCAGCCGCAACAACTCACCCCGGAGCTCCTGCGCACGGCCACCGCACTCCTCGCCGACCTGCGCCGCCACGCACCCCAACTCGCCCTCTCCGAGCACGACATCCACACCCTCACCCCCGGCCTCGCCACCTGGCTCGAACGCGGCACCCACCCCGACACCATCCGCCACACCCTCACCACCAACCTCCCCAGCCCCCTCAAACACCCGGCCGGACTCCTGCGCCACCGGATCACCACCCTCCTGCCACCACCCCTGCCAGGAACCCACGACGTCACACCCACCCGCCACCCCGATGCCACCGTCCCCCCGCTCCAGAACTGCGACCACTGCGACCGCGCCTTCCGCTCCCACCACCCCGGCCACTGCCGCACCTGCCGCACCGAACAGCTCACGGCCGCCTGACGGGAAGCACCACACAGCACCCGGGCAACTGCCCGGTCATACGACAACAGAGGAACCCTGCAGCCATGAGCCTCTCCTTCCACAAGCCCTCCGTGCCGGAAGAAATCCGGAACAAAAGCCGAGCCGAGGTCCTCTCCGAAGCTCTCCTCGTCGTCCTCGAAGCACGCGGAATCGCCATCGCCGACGAGGTCCGCGAGCAAATTGACACCTGCTACGACCTCCCCCTCCTGCGCCAGTGGCTCATCCGTGCCGCCACCGCCACCACCGCCGAGAAAGTCTTCACCACTGGCCGGTGCCCCACCTGTGGAGCGGTCGGTCAAGTCGCCTTCTGACGTGGCTCGCCCTCACGGGCAAGGAGTGTTTCCGCGGCAGCGCAGTCTCGCAAAGAGCGTCAGGCCGTAGCCCCAGGACCGGAGGCAGGCGTCGGCTACCGACGCGATTCGGCCGACTGCCCTGGTTTCCTGTTCTCTCAACTGTGGTGCCTTGACCCTGCTGTTACAGAGCCAGGAGCATCGAACAAGACACAACCGAAGACCTCACAGCAGGGGGCGGCATGGCAGTGACACGGCTGGTCGGGGAGTGCGAGAAAGGGACGTGCGCCACGCTGTACCGCGTAGCGGAAACCGGGGACCTCCTTGTGCAGGGCTACGACGTAGAGGATGCGGAGGCCATGGTCGGCGTCGAGATCCCTGCCGGTGAGTCCGTGGTCCGTATCCCCGCTGGAATCATCGAGAGGTACGCGCATGAGCATCTCGCCCGCTGAGTTCGAGAAGCTTTTCTCCAACTTCCACCGGGAAGCTTTCCGGCTTGAGGCCCTGGACGACTACAGCGGATCATCTGACCCGGAAATGATCCGCGCATTCCTGGCTGGTGAGCCTCAGCCGGACGACTACAACCAGGAATGGGCCGAGGAGGTACGCGGGAACGTTGAGAATGGAAGGCGCATGTACCGCGTTCACATCCTCTCACGCCCCATGACGGACTACCTCCGATTCGAACTCGGCTGGGGCTACCGCAAGAACGCGAAATCTGGAGAAGAGTTCTTCATCCTGGACATCACAGCTCAGCCGAACCCGCTGGAAGGGGTTCCAGATTTCTGGATGTTTGACGAATCCTCCACAGTCTCGATGAACTACGGAGAAGGCGGAAAATTCCTGGGGGCCGAGCTCCATTCGGACCCTGCGGAATGGATGAACCACCGCGATCTGGCCCTGAGCCGCTCCGTACCATTCGCTGAATGGTGGGAGCAGTACGGGGAAACGTGAACAGAACCGACCTGGGCAAAGCGCTGCGGGAATTGCGAGTGGCCAGCGGGAAGCAGGCGAAAGCAGTTGCCCGCAGCGCAGCCATGTCTCCAAGCAAACTGAGCAAGATTGAGAACGGGTCACTACCCCCTTCCGTTCTTGATGTCGAGCGCGTCCTGGAGGCTCTGGACGTTCCCGCCGAGATAAAAGGGGATCTGACCGAGGCGGCCCGCAGGGTAGCCACAGAGGCTACGGCGTGGCGCATATACCGACGCACCGGCCTGTACAAGCACCAGAGAGAGATCCAGGCCATCGAGGCTCGAACAACCCTGCTCAGGGTGTTCCAACCCTCCTGCATTCCCGGGCTTCTCCAGACTCCCGAATACATCCGGGGAGTTCAGCGGAGTTCAGAGCTGACCAACGATGCCCTGGAGAAAATGATCGGCGCACGCCTACGCCGTCAAGAAATCCTCTACGCCAGAGCCCGGGAATTTCGTTTTCTAATCCTTGAACCGGTACTCAGGTGGCAACTGATTCCGAAACTCATGATGGCTGCACAACTCGACAAGCTCATCGCCATGTCACGGATGCCGAACGTCAAAATTGACATCGTTCCATTGAGTGCACCCGCACCCGCTCCACCCACATCCTCGTTTGTACTCTTCGACAGTCGGCTCGCAATCATCGAAATCCCTCACGCTGAAATCACGACCGGCGAAATACGGGACATCGAGCTGTACGAAGACAAGTTTGACACCTTCGGCAGAGTCGCCCTTTCGGGCGACAACATGCGGAACCTCGTCGCAGGTATCCGGGATGACTTCTTGAGGGAACAGGAAATCGACTAGAACCACGCACCGCACCTGTCCATCATTGGCTGTCGATCCCCGAAAACAGCTGTGAAGGGTGCGCGATGTCGACCAGGACGGGCGAATTCGAGCACGCCGCCCACACGCAGAGGTGTGAGACGTGCCGCGCATGCCTGAAACGCATCCGGTCCGATCTGCCCGCCCTGCGAGGAACGCTCGGGCGCCGGGACGGGAACCCGATCGTTGCCCACTGGCACGCCGGCTACGTGGCCGAGGTGGACCGTCGGTGCATGGCCCACACCGGACTGACCGGGCACGACATATTTGCCCGGAGATTCACGGACGTGGCACTCGTCCTGCGGGTGGCCGAGTGAGCGGCGACAGCGCGCAGCAAGGTATGCCGCAGCCGAAGAAGACGGACCTCCACGACAAGTCCGGTGGTACTGGCGGGTACCGCTTCCCACTCCGTCCACTGCCTGATCTCCCCAACCACAGAAGGAGTCACACGATGACGACCATGCTGGAAACGCCTGTCGCCTTGCGGCACGGGCGGGACCTTGTCAGTCCCGAACTATTCGAGCGCCTGACTGCGTTCTGTGCAGACGAGTACGGCCTTGAGCCGGTTGTGGCCGATCGCGTGATGGACCAGGCCATCGCGTTCGTGTATGTCCTGGGCAGCCAGAAGGCGTACGACATGGCACCCAGTCAGCGGGTGGACCCCGGCTGGCACACGTTCATGCTCCACACGCAGGAGTACGCCGACTGGTGCCACGAGCAGTTCGGCTTCTTCGTCCACCACGCCCCGAAATCCAAGGTGCGGACGTGCGGACTGATGGTGTCCGTGGCCGACCGGATCAAGCTCGCCGGGTTCGACGTCGACGCCCGGCTGTGGGGCACTGCGGCCGAGTGCAACCAGCCCGCGTGCTGCGGCGACGGCCCGTGCTGCTGAGCCGCTGACAGGCACGGGGATCGCGGCGTGATCCCCTCGTACGAAGCAGGACCCGGGCACGTCAAAGGTACCCGGGTCCTGCCCCGAGCAAAGGTACCGCCCATGGCATCCGACGAGGACCTGTCAGGGAGTAGCAGGGTGACCGTATTCGCCATGTTCGGCGTGGTCTTCGGGTATGCCACGCACCATCTTGACGAGCGGCGTATCGGGGACGTGGCCGTCGTCGGCCCGCTGACCCCGGGAGTCGAGTGGGGGCGTCTATGGCAGATGGCCCGCAACTGCGGACGGCCCACGGCCGGAGAGAAGGAACTGGCCCAGTGGGTGCTCACGCAGGCGACCCGGGCATTCGTGTGTGGCAGCGACCGCGTAGCGCAGTTCCAGAAGCAGAAGTGGAAGCTGAAGCCGGGCGGCAAGCGCGTCCGGTTCGATGCGACCTACGCCAACCGCGACCAGCTCTGGACGGGCAACCTGACCGTGGAAGGACTCACCTCCGACCAGGTGGCGCAGCGCCCCACGATCTACACCGCCTGACCACCGCCCAGGATCCCGCCGAACGGAACATGGCCCCGGCACGCCGGGGCCATGTCGTTCATGCAGGTCAGCGGCACTTCCTAGCCCGGTCTCCGCCCAGGATCTCCTCAGCACGGTACCCAAGGCCGACCTGGAAGCAGGACCGGAAACCGATCACAGCCCGGGAGCCATCGAAAATAGCCGCCGACCTGCGAAAACCCTACTTCGGCAGGTTCCTCGCCATCACGATGCGCTGGACCTGGTTCGTGCCTTCATAGATCTGGGTGATCTTCGCGTCGCGCATCATCCGCTCCACCGGGTAGTCCCGCGTGTAGCCGTAGCCGCCGAGGAGCTGGACCGCGTCCGTGGTGACCTCCATCGCGACGTCGGAGGCGAAGCACTTGGCCGCGGCGCCGAAGAAGGTCAGGTCGCCGTCGACGCGCTCGGACTTCGCGGCGGCCGAGTACGTGAGCTGGCGGGCCGCCTCCAGCTTCATGGCCATGTCGGCGAGCATGAACTGGATGCCCTGGAAGTCGGCGATCGGCTTGCCGAACTGCTTGCGCTCCTGGACGTAGCCCTTGGCGTAGTCGAGGGCGCCCTGGGCGATGCCGAGGGCCTGGGCCGCGATGGTGATGCGGGTGTGGTCCAGGGTCTTCATCGCGGTGGCGAAGCCGGTGCCCTCCTCGCCGATCATGCGGTCGGCGGGGATGCGGACGTTGTCGAAGTAGACCTCGCGGGTCGGCGAGCCCTTGATGCCGAGCTTCTTCTCCGGGGCGCCGAAGGAGACGCCCTCGTCCGACTTCTCGACGACGAAGGCCGAGATGCCCTTGGAGCGCTTGGTCGGGTCGGTGACGGCCATGACCGTGTAGTACTCGGAGACGCCCGCGTTGGTGATCCAGCGCTTCACGCCGTTCAGCACCCAGAAGTCGCCGTCGCGCACGGCGCGGGTCTTCATGCCCGCGGCGTCGGAACCGGCGTCGGGCTCGGAGAGGCAGTACGAGAACATGCCGTCGCCCTTGGCGAGCGGGCCCAGGTACTTCTTCTTCAGGGCCTCGGAGCCGGAGAGGATCACCGGGAGCGAACCCAGCTTGTTCACGGCCGGGATGAGGGAGGAGGAGGCGCAGACCCGGGCCACCTCCTCGATCACGATGACCGTGGCGAGGGCGTCGGCGCCCGCGCCGCCGTACTCCTCGGGCACGTGCACGGCGTGCAGGTCGGCGGCGGTCAGGGCGTCGAGCGCCTCCTGCGGGAAGCGCGCCTCCTCGTCGACCGCGGCCGCGTGGGGGGCGATCTTCGCCTCGGCGAGCGCACGCACCGTCTCACGGAGCAGGTCGTGCTCCTCCGCCGGACGGTACAGGTCGAAATCGGTCGAACCCGCCAAGACGCTCACTCCCCAATAAAGCTAACTACCGTTAAGTAACCCAATTTTAGAGCGAGCCTCCCGCGTTGTCCTATGCCACGCGCGCGTGAGCTTCGCGACAGGGGTGTCACAAGCCGTGCAGGCGGCCGGAAACCGGGCCTTCGGGGGCAGGACTATGCTCGTTCACCGCACGTCTGTCCGCATCTTCCAGGAGCACTGCATGGCCCTCAGGATCACTGTGATCGGCACCGGCTACCTCGGCGCCACCCACGCCGCGGCCATGGCGGAACTGGGCTTCGAGGTGCTCGGCCTCGACGTGGTGCCCGAGAAGATCGAGATGCTGGGCGCCGGCCGGGTCCCGATGTACGAGCCGGGGCTGGAGGAGCTGCTGCGCAAGCACGTGGCGGGCATCGAGGGGTCCTCGGGGCGGTTGCGGTTCACCACCTCCTGGGAGGACGTGGCGGCCTTCGGCGATGTGCACTTCGTGTGTGTGAACACGCCGCAGAAGCACGGCGAGTACGCCTGCGACATGAGCTACGTGGACAGCGCGTTCGAGTCGCTGGCACCGCATCTGACCCGGCCCGCCCTGGTCGTCGGCAAGTCGACCGTGCCGGTGGGGTCGGCGGCCCGGCTCGCGGCCCGGCTCGCGGAGCTGGCCCCGGCGGGCGCGGACGCCGAACTCGCCTGGAACCCCGAGTTCCTGCGCGAGGGCTTCGCCGTCGAGGACACCCTGCACCCGGACCGCGTCGTCGTCGGCGTGGCGAGCGAGCGGGCCGAGAAACTGCTGCGCGAGGTGTACGCGGTGCCGCTCGCCGAGGGCTCGCCGTTCGTGGTGACGGACTTCCCGACCGCCGAACTGGTGAAGACCGCGGCCAACTCCTTCCTGGCCACCAAGATCTCGTTCATCAACGCCATGGCGGAGGTCTGCGAGGCCGCCGACGGCGACGTGAAGAAGCTGGCCGAGGCGATCGGGCACGACGAGCGGATCGGGTCGAAGTTCCTGCGGGCCGGAATCGGCTTCGGCGGCGGCTGCCTGCCCAAGGACATCCGGGCCTTCATGGCGCGCGCCGGTGAGCTGGGCGCCGACCAGGCGCTGACCTTCCTGCGCGAGGTCGACTCGATCAACATGCGGCGCCGGGGACACATGGTGGAACTGGCCCGCGAGGCGGTGGGCGGGGACTCGTTCCTCGGCAGGCGGGTGGCGGTGCTGGGCGCGGCGTTCAAGCCCGACTCGGACGACGTGCGGGACTCGCCGGCGCTGAACGTGGCCGGGCAGATCCATCTCCAGGGCGGCCAGGTCACCGTCTTCGACCCGAAGGGGATGGAGAACGCCCGGCGGATCTTCCCCACCCTCGGCTACGCGGACTCGGCGCTGGACGCGGTGCGCGGCGCGGACGTGGTGCTGCACCTGACGGAGTGGCGCGAGTTCCGCGAGCTGGACCCGGCGGCGCTCGGCGCGGTCGTGTCCCGCCGGATCGTCCTGGACGGCCGCAACGCGCTCGACGGCGCACTGTGGCGCGACGCCGGCTGGACGTACCGCGCGATGGGACGCCCCACGGCCTGACCCGCCCGGCCGACTCCCGACGGCCCCCGTGCCCACCGGCCCCGCCGGTGGGCACGGGGGCCGTCGCGTGCGCCGTCAGCCGCGCTTCGCGCGATAGGTGCGCATCTTGGCCCGGGCCCCGCAGACCGCCATGGAGCACCAGCGGCGGCGCCCCGCCGGGCTGCGGTCGTAGTACACCCACCGGCAGTCCTCCGCCTCGCACGCCTTGAGCCGGGCCCAGGTGCCGTCGGCCACCGCCGCGGCGATGGCCACCGCGACCCGGGCGGTCAGGCCGGCCGGTTCCGTGACGGGCCGCAGCGAGGCGGCGCCCGCCGCGTCCACGGTGACCCGCAGCGGCGCCCCGGCGAGGAGCCGGTCCAGCGGGGAGGGCGCGGCATCGTCCGCCGGGCGGTGGCCGGCGTGGGCGAGGCAGGCGGCGCGGAGCGCCTCGCGCAGCGCACGGGCGTCCGGCAGATCGGTTTCGGCGAGCCCGAAGGCCGCGCGTCCGTCCGCCGTGTCGAGGGTGTCCGCGCCGGTCTCGATGTCCAGGGTGTTGACCAGGGACTCGATCAGCGCGAGTGCGCCGGGCGCGGAATCCTTCTCGCTCATGGTCGCGACGTTACTCCCTTGCGGTGCCACCCCCCGTGGGGCAGCATGCAGTAGCGGTTACCTGTTGAGGAGCTCAAGCGGTAACCGTTGCCGATGAAGGATCTCCGGAGGAGGAAGTGTCATGGCTGTCGCCACACTGGGTGCTGTCGTCCTGGACTGCCCCGACCCCGTCGCGCTCGCCGGTTTCTACGCCGGGCTGCTCGGCGGAGAGGTGAAGGGGGAGGACGGCTGGGTGGAGCTGACCGGGGGTGCGGCCACGCTCGCCTTCCAGGAGGCGCCCGGGTACGTGCCCCCGACATGGCCGCGCTCGGACGGGTCGCAGCAGTTCCACCTGGATCTGGTCGTCGCGGACCTGGACGCGGCGGAGCGCGAGACGCTCGCGCTGGGCGCGACGGTGCTGGACGCGGAGGACCGGAAGCGGACGTTCCGGGTCTACGCCGATCCGGCGGGGCACCCGTTCTGTCTGTGCGCGAGCTGAGAACCGTTCCCGGGCAGTCGCCCGCACGGCCCGGAGAACGGCAGGGGCGCCCCTTCGTGAAGGGGCGCCCCTGCCTTCGGCGCGTGTTCGGGCGTCCGGCGTCAGCCGGTCGGGCCGTCCAGTTGCTCGATGGTGGCGTGCGACGGGCCCCGGCGGGCACCGAGGTCGCGGGCGACGGCCTCCGCGTCGCCCAGCACCCGTACGGCGTTGCGCCAGGTGAGCTTCGCCAGGTCGTCGGCGGACCAGCCGCGGCCGAGCAGTTCGGCGACCAGGTTCGGGTAGCCGGAGACGTCCTGGAGGCCGTCGGGGAGGAAGGCGGTGCCGTCGTAGTCGCCGCCGATGCCGATGTGGTCGATCCCTGCGACCTCGCGCATGTGGTCGAGGTGGTCGGCGATGGTGGCCGCGGTGGCCTTCGGACGCGGGTGGGCCGCCTCGAAGTCGGCGTGGATCCGCATGGCCCGCTCGGTGGTGTCGAGGTGGTGCAGGCCGTGGGCGCGCATGTTCTCGTCCGCGGCCCGGGTCCAGGCGACGGCGGCCGGGAGGACGAACTTCGGCACGAAGGTGGCCATGGCGATGCCGCCGTTGGCCGGGAGGCGGCCGAGGACGTCGTCGGGGATGTTGCGCGGGTGGTCGCAGATCGCGCGCGAGGAGGAGTGCGAGAAGATCACCGGCGCGACCGAGGTGTCGAGCGCGTCGCGCATCGTGGTGGCCGCCACGTGCGACAGGTCGACGAGCATGCCGGTGCGGTTCATCTCGCGCACGACCTCGTGGCCGAACGGGGAGAGGCCGCCGACGCCCGGCTCGTCGGTCGCCGAGTCCGCCCACGCGATGTTGTCGTTGTGGGTGAGCGTCATGTACCGGACACCGAGCGCGTGCAGGGCGCGCAGGGTGCCCAGCGAGTTGTTGATGGAGTGGCCGCCCTCGGCGCCCATCAGGGAGGCGATGCGGCCCTCGGCGCGGGCCGCCTCCATGTCGTCGGCGGTCAGCGCGCGGCGCAGGTCGGCGGGGTACCGGGCCAGCAGCTCGGTGACGACGTCGATCTGTTCGAGGGTGGCGCTGACGGCCTCGTCGCCCGCCATGTCGGACCGCACGTAGACGGACCAGAACTGCGCGCCGACGCCCCCGGCGCGCAGCCGGGGGATGTCCGTGTGCAGGTGGGCGGATTGATCGGCGGCGATGTCGCGGGCGTCCAGGTCGTAGCCGACCTGCTCGCGCAGCGCCCACGGCAGGTCGTTGTGCCCGTCGACGACGGGATGCTCGGCGAGGAGCTGCCTCGCCCGCTCCAGCTGCTCCACGGCCGCCTACTTCCCGAAGCCGAAGGAGTCGGCGCCCTGGACCTTGGCGCGCAGCCGTCGGCCCTTCTCCGTCGCCTGGTCGTTCAGCTCCTGCTGGAACTCGCGCATGCGGGCCAGCAGCTCCTCGTCGTGGGCGGCCAGCATCCGGGCGGCCAGCAGGCCCGCGTTGCGCGCGCCGCCGACCGAGACGGTCGCGACCGGCACCCCGGCGGGCATCTGGACGATGGAGAGCAGGCTGTCCATGCCGTCGAGGTACTTCAGCGGGACCGGGACGCCGATGACCGGCAGCGGGGTCACGGAGGCCAGCATGCCGGGCAGGTGGGCGGCGCCGCCCGCGCCCGCGATGATCGCCCTGAGACCGCGTCCGGCCGCCCGCTCGCCGTACGTGATCATCTCGTGCGGCATGCGGTGGGCGGAGACGACGTCGACCTCGTAACGGATCTCGAACTCGTCGAGGGCCTTGGCGGCGGCCTCCATGACGGGCCAGTCGGAGTCCGAGCCCATGACGATGCCGACGACCGGTGCGGCGGTGGCGGTGGAGGTCATTCGGTGATCGTTCCTCGCAGGTAGTCGGCCGCGTGCCGGGCGCGCTCGCGCACGTCCGCCAGGTCGTCGCCGTAGGTGTTGACGTGTCCGACCTTGCGGCCGGGCTTCACGTCCTTGCCGTACATGTGGATCTTGAGCTGCGGGTCACGGGCCATGCAGTGCAGGTAACCCTGGTACATGTCCGGGTAGTCGCCACCGAGGACGTTGCACATGACCGTCCAGGGGGCGCGCGGGCGCGGGTCGCCGAGCGGGAGGTCCAGGACGGCCCGGACGTGGTTGGCGAACTGCGAGGTGATCGCGCCGTCCTGGGTCCAGTGCCCGGAGTTGTGCGGGCGCATCGCGAGCTCGTTGACCAGGACGAGTCCGTCACGCGTCTCGAAGAGCTCGACGGCGAGGTGGCCGACGACGCCGAGTTCGGCGGCGATCCGGAGGGCGAGCTGCTGGGCCTCGCCGGCCAGGCGTTCGTCCAGCTCCGGCGCGGGTGCGATGACCGTGTCGCAGACCCCGTCGACCTGGATCGACTCGACGACCGGGTAGGCGACGGCCTGGCCGTGCGGCGAGCGGACGATGTTGGCCGCCAGCTCCCGTACGAAGTCGACCTTCTCCTCGGCGAGGACCGGGACGCCGGCCCGGAAGGGCTCGGCGGCGTCGGCCGCGGAGCGGACCACCCAGACGCCCTTGCCGTCGTAGCCGCCGCGGACCGTCTTCAGGATGACGGGGAAGCCCCCGACCTCCTCGGCGAAAGCCGCGGCGTCCGCCGGGTCCGCCACGATGCGGTGGCGGGGGCAGGGCGCGCCGATCTCGGTGAGCCTGGCGCGCATCACCCCCTTGTCCTGGGCGTGCACCAGCGCGTCGGGTCCCGGGCGCACGGGGATGCCGTCCGCCTCCAGGGCCCGCAGGTGTTCGGTGGGTACGTGCTCGTGATCGAAGGTGATCACGTCGCAGCCGCGCGCGAAGGCGCGCAGGGTGTCCAGGTCGCGATAGTCGCCGACGACGACTTCGTTCACCACCTGGGCCGCCGAGTCCTGGGGGGTGTCACTGAGGAGCTTGAACTTGATGCCGAGGGGGATGCCCGCCTCGTGGGTCATACGGGCGAGCTGACCGCCGCCGACCATGCCGACTACCGGGAACGTCACCCGTCCAGGGTATCGGTCGCCCCGGCGGTCGTCCGACGACGGCCGTCCGCCGCCCGCCCCGGACATCCCGGGAAGCCCGCCGCGCCTGCCCGGTCGCCCCTCCGCGTCGGCCCGTCCGACGCCGTCCCGGCATCGTCGGGCACCCCGTGGGAGGGGTCGATAGCATTGCCGGGTTGACGTAACCGACAGACGGGCTGAGCCATCACCATGAGCGAACGGGGCGGATTGCGAGCCCGGCTGGATCGGCTGGCCCGGGAGGTCGCCAAGTTCGGGGCGGTCGGCGCGCTGGGGCTGGTGGTCAACATCGCGGTGTCCAACCTGCTCTGGCGCACCACGGACCTCCAGGTGGTGCGGGCGGGCCTGCTGGCCACCTTCGTCGCCATCCTCTTCAACTACGTCGGATTCCGCTACTGGACGTACCGGGACCGCGACAAGAGCGGCCGGACCCGGGAGCTGACGCTGTTCCTGCTGTTCAGCGCGGCGGGCGCGGTCATCGAGACCGGTGTGCTGTACGCGGCGACGTACGGGTTCGGCTGGAACACCCCGGTCCAGAGCAACGTCTTCAAGATCCTCGGCATCGGGATAGCGACGCTGTTCCGTTTCTGGTCCTACCGGACGTGGGTCTTCAAGGCGCTGCCCGCCGAGGAGGCCGAACCCGGCCCCGAGGCGCTGGACGGGCTGCTGAGGCAGGGACGTACGGAGCAGGCCCCGCGGATCGAGGCGGACCCGGTTCGCCGTTGAGAGCCCGTCACCTCACCGGGCGTTCCGGTTCCTGCCTGGTGCGGGCCACCCGGCTGAGGAAGAGGGCGAAGACCGGCGGCTGCTGCTGGAGCAGTTCGAGCCTGCCGCCGTCCGCCTCCGCGAGGTCCCGCGCGACCGCGAGGCCGATCCCGGTCGAATTGCGGCCGCTGATCGTCCGCTCGAAGATCCGGGCACCGAGGTCGGGGCGCACGCCCGGGCCCTCGTCCGTGACCTCGACGACCACCTGGTTCCCGGTGACCCGGGTGCGCAGCGCGACCGTGCCGCCACCGTGCATGAGCGAGTTCTCGATAAGCGCGGCCAGCACCTGGGCGACCGCGCCGGGCGTGCCGACGGCCCGCAGCCCCTGCTTCCCGGAGCAGACGATGGCGCGGCCCTCGCCCCGGTAGGCCGGGCGCCACTCCTCGATCTGCTGCTTGACGACCTCGTCGAGGTCGAAGACGACGGCGGAGCCGGTACGCGGGTCGCGGGCGTTGGTCAGCAGCCGCTCCACCACGTCGGTGAGCCGCTCGACCTGGGTGAGGGCGATGTTCGCCTCCTCCTTCACCGTGTCCGGGTCGTCGGTGACGGAGATCTCCTCGATCCGCATGGAGAGCGCGGTCAGTGGTGTGCGGAGCTGGTGCGAGGCGTCCGCCGCGAGCCGGCGTTCCGCGGTCAGCATCCGGGCGATCCGCTCGGCGGAGGAGTCCAGGACGTCGGCGACCCGGTCCAGCTCGGGCACCCCGTACCGCTTGTGGCGGGGGCGCGGGTCGCCGGAGCCCAGGCGCTCGGCGGTCTCGGCGAGATCGGTGAGCGGCGAGGCCAGCCTGTTGGCCTGGCGCACGGCGAGGAGCACGGCCGACACGATGGCCAGCAGCGCCACCGCCCCGATGATCACCAGGGTGCGGCCGACCTCGCGGGTGACGGCGGAACTGGACTCCTCGACGGTGACCCGCTCGCCCTGCGCCCCCTCGGCCGTACTGCTGATCACACTGCCGGTGGGGCGGCTGCCGACTTCGAGCGGTTCCCGCCCCGGGATCTCGACCAGCGCGTAGCGCTTGCCCGAGATCTGCTGGGAGAGGAGCGAGGGGTTGATCCGCTCGGCCCCCAGCATCCGGCTCTCGACAACGCTGATCAGCCGCAGCGCCTCGGAGTCGACGCTCTCCTGCGCGCTGTTGCTGATGGTGCGGCTCTCGACGATGACGAGGGAGACGCCGAAGACGGCGATCACCACGAGCACCACGGCGAGCGTGGAGTTGATCAGTCTTCGGCGCATGGGGCTTCTGTACGTCAGCTCTTCTCGAAGCGGAAACCGACGCCCCGCACGGTCGCGATGTAGCGGGGATTGGCCGCGTCGTCGCCGAGCTTCTTGCGGAGCCAGGAGATGTGCATGTCGAGGGTCTTGGTCGACGACCACCAGGTGGTGTCCCAGACCTCGCGCATCAGCTGGTCACGGGTGACGACCCGGCCGGCGTCCCGGACCAGGACCCGCAGCAGGTCGAACTCCTTGGCGGTGAGCTGGAGTTCCTCGTCGCCCATCCAGGCCCGGTGCGACTCGACGTCGATCCGGACGCCGTGGGTGGCGGGCTGCGGGGCGGGCTCGGCCGCGCCGCGGCGCAGCAGGGCACGGACGCGGGCGAGGAGTTCGGCGAGGCGGAAGGGCTTGGTCACGTAGTCGTCGGCGCCGGCGTCCAGGCCGACGACGGTGTCGACCTCGTCGGCGCGGGCGGTCAGCACCAGGATCGGCACGGCGTGGCCCTCGGCACGGAGCCTGCGGGCGACTTCGAGGCCGTCCATCCCGGGCAGGCCCAGGTCGAGTACGACCAGGTCGATTCCGCCCTGGAGGCCGGCGTCGAGTGCGGTCGGACCGTCTTCGCGGACCTCGACCTCGTAACCCTCCCGACGCAGGGCGCGGGCCAGCGGCTCCGAGATGGACGCGTCGTCCTCGGCGAGCAGTACACGGGTCATGCAGTGATGGTAGTCCGCGCGGGCCAGGTGTCGTCAGGTGATCGAAAGGACCTGCGGGTCCGTCAGAAAAACAGGCACGAACCTTCGAATAGGTGGGTTCGATACCACATCTACCTGTGATCCATCTCTCAAGTCCATGTATATGGGACTCTGTCGTGTCGTATGGTTACTCGACGCCTGTTGCAGTACTCAAGGACCCTTGGGCCGCTCTTAGCGCCGAGGGTCTCCTTCGTTCTGCCGGCTGGTACCCGCCAGTCGTGAATTCAGTGAATGACCTGTGGGCCGGGCCCGGAGCGCGAGGATGCGCGCCGGGCGTGGATCCCGATGCGGTCGGTCCCCGTCCCCGTCAGTCGGCTCCTCGCGAGTCCGGCGGTCGGGACGCATCCCCGTCAGGCGTGGGGTGGGACTCCCGACCGGGTCGGTGCCGGCCTCCCCCCACCGGGCGCACCACGCTCACGAGGCGTCGCGTCCCGAGCACGCAAGGATCGACCCATGGCGTCCAGCCTGACGAAGGACCCGTCCAGCACCCCTGGATCCGTGTCCGAGAAGACGATCTTCGGCCACCCCAGCGGTCTGGCCGTCCTCTTCATGACCGAGATGTGGGAGCGCTTCAGCTTCTACGGCATGCGGGCCCTGCTCGTCGTCTACCTGCTCTCCGGCGGACCCGACGCCAAGGAAGGCGGTCTGGGCGGCGGGCTGGGGATGGACCTGGCCACGACCACGGCCATCTACTCCGTCTACATGTCCATGGTCTACCTGCTGGCGATGCCGGGCGGGTGGCTCGGCGACCGGCTCTGGGGGCCCCGCAGGACGGTCACCGTCGCGGCGGTGACGATCATGGCCGGCCACCTGGTGCTGGCCCTGCCCGGTCAGGCGACGTTCTTCGTCGGCCTCGGACTGGTGGCGCTCGGCTCGGGTCTGCTGAAGGCCAACATCTCGACGATGGTGGGCCACCTCTACGACGGTCCGAACGACCCGCGGCGCGACGGCGGCTTCACGATCTTCTACATGGGCATCAACATCGGTGCCTTCCTGGCCCCGCTGATCATCGGCACCGTCGGGCAGACGGTGAACTGGCACCTCGGCTTCGCGCTCGCGGCGGTCGGCATGGCTCTCGGCCTCGTCGTCTTCCTGCTGGGCAGCCGCAACCTCAGCGCGCAGAGCAGCGTGGTCCCCAAGCCGCTCTCGGCCGAGGAGCGGTCCTCGTGGCTGCGCAAGGGGCTCGGCTGGCTGGCCGTGGCGGTGGTCTTCTACGGCATCGTCGGCGCCACCGGCCACTTCACCCTGAACTGGGCGATGATCCCGCTCACCGTGATCGGCCTGATCATTCCGGCGGGCGTGCTGATCCGCATCAAGCGGGACAAGGACCTGTCGACGGACGAGCAGTCGAAGATGACCGGCTACATCTGGTTCTTCGTGGCCGCGGCCGTGTTCTGGATGATCTACGACCAGGGCGGCTCCACGGTCCAGGCGTTCGGCGAGACGAAGGCGACCGGCTCGCTGCTCGGCTTCGAGTTCCCGTCGTCCTGGTACCAGTCGCTGAACCCGGTCTTCGTCATGGCGCTGGCCCCCGTCTTCGCCTGGATATGGATCTGGCTGAACCGCAGGGGCAGCGAGCCGTCCACGGTCGCCAAGTTCGCCGCCGGTCTGTTCATCGTCGGTGTCTCGTTCTTCTTCTTCCTGCTGCCGCTCGGCATGGCCTCGGACGGTACGAAGGTCAGCCCGATGTGGCTCGTCGGGATCTATCTGATCCAGACGGTGGGCGAGCTGTGCATCTCCCCGGTCGGCCTGTCGGTCACCACGAAGATGGCTCCGGCGAAGTACGCCTCGCAGATGATGGGCGTGTGGTTCCTCGCGGTCACCGCCGGCGACTCCATCACCGGCCTGCTCTCGAACCCCGCCGTCTTCGGTGTCGACCTCAACGGGTCGGGGGCCGTCGCGCTCCAGGCGGCCCTGGCCGCGCTCGCGGGGGTGGCGGTCTTCATGTACCGCAAGAAGGTCAAGGAGCACATGGGCGAGATCCGCTGACGCCCGCCCGCCTCGGCCGGGAGGGGAGGGGCGCCGCACCCGGCTGGTGCGGCGCCCCTCCCCTCCCTGCGGTTCAGTTCAGGCCGCGCAGCCTGCGCCACGGGGTGAAGGTGAAGACGGCGCCGCCCAGCAGAACCGCCGTCCCCGCGACCAGGCCGAGGGCGCGCAGGGTCCCGTGGTCCTCGGCTCCGGTGGCGGCCAGTCCGCCGCCTGAGCCCCCGGAGCCGGCCGTCGTGCCGGTGGAGCCCGCGGCCCCCGAGGAGCCCGCTCCGGTGGATCCGGAGACGCCGCCCTCCTGGGCGGTGGTGTCGAGTTGCAGCGACGGGGTCACCGTTCCCTTGGTCGTGCACGGGATGCTGATCTTCGAGGTGCCCAGGGTGACGTCGATGGTCAGGGTGCCGGGGGCGAGCGTGGCCCTGCCCGAGGCGCCCGGCTTGTACGTCCCGGTCATATCGGCGAGGTCGACCGGTTTGCCCTGCTCCAGCGGTTCGGTGTTGGCGGGCCCGGTGACCTTCACCGATCCCTTGTCGGCGCCGCCGACGACGACGTCCATGGACGGCTTGAGCGCGCCCGCGGGCAGCGCGGCCGGACTGTCCATCACGCCCTTGGCCGTCTTGACCGTGAGCGCGTAGCTCCCGCCGTTCTTCCTGGCGTCGATGGTCACCTCGGAGGAGATGGCGGCGGGCCCGGGAGAGGTGCAGGCGAACTGGACGGCGACCTTCTTGCCGGGGAAGTCGGTCTGTCCGCCGCCGCCCCCGGAGCCCGAGGTGGTTCCGCCGCCGTCGGCACCGCCCGTACCGGTGGACCCGGCGGATCCACCGGTTGCCGTACCGCCCGCCGCGGCGGAACCGCCGGAGGTGCCGCTGGTGGAGCCGCTGGACGTACCACTCGACGTACCACTCGACGTGCCGCTGGACGTGCCGCTGGACGTGCCGCTGGACGTGCCACCGGTGGTGGTGCCCGAGCCGGCTTCCGTGACCTTGATGGTCGCGCCCGGTCGCACCGTCTCCTCGGGGGTGCACTTGGTGTCCGTGGGGAGTGGCTTGGAGACGTTGATGTTGTATCCGTCCGGTGTCAGCGTGATCTCACCGGCCTTCTCCAGCTTCAGCGTGCCCTTCATGTCGGGCAGCACCATGTCGCTGCCCTTCGGGATCGGCGGGTTCTGCCGCGGCCCCTCCATCGTCAGGGTGCCGGTGGCGGCGCCGCCCACCTTGATCGTGCCGGTCGGCTTCACCGTGTCCTTGTCCAGATCGAGGATGTCGGGGTTCTTGGAGGCGCCCTGGACCGTCTTCCACACCACCTCGACGGTGTCCCCGACCTCGGCCTCGGCGGGCGCCGTCAGTTGCACCACGGTGGTGCCCTGCACGGGCGGCAGTCCGGAGATGGCCGGGGGTATGCACTTCGTCTGGTACGAGATGTCGGCGGCCCGGGCCGGGCCCGCGGCCAGCAGCATGCCCGCGCCGCCGAGCATCATCGCGACTCCCGCCGCGACCGTTCTCCGTTGCGTACTCACGAATGTCCCTTCGTCGTCGGCCTGTTCTCTGACGGTGCGGAATGCGGTACGGAATCCGGTGCGGAATCCGGTGCGGAATCCGGTGTGAACCACGGCAGCGCGGCCGGGGTCGCCGGTGCTGTCGACGGGTCCCGGTCGGCCGTCGGCGCGCGGCGCGGCGCGCGCGGGACGGCGTGCGGCCGTCCCCGGCGGCGGCGCCGGGCGCGGGCCGGGGCGTGCGAGGTGCGCGGGCGCACCTTGTCGACGACGGCCATGCCGATCCGGAACACGGCGGCCGGCACGACGAGGCACAGCAGGATCCAGAAGAGGGTGACGCCCCAGGGACGGCCGACCCCCCACGGCTGCTCGGCCAGCACCTTGCCGCCGTACTTCAGCGAGACCTGGTGGTCGCCGTGGGCGCCCGCCGCCAGTTCGACCGGCAGCTCGACCCGTGCCTTGCCGCCGGGGCCGATGGTGCCGCGCCACTGCCGTTCCTCCCATTGCGGGGCGAACACCCCGTGCGCGGTGCCGACCTGGAAGACCGGGTTCTCGACCGGGGACGTACCGAGGTTGCCGACGGTGACGACAAGGCGCCGGGCGGGCGGTGCGCCGAACCATGTGAGGATTCCGCTCTCGCCCTCCAGCCGGGCGGCGGCCAGCACCGCGAGCCTGCCGCCGCCCGTGTTCTGCGGCAGCGCGGCGACCGGGTGTCCGGCCACGACGAACACGGCGTCGGCGGCGGCCTGTTCCCCGGTCACGGTGGCGACGTGCACCACGCAGGGGCAGGGCACGGGCGGCTCCGCGACCGGCAGCTTCTTGGCGAAGCCCCCGTCGGTCCCGGTGGTGACGGCGCGACCGTCGGCGTTGGCGCACGAGTTGGTGCCGCCGATCACCCCGCGGTCCGGGCTGGACCTGCCGCAGATCAGCATCATCAGCAGCGTGCCGGGGCGCCATCCGGTGCCCTTGACGGTGATCGTGCCGCCCTTGCCCGCCTGCCGCGCGGAGACGGTGACCGCGGGTTTCGCGTCCGCGGTGCTCGCCCCGGCCGCCTGTCCGGCGGCGGTGTCCGCGCTGCCCGGTCCGGTGACGGCGGCGTGGGCGGTCGCGGCCCCGACGGTCGTCAGGGAGCACATCAGCAGAACGGACAGCAGTGCCCGCAGCGGCACGGCGCCCCACCCCCGTCGGCCGCTCCCGCGCCGCCCGCCGCCGCGACAGCCGCCGTCGCGGCGAACCTCCCGCCCGGGTGTCCCCGATCCGGCCCGTCCCGTCACGATTCCCCTCCCGCCTTCACCAAGTGCCGTGTGTCGGAGCGTTGTCGGCCTCCGGAGGCCCGACCGGGCACCCCGTCGACGTGTGCCGACGGCCCGTTCCCACCGGTCGGCCGGGCGCGTGCGCGCCTGCGCCGGTGTCCGAACGCCCCCGCGACCGCGGTGGCCAGGAGCAGCAGCGCCCCGCCGGTCACCGGAACCCACGGGACGAAGACCGCGTGGGCCGTCGCCTCGCCGTGCGCGCCGCCCGCCGCCGTGACGCGCAGCCGTACCGTCACCGAGTCGAGGGCCGGGACGTCCCGCCACGGTTCGGTGAGCCCGACGCGCTGTCCGGGCCGCAGTTCGACCGGCAGGGTCCGGGCCTTCCGGCGCAGCAGTGACCCGAACGCGCCGTCGGCGCCGACGGTGATCCGCGGGGTCAGGGCGGTGTTGCCGCGGTTGACCAGCGTGTAGTGGATGGTCCGCCCGGACACGGTGACGTCCTCGACGGTGAGCGCCGCCAGCGTCGGCCCGCCGACCCGCAGCCGTACCCGTACGTCGACCGAGCGGTCGCCGCTCCGCACGACGATCGCGCCGGAACGGTCACCGGGCGGCGCGCCCACCGGCACCGTGACGGAGAACGGCACGTCGGCGCGGGTGCGGGGCGGCACGGTCAGCTCCGTTACCGCGGTCCGCAGCCAGGCCCCGGTCCCGCCGTCCTTCGTGCCGGGCGCGTCGGCGCCGCTCAGCCGTACGGTGACCGGGGCCGTACCGGGGTTGGTGACGGAGAGCCGGTCCTGCAGGACGGTGCCGGGCGGCCCCTCCAGGTAGAAGGACGGCCTGCCCGCGTCCTTCCCGGTGCCGCCCGCGTCCTTCCCGGTACCGCCCGCGGCGGGCCGTGCCGTCCAGGTGCCGGGGCTCCGGGGCGTCGTCGGCGCGGGCTTCGGCGCCCGGTCGGCGGCAGCGGCCACCGGGGTCATGGCGAAGGCCAACAGCAGCACGACGAGGGCGAGTCGGGCCGGGCGGCCGGTCGGCGACTGCATGGGCGGCTCCCTGGTACGTGACGACGGCTGGCCAACGGGGCCCCTCTCCGGACCGGGGCGTTCGCCCTACTCGCCGACGGCCTCCTGCCCGCGCCTGGTCAGCCAGAGCACCCCCGCCGCGCCGGTCAGCAGCACCGTGCCGCCGAGCATGCCGAGCGCCACGGCCGAATCGAGCGGTCCGGTCTTCGGCAGCTGTCCGCCGGTGTCCGGGGTGCTCCGCGTGCCGCCCGCCGTCACCACGTCGAGTCGGAGCGAGGGCCCCGGCTTGTTGGACGGGGTGCAGGTCGTGGTCGTGCCGAGCGCCTTGATGGTGAGGACACCGGCGGTGAAGTCGACCGCGCCGCTCTTCCTCGGGGTGTACGTGCCCGTCAGGTCCCCGATCCTGATGGGGGTGTTGGCGGGGATCGCGGCGGCGTTCGGCGGGCCGGACACCTGGACCTTTCCCTGGTCCGCGCCGCCCACCTCGATCACGGCGCTGGGGTTCATCGCCCCCTTGCCGAGTTCGACGGGGCTGGACGAGACCCCCTTCTGGAAGGACATCGTGAGCTTGTAGCCGCCGCCGCTCTTCACGCCCTTGATGTCGATGGGTGACACGGCGCCCTTGTCACCGATCGGGGTCTTGCACTGGTAGTCGACGTCCACGACCGCGGCGTGGGCGGCGGGCGCGGCCATCAGCACCGCCGTGCCCGCCAGCGCGGACGCCAGCGCGAGAGCTGTTCGCTTCCGGTAGGACACCTTGGTTCCCCCTCATGACGGGAGTCGCCGCACACCGTCGTCTCGCACCCGACGCACGTTACTGACGACACATCAGATCGGCGCTCAAGGTACGCCCGGGGCCCTGTGGAGGGAAGACAAAGAGCGCGCCGATCCGGCGCGCTCCACGGGTGTGCGTGCGGGGGGCTCCGCCCCGGGGTCCCTACGCGGGGGCCGCCAGCTCCGCCCAGACGGTTTTGCCGGGACGGCCCGGCGTCCGCAGGACGCCCCAGTCCAGACAGAGCCGCTGCACGATGAACATGCCGTGCCCGCCGGGCCGTCCGGCCCGGTGCGGCGTGCGCGGCGCGGGCTGGCCCGCGCCCGCGTCGACGACCTCCACCCGCAGCACCTTCGCCGCGCAGGAGATGCGCAGTTCCTCCGGGCCGTTCGCGTGCAGGCAGGCGTTGGTGACCAGTTCGGAGACGACCAGCAGGACGTCCTCGGCGGCGGCCCGCCCGTCCGCGCTCGACGCGGGGAGCCAGCCCCAGGCGTGGAGCGCCTGGCGGGCGAAGTCCCGGGCCGTCGGCACGACACCGGCGACACCCCGCAGCGACAACGTGCGCCACTGCCGCTCGGCCGGTTGGCAGGAGGCCGCACCGGCGTCCGCGTCCGCGTCCACACCGGCACCCTCCGGCTCACGGCCGCGGTCGCCCGGCGGATGCTGCCGGGTGGTGCTCATCAGCGCTTCACCTCACCGATTCACCATGTCGCCATCGAACAGTTACAAGTACAGACCACGTACGGATACAGCACACACGAACAAGGCCCTCCGGCCCTGCGGTGACGGAGGTCGCGCAGCGTCCCGCCGGATGTCTTCTGCCCGGCCGAATCGCGACAACACCCACTTCGTCCAAGCGGTCCGCGTGACGAGAGCAACACCTGAGAGCCCGTCGGGCGGTCCTCGGCCGGAAAGCGTGCGTGCCAGGACGTGGCCGCCCGGCCAGGGGGCACCCGGCCGGCCCTGAGACCGGCGAGGCCGCGCGGAACCCCCACGATCACGTCTCCAGGGCGGCGTCCAGGGAGTCGTGGACGGTGAAGACCGCCTCGGCCCCGGTGATTTCGAAGACCCGAGCCACCGTCGGCAGCATCCCCGCCAAATGGACCCCTCCCCCGGCCGCCTCCGCCTTGAGGCGGGCACCGAGCAGCACATTGAGCCCGGTGGAATCGCAGAATTCGAGTCGGGAGCAGTCGACCACCAGGCGCGCCCGCCCCTGCTCGACCGCGCTCTCCAGGGGTTCCCGCAACAGATCGGCCGTGTGGTGGTCCAGCTCACCCACCGGCGTCACGACCTCGCTGCGCCCCTCGGTACGGGTCTCGACCTGAAGTCGACCCCGGCCCGCACTGCCGACCGTCCCGCGGTCCATGCCCGTCCCTCTTCACCGCTCGTCGCTGCCCGCGTCACTGCCCGCGTCCCCGCGTGCACGGATTCGTCGTAGTCGTCGCTGACGTCCTGGAAACAGTACGCGTTCCGTAGGCCACGTGGTAGCCGAAGACCTCAACAAACCGGACATACCGCAACAATTGGCGCTTGTAACTCTCCATCCGAACCGGGTAAGGGTAGAGGGACACCCAAAACCACGGCCGGCTTCGGAGGCGCCGCTTCACCGCAGGAACACGTATGGGCATCGGCAGCCATATGCCGAGAACGATGGAGGAGACCATGTCACCCCGGCTCGACGGAACGCGTACCCCCGACGCGACGTCAGCACGTCCTGAGGGACTGACCCACTCAGACTCCCCTGCCGCGGACGCCGCGAACGGCACCCGCAGCAGCAACAGCAGCACCGGCACCATCACCCTGGTGGACGCCGTCGACGGCAACGGCGCCGACCGCGCGGACCACGCGTCCGCCACCTCCCACCGCGTCCCCGAGGGGCTCGAAGGACTTCCCGAGATCCCGCCCTTCGACGAGGTGGAGCCGCTGGACGCCAGGGCCCTGTCGAAGACGCTCTTCGCGCGACTCGAATCCCTTGAGGAGGGCACCCACGAGTACGCGTACGTCCGCAACACCCTCGTCGAACTGAACCTGGCCCTTGTCAAGTTCGCCGCCTCCCGGTTCCGCTCCCGCAGCGAGCCGATGGAGGACATCGTCCAGGTCGGCACCATCGGCCTGATCAAGGCGATCGACCGCTTCGAGCTCAGCCGGGGCGTGGAGTTCCCGACGTTCGCGATGCCGACCATCGTCGGCGAGATCAAGCGCTTCTTCCGCGACACCAGTTGGTCCGTGCGCGTCCCGCGCCGGCTTCAGGAACTGCGGCTCGACCTGGCCAAGGCGGGCGACGAGCTCGCCCAGCAGCTGGATCGTTCACCCACCGTGGGCGAGCTCGCCGACCGCCTCGGCCTCACCCGTGACGAGGTCGTCGAGGGCATGGCCGCGAGCAACGCGTACACCGCGAGCTCGCTGGACGCCAAGCCCGAGGAGGACGAGCACGAGGGCGCCCTGTCGGACCGCATCGGCTACGAGGACCACGGGCTGGAGGGCATCGAGTACGTCGAGTCCCTGAAGCCGCTGATCGCCTCGCTGCCCCGTCGCGACCGCACGATCCTCTCGCTCCGGTTCGTCGCCAACATGACGCAGTCGGAGATCGGTGAGGAACTGGGCATCTCCCAGATGCACGTGTCACGGCTGCTCTCGCGCACGCTGGTCAAACTCCGCAGGGGCCTGATGCTGGAGGAATGAGCGGACGCCGCACGCGCGGCGCGCCACGAGCACGACGCGGAAGAACCCGCCCCGGGGGCGGGTCCTTCCGCGTGCCCGGTACGGGCCGCGGCCCGGCGGCCCGGGGCGCGCCCAGAGGTCACCCGGCGGGCTCTCAGACGACGCGTGTGCCGCGCCGCCAGACGGCGTGGGTCAGCGGGACTCCCGGCCGGTAGGCGAGGTGGACGTGGCTGGGGGCGTCGAGGAGGACCAGGTCGGCCCGGGCGCCGGGGGCGATCCGGCCGATGTCCGTACGCCGCAGCGCCGCGGCGCCGCCCGCGGTGGCGGACCACACCGCCTCGTCCGGGGTCATGCCCATGTCCCGCACGGCGAGGGCGATGCAGAAGGGCAGGGAGGACGTGAACGACGAGCCCGGGTTGCAGTCGGTGGACAGGGCGACGGTGGCGCCCGCGTCGAGGAGGCGGCGGGCGTCGGGCCAGGCGGCGCGGGTGGAGAACTCGGCGCCGGGGAGCAGGGTGGCGACGGTGTTCCCCTGGGCCAGGGCGTCCACGTCGGCGTCGGTGAGGTGGGTGCAGTGGTCGGCGGAGGCGGCGTCGAGTTCGACGGCGAGCAGGACGCCGGGCCCGTGGCCGAGCTGGTTGGCGTGGACCCGCGGGTGCAGGCCCCTGGCACGGCCCGCGGTGAGGACGGCGCGGGCCTGGTCGCCGTCGAAGGCGCCCCGTTCGCAGAAGACGTCCACCCAACGGGCGTACGGGGCACAGGCGTCGAGCATCGGCCCGGTGACCAGGTCGACGTAGCCGGCCGGGTCGTCGGCGTACTCCGGGGGGACGATGTGGGCGCCGAGGTAGGTGATCTCCTCGGTGTGCCGGGCGGCGACGCGCAGGGCGCGGGCCTCGTCCTCGACGGTGAGGCCGTAGCCGGACTTGGTCTCGAAGGTGGTGGTGCCCTGGCGCAGCGCCTCGGCGAGGTAGCGGGCGACGTTGGCGGAGAGTGCGTCGTCGGTGGCGGCGCGGGTGGCGGCGACCGTGGTCCTGATGCCGCCCGCGCTGTAGGAGCGGCCCGACATCCGGGCGTTGAACTCCTCGGTGCGGTCGCCCGCGAACACGAGGTGCGAGTGGGAGTCGACGAAGCCGGGGATCGCGGCCCGGCCGCCCGCGTCGACGGCGTTGTCGGTGGCGGGTGCTTTGCCTGAATCACCGGTCCAGACGATCCGGTCGTCCTCGATGACGACGGCCGCGTCCCGGATCAGGCCCAGGGGTGAATCCGTGCCGAGGGAGGGGTCGTTGGTGACCAGGCCGGCGATGTTGGTGATGGCGGTCGTCGTCATCGGGGGACTGCTCTCCTTCGGTGGGGGCTTGCGGAGTGGGCCGACGGCGGTGCGGGACGCCGTGCGACAGGCTCTCAGCGGTGCAGCGCGGAGATGGCCCGGGCCAGCGCTCCGGGGACGTCCTCGACCAGCGTGTGCCGGCCGTCCCGGACGATGTGCCGCCCCGCCACGACCGTGTGCCGCACATCCGCCGCGGAGGCGGCGAAGACGACGGTCTCGGCGGCCAGCCGAGGTACCGGTCCCGCCGTTCTGACGGAGTCCAGGGCGACGGTCGTCAGATCGGCGGGGGCACCGGGTTCGAGGACGCCCGCCCCGGGGCGGCCGAGCGCGGCGTGCCCGTCGGCGGTCGCGGCGCGCAGCAGGGCGGCGGCCGTCCAGTGGCCGCGGGTCCTGGTGCGCAGCCGTTCGTCGAGTTCCATCGCCCGTGCCTCCTCGAAGAGGTCGATCACGGCGTGGCTGTCGCTGCCGAGGGAGAGCGGCGAGCCGGCCCGCTGGAGGGCGAGCGCCGGGCCGATTCCGTCGGCGAGGTCGCGTTCGGTGGTGGGGCACATGCAGGTGCCGGTCCCCGAGGAGCCGAGCAGGGCGATGTCCTCGCCGGTGAGGTGGGTGTTGTGGATGCCGGTGGTGCGGGGGCCGAGCACCCCGTGATCGGCGAGGAGCCGGGCGGGGGTGCGGCCGTGGACGGCGAGGCACGCCTCGTTCTCGGCGGGCTGCTCGGAGAGGTGGACGTGGAGCGGGGCCTGCCGCTCGCGGGCCCAGGCGGCCACGGTGGCGAGCTGTTCGGCGGGCACCGCGCGCACGGAGTGGACGGCCGCGCCGATCAGGGCGTGGTCGCCGCCCTTGAGGAGGGAGGCGCGTTCGGCCCAGGCGTCCGCGGTGACGTCGAAGAAGCGCCGCTGGTGGCGGTCGGGTTCCCGGTATTGCCCGGGTCGGGTGCCGAATCCGGCGGCGAGGTAGGCGGTGTCGAGCAGTGTGATCCGGATTCCGGCCTCGGCCGCCGCCGCGATCAGTGCCTCGCCCATCGCGTTGGGGTCGGCGTACGGCGTGCCGCCCGGCGCGTGGTGCAGGTAGTGGAATTCGCCGACGGCGGTGATACCGGCAAGGGCCATTTCGGCGTACACCGCGCGGGCGAGGTCGTGGTAGGAGTCCGGGGTGAGCCGGGAGGCGACCTGGTACATGGTCTCGCGCCAGGTCCAGAAGGTGCCGGAGCCGACCTGGACGGTGGAGCGGAGTGCGCGGTGGAAGGCGTGCGAATGGGTGTTGGCGAGTCCGGGGAGGGTGAGCCCGCGCAGCACGGTGGCGCCCGGCGGCGGGGTGGCGACCCCGGTGCGGACGCCCGCGATGTTCCCGCCGGACACGTCGAGGGCGACGCCCGGCTCGACATGGGTGCCGAGCCAGGCGTGGGACAGCCAGTACGTCGTGGTGGGGGGCCGGTGGCCTTCCGGCTCCGTCGTCAGCGGCACGCGAGACCCTCCAGTACGTCGGCGAGTGCGATCACCCCGGCCGCGCAGTCGTCCTCGGCGGCGTGTTCGGCCGGCGAGTGCGAGATCCCGGTGGGGTTCCGTACGAACAGCATGGCGGTGGGGACCGAGGCGGACAAAATACCCGCGTCGTGTCCGGCGCCGGTCCCGAGGACGGGCACGGCGCGCCGGCCGTCGCCCCGGTCCGCGAGGATCGTGCCGAGTTCGTCGCGCAGGGCGTGCTCGAACTCCACGACGGGGGTGAAGGACTCCCGTACGACGTCGAGGTCGATCCCGGCCCGTTCGGCGTGTTCCCGGGCGGCCCGCTCGACGCCGGCGACCACGGCGTCCAGGCGGTCCTGGTCGGCGGCGCGGGAATCGAGCCAGCCGCGGACGAGGGAGGGGATGGCGTTGACGCCGTTGGGCTCGACGGCGACCTTGCCGAAGGTGGCGAGGGCGCCGACGAGTTCGGCCTCGCGGCGGGCGGCGAGCACGGTCTCGGCGTAGGTGAGCATCGGGTCGCGCCGGTCGGCGAGCCGGGTGGTGCCGGCGTGGTTGGCCTCTCCGCGGAAGTCGAACCTCCAGCGTCCGTGCGGCCAGATCGCGGAGGCGATGCCGACGGGGTCGCCGGTGAGGTCGAGGGCCCGTCCCTGCTCGACGTGGAGTTCGACGAACGCGCCGATCCGGGCGAGCCGTTCGGGGTCGGGGCCGATCGCGTCCGGGTCGTGTCCGGCGGCCTCCATGGCCTGCGGGAGGGTGATGCCGTCGCCGTCGCGGAGGCGGTGTGCCGCCTCGACGGTGAGCTGCCCGGCGGCGAGCCGGGAGCCCACGCAGGCGAGCCCGAAGCGGGCCCCCTCCTCGTCGCCGAAGTTCGTGATGGCCAGCGGCCGGGTGAACTCGACTTCTCTGCGCAGGAGTTCGTCGAGGGCGGCGAAGGAGGAGATGACGCCGAGCGGCCCGTCGAAGGCTCCGCCGTCCGGTACGGAGTCCAGGTGTGATCCGGTGACGACGGCGTTTCCGGCCAGCGGGTCGCCGAGCCAGGCCCACTGGTTGCCGTTCCGGTCGGTCTCGTAGGTGAGGCCGCGCGCCTCGGCCTGGGTCCGGAACCAGGCACGGCAGTCGGCGTCGGCGCCGGTCCAGGCATAGCGGCGGTAGCCGCCGCTGTCCGGGTGCCGGCCGACCGGGAGCAGCTCGCGCCACATGCCGTGGAACGACGGCGCGACGCCCCGGGCCCCGCCGGTCGCCCGCGCGCCGGTATCCGCCGGGACTCCCCCGGTCGTGCCCGTCGGCGGGACGGCGCCGGGACGCGCGCTCACTGGTCGCCCTCCGTCATCGGCACGCGCACGCCCTTGTCCGCCGCGACCGACTCGGCGATGTCGTACCCGGCGTCGACGTGCCGGATGACGCCCATGCCGGGGTCGTTGGTGAGCACCCGGCGGATCTTCTCGCCCGCCAGCGGCGTGCCGTCGGCGACGGTCACCTGTCCGGCGTGGATGGAGCGGCCCATACCGACACCGCCGCCGTGGTGGAGGGAGACCCAGGACGCGCCGGACGCGACGTTGACCATGGCGTTCAGCAGCGGCCAGTCGGCGATGGCGTCGGAGCCGTCGCGCATGGCCTCGGTCTCCCGGTACGGGGAGGCCACCGAGCCGCAGTCGAGGTGGTCGCGGCCGATCGCCAGCGGGGCGGCGAGTTCGCCGGAGGCGACCATGTCGTTGAACCGCTCCCCCGCCCTGTCACGCTCGCCGTAGCCGAGCCAGCAGATCCGGGCGGGCAGCCCCTGGAAGTGGACGCGTTCACCGGCCATGGTGATCCAGCGGCGCAGCGACTCGTTCTCCGGGAAGAGGTCGAGGATCGCCTTGTCGGTCTTGTGGATGTCGGACGCCTCGCCGGACAGCGCGGCCCAGCGGAAGGGGCCCCGGCCTTCGCAGAAGAGCGGGCGGATATAGGCGGGGACGAAGCCGGGGAAGGCGAACGCCCGCCCATATCCGGCGAGTTGCGCCTCGCCGCGGATCGAGTTGCCGTAGTCGAAGACCTCGGCACCGGCGTCCATGAAGCCGACCATCGCCTCGACGTGCCGGGCCATCGACTCCCGCGCCCGGGTGGTGAACCCCGCCGGGTCCTTGGCGGCGCGGGCGGCCATGTCGTCGAAGTCGACACCGATCGGGAGGTACGCGAGCGGATCGTGCGCACTTGTCTGGTCGGTGACGATGTCGATCGGCGCGCCCTCGGCGAGCATCCGCGGCAGCACCTCCGCCGCGTTGCCGAGCAGGCCGATGGAGAGCGGCCTGCGGGCGTCCCGGGCCTCGGTGGCGAGCTGGAGCGCGTGTTCCGGGGAGTCGGCGCGCACGTCCAGGTAGCGGTGCTCGATCCGGCGCTCGATGGCGCGCGGGTCGCAGTCGACGCAGATCGCGACGCCGTCGTTCATGGTCACGGCGAGCGGCTGGGCACCGCCCATACCGCCGAGTCCCGCGGTGAGGGTGATGGTGCCGGCCAGCGTCCCGCCGAACTTCTTCGCGGCGACGGCGGCGAAGGTCTCGTAGGTGCCCTGGAGGATGCCCTGGGTGCCGATGTAGATCCAGGAGCCGGCGGTCATCTGGCCGTACATGGTGAGTCCGAGCGCCTCCAGGCGGCGGAACTCCTCCCAGTTCGCCCAGTCGCCGACCAGGTTGGAGTTGGCGATCAGGACCCGCGGCGCCCACTCGTGCGTCTGCATGACGCCCACCGGGCGCCCGGACTGGACGAGCATCGTCTCGTCCTGCTTGAGCGTCCGCAGGGTGCGCACCATCGCGTCGAACGAGCGCCAGTCCCGGGCCGCCTTCCCGGTGCCGCCGTAGACGACGAGCTTGTCGGGGTGTTCGGCGACCTCGGGGTCCAGGTTGTTCTGCAGCATGCGCAGGGCGGCCTCCTGCTGCCATCCCAGGGTGCTCAGTTCCGTACCGCGCGGTGCCCGTACGGGGCGGGGTCCTGACATGGCGGTGTCTCCTCGCTGCTGACGTCTCCTATTCACATCCTGAGGTTCTGAATACTCGTAGTCAACAGCCCCTCGCCGGCACCGGCGGGAACGCGCCGCGGGCGGTACCGGGAGGGGGCCGGCCTCGGAGCCCGTCGGGCGGCCTCGGACCGAGGTGGACGGGCGGGCCCTCAGCCCCGGCGCCGGGCCCCGCCCGGTGCGGCGTCCCCCGCCATCGGGCCGGTCGTCCGGTACTCCGTCACCTGTTTGCCCACGGGCCGCCCGCGCTCGGCCCGGTCGGCCCGCACCCAGTACAGAACGTCGTCGCGCCGCTCGCGCTGCCCGATCACGACGGACTTGGCCCAGAGCCCGGCCCCGGCCCCGGCGAGCACCAGCCCGCCGGCCCCGGGCAGCAGCGGGGCGCTCGCCACCGCCACCAGGAACGCCCCGAGCAGCCACCACCGGTGCGCGCGCCGCCAGTCGCGCACGGTCACGGCCCGGTCCTGGAGGAAGTCGGAGCGTCCGGCGCGGGTGGCGGCCCCGGCCAGTGCCGCGTACCGGCGGCGGCGTGCCGACGCCACCGCGACGGCGGTGATCAGGAAGAGCGCCGCACCGGCGAGCAGCCCGATCCGGCGCCCGGTGAGCCCCGGCACCAGTGCGCCGGTCCCCGCCGCGAGCAGGCCGGGCCACCACAGGGGTGCGGCCCCGGCCCGTACGATCACGGCCACCCTCGCCAACGACTGTGTTCCGCGCCCGCGCCCCACGTCCGTACCCCTCTCTCTCCACGGCTCCCACCGCGGCCCTCCGGCGTACCGATGACCCGGCGTTCCGGTGTTCCGGGCCCGGAGGCTAGTGGTCGCAGATGAGCGGCGCCTGAGAATCACGGAGAACGGTGCGGGACGGCTCCGGCCGGGCACGGGCCTCCTCGGGGCCCGTCCCGAACCGGACCGGAGCGTCCCGGCCCCACCCGGCAGCTCCGCACCCGTCCCCGGCAGCGGTTCCGGCACCGCGCCGTTGTCCGGGACCCGGTACGCGCCCCGACCGGCGGACGGTCCGGCGCCGAGGACCTCAGTCGACGAACAGGCCGCGCGCCGCCGCTCGGGCGTCGAACTCCTCCAGCCTCGCCTGCGCGTCGGGCAGGTGGTCGCACATCGCCTCCAGCAGCACCCGGCCCAGCAGCATGGGCGCGCACGCGGTGTCGAAGGCGAGCCCGGTGCCGACCGCGGCCGGGATCAGCAGATCGCTGTGCTTGGCCACGGGCGCGAACGCGGAGTCCGCGACCGAGACGACGCTCATCCCCTGCTCCCGCGCGTACGCGAGCGCGTCGACGACCTCCTTCGGGTGCCGGGGCAGCGCGAAACAGATCAGCGCCGTGGCGCCCGCCCGGCGTGCGGCGTCGATCCGGTCGTGCAGCATGCTGCCGCCCTCGTCGAGCACCCGGACGTCGGGGTGGACCTTGGCCGCGAAGTATCCGAAGCCGCGCGCCTGCGAGGAGGCGGCCCGCAGCCCGAGGACCGGCAGTGGCCGCGAGGCCGCCAGCAGCCTGCCCGCACGCTCGACCGGCGCGGGGTCGGCGAGCAGTTCGGCGAGGTGCCGCAGGTTCTCGATCTCTCCGAGCACGGCCTGCTGGTACTCGTTGCGCGCGTCGTCCCCGCCGTCCGGTGCGGCCCCGGCGGGGGCCACCTCGCGCAGGTGCCTGCGCAGCGCCGGGTAGCCGTCGAAGCCGAGCGCCACGGCGAACCGGGTGACGGACGGCTGGCTCACCCCCGCGAGTTCGGCAAGTTCCACGCTCGACAGGAACGGGGCGTCCCCGGCCCTGCGCACCATCCAGTGGGCGATACGCCGCTGGGTGGGTGTGAGCCGACGCCCCTCGAAGAGCTGCTGCAACCGCGCGGCCGGGCTGCTCCCGCTCATGCTGTCCCCTCGGTAGATCCGTCGCACCACGCTCCGGCGCCGACAGATCCATTCAGCCAGCACGATGTCTGCATGTCCATATGCAATGTCGACGGCGGGGACCACGCCGTGCGGTGTCGACGACGGGGCCCGCACCCCGCCGGCGGGTTCCTCCGGGAGGCGGCCCCCCGGGGAAAGGAGGGGGATAGCCCCACTGCACACGAGGCCGTCGATTCGTAGCGTGGAGGGTATGAAAGCCGGAGACCCGGAGCTCAAGAGCGAGCTCGATGCCACCCTGCACGCCCGCAACGAGCTGGGTTCGGATTACGAGTCCGCGCTCGTCGAGTCGTTTCTGGAGAAGGTCGAGCAGCGGCTCGACACCACGCTCGACCGACGCGTCAGGCGCCACCTCGCCGAGCAGCAGGTGAACGTCGCCAGGGGCGCGCGTCAGCCGCAGCCCCTGGGAGGCTTCGGGGAACGCTACGGCTTCGGGATCATCTCGCTGATCCTGGCGATCCCGCTGTCGGCGATCGCCACCGCGACCGCCCACACCGAGGGCCTGGTCATCGTCTGGCTGAGCATTCTCGGCATCAACGCCGTGTACGCGGCCCGCGACTGGCCCTGGTTCCAGCGCCGCCCCGGGTCCCCGAAGTCCGACTGGGACGACTGAGACACGGCAGGGGCGGTTGCGGCAGCAGAGACAGTTGACACAGCCATGGTGGCCGAGACGGCCGGGGCGGTCAGGGCGGTCACGTGCCCGGCCGGGCGGCCCGGGACGGCGGGAGGACGTCAGGCCGCAGGAAGGCCGGGCGGCCCGGGACGGCGCGCGGACGACAGGACGACGGGATGACGGGATGACGGCGCGACGGGGTGAGGAAAGCGGCGCGGGGACCGCCGCACCCCCGGTCTCCCGGGGGGCGGGACGACGGCGGTCCCCGCGAGGACGCGGTCCGGGTCAGGGCCGGTCACCGCGTCCGGGCGACGAGGGAGGTCCGGGAGCCGCTCCGTAGTCCGTGTCGCCGTATCGGGTGTCGGCGGGTTTCCCGGCCGACACCCCTCAATGTGCCGGACCCGTGTTAAGCCGGTGCTGCGCGCATGTGTCGCGCTCGTACCGTTTTCGCGAAGCCGGAGGGCCCGTCGGCCCGCCCCGCACGGCCCCGCACGACCCACGCGGCCTCGCCCGGGCCCGGGCCCGGCGCGTGCACGACGCGGGCCCGGGAACGCCCGGACCCGCGTACGGGCGTTACGCCTTGCCGGCCGCCGCGTCCTTCGCCAGGAACGCCAGCAGGTCCTGCCTGCTGACCACGCCCTTCGGCTTGCCCTCCACCAGCACGATCGCCGCGTCCGCCGCGTTCGTCCCGCCGAGCACCGCCATCAGGTCCTCGACCGGTTCGCCGGAACCGACCTGGGGCAGCGGCGGCGACATGTGCTTCTCCAGCGGGTCGGAGAGCGAGGCCCGCTGGCCGAACAGCGCGTTCAGCAGCTCCCGCTCCACCACCGAGCCGACGACCTCGGCGGCCATCACGTCCGGGTGGCCCGCGCCCGGCTTCACGATCGGCATCTGCGAGACGCCGTACTCGCGCAGCACCTCGATCGCCTCGCCGACGGTCTCCTCGGGGTGCATGTGGACGAGGGTCGGGATCGGGCCGTCCTTGTCGTCGAGCACGTCCCCGACCCGGGCCGACGGGCCGGCGTCCTCCAGGAAGCCGTAGTCGGCCATCCACTCGTCGTTGAAGATCTTGCTGAGGTAGCCGCGCCCGCTGTCCGGCAGCAGGACCACGACGACGTCGTCCGGGCCCAGCCGCTTCGCGACCTCCAGGGCGGCGACGACCGCCATCCCGCAGGAGCCGCCGACCAGCAGGCCCTCCTCCTTCGCGAGACGGCGGGTCATCTGGAAGGAGTCCTTGTCGGACACGGGGACGATCTCGTCGGTGACCGTCCGGTCGTAGGCGGTCGGCCAGAAGTCCTCGCCGACGCCCTCGACGAGGTACGGGCGCCCGGACCCGCCGGAGTAGACGGATCCCTCCGGGTCCGCGCCGACGATCTTCACCGCGCCGTCGCTGATCTCCTTCAGATAGCGGCCGGTGCCGCTGATCGTGCCGCCGGTGCCGACCCCCGCCACGAAGTGGGTGATCTTCCCGTCGGTCTGCTCCCACAGCTCCGGACCGGTGGTCTCGTAGTGCGAGCGCGGGTTGTTCGGGTTGGAGTACTGGTCGGGCTTCCAGGCTCCCGGCGTCTCACGGACCAGCCGGTCGGAGACGTTGTAGTACGAGTCGGGGTGTTCGGGGTCGACGGCCGTCGGGCAGACGACGACCTCGGCACCGTAGGCGCGCAGCACATTGATCTTGTCCGTGGACACCTTGTCCGGGCAGACGAAAATGCACTTGTAACCCTTCTGCTGGGCGACGATCGCCAGGCCGACGCCCGTGTTGCCGCTGGTCGGCTCGACGATCGTGCCGCCGGGCCGGAGCTCGCCGCTCTGCTCGGCGGCCTCGATCATGCGCAGGGCGATGCGGTCCTTGACCGATCCACCGGGGTTGAAGTACTCGACCTTGGCCAGGACCGTCGCCTGGATACCGGCCGTGACACTGCGCAGCCTCACCAGCGGGGTATTGCCTACGAGACTGATCATCGAATCGTGGAATTGCACCGTGTACTCCGGGGTCTCCGTAATGGTGCGGCAAGCGTATGCGTACGGGCGGGAGATCGGGCGAAGCGATTGAGCAGCGGTCCGCGCGGGGCAGTTAGCTGTATGTACGGCGGGACGGCGACGAGAGGTGGACCGGACTGTGTCGAGGGCGAGAGTGGCACGGCGGATCGCGGCGGGAGCGGCCTACGGCGGCGGCGGCATCGGACTGATCGGTGCGGCGACGGTGGGCGTACTGCTGACGGAGGTCCACCTGGCGAAACGGCACGTGGGCGGCGGGATCGCACCGGTCCCGCCGAGCGCGGACGGACGGTACGGGGTGGCGTTCGCCGGTCCCGCCGAGCCGCTGCGACTAGGGCTGCTGGGAGACTCGACGGCCGCCGGGCAGGGCGTGCGCCGGGCCGGACAGACGCCGGGGGCGCTGCTCGCCTCGGGGCTCGCGGCGGTGTCCGAGCGGCCGGTGGACCTGCGCATCGTGGCACGGCCCGGGGCCCGCTCGGACGATCTGGAGCGGCAGGTGTCGCTGTTGCTCGCCGACCCGTCCGCCGCACCCGACGTCTGCGTGATCATGATCGGGGCGAACGATGTGACGCACCGGATCCCCGCGACCCATTCGGTCCGCTGCCTGACCACCGCGGTACGCAGGCTGCGCACCGCGGGCTCGGAGGTGGTGGTCGGCACGTGCCCGGATCTCGGCACGATCGAGCCGGTCTACCAACCGCTGCGCTGGCTGGCCCGCCGGGTGAGCCGGCAGTTGGCCGCGGCGCAGACGATCGGGGCGGTGGAGCAGGGCGGGCGCACGGTGTCGCTGAGCGACCTGCTGGGGCCGGAGTTCGAGGCGAACCCGCGGGAGCTGTTCGGACCTGACAACTAC
The DNA here is from genome assembly GCF_043083325.1 of Streptomyces sp. NPDC014734. Taxonomy (NCBI): domain Bacteria; kingdom Bacillati; phylum Actinomycetota; class Actinomycetes; order Kitasatosporales; family Streptomycetaceae; genus Streptomyces; species Streptomyces sp. NPDC014734. Next base: position 157,345 of record NZ_JBIBYN010000012.1, on the reverse strand, counting down.
CACCCTTCGGCGGAGGGGTACGCCACGGCGGCGATGGCGGTGCTGCCGACGCTCTGTGCGGTGCTGGGGCTCTGGCCGGAGTCCGACCACCTGGACGGTGCCCGGCGCGAGGACATGCTGCCGGTGGCCCAGGCGGCCTCCCAGGCGGCCGACGAGGCCGGTACGGAGGTCACGGGGGCCCGGGCGCCCTGGGCCCTCCTCAAGCACCGCAGGCGGCGGCGCCTGCCCGCGAGCACGGAGCCCCAACCACACCCGGAGACGGGTCCGGAGACGGGTCCGGAGACGGACGGCGGCACGGACGGAGAGGCTCGGGGATCGGCGGAGCGGGGGGCGGCCCCCGGTGGACCCCCCGTCCCACCGCACACGGAGCCGCGGGACGAACCCCGGAGCACCTCCCAGGACCTCTCGGCCAACTGACGGCGGCCGACCGGACCGCCGACCGGGCGCCGACTGAGCGGGCGTTCAGAAAAGCCGACTGAGCGGGCGCTTAGAAAAGAGGTCGGCGTCACATGCGCAGCCCGGTGACCCGGCACCTACGTACAGGTAACTTCCAAGTCAGCACCTGCCCGAACCCGCCTTCCAGCCCTCATGGAGCCGCGTGATGCCCGAAGCCGTGATCGTCTCTGCCGCCCGTTCCCCCATCGGCCGGGCCTTCAAGGGTTCGCTGAAGGAACTGCGCGCGGACGACCTGACCGCCACGATCATCCGGACCGCGCTGGCGAAGGTGCCCGAGCTCGACCCGAAGGACATCGACGACCTGATGCTCGGCTGCGGCCTCCCCGGCGGCGAGCAGGGCAACAACCTGGGCCGCATCATCGCCGTGCGGATGGGCATGGACCACCTTCCCGGCTGTACGGTCACCCGTTACTGCTCGTCGTCGCTGCAGACGAGCCGGATGGCGCTGCACGCGATCAAGGCGGGCGAGGGCGACGTCTTCATCTCGGCCGGTGTCGAGATGGTGTCCCGCTTCACGAAGGGCAACTCGGACAGCCTGCCGGACACGCACAACCCGCTGTTCGCCGACGCCGAGGCCCGTACGGCGGCCCGCGCGGAGCAGGGCGGCGAGGGCTGGCACGACCCGCGCGAGGACGGCCTGGTCCCGGACGCGTACATCGCGATGGGGCAGACCGCGGAGAACCTTGCCCGGTTGAAGGGCGTCACCCGCCAGGACATGGACGAGTTCGGCGTCCGCTCGCAGAACCTTGCCGAGGAGGCCCTCGGGAAGGGTTTCTGGGAGCGCGAGATCACTCCGGTGACCACTCCGGACGGCACGGTCGTCTCGAAGGACGACGGCCCGCGCGCGGGCGTCACGATGGAGGGCGTGCAGGGCCTGAAGCCGGTCTTCCGCCCCGACGGGCTGGTCACCGCGGGCAACTGCTGCCCGCTGAACGACGGCGCCGCCGCCCTGGTGATCATGTCCGACACCAAGGCGCGGGAGCTCGGCCTGACCCCGCTGGCCCGAATCGTCTCGACCGGCGTCTCCGCCCTCTCCCCCGAGATCATGGGGTACGGCCCGGTGGAGGCCAGCAAGCAGGCGCTGAAGCGCGCCGGGCTGACGATCGACGACATCGACCTGGCCGAGATCAACGAGGCGTTCGCGGCCCAGGTGATCCCGTCCTACCGTGACCTCGGCCTGCCGCTGGAGAAGGTCAACGTCAACGGTGGTGCCATCGCCGTCGGCCACCCCTTCGGCATGACCGGCGCCCGGATCACCACCACGCTGATCAACAGCCTCCAGTTCCACGACAAGCAGTTCGGCCTGGAGACCATGTGCGTGGGCGGCGGCCAGGGCATGGCGATGGTCATCGAGCGGTTGAGCTGAGGTGCAGCGGAGGGTGGGGGTCGTCCGAGGCACGAGGACGGCACCCGCCCGCAGCGCAACCGAGGCGAAACGCGACAACCCGCACGAGCGG
>NZ_JBIBYN010000012.1:81803-155335 GCF_043083325.1 Streptomyces sp. NPDC014734 | reverse complement strand
CGGTTGAGCTGAGGTGCAGCGGAGGGTGGGGGTCGTCCGAGGCACGAGGACGGCACCCGCCCGCAGCGCAACCGAAGCGAAACGCGACAACCCGCACGAGCGGTTGAGCTGAGGTGCAGCGGAGGGTGGGGGTCGTCCGAGGCACGAGGACGGCACCCGCCCGCAGCGCAACCGAAGCGAAACGCGACAACCCGCATATGGCGAAGTGCGACCGTCGACCCCCGTGGTTGAGCCGAATTGCGGCGAAAGGCGAAACCGGGGCGGTCGGGCCCCGGACCTGGCCGGTTCCGAGCCCCGACCGTGACCGAATCTCCCCCAGGATGTGACCTATCTCCTGGGGGATACTCATTCCCGCAGGTCACATCCATATCGGGGTTAAACCCCAGGCCCAAAGACCTGTCCATTTCGTGACGTAATGCACTGACACCAGGAGCAGGCAGGGGACAAGCTGAGGTAGGAAGTCGGGGAATCAATTGAAACCGGGAGTATGTCAGTGAGCGCCATGTCCCTTGCCCTGTTGCTGACCACCGCCGCCGCCACGGCCGTGGGCGCGGCTGCTCTGTACGCCGCTCACGGGCTGCGCAAGCAGATCACCGCCCTCCGTGCCGAGCTCGCCTCGTCCCCCGCCCATGGCGCCTCCGTGCCCCCGCAGAGCCGCCACGACACCCCGGCCGCCGAGATACGCGCGGCCGTCGCCGAGGCCCTCGCCGAGGAACGGGAGCGCGAGCTCGCCGAGGCCCGTGCGTTCTGGGCGTCCCAGGAGGCGCGCGACGCCGCCGACGCCCCGTCGCTGCTGGGCGGTCTGGGCGGGATCGGCGAGGAGGCGTCGTACTTCCTGCCGCGCCAGGCCGACTTCGCGGGTCTGGAGGCGATGGACCTCGACACCGCCGAGGCCCTCGACGAGCTGACGGAGCTTGCCGAGCTGGCGGACGTGACCGAACTGCCCGAGACCACGGAGTTCGCCGAGGACTCCCCCGAGCTGGCCGCGGCCCGGCGCCGTCACCCCTCGCACCCCGATTTCGTCCCGGTGCAGACCCCGGTGGTCACCGACCACGAGCGCACCGTGAGCCGCCTCGAAGATCTCGCCGACAGCCGCACGGAGCTGGCCGATGTGCGCCCCGGGCCGCTCGGCACGCTCGACGTGTACGTCTTCGCCGACGGCACCACCCTCTGCATGACGCCCGGCCACCGCGAGACGGCCGAGCGCCTTGCCGCGTCCCTGCTCGCCGGTGAGCACCCGGTGCTGCTGGGCGGCTCCGGGGTCTCCGGCGCGTACGCCCTTACCTTCTCCTGCGGCAAGGAGAACGTGTACATCCTCGCCGACCGCGTCATCGCCTCGTTCTGAGGGACGCCCCGAGGGGCCGAGGTGCGCGCCGAGGTGCGGGAAGACGCACCGGGGAGCGACCGGCCGCCCCGGCCTCACGACCGGCTGCCGCGGCTCCCGCCGGCCGCCGCGCACCCGCGCCGCGCTACGGGAACGCCCGCGCGGACGCCTCCACGACGACTTGCACGGCCTCGTCCAGCTCCACCGACGGGGCCGTTTCCAGTGCCACCGCCAGATCGCGCCCCGCCACGGCGAGTTGGTCGCCGATCGCGAAGACGCCGCCGTCCGGCATGATCCGCGGCTCCCGGTCCGGTGTCTCGATGCGCTGGGCCCGCACCGCCAGCTCCCGGGCCGCGGCGAGCCCCTCGGCCGCCGCGCCGCGCTGGAGGCGGCTCTGCGGGGCCGCGCGCAGCCGGTCGGCGAATCGGTCCACGGCGATGATCAGCGGGGTCGTATCGAGCACCCCGCGACCCTACGCGCCCTCCCGGGACGGGTGCCAACGCGCCGGCATCCGCCCCGGTGCGGGGCGGAGCGAACGGGAAACGGCGACGGCCCGCAGGCAGGTGCCTGCGGGCCGTCGCCGTCCTGCGCGTGCGGCCGGGATCAGTCGTCGCCGTTGAGGATCGACAGCAGACGCAGCATCTCCAGGTAGATCCACACCAGGGTCATGGTGAGGCCGAAGGCCGCCAGCCAGGACTCCTCGCGCGGGGCGCCGTAGGCGACGCCGTCCTCGACCTGCTTGAAGTCGAGGGCCAGGAAGCAGGCGCCGAGAATGATCCCGATGACGCCGAAGAGGATGCCGAGGCCGCCGCTGCGGAAGCCCAGGCCGTCGCCCCCGCCGAAGACGGCGAAGAGCAGGTTGACCATCATCAGGAGCATGAAGCCCATGGCCGCGGCCATCACGAAGCCGTAGAAGCGGCGGGTGACCCGGATCCAGCGCATCTTGTACGCGACGAGCACGCCGGCGAAGACACACATGGTGCCCATCACCGCCTGCATCACGACGCCCGGACCGATGTACGTGCTGACCGCGCTGGAGATCACTCCGAGGAAGACGCCCTCGAAGGCCGCGTACGCGATGATCAGCGCCGGAACCGGCTTGCGCTTGAAGGACTGGACCAGCGACAGGACGAACGCCACCAGGGCGGCGCCGATCGCGATGCCGTAGGACTTGCCGAGGTTGGCCGGATCGACCGGCAGCATCCACCAGGCGAGCGCGGCGCCGAGCACCACGGTGCCCAGGGTGATCGCCGTACGCGTGACGACGTCGTCGATCGTCATCGCGCCCGAGCGCGCCGGTGCCTGCGGAACGCCGTACTGGGTGTCCTGCTGGGCGTAGGGGTTGGTGGCGTACGGGTTCGCGGTGGTGCCCTGCGCGTACGGGTTGGCGCCCGCGGTGGCGGCCCCGGCCTGCGGCGGCGCGTTGAAGCCCGCGTAACCGTTGTCGCGGCTGAAGCCCCGTCGCGAGAAGACCGGGTTGCTGCTCCTCATCTCACTCCTCCATGGCCACCCTGCGTGGCCTTCCCACAAGAGTAATGGGTAGGCAAAGGATCCAGACTAGTGCCTGAGGAGGATCTTTACCGAACCGAGTACCGATCGCGCCACCGCATCGGTCGCGCGCCGCCGAACCCCGCGCCGACCGCACCATCGGATCGAACATGCGACCGAACGCCGACGGTGCGGCGCCGACGCCACCCGGAGGGCTGTCCCGCGCTCCGGGCTACGGGCTACGGGCTACAGGCGGTCCGGGCTACGGGCGGTCCGGTTCGGTGGCGCGCAGGTCGGCCAGCAGCTCCGCCTGGCCGGCCAGCACTCCGGACAGAATGGTGCGGGCGACCCGCAGGAGTTCCGCCACCTGCGCGTTGGCCAGCGAGTAGTACACGCCCGAACCCTCCCGGCGCGCGACGACGAGGTTGGCCCGCCGCAGCACCGCCAGCTGCTGCGAGAGGTGGGCGGGCTCGACCCCGATCTCGGCCAGCATCTCGGACACCGCGTGCTCGCGTTCACTGAGCAGTTCGAGCACCCGGATGCGCACGGGGTGGCCGAGCGTCTTGAAGAACTCGGCCTTCAGTTGGTACAGCGGCGCGCTCATCGAACCTGTCCCGCGCCCTCGGATCCGGACGTCCGGCGGGTACGCCCCGGCCGTTCCTCTGCCCTGCATCGCGTCCACTCAGAACTCCTCGCCATGGGGCCATCCTCGCGCGTCCGGCGGAATGTGCTGACCTCGTGAATTGCCGAAACCAACAACTCGGAACATTCTGACGTCCGATGCGGGGGGAAGCGCCGCGGGGCGGCCCGGAGGGCCGGGACAGCCGCTTCGGACCGATCCCGTCCGCCGGCCCCGTCCGCCGGCCCTCGGCGGCGTCCTCAGAGCGGCCGCCCACCGCCCCCGGCCGCGCCGCCGATGCCGCGCAGGGGCACGGTGATCCAGACGGACTTGCCCGAGCCGTCGGCGTCCTCGCGCACGACGGCGGTGCCCGCCAGGCCGTGGGTGAGTTCGACGACCGTGGCCAGGCCCCCGGCCGTTCCGGTGGCCGGTCCGTGCAGCGCGGGGCGGTAGGGGTGGCGGTCGTGGACACCGAAGGCGAACGTGTCCGGACCCGCCGCGTAGAACACCGTCACGGTCGGGGACAGCACGGCGGCGTGCCGGACGCTGTTGGTGACCAGTTCGCTGAGGATCAGCAGGACCGGCCCGACGCCGGGGTGGTGCGGGCCGACACCCCATTCGGCCAGCACCTGCTCGGTCGTCTCGCGCGCCATCCGCACGGCGGCGCCCATGGTGGGCAGGGTCAGGACATGGCGCAGGGGCAGGGCATCAGCGGGCTGGACCGTCATGGGGCTTCCTCGTGGGCGGGGCGGAGGCCGGTGGCCGGAGCGGCGGGCACGAGCCCGGCGGCCCGCAGCCGGGCCCGGGCCGCCTCGATGGCCTCCGGGGTGGTGGCGTGGTCCCGGCCGTCCGGCCGGAGCAGTTCCAGCGCGCCGACGGCGTCCAGCGCGCGCCGCTGCCCCGGGCGCACCCCGGAGGCCAGCACGGTGATGCCACGGCGGTTCAGCTTCTGCACGGCGTCCTTGAGGACCAGGGCGCCGGTGGCGTCCATGGTCGTGATCCGGGACATCCGCAGGATGACGACGCGGACGTCGGCGACCTCGGAGAGTTCGAGGAGGAAGCGGTGGGCACCGGCGAAGAACAGCGGTCCGTCGATCCGGTAGGCGACGATGTGCTCGGCCAGCAGCGCGTGTTCCTCGTCGCCGTGCTCACCGGGCAGGTCGGCGCGGAAGTCCACCTGGTCCATCCGGGTCTGGCGCGCCACCGCCCGCAGCGCCAGCGCACCGGCGACCACCAGGCCGATGATCACCGCGTAGACGAGGTCGAGGACGAGCGTGGCCGCGGCCGTCAGGACCAGCACCGCGGCGTCGGAGCGGGTGGCGCGGGCCATCGCGCGCAGCGAGCCGACCTCGACCATGCGGATCGCGGTGGCCAGCAGCACGCCCGCCAGCGCGGCCAGCGGAATCCTGGAGACGAGCGGGGCCGCCGCGAACACGATCACGGCGAGCACGGCCGCGTGGGTGAGCGCGGCGAGCCGGGAGCCCGCCCCGGTCCGGACGTTGACCGCGGTGCGGGCGATGGCGGCCGTGGCGGGGACGCCGCCGAACAGGGGGGCGGCGAGGTTCGCGACGCCCTGGCCGAAGAGCTCCCGGTCCGGGTCGTGCCGCTGTCCGACGGTCATGCCGTCCGCGACCGTGGCCGACAGCAGCGACTCCAGTGCCGCCAGGGCGGCCACGGCCACTGCGGGCGCCAGCAGCGAGCCCACCGCCGACAGGTCCAGGAAGCCCAGCGAGGGGGCGGGCAGCCCGGACGGCAGGTCACCGATCGGCGTCGCCGAGCCCGGCCCCCACAGCTGGACGACCAGCGTCGCGGCGATCACGGCGACGACGGAGAACGGGACGGCGGGGCGCAGACGCGCGCCCAGCAGCATCACGGCCGCCACGCCGACGGAGAGGGCGACGGCGGTCCAGTTCGGCGCCCGGACGAACGCGCCGACCGCCCGCCAGGCCACCACCAGGACCTTGTCGCCCTCCGGAGTGGCCACACCGAGCGCCCCCGGGATCTGCTGGAGCCCGATGACGCAGGCGATGCCCAGGGTGAAGCCCTCCACCACCGGAGCCGGGACGTAGCGCATGTACTGTCCGGCCCTCAGCAGGGCCAGCAGGATCAGCAGGGCTCCGGCCAGCAGCCCGACGGTCAGCACACCACCGGGGCCGTACTCGGCGACGATCGGTACGAGGACGACCGTCATGGCCCCGGTCGGCCCGGACACCTGGAGGTTCGAGCCGCCGAAGAGCGCCGCCAGGGCCCCGGCCACCACGGCGGTCGCGAGCCCCGCCTCGGCGCCGAGCCCGGAGGAGACCCCGAAGCCGAGTGCGAGCGGCAGTGCCACGATGGCGACGGTGAGGCCGGCGAGCAGATCACGGCGCGGGTCGCGGCCCATGGCCGCGAGGTCGGCCCGCCGGGGCAGCAGCGCCCGCACCCGGCCGCAGACCGTACGCATGACGTCGCCGCCCACGCCTCCCGCGGTCCGGCTGCCTCGCTGCCGTTCCCCTCGTTCCCCTCGTTCCCGTTCCGCCCGGTCGTCGTTCCGGTCGGAATCCGCCGTGCGGCCCGCATCCGTTCCACCGAGGTGCACGCCCGCGAACCCCCTGTCACCCCCGAAACCCGGGGCATCGCTCCACACGTCCACGCCTGCTCGGCGGTCGCACGACCGCACGACCTCGAACGCTTGCAGACTCAGGAAACACAGCATGTAGTGAATTGCATAAATTTGCAATTCACTACAATGCGTGCGACCCCGTCGGTCCGGGGAGGGAGGATCCGGAGGACCGTCACCCCGCGAGGACCGCGCGTCACGCCCTTGCGCCGCACCCGTACGTCACGCCCGACCGGGGCGCCCCCCGTCATGCCCGACCGGGGCGCCCCCGTCGCATCGCCCGCGATCCGGTGCGAGTTCCGCGACGAGCAGGGCGACGTCGTCGTCGTGATCGGGGTGTCGCAGAGCGGTCAGTACCCGGTCGCAGGCCGACTCCAGGGAGGCGCAGGGCGCGGCGAGCAGATCCAGCAGGACTCGCAGGCGGGAGTCGATGGGCTCGTTCCGGGTCTCCACGAGTCCGTCGGTGTAGAGCATCAGGCGGTCCCCGGGACGCAGCTCCAGCAGGGTGGTGCGGAACGGGACGCCGCCGACGCCCAGCGGCGCGCCGGTGGGCAGGTCCAGCAGCCGGGGGGCGCGGCCGGCCGGGAGCAGGACCGGGGGCGGGTGGCCGGCCAGCGCGACCCGGTACGTGCGATGGCGGGGGTCGAGCACGGCGTAGACGCAGGTGGCCGTCGTCTCGTGCAGGTCGGCGGTGAGCCGGTCCAGGTGGTGGAGCACCTGGTCGGGAGGGAGCGCGAGGCCGGCCAGGGCGCGGGTGGCGGTGCGCAACTGTCCCATCGTGGCCGCGGCGTTGATCCCGTGCCCCATCACGTCGCCGACGACGAGCGCGGTCCGGCCCTGTGGGACGGGGATGGCGTCGAACCAGTCACCGCCGATCCCGCGGGCCGCCTCCGCGGGCAGGTACCGGTACGCGATCCGCAGGCCGGCCGGCTGCGGCGGGCGGTCCGGGAGCAGGTGGCGCTGGAGGGTCAGCGCGGTGCCGCGGACGTGCTGGTACCAGCGGGCGTTGTCGATGCACACGGCGGCGCGGGAGGCCAGCTCGCCCGCCATCACCACGTCCTCGCCGTCGAACGGCCGGGGGTCGCGGCGGGTGCGCAGCAGCAGGAGCGCGCCGAGAACCTGGCCGCGGGCGGTCAACGGCACGGCGAGGCAGGAGTGTGCGCCGACCGCCCCGAGCCGGGCCGCCGCCTCCTCGTCGCGGGCGATGTGCGGCAGGTCCGGACCGGCGACCCGGCTCACCAGGACCGGTCGGCCGGTGGTGACGCAGCGGGTGATCAGGCGGTCCGCCGCGTGGACGGACGGCCCGCCGGGGGGACCGGCGGCGTGGGGCCCCGGTGTCCGCCGGGAGGGCGCCTCGGCCAGGGCCCGGAAGGTCTGTGCCCCCGTACCGACCGGGGTGGCGATGTCGGCGGCCGTGAGGACCGAGTCGAGAACGTCGACCTCCGCGATGTCGGCGACCTCGTCCACCACCAGCTCCGCCAGTTCCCGGGCGGTGAGCTCCAGGTCCAGGGTGGTGCCGACCTCCGCGGAGGCGCGGGCGACGAGGGCGAGCCGCCGCCTGGCCGCGGCTGCCTCGGTGGCCGCGCGGTGCTGCTCGGTCACGTCCGCCATCGTCAGGGTGACGCCGATCAGCCGCCCGCCGGGGTCCTCCAGCCGGTAGCAGGACATCTGCCAGGCGTGGTCGTGCCCGGGATCGGCGGGCGTGCGGCCGGCCATGAACCGGCCGCGCACGGGGGTGCCGGTCGCCAGGACCTGCCGCATCATGAGCTCGATCGCGTCGCCGTCCAGAAAGGGGAGGAGTTCGCGGGGGCGACGGCCCAGCAGGTCGGCGGCCGAACCGCCGCTGACCCGTTCCAGCATCGGGTTGACCAGCAGCAGGCGCAGTTCCGGGTCCAGCACGGCGAGCCCGAAGGGGGACTGCGCCACCAGGCGGGCGGAGAGCGCCAGGTCGCGCTCCATGCCGCGCACCGTGGCCTCGTCGCAGACGATCCCCAGGGCGTAGGCGTCGCCGTGCTCGTCCAGCAGCCGCATGTTCCGGAACTCCATGCGCCGGGTGGAGCCGTCCTTGCGCCGCACGGGGAAGACCCCGGCCCAGGCCCCCTCCCCCGCCATCACGGTCCCGAACAGTTCCAGGACCTGTGCGGCGTGCTCGTCCGCGACCATCAGGCGGACCGCGTGCTGCCCCAGCGCCTCCTCGGCGCTCCAGCCGATCAGCTCCTCCGCCTGCGGGCTCCACAACGCGATCCGTCCGTCGGCGCCGAGCACCACGGCGGCCACGCTCAGCGCGTCCAGCAGGCCCCCCGGTTCGGACGAGACGGGCCCCGCCGCTCCGGTATCGGCCCGCCACACATCGCATGCGGCCATCGGACGGGCCTCCTTCCCCACCGCGACAGCTCCTCCCGGGCGGACCGGGTCCGCGTCCCGTTCCGCCTGCCCGGCCGTCCCTCCATAGTCCCCCCGTGCCCGGGCCACGGCAGCTCAGCCGACGGCGGTCCGCCACCGGGGCGGGGTCCGGCCGCGCGTGAGGGTGCTCCCGCGCGGGAACGGGGGAACGGAAGGGGCAGGGGAACGGGCAGGGCCGGGAAGGTTCCGGGACGGCCGCCGGGGTGCGCGCGGGGCACATGCCGCGGGCGATCCGCCGCTCGGCCGTCCTGTGCGAAATGGTGCCCGGAACCGGACTCGAACCGGTACGCCCCCGAGGGGCAGCGAGGTTTAAGCTCGCCGTGTCTGCATTCCACCATCCGGGCCTGCGCGCGGCTCCGCGTTGGCACATGACCCTATCCGGGGCCTTCCTCCGATCAGCGGATGAGTGACGCGATGTTGTCTTATTTTATTGACCGTTTGAGGGGTCGTCAGCACACCTGAGAGGGCATCGGCACATGCCCGGGCGGGGTGACGGCCACGGCGGCCGGGAATCGGGATTGACGTAAAGTCGCCGCACTCGGACGGCGGATTCGCCAGGCTCGCGCCAGTGATCGCCACGGACGCGCCACCCGCCCCTCCGACGGGGCGCCCGGCACGCTCCATGACCGGTCCGGTTCACTCCGCGACGCCAGGTGTCCGCGGTCCGGTCTCCCCGGCACCCGGAATCCCTCGTTCCTGACGCGCGGCACGACATCCCCCCGGCGATCGGCCGGTCCGCCCGCGCCGCCCCCGGTCCGGGCCGCGGCCTTGCCGTCTCAGGGTCGATGTCATACCCGAGGAGGACACGGGAGCCGGCCGATGCGACTCAAGACGACCCCGGGAACGGGCATGGGGACTGACGATCCGCGGCGCCGCGGCCGGGACGATGGAGACGTTCCGAAAAGATCGAACACCTCGAACACCTCGGACCCACCCACGCACACCGACCCGGGCGAAGCTTCCGGCCGGAGCCCCGAATCAGGAGATTCCCGTGACCACCGTTTCCACCGCACACCGCGTCACCACGGTGGCCGCCCGCGCCACGGATCTGTCGAAGGTCTACGGCGAGGGCGAGACCAGGGTGACCGCCCTGGACCGGGTCTCCGTGGACTTCAACAGCGGTGAGTTCACCGCGATCATGGGCCCGTCCGGCTCCGGCAAGTCCACCCTGATGCACTGCGTGGCCGGTCTCGACAGCTTCAGCAGCGGATCGGTACGGATCGGTGACACGGAGCTGGGCTCGCTCAAGGACAAGCAGCTCACCCAGCTCCGCCGGGACAAGATCGGTTTCATCTTCCAGGCGTTCAACCTGCTGCCGACCCTGACGGCACTGGAGAACATCACGCTCCCCATGGACATCGCGGGCCGCAAGCCCGACGCGGAGTGGATGCGCCGGGTCATCGACATGGTGGGACTCTCCGACCGGCTGTCGCACCGGCCGACCCAGCTCTCCGGCGGCCAGCAGCAGCGCGTCGCGGTGGCCCGCGCCCTCGCCTCGCGGCCGGAGATCATCTTCGGTGACGAGCCGACCGGGAACCTTGACTCCCGTTCCGGCGCCGAGGTTCTCGGCTTCCTGCGCAACTCGGTGCGCGAGCTGGGGCAGACCGTGGTGATGGTGACCCACGACCCGGCGGCGGCCTCCTACGCGGACCGGGTCATCTTCCTCGCGGACGGCCGGATCGTCGACCAGATGCTGCACCCCACCGCGGACGGGGTCCTCGACCGGATGAAGGCGTTCGACGCCAAGGGCCGCACCAGCTGAGGCCCGCCCCCACGACCTCCGCCGCGACAGGGACCCGGCTCCCTCTCGTGGGCGAGGCCGTTCCCCTCGCCTCTCACCGGAACCCCTCCCCCTCCCAGGACTGACAGATATGTTCCGTACCGCCCTGCGCAATGTGCTCGCGCACAAGGCCAGGCTGCTGATGACCGTGCTCGCCGTGATGCTCGGCGTGGCCTTCGTGTCCGGCACCCTGGTCTTCACCGGCACCCTCGGCAACGCCTTCCGCAACCAGTCGGCCAAGAGCTACGACGACGTCGCCGTCGCCATCACCACGATGGCCGGCCAGCGCGACGAGAAGCAGCCCGCCGTCACCGCCGCCACCCTGGCGAAGATCCAGGGCCTGGACGGCGTCGACACCGCCACCGGCCGGGTCCACGGATTCGCCGGGGTCGCCGACCCCGACGGCAAGCTGATCGGCAACGGCTGGACCAACACCGGCTCCAACTACTTCCCCGGCAAGGACGGCAAGGACTCCGCGTACACCTTCGTCGACGGGACGGGCCCGGACGCGGCCGACCGGGTCGCGCTCGACGAGCACACCGCGAAGAAGGGTGAGTACCAGGTCGGCGACCGGGTCCGGGTCGCCACCAACGGCCCGGTGAAGGAGTACACCCTCTCCGGTGTCTTCACCACCGAGGACGGCGCGGTCAACGCGGGCGGCAGCCTGGTCCTGTTCGAGACGCCGGTCGCCCAGAAGCTGTACCTGCGTCCCGGTCAGTTCATGGACGTCAACGTCTCCGCCGCGTCCGGCGTCTCCGCCGACAAGCTGCTGGCCGACGTGAAGCCGCTGCTGCCGAAGGAAGCCGAGGCCAAGACCGGCAAGAAGCTCGCCGACGAAGAGGCCGAGATGACCGAGAAGGGTCTGTCGAGCCTCAACACCATCCTGCTGGTCTTCGCGGCGATCGCGCTCTTCGTCGGCATCTTCCTGATCGCCAACACCTTCACCATGCTGGTCGCCCAGCGCACCAAGGAACTGGCGCTGATGCGCGCCGTCGGCGCCTCGCGCCGCCAGGTCAAGCGTTCCGTGCTGCTGGAAGCGGCGGTGGTCGGTCTCATCGCTTCGGCCATCGGCTTCCTGGCCGGTCTGGGTCTCGCCGTCGGCCTGCGGTCCGCGATGAGCCTGACCGGTGGAAAGATCCCCGCCGGACCCCTGGTCGTCTCGCCCGCCTCGGTCATCGCCGCCTTCTGCGTCGGTGTGCTGATCACCGTGCTGGCTGCCTGGCTGCCCGCCCGCCGGGCCGCGAAGATCCCGCCGGTGGCGGCGATGAACAGCGTGCACGCGGCCGCCACGGTCAAGTCCCTGGTGGTGCGCAACTCGATCGGCGGTGTGCTCACCCTGATCGGCGCCGTCGGCATCGTGGCGGGGGCGGTGTCCGGCGGTTCGAGCGGCCGGACGATCATCGGGGGCGGCGCGTTCCTGTCGCTGATCGGCATCATCGTGCTGATCCCGCTGCTGTCCCGGCCGGTCATCGCGCTGGTCCGCCCGCTGCTGAAGCGGCTGTTCGGGGTCGCCGGCAAGCTGGCGGCGCAGAACGCGGTCCGCAACCCGCGCCGTACCGGGGCCACCGCCTCCGCCCTGGCGATCGGTCTCACCCTGGTCACCGGCATCTCGGTGCTCGGCGTCACCCTCGGCCGCTCGGTCGACCGGATGACGACGGACAACATCAAGGCCGACTACATGGTGTCGATGGCCAACGGCGGTTCGCTCGACGCGTCGGCGCTCAAGGCCCTGGAGAAGGCCGACGGGGTCATGGCCGTCTCGGCCCGGCAGGACGCCTGGCCGAAGATCGGCGACGAGCACATCGGGGTGTCGGGTGTCACCGCCGACGCGCTGCCCCAGCTCTTCGCCGTCACGACGGTCTCCGGTTCGATCGACTCGCTCACCAAGGGCGAGCTCGCCATCTCCGAGGACACCGCGAAGGCGAACAACTGGAAGGTCGGGGACACCCTCCCGGTCGTGTTCGGCGACGACAAGAAGGACGAGCTGAAGGTCGGCGCGGTCTACGAGGGCAACGAGTTCCTGTACGAGGCCATGCTCTCGAAGGACGTCCTGGCCCCGCACACCGCGTACGCCGACATCCGCGAGGTCTGGCTGAAGATGGACGGCGGCGAGTCCGCCGCCAACGAGAAGGCCCTGGTCAAGGCGCTGGGTGACAACCCGGCCATGAGCATCATCGACCGTCAGGGCATCCGTGACATGTTCGGCGGCTTCGTCAACATCGCTCTGAACATCATGTACGGCCTGCTGGCGATGGCCCTGGTCATCGCGGTGCTCGGCGTCGTCAACACGCTGGCCATGTCGGTCTTCGAGCGCCAGCAGGAGATCGGCATGCTGCGGGCGATCGGCCTGGACCGGCGCCGGGTGAAGCGCATGATCCGGCTGGAGGCCGTGGTCATCTCGCTCTTCGGCGCGGTGGTCGGCATCGTGCTCGGCACGTTCCTCGCCTGGGCGATCGGGCAGACCCTGAAGTCCGACATCCCGGACTACGTCCTGGTCATCCCGTGGGGCCGGATCGGAATCTTCCTGCTGCTCGCCGCACTGGTGGGTGTGCTGGCCGCGCTCTGGCCGGCCCGCAGCGCCGCGAAGCTGAACATGCTGACGGCGATCAAGACGGAGTAGGCACCGCGCTCGCCGTCCGGCACGGGACGGCACCACCGAGGGCCGGTACCCGCAGTCCCACACTGCGGGTACCGGCCCTCGGCGCGTCCCCGGCGCCGTCGCACCGGGGACGCGGTAACGGCCGGTCGAACGGTCGCTGCCGGTCAGGCAGTCGCCGGCGGCCGGGCGGTCGCGGACGCCGTCCAGTCGCGGGCGCGCAGCGGCATGCGGGACGCGCCGCCCGCCGCCGGACGCACCGCGAGGATCTGGTTGACGCCGATCTTGTTGTGCTCGAAGGAGAGCGCGGAGGCGGCCATGTACAGGCGCCAGACCCTGGCCCGTCCGGCCGAGGTCGTCCGGACCGCGCGGTTCCAGTGCTTCTCCAGGTTGGCGACCCAGCCGCGCAGGGTGAGCGCGTAGTGCTCGCGGATCGACTCGACGTCCCGGGCCTCGAATCCCGCCTCTTCGAGGATGGTCATGGTCCGTCCCACCGGAGCGAGTTCGCCGTCCGGGAAGACGTAGGCGTCGATGAAGTCGTCCACGTGGTAGGCGGACTCGTCCCTCTCGGGGCGGCGGGCGATCTGGTGGTTGAGGAGCCGGCCGCCGGGTCTGAGGAGCGCGTAGATGTCGTCGGCGTACTCGCGGAAGCGGACCGCGCCGACGTGTTCCGCCATGCCGATCGACGAAATGGCGTCGTACGGACCGTCCCTGACGTCCCGGTAGTCCTGGACCCGGATCTCGATCCGGTCGGCGAGGCCCGCGTCGGCGATGCGCTTGTTGGCGTAGGCGGCCTGCTCGGTGGAGAGGGTCACCCCGGTGACCCGGGCACCGTACTCGCGGGCCGCGTGAATGGCCATCGAGCCCCAGCCGCAGCCGACGTCGAGGAGTCGGTCGCCCTCCTTCAGCGCGAGCTTGCGGCACACCAGGTCGAGCTTGTCGCGCTGGGCGTCCTCCAGGGTCCCGCCGTCCTCCCAGTAGGCGCAGGAATAGACCATGGACGGGCCGAGGACCAGTTCGTAGAAATCGTTGCCGACGTCGTAGTGGTGGCTGATGGCCTCCTTGTCGCGGCGCCTGGTGTGCAGGGATCCGGTGCGGCGGCGCACCTCCTCGGGCGGCGGGGTCGGCGGGATCCAGGGGCCGGCGAGCCGCAGCAGCCCCTTCGCGAAGGCCCTGACCTTCGGGTCACGGACCGGGTGGACGGCCTCACCGTCCACCGTGCCGCGGTCCCAGATCAGTGCGGCCAGCAGGTCCAGGGCCTCGTACAGATCACCGTCGACGTCGAGTTCGCCCGCCACCCAGGCGCGGGCCAGGCCCAGTTCGCCCGGCTTCCAGAGCAGCCTGCGCAGCGCACGCCGGTTGCGGATGACGAGCACGGGGGCACCGGGCGGTCCGAATTCGCTGCCGTCCCAGGCCCGGATCCGGACCGGCAGCTTTTCTCCCAGAAACTCCTCGGCGAGAGCGGTCAGCCGCAATGCGGCGTCAGCCATGGCGCACACCTCCGTGATGGTGTTCCCAATGTGCCCAAACATGCCCGAAAATGACCGGACATGTCCGCAACCACGCCGAGCACCCACGGCGCCACGGCGCGGTACCTCCCCTCAACAGTCCGCCCGGCGCACCCCATTCCGCTACAGCGCAAGGGAACGGCAAAATATATGAGTCATACACGCATCCCGGTGCCGCGGGCCGTTCCGCTCCGTCCCGCACACCCCCGGTACGACCGCCCCGCACGACCGCCCGGCGCAACCGTCCCCGGCGGCCGGACACGCCGAAGGGGCCGCCCGCACCACGGATGGCGGGCGGCCCCTTCGGGCGTCGTGCGCGTACGACGGGTGCGCGGGCGGGTGGCCCGCGACGGGCCGTCAGGAAGCCTTGGCCTTCTCGCCCTCGGGCTTGGCGGCGGCCGGGGCCGGGGCCGGCTTGGCGGCCTCGTAGAACTCCTCGCGCGGCGTCTCCATGGCGCCGAGCGAGACGACCTCGCGCTTGAGGAACATGCCGAGGGTCCAGTCGGCGAAGATCCGGATCTTGCGGTTCCAGGTCGGCATCGCCAGGCCGTGGTAGCCACGGTGCATGTACCAGGCGAGACGTCCCTTGAACTTGATCTTCATCTTGCCGACGACGATCATCGCGACGCCCTTGTGCAGCCCCAGACCGGCGACCGCACCCTTGTTGGCGTGGCTGTACTCCTTCTGCGGGAAGCCCCGCATGCCGGAGATCACGTTGTCGCCGAGGACCTTGGCCTGACGCAGCGCGTGCTGGGCGTTCGGCGGGCACCAGGCGTTCGGGTTCCCGGCGCGGCGGCCGACCATGTCCGGCACCTGGGCGTTGTCGCCCGCGGCCCAGACGTAGTCGGTGCCCTGGACCTGGAGCTTCTCGGAGGTGTCCACGTGACCGCGCGGGCCGAGCGGCAGGCCGAAGCGGGCCAGCGCCGGGTTCGGCTTCACGCCGGCCGTCCACACGATGGTGTTGGAGTCGACCTCCAGGCCGTTCTTCAGCACCACGTGGCCGTCGACGCAGGAGTCCATCGACGTCGAGAGGAAGATCTCGACACCGCGGGACTCCAGGTGCTCCCGGCCCCACGCGCCCAGCTTCGGGCCGACCTCGGGAAGGATCTTGTCGGCGGCGTCGACGAGGATGAAGCGCATGTCCTCGCGCTTCACGTTCGTGTAGTACTTCGCCGCGTCGCGAGCCATGTCCTCGACCTCGCCGACGGTCTCCGCCCCGGCGAACCCGCCGCCCACGAAGACGAACGTCAGCGCCTTGCGGCGGACTTCCTCGTCGGTCGTGGAGTCGGCCTTGTCCAGCTGCTCCAGGACGTGGTTGCGCAGACCGATGGACTCCTCGATGCCCTTCATGCCGATGCCCTGCTCGGCGAGACCGGGGATCGGGAAGGTGCGGGAGACCGCGCCCATCGCGATGATCAGGTAGTCGAAGGGCAGCTCGTAGGCCTCGCCGACCAGCGGCGCGACCGTGGCGACCTTGCGGTCCTGGTCAATGGTGGTCACGCGGCCGGTGAGCACCTCGGCCTTCGGCAGAACGCGTCGCAGCGGGACGACGACATGCCGAGGAGAGATGCTGCCTGCGGCAGCTTCGGGGAGGAAGGGCTGGTACGTCATGTACGAGCGCGGGTCGACGACCGTGACGGTCGCCTCTCCGTAGCGCATCTTCTTCAGAATGCGTCGAGCTGCGTACAGGCCTACGTACCCACCGCCTACTACGAGGATCCTGGGACGCTCCGTGGTGCTCATGCCATCGAGTATCCACCCCTCTCCCGGGGACCCCTCGTGAGCCCCTTCACAAGGTTTCCCACACCCTCTGCTACACTTCGCCGCCCCCGTGACCGAGGTCATGGCTCCCATGGGGAACCAGGCAGGGCGGGTGCACGTTGTTCACCCCCTGTGAGCTGGCCCTTGTGCCCGGCGGAGCGGCGAACCGACGTCCCGGTTCACGCTCCGGTGACGCGCCCGGAACACCCCCGTATGGACACGGAACGACCCCGTGGACGACTCCGCGTACCCGTACGGGTCGCAAGCGCCCCTCCGTGAGCCGAATTCCTTGTGAAGAAGTTCACGAACTTCGTCGCGGCGCGGCGCGCAAAGAGCCCCCAGAAGCCCACCACACCTCAAAAGTGCAGGCGGGGATGCGGATGAGCGAGGCCGGGAACCGACGCGACGCCCGCCGCGCCCCGCCGCCCGTCGTGCGTCGGCCGCCGAGGCGCGGTCGGTGCCGTCGGCGCCCGTCCCTACCGCGGCTCCGCCGCCGCGTACCAGGCGATCCCGTCGAGGATGTCGTGCTCGCTGACGACGACCTCGCGGGCCCCGGCCCGTCGCATCACGGCGAGCAGGATCAGCGCGCCGGAGGTGATCACGTCGACCCGTCCCGGGTGCATCGCGCCGATCCGGGCGCGTTCGGCGTGCGTGGAGGCGGCGAGCCGCGCGGTGATCTCCTCGACCTGTTCCAGGGAGATCCGGGAGTGGTGGATCGCCTCGGAGTCGTAGCGTTCGAGCCCGAGGGCGATCGCGGCGACCGTGGTGACCGTCCCGGCGAGGCCGACGAGGGTGGCGGCCCCGGTGAGCGGGACGCCCTCCTCGGCCAGGTCGAGCGCCGCTTCGATGTCGGCGCGGATCGCGTCGAGCCGTTCCGGGGTCGGCGGATCGGTCACCGCGCCGTCGTGCACCAGGTGCCGTTCGGTCATCCGGACGCAGCCCATGTCCACGGAGCGGGCCGCCCGCACGTGGTCGTCGCCGACGACGAACTCGGTGGAGCCGCCGCCGATGTCCACGACGAGGTACGGCTTCGCGAGGTGGTCGCGGCCCGCGAGTTCCCTGGTGGCGCCGGTGAAGGAGAACTCCGCCTCCTGGTCGCCGCTGATCACCTCGGGCTCGGCACCCAGGATGTCGCGCACGCCGCGGACGAACTCGTCCCGGTTCTCCGCGTCGCGGGAGGCGGAGGTGGCGACGAACCGGATCCGCCGTGCCCCGTGCTCCTCGATCACCTCCGCGTACCTGCGGCAGGCGGCGAAGGTCCGCTCCAGCGCCTCGGGGGCGAGCCGGCCGGTGCGGTCCACTCCCTGGCCGAGGCGGACGATCTCCATCCGGCGGTCGAGCTCGACGAACTCACCGGTGGACGGATCGGCGTCGGCGACGAGCAGACGGATGGAATTGGTACCGCAGTCGATGGCGGCCACGCGGGTCATGGATGCTCCTGCTCCTGTGGAGAGTCGGGCCCCTCCGGTCCTGCCGGGGAGCACGGGTCCGGGGCGCGGCCGCCGGGCCGGGTCCCGGCGTACGACCGGACGACCGGGCCGGGGGCGCGCGCCCCGGGGCGGGACGGTCAGCTCCCGCCCGGCGTGTCCGGCGCGCAGGGCGTGACGCACGGGCCCTTGCGCCACCACTCGGGCAGCATCGCGATCGCCTCGTCGCCCAGCGGGTTCACTCCGGGCCCCGCGGCCAGCGAGTGCGCGACCAGGACGTGCAGGCACTTCACCCGGTCCGGCATGCCGCCCGCGCTGGGGAAGCCCTCCAGCACCTCGATGGCGTCGCGCCGGGCGATGTAGTCCTCGTGGGCGGCCCGGTACGCGGCGGCCAGCTCGGGATCGCTGCCGAGGCGCTCGGTCATCTCCTTCATGACGCCGTTCGCCTCCAGGGTGCCGATCGCGGACGCGGCACGCGGGCACGTCAGGTAGTACGTCGTCGGGAACGGGGTGCCGTCCTCCAGCCGGGGCTGTGTCTCGACAACGTCCGGGTTGCCGCACGGGCAGCGGTGCGCGATCGCGCGCAGCCCGCGGGGCGGGCGGCCCAGCTGCTCCCGGAACGCGGCGATGTCCGCCTCGGTGGGCTCGGTGGGCTCGGTCTGCGGAGGGGGGGTTTCCATGCCTGCCTAGTTCTGGGTTCTGGTTCTGGTTCTGGTTCTGGTTCTGCCGACGGGGACGGGCGGGAGGAGGACGGAGCCGGACGGGACGCGACGGGGAGGCGAGCGGCGGACGGATCAGCCGCGGTCGGCGCCGTCGACGCCGTCCCAGAGGTTGGAGTGCCACGGCCGGCCGGAGGAGTCCGTCTCGCCGTTGCGTTCCTTGACCGCGTCGGGGTCGATCACCGTGTAGCCGGTCTCCCCGGGGAGAAGATAGTGCAGGTGCTTGCGGGCCAGCTGCCTGATGTAGGCGTCGTCCTGGAGCCGTGCCTTCTCGTCGCGCAGTTCCTCGGTGCGGACGCGGGCCTCGCGCGCCAGGCGCTCCTGGTCGGCGATCTCGTCCTGCTGCGACACGTACTGCCGCATCGGGTACGCCAGCGCGACCACGAGGGAGCACACGATGAGGGCCAGGAAGGCCGCCCGGCCGGTGAGCCGGGAGCGGCGGTCCTGGCGGCGGCTCTGCGACCGGTAGACACGGGCGGCGGTCTGCTCGCCGAGCAGCCGCAGCCGGGTCGCGGTGGAGAACCGGTCCCGGTCCTTCGCGGCCATGTCTCCGCCTCCCCACTACACACGTCCGTCCCCGCACACGGTACGGGACCGGGTGCGGGGACGGACGGAGGCCGACCCCTTCGGGTCCGAACGGCCCGAAGGGGTCGGCCCTCGCGGTGCCGGTCGGCTCGCGGACGGCGTGCCGGTCGGTCAGTCCGCCGGGCGGAACCGCGGGAACGCCGAGCGGCCCGCGTACACCGCGGCGTCGTCGAGGATCTCCTCGATGCGCAGGAGCTGGTTGTACTTGGCGACACGGTCCGAGCGGGCCGGGGCGCCGGTCTTGATCTGGCCGCAGTTCACCGCGACGGCGAGGTCGGCGATGGTGACGTCCTCGGTCTCGCCGGAACGGTGCGACATCATGCACTTGAAGCCGTTGCGCTGGGCGAGCTCGACGGCGTCCAGGGTCTCGGTCAGCGAGCCGATCTGGTTGACCTTGACGAGCAGGGCGTTGGCGGAGCCCTCCTCGATGCCGCGCGCCAGGCGCTCCGGGTTGGTGACGAAGAGGTCGTCGCCGACGATCTGCACCTTGGCGCCGAGCTTGTCGGTGATGATCTTCCAGCCGGCCCAGTCGTCCTCGAACAGCGGGTCCTCGATGGAGACCAGCGGGTACGCGGAGACGAGCTCCTCGTAGTACTCGGTCATCTCGGCGGCCGAGCGGGACTTGCCCTCGAACTCGTACTTCCCGTCCTTGTAGAACTCGGACGCGGCGACGTCGAGCGCGAGCGCGATGTCCTTGCCCGGGACGTAACCGGCCTCCTTGACGGCCTCGACGATGAGGTCGAGGGCGGCGCGGTTCGACTCCAGGTTCGGCGCGAAGCCGCCCTCGTCGCCGAGGCCGGTCGACAGGCCCTTGGTCTTCAGGACCTTCTTCAGGGTGTGGTAGACCTCGGCACCCCAGCGCAGGGCCTCGGAGAAGGACTCCGCGCCGATCGGGGCGATCATGAACTCCTGGATGTCGACGTTGGAGTCGGCGTGCGACCCACCGTTGAGGATGTTCATCATCGGAACGGGCAGCAGGTGCGCGTTCGGGCCGCCGAGGTAGCGGAACAGCGGCAGGTCCGAGGCCTCGGAGGCGGCGTGCGCGACGGCCAGCGAGACGCCGAGGATGGCGTTGGCGCCGAGCGAGCCCTTGTTCTCGGTGGCGTCCAGGTCGAACATCGCCTGGTCGATCAGCCGCTGCTCGGTGGCGTCGTAGCCGACGAGCTCCGGGCCGATCTGCTCGATCACGGCGAGGACGGCCTTCTCGACGCCCTTGCCCTGGTAGCGGTTGGGGTCGCCGTCGCGAAGCTCAATGGCCTCGAACGCGCCGGTGGAGGCGCCGGACGGCACAGCAGCACGGCCCGTGCTGCCGTCGTCGAGGCCGACCTCGACCTCGACCGTGGGGTTCCCCCGGGAGTCGAGGATTTCTCGGGCTACGACGACGTCGATGGACGGCACGAGGCATCTCCTTCTGGGATATGACGCTGGTTCTGCAGGGTCACTTTGGCCTTGCGACAAGAGCCTAACCGGCCCGGCCCGCTCGGCCCGACGACCGCCCGCCCCCTGGGACGAAAAAGGGCCCGAGAGGGCATGATCCGGGGCAAACGGCAGGTTCATTACGGATCAGTAACTACAAAGGTTGAACCGACGGGCGCCGCACACCGCGCCCCTCACGCAGAAACCCCGGCCCGGCGCGTACGGGGAAACGCGCGCCGGGCCGGGGTGGCTCGGGGAGGAGAGAGCCGGGCCGGGATGGCCCGGGGGGAGGGAGCCGGGACTACTTCGTCAGGTGCAGCTGCTGACCCGGGTAGATCAGGTCGGCGTCCTCGACGATGTCCTTGTTCAGCTCGAACAGCCGCTGCCAGCCGCCCTTGACCTTGTGGTCCGCGGCGATCTTGCTGAGGGAGTCGCCGGAGACGACCTTGTACTCGCCGTCGCCCTTCTCGACCTTCTCGCCGGTCGGGGTGGTGACGGTCTTCTTCGACTCGGCGCGCGGGGCGGCGTGGCGCTCCGAGCGGGAGGCGGCCGGGGCCTCGGTGCGCTCGGCCTTCTTCGGCTGGGCCTTCTTCGGCTGGGCCTGCTGCGACTGCTGACGCTTCGGCGCCGAGGGGGTGCTCTGCTGCTTGGCGGCACCGGAGTTGGCGGAGGAACCGGTGTCGACACCCGGGTCGACACCGTCGTTGCGCAGGTTGCCGGCCCAGGCGCAGCCCCAGGCACCCGGACCCTGCATGGCGAGAAGGCGCTCGGCGGTGGCGATCTGCTGGGCCTTGGTGGCCAGGTCGGCGCGGGGGGCGTACTGCGTACCGCCGGCGGCGGCCCAGCTGGACTGCGAGAACTGCAGACCGCCGTAGTAGCCGTTGCCGGTGTTGATGGACCAGTTGCCGCCGGACTCGCACTGGGCGACGGCGTCCCAGGTGGAGACGGAGGCGGCGGAAGCGCCGGTCGCACCCATCAGCGGAACGGCGACGGCGGTGCCGGCGACACCGGCGAGCGTGGCGATCCGGACGGCCTTGGACGGGCGGCGGTGCTTGCCCTTGCCGGAAAACAGCATGGAACTTCTCCTCACCGACGCCTACGAGGTGAGCTGTCGGGTTCGGGCCAAGTGAGTTGCCCGGTCGCACGTCCTAGCGCGCGACTTCACCCCTAGCCGGTCCTGATGCGTCCTTCGACGACCGGGCCGACGCCTACCTGGGTCCCCCGCTCCTGCCTACGGCGCTTTCGCGTCTGTTCCCCCCGACCGACGGCAGGATTCGGCGTGACGGTCGACGGGGCCCGCGGTGCGAGCGGTTTCGAACGTAAACATACGCAAGCCCTACATTCAAAGATGGACACATCGGACAATATGCCCTTACTTGCATCCGATGAACTGCCGTTTCCGCAGGTCGGGAGCGATGCGCGAGAACACCTCGGACACGACACGCCAATACACGCAAAGAGACCCATGTCTCACTTGGACACAAGTGGACATAGGCCCCTGAAGCACCCCAGACTTTGAGGCTCTTTCAGTCGATTGTCAGGCAGTTCTCAGCCTGCCCTCACATCGAGTTCGAGGTTCTGGCCAGGGAGGATGAGGTCCGGGTCGGAGCCGACGACGTCCTTGTTCGACTCGTAGAGCGCGGTCCACCCACCGGGAACCTTCTGTGCGTCAGCAATCGCCCAGAGATTGTCACCGGGACGGACGGTGTAGGTGTCGTCGGCGACCGGGGCTCCCGTGTCGCGGGCCCCGCCCTCGCCCCGGGAGGCGTGACGGCCCGACTCGCGGTCGTCGCCGCCGGACGAGTCGCGGCCCTCCTCGGCGGCCGGGGCGCCGCGGTGCTTGCCACCCGTGCCCGCGGCACCGTCCGTTCCGGACGGGGCGGAGGAACCCGAGGGATCGGAGGAACCCGAGGAACCGGGGCCTGACGAACCGGACGCGTCGTTCGCGCCGGGGGAACGGGAGGCGTCCGCGGACGGGGACGCCGACTCGGTGGCCGAGGGGTTCGCGGACGGCTCGGTGCCGCCCTTCGGCTCCTTGGCGTCGTCCGCGGGCGTGGCGCCGTCGGACGGGGACGCCGACGCGCCCTTCGCCGGCTGCTCGCTCCCCGTCGCCCCCGCGGACTGAGCCGGGTCGGCGGAGGGCGTCACTCCCGGGTCGACCCCGGGCAGCGCCCCGCCCGTCGCGAGGCCGGAGATGACCGCACAGCTCGGCCACGCCTTCGGGCCCCGGGCGTCGAGGATCTTCTCGGCCACCGCGATCTGCTGCGCCCGGCTGGCGAGGTCGGCCCGCGGGGCGTACGACTCACCGCCGTACGCCTTCCAGGTCTCCGGGGAGAGCTGGAGGCCGCCGTAGGAGCCGTTGCCGAAGTCGGCGCTCCACGTGCCCCCGCTCTCGCACTCGGCAACCCGGTCCCATGTCGTGGCGTCGGCCGCCTGCGCGGCGCCCGCGCCGAGCAGCGGGATGGCGATGGCGGATCCGGTCACACCCGCGGCGACGACGATGGCGGGTGCCTGACGAGGGCGGCGGTGTCGGCCGTTCGCGGAGCCCATGGGATTGCCTTCCGTGTGACGGACAAGGTCTGACGAGCGACTGGTGGGTCGAACGGTGAACCTAGCCGGACCCGAACGCGTGTCACAAGTCGATGCAGCACGGATCACGTCAAAGTCACAGAGTTGACGCGGCGTCAGTCCCAGGGGCTCCGGGGCGGGGCGTGAACTCAACCGGCAGGGTGCGCAGTCCGCGCATGATGAGCCCTCCGCGCCACCGCAAATCGGCAGGTTCTCCCGCGAGTCGCAGGTCCGGAAGGCGGGTCAGCAGCGTGGCGAGTGCGGTCCGTCCCTCCAGTCGGGCGAGCGGCGCGCCCAGACAGTAGTGGATGCCGTGCCCGTATCCGAGGTGCTGATTGTCACGCCGTGCGAGGTCGAGCGTGTCGGGGTCGTCGAAGCGCGCCGGGTCGCGGTCGGCCGCCGCGAGGACGACCAGGACCGGGTCCCCCGTCTCGATGTCCCGGCCGCCGAGCGTCAGCGGTTCGGTGGCGAACCGCCAGGTCGCGAGTTCCACCGGCCCGTCGTACCGCAGCAGCTCCTCGATCCCGGTCTCCAGCAGCCCGCTGTCCCCCGCGTCGAGGGAGCGTTGCAGCCGTGCGCGCTCCGCGGGGTTGCGCAGCAGCGCGTACACCCCGTTCCCGATCAGGTTGACGGTCGTCTCGAACCCGGCGAAGAGAAGGATGAAGGCCATGGCCGCCGCCTCGTTCTCGGTGAGGTGCTCGCCGTGGTCGCTCGCCCGGATCAGTCCGGAGATCAGGTCGTCCGACCCGTCCTCCCGCAGCTCCTCCCGCTTGCGGTGGATCAGCTCGGCGAGGTAGCCGCGCATCTTCTTCACCGACCTGGCGACCCCGCCGCGCGGGCCGCCGCCGTGCCGGATCATCATGCCCGCCCAGTCCCGGAAGTCGTCCTGGTCCTCGCGCGGGACTCCCAGCAGGTCGCAGATGGCGTAGATGGGGAGCGGGAACGCGAAGTCGTGGATCAGGTCGGCCCGCCCCTCGGCGGCGAAGCGGTCGATGAGCCGGTCCGTCAGTTCCTGCACGCGCGGCGCGAACTCGGCGACCCGGCGCGGGGTGAACGCCTTGGACACGAGCCGGCGCAACCGGGTGTGGTCGGGCGGGTCGATGTTCAGCAGGTGCGTCATCAGCTCCGCCTTGCGCTCGCCGGGGATGCCGGTCTTCCCCCTGGCGTGTGCCGGTTCGGCGTGGTGGGCCGGGTTCTTCGAGAGCCGGGTGTCGGCGAGTGCCTGCCGGGCGTCCGCGTACCGGGTGACCAGCCACGCCTCGACGCCGCTGGGCAGCGCGGTGCGGTGCACGGGGCTGTGCTCGCGCAGCCAGGCGTAGGCCGGATACGGGTCGGTGGCGAACTCCCAGGTGAAGAGTTCGGGGGCGCTCGCGGGACAGGCGGCGGGCAGATCGGCCGGGCGGTCGGCGGGGCCGTGCTCGGGGCGGTCGGCGGGGCTGTGGTTCACCCCCCGACGTTATCCGCCGCCGTCCGGGCCCCGTCCTCGCGGTGCCGGCCCGGCCGGTCCCGCGGGTGCCGTCCCGGACGTCGGCCGACCTCCGCGGCCCCGGCGGCGCCGTCCCGGGCGTCGGCCCACCCGGTGCCGTCCTGGTCTCAGAGCCTGTCGGGTGACCTCTGACCGGGCGGGCGAAGGCCACCCGACAGGATCTCAGCCGACGCCCTCGGCGGCGCGAATGGCGTCCCGGTAGGCGCGGCCCGCGGCCCGCAGCGCGGCCTCGGGGTCCACCCCGTCGCGTTCCGCGCGCACGGCGAGGGCGAGGAGTTCGTAGCCGATGCCCTCGCCCGTGGGCAGGGGAACGTCGAGCCCGGCGGTACGGACCCGGGAGGCGAGTTTCGCCGCCAGTGCCAGACCGGGCTGACCGACCGGCACCCCGTCGGTGACCGACGCGCGCCGCTTCTCGATCGCCTTGGTCCGCAGCCAGTGCTCGCGCACGTCCTCGGCGGTCTCGGCGGTCTCGTCGCCGAAGACGTGCGGATGGCGGTGGATGAGCTTCTCGACGATGGTCGCGGCCACGTCGTCGACGGAGAACGCCTCCTCCCCGTCCTCGGGGCGGCCCTCCTCGGCGATCCGGGCGTGGAAGACGACCTGGAGGAGCACGTCCCCCAGCTCCTCGCGCAGTTCCTCGCGGTCACCGTCCTCGATGGCCTCGACGAGTTCGTACGCCTCCTCGACCGCGTACTTGGCCAGGCCCTCGTGGGTCTTCTGCGAGGTCCACGGGCATTCCCTCCGGATCCGGTCCATGACCTGGACCAGGTCGAGGAGCCGCGCGCCGGGCAGGTCGTAGGAGCCGGGAAGCAGTTCCAGGTCCGGCATGTCCACCCGGCCGGAACCGGCGAGCCGGGCGAGCCCGTCCGTCAGGGGCCGGTTCCCCTCCCCGCCGGTGAGGACGACCACGCTCCGGCCGCCGGCGCAGGCGTCGACGAGTTCCTGGGCGGTGGGGGCGGCGTGCTCGACGGCGACGCCCGCCTCGCGCAGATAGGGGAGCTGCGGGTGGTCCGGCTCGGCGCAGACCACCCGGTCCGCGGCGTGCAGCGCCTGCCATGCGGGCCAGGACAGCAGTCCGGGCGCCACCCGGTGGCTGGCGGTGAGCAGGACGATGCGGCCGGGGTCTTCAGCGTTCACTGTTCGAATCTACCTCCGGCCACCCTGGCCTCGTCCCCGCGGAGCCGTGCGCCCGGCCCCGTGCGCCCGGCCCCCGTACCCACGAGGACCGGGCGGGCGTCGCTACGCGCCCGTCTCCGGCCCCGCACCGGCGGGCTTGGTGACCTGGGAGATCCAGGGGGCCCGGTAGCCGGCGAGCTGGGTCTGCTCGTCGTTCCAGGTGCCGTAACGCGGGTTGACGTCGACCTTCAGCGCCTTCGACGCCTTGCTCAGGGCCGCGCCGACGGCCTGCTGCCCCTCGGGCTGCTGCAGGTCGGCGCCGAGCGCCCGGGCCAGCTTCGTCAACTGGACCTGCTCACGCAGCACGGCGTCGATCTGGTCGGGCGCGACCCAGCTCTGCTGGAGCATCGCCGTCCGCAGCCGCTCCTCTCCCCCGGACTGGGCGACCGCCGCCTTCCGCATCTGCTGGATCTCGTTGCGGTTGACGGTCACGCCCGCGTCCCGCGTCGCCCGGTCCAGGACCCGGTCGAAGATCAGACCGTGCAGTTTGGCGCGGCCGAGCTGCCCGGAGTTGTCGATCAGCTGGTCGGCGTCCGGGGCGTCGCGCTGGGCGTCGCGCACCGCCGCCACCTGGCCCTGGAGGGTGGACACCTCGATCCGGTCACCGCCGACGAGGGCCGCGGCGCCCGGATGGGCCTCGCCGCCGCAGGCGGTCAGGAGCGGGGCGCCGGCCAGCAGGGCGGCGGATACGGTGAGCGCGGTGCGACGGCGGCGGTGCAAAGGAACCTCCCGGGGAGACTTTGTGCATCAGTGCACAAGACCTTGCGGTGATCGATGGTAGGCAGTGGACGGGATCGGGGCCACTGGTTCGACCAACGATTCGGGAGGAGTTGGGGATGTGGGCCCCGCACGGCGCCCGGCGCGGCACCCGGCGCGGCCCGCCGACGACCGCCCCCGGCCCCACTCGTGAGGTGTTTGCCGGAGACCGCCGGCGACCGCCTCCGGCCCGCTCACGAGGTGCTTGCCGGGAGCCGGTCGGCGTCCGGGCGCAGCATGATCGCCCGCGAGACCACGAAGGTGATCGGGATGGCGGCGGCCGCCGCGACCAGCGGCGCGTACCGGCTGCCGAGCCCGGCGACGTCGACCAGCAGATACACCCCGCCGGTCGTGATGACGAAGTTGGCGGCGTTGGTGAGCGGGAAGAGCAGGAACTTCCGCCAGGTGGGGCGGGTCCGGTAGGTGAACCGGCAGTTGAGGAAGAAGGAGCCGGTCATGCTCAGCGCGAAGGCGGCCACATGGGCGGCGACGTACGGCAACGGGTTCAGCAGAAGCAGGTAACAGCCGTAGTACGTAGCGGTGTTCACGACACCGACGGCGGCGAAGCGCGCCATCTGGGCGGTGACCGTCATCGGCGTACGAGCTCCCGGCGCTCCCGTGCCGACGCGGATGGTGTCGGGCTGCTGGTGGCCCTCACCACGTTGGTGGCCTTCACCAGGAAGTGCGGGCGCCGCTTCACCTCGTAGTAGATGCGGCCCACGTACTCGCCGACCACGCCGAGCATCACCATCTGGACCCCGGCCAGAGCGGTGACCACGACGATGAGGGTGACGTATCCGGGGGTGTCGACCCCGCGCACCAGCGCCACGCCGACGATCCACGCCGCGTAGGCGAGGGCGACCGACATCAGCAGCATGCCCAGGTAGAGCGCGGCCCGCAGGGGTTTGTTGTTGAAGGAGAGCAGCCCGTCCAGACCGTAGTTGAGCAGCTTCCCGAAGGTCCAGGCGGAACGGCCCTCCTCGCGTACGGCGTTCTCGTAGCCGAACGTGGTGGTGCGGAACCCCACCCAGGCGAAGAGGCCCTTGGAGAACCGGTTGTACTCGGTGAGTTCGAGCACGGCGTCGACGGTGCGGCGCGACAGCAGCCGGAAGTCGCCGACGCCGTCCACGAGTTCCACGTCGACGAGGCGGTTGACCAGCCAGTAGTAGGCGCGCGCGGTGACGGTGCGGGTGACCCGGTCGCCCGTGCGGGTGCGCCGGGCTATCACCTGGTCGTAGCCTGCCGCGTGCTCCTGGAGCATCCGGCCCACGAGCTCCGGCGGATGCTGGAGATCCGCGTCCATGATGACGACCGCGTCGCCCTCGGCATGCTGGAGACCGGCCAGCATGGCGGCCTCCTTGCCGAAGTTGCGGCTGAAGGAGACATACCGGGTCCGGGGATCGGCGTCCGCCAGCTCCTGGAGGATCGCAAGGGTCCGGTCGGCGCTGCCGTCGTCGACGTACACCAGCCGGAATTCGTGCCCCAGCCGGGCCATTTCGTCCGTGACGCGCTCATGGAAGCGCGTCAGGATCTCTTCCTCGTTGAAGCACGGCACCACCAGCGAGATCAGCACACTTGTACAGCACCCCGGCCACATGTCGGAACTTGGGGCTCCGAATGGCCGACGGACGTCCATCACATGAACTGGCCCAATTCACAAGGGGTTTGGGCGTTCGGGGCTGGCATATTCCTGCGTATGCCGACTTCACGCCCCCGCTTGCGCGCGGGCTCGCTCGCCGCGCTGCTCACCGTCGCCGCCG
Organism: Streptomyces sp. NPDC014734; assembly: GCF_043083325.1. NCBI lineage: Bacteria > Bacillati > Actinomycetota > Actinomycetes > Kitasatosporales > Streptomycetaceae > Streptomyces > Streptomyces sp. NPDC014734. The sequence continues at coordinate 127,364 of NZ_JBIBYN010000012.1, read as the reverse complement.
TGTGCGCGGGCGACGCCGCGGCGCGCAGTTTCCCGTTCGGGTCGCGCACCCGCAGCATCAACGACCTCGGCAACCAGTTCGTGCCGTTCCACGCGAGACTGTGGGACCTGCTGCACGGAAACGCCGACGGCGGGCTGCTGTTCAACTGGTCGTCGGGGTTCGGCACGAGTTTCCTGCCGGATCTCGGCACCTATCTGACCAGCCCGTTCGCGCTGCTCGTCGGCGTCTTCCCGCGCGACCGCATCGACCTCGCGGTCTATGTGGTCACCGTCCTGAAGATGTCCGCGGCGGCGGCGGTGATGGCCGCGCTGCTGCTGACGCTGCGCGGCGGGCGGTGGTGGGCGGCGGGGGTGCTGGGGGGTTCGTACGCGCTGTGCGGCTGGTCGGTCATCGAGGCGTCGTCCAACCCGATGTGGCTGGACGGGCTGATCGCCCTGCCGCTGCTCTGCCTGGCCGGTGAGTGGGCCAGGACGGGACGGCACCGGGTCGCCGCGCCGCTGCTCGTCGCGCTGGCCTGGGCGGCCAACTTCTACACCGCGTACATGGCCACGCTCGGGGCGGCGCTGGTGCTCGCGGTGCGGCTGTTCACCGAGCGGGCCGACCGGCCGGAGGCGCCGCGGGGGCCGGGACTGCAGAAGACACTGCGCGGGCCGGGGCGGGCGGAGGCGCTGCGCGGGCCGGGACCGGCGGAGACACTGCGCGGGCTGGGACGGGCGGTGGCGACGGTGGTGCTGGGCATCGGGATCGCGGCACCGGTACTGCTCCCCGTGTACCTGGGGACGCGGCACGCGTACCCGGGGTGGACCCGCTCGTTCGGGCCCGCCGCCTGGGCCGACGTGTTCGCCCGGCTGCTGCCCGCCACATACAGCTTCTTCACCCCGGCGCTGTTCCTCGGCACCGGCACCCTGCTGCCGGCCGCCGCCCTCGCCTTCCAGCGGTCGGTGCCCCGGCGCGAGCGGTGGGTGTGGCCGGGGCTCGTGGTGGGGGTGGCGCTCTCGTTGCAGTGGGAGCCGACCCATCTGCTCTGGCACGCGTTCGCCACCCCCAACGGCAGCCCGTACCGGCAGACGTTCGTGCTGGCCGGGATCGTCGTGATCGCCGCCTGGATCTCGGTGGCGCACGCGTGGCCGGACCGGCGGGCGCTGCTGGGCGGGGCCGCGGTGGTGGGACTGATCGCGGCCGGGGCGGGGTTCAGCGATCTGGTCACCTTGTGGACGTATCCGCTGTTCGCGGCGGGTCTGGTGGCGGCCGTCGCGGCGCTGACCCTGGTGACGAAGGGGCGGAGGTACGCGGTGCTGGCCGCGGTGCTGCTGATCGGCGCGCAGGCCGGGCAGGCCGCCGCGACCACCGCGTACGGCGACTGGCAGAAGCGGCGCCGGCTCGACCACTACGCGCCCTGGGGCGAGCGGCAACGGGCCCGGGCGGCGGCCGTCGCCGATGTCGGGGACTGGCCGCGCCACCGTACCGATCCGGGCCGGCTCCAGGCCACGGGGAACGATCCGCTGCTGGTGGGCGGGCAGGGCGGCGGGTACTACAGCAGCCACACGCCCGCCGTGCTGACCCGCACACTGCGCTCGCTGGGCGGCGGCTGGACGTCGAACGGCCGGTCCCTGCAGAGCCTGGACAACCCCGTCACGGACGCGGTGTTCTCCGTCGGCGCCCGGCTGCGCAGCACCCGCGTCCCGGGCCGAAGCGCGGACGCCCCGGACGGCTGGGCGGTGACGACGAGCCGGACGGACGTGCCGCCGCTGGTGACGGTGCGAAGGCCGGGCGGGCCCGCGGTGTACGGCCGCTCCCCCTTCCGGAACCAGGAGAAACTGCTCGGCGCCGTCGTCTACACGGTGCCCCGGACGGTGCTGCGCACGGCGGCCGGAACGGCGGTACCGGCGCCGGGACGGGGCGGGACCGACTACCGGGTGGGCCGCGGTGCGTACACGCTGACCGCGGCGTGCCCGGCGCGCTCGGAGGCGTATCTGTGGGCGCCGGACCTGTACGGCTCGGCGCACCTTGACGCGTCCGGACCGGAGGTCGCGTTCAGGGGCGGGCTCCCGGCCCGGCGTGCCGCGGTGGAACGGCTGGGAACGGCCGGCGCCGCCTCCTCCGTGCGGGTCGCCCTGACCTCCGCCGGCGAGGGCACCGTTCCGGTGGACGCGATCGGCTGCCTGGACCGCTCGCGCCTCGCCTCGGCCGTCGCCGGGCTGAAGCGCACCGGGGCGACGGCCGTGCACGTCACCGCGCACGGCATCCGGGCGGTGCTGCCGCCCGGCAGCACCGGAACTGCCGTGATCGCGGTGCCCCGGATCGCGGGCTGGAGCTGCCAGGGGCGGCCCGCCGACAGCCGTCTCGGTCTGCTCGCCACGCCGGTGCCGCCGCGCGGCGGGGCCATCGACTGCACGTTCCGCCCGCCGGGTCTGCGCGCGGGCGGGGCGACGGGGGCGGGCGCGGTGCTCGCGCTGGTCTCGTTGACGGCGTGGGGCGCACGGCGACGGAACCGGGCCGTGCCCGGTGCGGGCCCGACCGGGCGCGGAGAACAGGCGGGAACGGGCGAAAAGAGGAGCAAGGAAGAGGAAGGAGCAAGGGAGGGGTGAGCGAGGGGTATGAGGCCGACGGGGCAGGCGAACTCGTCAGCCGCCCCGGCGGCTGAAGCACGATCTCATGTCGCGGTCGGCCGGTGTTCCCGGCCGACGGGTTCCGAAGTGCCCCATTGCGGAAACTTGGCGTGTCCATTACTTATCTGACCGTCCCGACGACCTCACCCGTCCGGTCTCGTCCGGTGTCGGCCCGTCCGGTGTCGGCCCGTCAACCGCCGGTGGGTCCGCCACCGGCCTGTCCGCTACCGGTCCGTCAACCGCCGGTCCGTCAACCGCCGTGCAGTTCCGCCTGCCGGTCCAGGCGTCGGCGCAGCTCCACGGGGAGCGGATGGTGCGGCCCGTACGCCCGCTCGGTGTCGTGGAGCAGCCCCTGGAGCTGCACACGCGCGCCCGCGTGGTCGCCGAGGGCGAGCAGCAGGTGCCCGACGCGGTTGCGGATCTCGAAGGAGCGGGCCGGGTCGTTGCCCGCGGCACGATGGCTCTCGTAGTGCGGGAGAACGGCCCGGTACTCGGCGAGCGCGGCGGCCGGTTCGCCGAGTTGCTCCAGGCACTGGGCCGCGTCGTGGCGGAACTGGAGCACCTGGGGGTCGGCGGGTCCGGCCTGCGCCGCGCGGTCGTCGGCGAGGAGGCGCAGCTCGGGCAGGGCACGGCGGTACTGGCCGTCGTCCATGAGCGTCGCCGCGTACTGCTTGCGAAGGATGCGGACCACGGCGGAGTCCTCGCCGTGCTGTTCGGCCGCGACCGGGAGGATGGACCCGAGGATGTCCACGGCCTGGGTGACGCGGCCCTGGCCGAGCAGGTGCTTGACGTCGTCGACGGCGGCGGCGACATCGGGCCGGACGGGCGCCGGACCGGGCGGCGCGGCGGACGGGAGCGGAGACGGGAACGGAGAGGGAGACGGGGACGGGACCGGGGAGGGAGACGGGGACAGAGGCGCGGACGGGGTCACGGACCGGTCGGGCCATGGGGCGTGCGGGCGCAGGAACGGGCGCGTCGGGTCGAGGGGGCCGGTGGGCAGCCCGGCTCCCCGCGCGGGGAGCAGCGGGGCGAGGTGCGCGTACACCTCCTGGGCGTCGGCCGGGCGGTGCTGCGGGTCCTTGGCCAGCAGTCGCAGTACCAGTGCTTCGAGCGGTTCGGGGATGTCGGCCCGCACGCGTCGGACCGGGAGCGGCGGTTCGTGGAGGTGGCGGTGCAGCACGCCCAGCGCGGTGGTTCCCGCGAACGGCACCTCGCCGCTGAGGAGTTCGTGGAGCAGCACGCCGAGGGCGTACAGGTCCGTGTACGGGCCGACGGCGCCGCCCATCGCCTGTTCGGGGGCCATGTAGGCCGGGGAACCGATCGGTGAGCCGGTGTGGGTGAGGCGGGTGGTATCGGTGTCCAGGACGGAGGCGACGCCCAGGTCGAGGACGGTGACGGTGCCGTCCGGGCGCACGATCACGTTGCGGGGCTTGAGGTCGCGGTGGACGATCGGCACCGCGTGCACGGCGCACAGGACGGCGCACAGTTGGGCGGCGACGGACACGGACCACTGCCAGGGGTACGGGTCGTGCTCGGCGAGGTGGTCGGCGAGGTCGGCACCCTCGACGTGCTGCATGACGAGGTACAGGTCGTCGCCGTCGCTCCCCGCGTCGTGGACGGTGACCAGGCCGGGGTGGTCGACCTGCGCGGTGACCCGGCACTCGCGGACGAAACGGCGGCGCAGTTCGTCCGCGGCCCGGCTGTCGGCCGGTCCGGTGACCCGGTCGGGGCGGAGCAGCTTCACCGCGACACGGCGGTCAAGGCGCTGGTCGTAGGCCGTCCACACCTGGCCCATGCCGCCCTGGCCGAGGATCGTCGCCAGTTGGTAGCGCCCGCCGATGACGCGCCCGCTCACCGGCCCTCCTCCTTGCGGAGGTAGGCGCTCAACTCGTCGAGCTCGGCGCGGACCTGCTCGATGCGCTGCGGCGGGGGCGAGGACGGGGACGGAGGGTGCGGCGGGGTCCCCGGTCGGGACGGGGGCGCGGCCGGCTGCCCCATGGCCGGTGCCGGACCGTACGACGGCGGTTGCGGTACGGGCGCCGGACCGGGCATCGGACCGGATGCCGGGGCGGGCGCCGGAGCGGACGGCCGCATGGGCATCGTTGTCGCGTACATGTGCGCGTGCCCTGCGGACCGGGGCGGGTACCCGCCCGCGAGGTGCTGTGCCGCGAGGTGCTGTGCCGCGAGCCGCTCGTGGTGGCGGACGTCCCCGACGAAGTAGTACGCGAGCGAGGCCGCCGTCGTCAGCAGCAACAGCGCGATGAGGACACCGTCGAGGGCGGTGGGCTCGTCGTCCCCCTCCCTGCCGAGGACCGGCAGCAGGACGCAGACGAACACGAACCCGGCCCCGGCCAGCCACGTGTCGAGGGCCCGGCGGCGCACGACGGCGAGGCGGAGCAACGGGCTCCACAGCAACAGCCCGAACGAACCCACCGAGAGCACGGTGAACAGCACCCGCATCGACACGGTCCACGCCCGGCTCGGAACCCGGCGCGGCGGCGTCGGCGGATGACCCGGGGCGTACATGACTGCTCCTGAGGACCTGGTCGTCGGACAACGTCTGCGCGCGCACGCGCACACGCGCACGCGATCCGAGCGTAGAGGTCGACAAGGACAGCCCGCGCCGGGTTGTACGGAACGGCTGTGTCCCGGGTCACCGCGGAGGGTCGCGGTCGGGTCGCTCCGGCCTGACCGTACCGTCCGTCAGCCCGTCGTACATGCCCTGGACCAGCTGTCCGCCGAGCCGGCCGACCAGCCGGAGCGCGTCCTCGAACTCGGCGAGGGCCCGGAAGCGGTCCCCGTAGCGCCGCTGTTCCGCCAGGGGCAACCGGGGAACCCGGAGGCGGCGGGCGTCCAGCCTGGTCGCGGTGGAGGCGTAGCTGCTGGCCCGGCGGTTGTTGGCGGTGCCGCGCAGGAACCCGGCGAGGAACCAGGGGTCGAGCGCGGTCGGATCGGGGCGCAGGAGGTGGAGGTTGCGGCCGAGCGCGGCGCCCGCGGTCGCCTCGTCGACGACGCGGGCGACGGAGCCGCCGCCGAGCACGGGGACGACGACGTCGCCCGGCTCGACGAGGACCGGCTCCTCCGGGGGGCCGTCGGTGGGCAGGTTTCCCGAGGGCGCGGCGGAACCGAGGACGTCGTGTTCCGTGAGGACCCGGGCCGTACCGGTGCCGGTGCCTCCGGTACGGAGCCGGAGCGCACCGGCGCGGGCGAGTTCGCCGACGGTGGTGAGGGACCAGTGGGCCGGGTCGGAGGGCAGCACGGCCGGAGGGGTGAGGGTGCCGGTGAGACCGAGTGTCTCGGTGAGCCGTCGCCGCACATCGGCGAGTTCGGCGGGTCCGCCCGCGGCGGCGGGGGGCGGCAGATGGCGGGCGGGGGTCAGGTCCACGTCGTCGTCGAGCAGTTCGATGACGGGGACGGTGCGTCCGATGTCCGGGCGCCCCTCGGCGAAGGCGCCCTTGGCCGCGCGAGCGGCGCCGTCCGCACCCGCGCCGCCACCACCGGCACCACCGGCACCACCGGCGGCGGCAAGGGCACCGTCGTCGAATGATCTCCAGGCGTCCAGGACGGCGCCGTGCACCACCTGCCAGTCGGGCCGGTCGCGCCCGCCGGAGGGGACGGCGGGCCCCGGAACGGCCGAGGGCGGTTCGACGGGTTCGGCGGTGTCGACGAGCAGCAGCTCGGGCGAGGGGGGCGGGCCTCCGCCGGGCCTGCGGAGCACCCAGAGGTGGAGCGGGATGCCGTACGGGGGCGCGGCGCCCGCCGGAAGGGCGATGACGGCGCGCAGGGCTCCGCGGCGCAGCAGGTCGGCGCGGATCCGGCGGCCGGAACGGCGCGAGGCGGCGGCCGGCGGCATCAGCAGCACGGCGATGCCGCCCTCGCGCAGATGGGCGAGGGCGTGCTGGACCCAGGCGAGTTCGGACTCGGTACGGGCCGGGAAGCCGTACTCCCAGCGCGGATCGTAGGCGAGTTCGTCATGGCCCCAGTTGCGCTCGTTGAACGGCGGGTGGCACAGCACCGCGTCGGCCGTGAGCCGCGGGAAGGCGTCGGCACGCAGGCTGTCACCGCTCCGTGCCGTGAGGGCGCGGCCGGTGTCGGCGTGCAGGGCCAGCCGCAGCGCGGTGAGCGCGGCGAGGCCCGGATCGTTCTCCTGGGCGTGCAGGGCGGCCGGTCCGGCGACGGCGCGCAGCAGGGCGCCGGTGCCCGCCGCGGGATCGAGGACGGTACGGGCGGGCCGCTCGCCCGTCTCCGCCAGGGCGGCCATGAGGCGGGCGAGTCCGGGCGGAGTGAGTGTGTACTGGCGCGGATTGGCGTCGAGTTGACGGCCGAGCAGGAACTCGAAGGTCTCCGGGACCCCGCTCCCGGTGGCGAGTTCCGCCGCGCCCCGGAGCAGGGGGACGGACGGGAGGAGTTCGGCACGACCGGGGGCGCGAACGGCCCGGCCCGCCTCCGCGGCAGGTCCGAAACAGGCGGTGAGCGTGTCGTCGAGAACGAGGGCCAGCGCATCGGCCATCTCCTCGTCCGGCACGCCGCCGATCTCCCGCCAGGTGGCGGGGTCGTTCCGCAGGACCAGCAGCGCGCAACCCGTGTGGACGAGGGCGGTGACGGGTCCGGCGGGATGTCCGACGAGCTGCTGCCAGACGCGTTCGCGCAGCGGAACCTCGGCGAGTTTCCCTTGGTCGCGCAGCCATTGCTCGATTTCGGACAGTGCGAAGGAGGGGCTCGTCTCGGTGCCTCCGACGGGCCTGGGGAAGTCGGCGTGGCGGCGGCGCCAGTTGCTGACCGCGGCGCGCCCCACCCCCGCGAGCCGTGCGATTCCGGCCGCGGTCACCTCTGTCGAGTTCTCCGGCACTGACTGTCCTCCAGGTCCGTCGGCGCTGTGTCGACGAGCATACCGACCTCCTGTCGGCCACATCGGTTCACAGTGTGACTCGACCAATCGAACATGATTGATGTTGACTCGGTTCACACACTCTGCTGTGATTGACGCGTCACCGTCACCGACGGGTGCGCACCGTCGTCGGCGGGCGTTCACCGCCACCGGCGGGTGCGGCGCGCGCCACCGTGCGCGGCCGCGCGTGTCCGCCTCCGCATTCGTTGAAGGGCCCCGCCATGTCCGGCCACTCGTCGTCCCCGCCACCACGGGAGTACGTCCCCGCGCGTGCGCCGGGCGAGCCGTCGGCGCGCAACGGCCTGGGCACCGCGGCGCTCGTTCTCGGACTCGCCGGCAGCGTGATGGGCCTGGTCTGGTCGCTCTTCTGGCTCGCTGCGGCGCTTGGCGTGTTCGCGCTCGCCCTGGGCCTCGCCGGCCGGGGTCGCACCACTCGCGGCAGGGCCGCCAATCGCGACGTGACGACGTTCGGGGCCGTGCTCGGCCTGATCGCCCTCGCCCTGTCGGGCGTGGGCGCGATGCTCCTGTGCAGGGCCGCGGAGGACACCACCGGTCCGCCCGCCGACACCTCGCACCGGTCGATCGAGGCACGGGCCGCCTCCGGTCCGCACTGAGACCCGACGCACCACCCCGCCGACCCGCCCCCGCCCGGCCCCCCTTCCCGCACCACCCGCTCCTGGAGTCCTCTGTCATGCGTCTTCTCGCCCGTACCACCGTCAACGCCGTCTGCGCCCTTTCCCTGTTGGGTCTGGCCGCCTGCGGCACCGGCACGTCCTCCTCGTCGAAGCCCGCCGGTCCCTTCGCGGGCATGTCGGGACCCGAGATCGCCAACAAGGCCGTCGAGACCACGAAGAAGGCGAAGTCCATGACCGTCGTCGTCGACACGACGACGGACGAAGGCAAGGTCTCCGCCCATCTGTCCACCGCGGCCTCCGGCGACTGCGCCGGAACCATGGCCATCGGACCGGCCGGGACCATGGAGATCCGCAAGGTCGGAGCCACCGTCTACACGAAGTTCGACGAAGCCCTGCTGCGCGAGCAGTCCAAGGGCGAGCCCGCGGAGGACGTCGACGCCGCGGTCGAGATGCTGGCGGGCCACTGGATGAAGTCGAAGGCCTCGGACCCCGACAGCAAGGACATGCTCGAACTCTGCGATCTGGGCACGCTGCTGAAGGACTTCGAGGCGAACGACAACGCGGCCGAGAAGGGCGGCGAGACCACCGCCGACGGCAGGCCCGCCCTGCGCCTCACCGAGAAGGACGGCAAGGACACCTACACCATGCTGGTGGCCACCGGGGGCGAGCCGTACATCCTCCAGGTCGATGCCAAGGGCAAGGAACCGATGACGATGAAGCTCTCCGACTTCGACAAGCCCGTGGTGGTCGAGGCGCCTGCCGTCAAGGACATCGTCGACCCGGACAAGCCGAACGGCTGACCGGGCCGGAGGGCCGGCGGGGCGGCACGGCGGACGACCCCGCCCTGCCGCCCCACCGGCCTCTCCCGCACCGCGTACGTCCCCCGTCCGGGGGTCAGCCGCCGCACTGGGCCAGCATGGCCGTCTTGTCGTCGGTGGTGACGGGGAGTTCGTACTTCAGCGCCACCTGGGCGAACCGCACCGCGTAGGCGCAGCGGACCGGCTCGTAGGGCGGCAGCCAGGTCGCCGGGCCGAAGTCCCGCTTGGCGTTGTTGGCGGGGCCGTCGACCGGGAGGAGGTTCAGCGGGTCGTTGGCGATCTGCTGACGCTTGGTGTCGTTCCAGCGGGAGGCGCCCATCTGCCAGTCGTACGACAGCGGCATGACGTGGTCGATCTGGACCCTGGTCGGCTTCTCCTTGCGCCAGTCGATGGTCGTGCCGGTGTACGGGTCCTTGAGGGTCATCGACACGACGACACAGGTGGAGCCGGAACGGAACTTCACGTCCTTGCCGTCCCGGGCGAGAAGGTCGTTGCGGGTGTCGCAGTGGTTCCGTGCCAGCGGTATCCCGTCGACCGTGTCCTTCCAGGCGGAACCGAACTTCTCGCGGGCGTACCCGGTCCTCGCGCCCCGGCGCTTCGTCGCGACCTTCTCGATGACCTTCCGGCCGGCCGCCCGGTCCGCCTCGGTGGTGAGCGGCGCCAGCCCGGGCTTCGTGCCGTCGGGGTTCTCCAACGGGCTGGCGCCGAACCCGGAGGCCGCCTGCCCGCCGCCCTGCGAGCCGTCCCCCTGCGAACTGCCGCCCCGCGCACCGCCGTCCTTCCGCCCGGCCCCGGAGGACCCCTCCCCGGCGTCGCAACCGGCCAGGGCCAGCACGGTTGCCGCGCTGAGCGCGGGCAGCATCACTCGGTACACACGGGGAGATATCACTCGAAGCCGTCCTGAGAGGAAGAAAGCCGAACGCGGAAATCGTACGGATGTCTTCCCTTCTGACAGTCGTTCAAGAGCGCGCGTCGGTCAAGGTGCGGCCGGAATCACATGGTTCGCGGTCCGCGCGTGCGGCCGGCTCCGTACGGCCCACCGGAACACGGCGGCTGGTGGAACCGCGGCAACAGCCATGAGTACGACGTCGTCGTTCCTGCGGCGAGCGGTGGAAGGGCGTTGCTGCCCGGCTCCGTCAGATGGCGCGAGAACAACCGGTTCGGCCCTCGTGACCTGACGCGTCCGACCGGGGGAAGGGCCGTCGTCCCGGGTGCGGCCGAGGCCGCGTTGCCGGCGGTGTGCCCCGCCGGGCTCTCCGACGGCGTGGGCGTGGACCTGACGCCCACCCCGCGGGATCTGCCGGCGGCCCGGCGGGCCTGAGACAGGGCCCCGCCCCGCGCCGCCCGGAAGGGAACGGGGGCACGGGCCCCGGCAGCACGGCACCCGCCCTACAGTTCCGGCTCGCCCCACGAACCGACGACCACCTCGTCGCCCACGGACAGCTTCCCCGGCCGGAGCACGGCGAACTTCGCGCCGAAGGCGACACCGCCCTGCGCTGCCCGCCGGTAGCCGGCGAGCGTACGCAGCGGCTCCGGGCCCGCCTTCGCGCCGGTGTCCTGGTCGACCATCGTGACGGCGCACCGGATGGCCGGCTTGGCGTAGCCCAACTCCGCTTCTCCCAGGGCGAGATGGCGCACCCGGTCCTCGGTGTGGGGCTCGTCCCAGCCGTCGACGACGATGTTCGGGCGGAACCGGTCCATGGGCAGCGGCGCGCCTCCTCGCCGGGCCGTCCGTTCGTTGAGCAGGTCCAGCGTGGCCACGGAGAGGATGTGCACGGCGCAACTGTCGGCGTAGCCGGAGGTGCCGGGCGTCCGGCCGTCGGTCACCCGGTCGTGCTCCGGAGGCACCCGCATCAGCCGGCTCGGCGTGCCGAGGATTTCCGACAGCCACCCGGCGGCCTCGTCGCCCTGGTCGATGCCCTTGAACGGGTCCCCGAACAGGTCGACGTCACGGCGCGCGCCGGAGACGTCGACGTCGATGGCCAGCGGGCTCGTTCCGGGACAGCGCAGCACGAGGCGACCGCCGTCGGCGCCGATGTCCGGACTGATCACCGCCAGTCGCGGATCACGGCGCTGGCTGCGGAACACCCCGTCCACGCCGGTGACCATGAAGCTGCGGTCGTGGGCGAGGCCCGCGGGTGTCAGCGTCGCGCCGTTCGTCGAGACGCCGGCGCACCCCTTGACGGGGTAGTACGACAGTGCGGCGATCCTGGCCACGCCCGCCCGCCCTCCCTCGTGCTCGGGCCACCGACGGTCGCCCGAGTCCGCTCCGCGCCGCACGGTAGCGCGTCGGCACAGCCACGCGTCTCCCCGGCCCGGCCGGACGTGCCGACGGGGCCGGGGAACGCGCACGCCCCGGGGCCCGCGGGGCAGTCCTCACGAGCCCAGGATCGTCGTCAGGAACTCCCCCGTCCACGCCAGCAGTTCGCGGCCCACGACCGGCTTGCCGCCGATCCTGCCGGTGGTGGGGCGCGGGACCAGGATCTGGTGGGCTGCCGGTTTGATGACCGTCTTGGGATAGAGCCGCTTGAGGCGCAGCTCCTGGGATTCGCGCAGTTCGACCGGGGCGAAGCGGATGTTCGGGCCCTGGAGCACGATCTCGCCGACGCCGCAGGCGCGGGCCAGCATGCGCAGGCCGGCGACCAGGAGGAGGTTCTCGACGGGTTCGGGGAGCTTGCCGTAGCGGTCGGTGAGCTCCTCGCGGACCGCCCGGATGTCCTCCTCGGAGTTGGCGGAGGCGATGGCCCGGTACGCCTGGAGGCGCAGCCGCTCGCCGGGGGCGTAGTCGTGCGGGACGTGGGCGTCGACCGGGAGCTCGATCTTGACCTCCAGCGGCGGTTCCTCCTCGACGCCGCCTTCGAGGGAGGCCCGGTAGTCGGCCACCGCCTCGCCGACCATGCGGACGTAGAGGTCGAAGCCGACGCCCGCGATGTGGCCGGACTGCTCGCCGCCCAGGAGGTTTCCGGCGCCGCGGATCTCCAGGTCCTTCATCGCCACGTACATGCCCGCGCCCATCTCGGTGTGCTGGGCGATCGTGGCGAGGCGTTCGTGGGCGGTCTCGGTGAGGGGCTTCTCCGGCGGGTAGAGGAAGTAGGCGTATCCGCGCTCGCGGCCCCGGCCGACCCGGCCGCGGAGCTGGTGGAGCTGGGAGAGGCCGAAGTTGTCGCCGCGTTCCACGATCAGGGTGTTGGCGTTGGAGATGTCGATGCCGGACTCGACGATCGTCGTGGAGACCAGGACGTCGAACTTCTTCTCCCAGAAGTCCACCACCACCTGTTCCAGGGCCTGTTCGGACATCTGGCCGTGGGCGGTCGCGATCCGGGCCTCGGGAACGATCTCGCGCAGCCGGGCGGCGGCCCGGTCGATCGACTCGACGCGGTTGTGGATGTAGAACGCCTGGCCCTCGCGGAGGAGCTCGCGGCGGATGGCGGCGCCGATCTGCTTCTCCTCGTACGGGCCGACGAAGGTGAGGACCGGGTGGCGCTCCTCGGGCGGTGTGGTGATCGTCGACATCTCGCGGATGCCCGTCACGGCCATTTCGAGCGTACGGGGGATGGGGGTCGCGGACATGGTGAGAACGTCCACGTTGGCGCGGAGCTTCTTCAGCTGCTCCTTGTGCTCGACGCCGAAGCGCTGTTCCTCGTCGACGATGACCAGGCCGAGGTCCTTGAACCTGGTCTCGGAGGAGAACAGGCGGTGGGTACCGATGACGAGGTCGACGGCGCCGTCGCGGAGCCCTTCGAGCGTCGCCTTGGACTCGGTGTCCGACTGGAAACGGCTGAGCGCCCGGACGTTGACGGGGAACTGGGAGTAGCGCTCGGTGAACGTGCCGTAGTGCTGCTGGACGAGGAGGGTGGTGGGGACGAGGACGGCGACCTGCTTGCCGTCCTGGACGGCCTTGAAGGCGGCCCGGACCGCGATCTCCGTCTTTCCGTAGCCGACGTCGCCGCAGATCAGCCGGTCCATCGGGACGGACTTCTCCATGTCGGCCTTGACCTCGGCGATGGTGGAGAGCTGGTCGGGCGTCTCCGCGTACGGGAAGGCGTCCTCCAGTTCGCGCTGCCAGGGGGTGTCGGGGCCGAAGACGTGGCCGGGGGCCGCCATCCGGGCCGAGTAGAGCTTGATCAGGTCGGCGGCGATCTCCTTGACGGCCTTCTTGGCGCGGGCCTTGGTCTTCGTCCAGTCGGCGCCGCCGAGCCGGTGCAGGGTGGGGGCCTCGCCGCCGACGTACTTGGTGACCTGTTCCAGCTGGTCGGTGGGGATGTAGAGGCGGTCTCCGGGCTGGCCGCGCTTGGCGGGGGCGTACTCGACGAGCAGGTACTCGCGGGTGGCGCCCTGCACGGTGCGCTGCACCATCTCGATGTAGCGGCCCACGCCGTGCTGCTCGTGGACGATGTAGTCGCCGGTCTCCAGGGTCAGCGGGTCGATCGTCTTGCGGCGGCGGACCGGCATCCGGCCCAGGTCCTTGGTGGCGGTGCGCTGGCCGGTGAGGTCGGTCTCGGTGAGGACGGCGAGCCGCAGCTCGGCGTCGACGAAGCCGTGGTCGATGGCGCCGCAGGAGACGTGGACGACGGACGGGGAGATCTCGCCCAGGTCGGGGTCCAGGCGGGCCGGGACACCCTCCCCGCTCAGCACCTCGACGGTGCGGGAGGCGAGGCCCTGCCCCTCGGTGACGTACACCGTGCGCCAGCCGTCGGCGATCCAGCCCTTGGTGTCGGCGAGCGCGCGGGCGGTGTCGCCGCGGTACGCCTCCGGGGCGTGCATGCCGAGCTTGAGCGTGTCGGTGTCCTCGACGGCTTCGTCGGCGGCGAACGGGGAGACCGACCACCACATCATGCCGAGCTCGCGCGCCCGGTCCCGGACGTCCGCGATGCCCCGCAGCGAGGCCGCGCCCACGTCGATCGGCGCCTGTCCCCCGCCCGCGGTCGCCGCCCACGACGCCTGGAGGAACTCCTGACTGGTGGCGACGAGGTCGGCGGCCCGGGTACGGACCCGCTCCGGGTCGCAGACCAGCGCCATCGACCCCGCGGGCAGCACGTCGAGCAGCAGTTCCATGTCGTCGACGAGGACCGGGGCGAGGGACTCCATGCCCTCCACCGCGATGCCCTCGGCGATCTTGCCGAGCAGTTCGCCGAGCTCCGGATGCTGTTCGGCGAGGGCGGCGGCCCGGCCGCGCACCTCGTCGGTGAGCAGCAGTTCCCGGCAGGGCGGTGCCCACAGCCCGTGTTCGGCGACCTCCAGCGACCGCTGGTCGGCGATCTTGAAGTAGCGGATCTCCTCGACGTCGTCGCCCCAGAACTCCACCCGAAGGGGGTGCTCCTCGGTCGGCGGGAAGACGTCGAGGATGCCGCCGCGCACGGCGAACTCGCCTCGCTTCTCGACGAGTTCGACCCGCGAGTACGCGGCTGCCGCGAGTGCGTCGACGATGCTGCCGAGGTCGGCGTTCTGCCCGGTGCGCAGCGCGACGGGTTCCAGGTCGCCGAGCCCCTTGACCTGGGGCTGGAGCACCGAGCGGACGGGCGCCACGACGACCTGGACCGGGCCGGTCTCCGGGTCGTCCGCGCGGGGGTGCGCGAGTCGCCGCAGCACCGCCAGGCGGCGCCCCACGGTGTCGGAGCGGGGCGAGAGCCGTTCGTGCGGCAGGGTCTCCCAGGACGGGTATTCGGCGACGGTGTCGGGCGGCAGCAGCGTGCGCAGTGCGGCGGCCAGGTCCTCCGCCTCCCGGCCGGTCGCGGTGACGGCGAGCACGGTCCGGCCGGACTCACGGGCCAGGGCGGCCACGGCGAAGGGGCGGGCGGCGGCCGGGCCGACCAGGTCGACGTGCATCCGGTGGCCGTCGCCCGCGGCCCTCACCGCTTCGGAGAGTGCCGGGTCACGAACGACGACATCCAGCAGACCGTGCAGACTCATGAAGGGCTTCCGTCCGGGTAAACGAGGCAGGGTCCCGGCAGCCGGCTGCTGCCAGGGGTCGGGACAACGCGAAGGACCCGACACATGTGCGAGGGCGGCTTCCGGGTCGGACCGGTCCGGACCGGGGAGCGCGGGCGGTGCGCGCGGTCCACGGCGGAAACCGGGACGCGCGCGGAGCGTGGGCGATCGACGGGAACGTCACGGACGCGCGTGCCCGTCATGTCGCCGTCACGCCCTCGCGGGCCGGGCCCGGCATGATCCAGGAGCCACCCCCGGCGGGCCGGGGACCACCAGCCTACGACTCTCCCGTGACGGCCGCGCCCGCAATTGTGCCGGGCGGGAACGGGACGGGAACGGGACGGGGGCGAGAAAGGGAACGGGGCGGGGGCGGGAACGGAGCGGGGGCGCGGTCCCGGCCGGTCGGCCGCCGTCCGTGCCGTGGCCGGAATACGTCGGACGCCCCGCCCGCCGGGCGGCGGGCGCCCGTTCCGGCGGGCGCCCGGCCCGTACCGTCCGTCGCACGCGCGGGGCCGCTCGTCGCGGGACGCGCACCGTTCATCTTTGTCTCGCACACAGTTGTGTTCGAGACCCTCACAGAAATGATCTCAGCGTCTACTCTTTGGCCGAAAGATTCCACAAACAGTTGCACGGACAGTCAGTACGGCAGCCGCAGACCAGTGCTCACGGGCGACCCCCGGGAGTACGCGGCCGCGCAGGGACCAGGCAGCGGGGGCACACGTGGGCGACAACGAGATGTCCGTGTTCGGGGTCTCGGAGGCCGAGGAGGAGATCTACCGGCATCTCCTGCGCAACCCCGGCACCGCCACCGATGATCTGCACCTCCTCCTGCGCACGGACCGGGCATCCGCACGCGCCCACGTCGCCCGGCTCCAGGAGCTGGGGCTGCTCCATCCCGAGGGGCCCGATCTGCGCGTCTTCCCGACCGACCCCGAGGTCTCCGTGAGCCGGCTCATCGATCTGCGTCTGCACGCCCTGCACCAGGAGTTGCAGCGCGTCACCCGGTCCCGGCACGTCATCGACGGTCTGCGCGCGGAGCAGGGGGCACGAAGACCTCCGCCGCCGGGCATCGAGCAACTGGAGGGGCTCGCGCAGATCCGCAACCGGATCGACGATCTCGCGTTCTTCGCCAGGGACGAGATCCTTTCCGTGGAGCCGTACACCAAGCTGTCGCCGGAGAACATCGCCCGCTCCCGCCCGTTGGACCTGCGCTGTCTGCGGCGCGGCGTAAGAATCCGGAACGTGGTGATCCGGGCCGCGCTGCGGGATCCGGCGACGGCCTCCTACCTGCGGGAGCTTGCCGATAACGGGGCCATGATCCGGGTGACCGAGCACAGTGCCGAGCGGCTGCTGGTCTACGACCGCAAGGCGGCGCTCGTTCCGCTGGACCCGCACGACACCTCGCGCGGTGCGCTGCTGGCCCACCGCGGCGGCCTGGTGCGCAACATCATCGCCCTCTTCGAGAAGATCTGGGACCAGGCGGACGATCTCGCGCGGGCGGGCGACGAGGACGACGGGGCCCCGGACGCCTGCCTGTCGGAGACCGAGCGCCGGGTGCTGGTGTCCATGTGCACCGTGGGCAAGGACGAGGCGGGCGCGCGTGAGCTGGGCGTATCGGTCCGGACGTACCGGCGGCACGTGGCCGATCTGATGCAGACCCTCGGTGCCGCGAGCCGCGCCCATGCCGCGCTGCTGGCCCGGGAGCGCGGCTGGATCTGAGCGGTGTGCCCGCGACGGCGCCACCGGGCGCGTCGCGGACGCGGGGCTCACCGTTCCTCCGTCCAGCCGTCGAGTGCCCGGTCGGCGAGGGCGCCGGCGACGGCCCGGCGCACCGCGTGGTGATCGACGGCGTCGTCCAGGGCGATGCGCAGGACGATCCGGTCCGGGCCCACGGACCGGGGGGTGCAGGTCCAGTGGGCGGGCAGCAGGCTCAGCAGCCGGACGACGGTGGTCTCGCCGGTCGCGGCCGTGTCGTCGCGGCGGACGGTGACCAGGTCGACATGGCCGGCGCCGGGCGCCGCCCCGTCGCGGTGGCCGGTCACGGGGTGTCCTCTTCCGGAGCCTCCGGGACCACTGAGGCCGCAGGGACCGCTGGAACCGCCGGGGCCAGGAACCGCCTCGCGGCCGACGCCATGGCCACGATCCCGGTGGGCAGGGCGGTACGCACGTCGGGGGCGAACTCCGGCGTGTGGTTCGCCGGTACCGGCGGTCCGCCGTCGCGGGCCCGGCGCCACTGCCCCGCCCCCGTGACGCCGAGCATCCAGTACACCGTCGGCACGTCCCCGTCGCCGAACCTGGCGAAGTCCTCGGTTGCCGTGAGCGGGCCGCAGCCGGTGACCCGTTGCGGACCGAACGACTCCTCGTGCGCCCGGCGCACCGAGAGGGTGGCGGCCTCGTCGGTCAGCAGCGCGGGCGAGCGGGCGGTGACGGAGAAGTCCGGCTCCCTGGGGCAGCCGGACGCCGCGCACTCGGCCCGCACGATCCGCAGCGCGGCGGCCGTCATCCGCTCGACCACCGGACCGGACAACGCCCGTACGCACAGGGAGAGTTCCGCCGTGTCCGGGATCACGTTGCCGGGACCCCCGGCGCGCAGCGCGCCGACGGTCAGCACCGCGTGCTCGGCCGGGGCGGTCTCCCGCGCGACGACGGACTGGAGCCGCAGCACCGTGGCCGCCGCCGTGAGGACCGGGTCGACGGTGAGGTGCGGGGTTCCGGCGTGGCCGCCGCGCCCGTACAGCGTGACGTCCACCGACGCGCTCGCCGCCATCAGCGGCGTACGGAAGTCCACGGCGTGCGCGACGGTGCCGGCGGGGGCGGGCGAGGTGTGCTGGGCGAGGACCGCGGCCGGGGTGCCGAACCGTTCGTACAGGCCGTCCGCCAGCATCTCGCGCGCCCCGGCCAGGGTCTCCTCGGCCGGCTGGCCCGCCACCAGGACCGTGCCGCGCCACGCGGACCGGGTCCTGGCGAGTTCGTCCACGGCCCCGGCGACCGCGGCGAGATGGAGATCATGACCGCAGGCGTGCATCACGCCCGGCACGGTGCTCGCGTAGGAAAGGCCGGTGCGTTCGGTGACCGGGAGGGCGTCGAGTTCGGTGCGGAGCATGACCGTCGGACCGCTGCCGTTGCGCAGGACCCCGACCAGCCCGTGTCCGCCGCCCACCTGCCGGGCGACCGTGCAGCCGCTCGCCTCCAGCCGGGCGGCGAGCAGGTCCGCGGTGCGGCGTTCGCCCCCGGAGAGCTCGGGGTGGGCGTGCGCGTCGAGGTACAGCTCCAGCGCCGGACGCAGCACCTCCCGCGCCACCACGGGGGCCGGGGCCCTGGACCGGGCCGGGCTCGGGTTCGGGGGCGGGGGGCCGGGTGGGGATGCGGGTGTCTCCTGCATGTCATCTCACCTCGTTCCGCCGGCCGGGCCGGTCGTCGTCCCGGCCGGCCGGGCACGTGTGGGGCCGGCTCCCTCAGAGCCTGTCGGGTGACCTCCGACCGGGCGGCCACGTCCTGGCACGCACGCTTCCGGCGTTGCCGACATGACCGAGCAGCTCCGCCACTGGGCCGTCCCGGCGCCCTGGAACCGCACGCGCCATGCCGCGTCCGCCTTCCGGTCGAAGGTCATCCGACAGGCTCTCAGCCTGAGCCTCCCCGGCTTCAGGAATGCGGCGTTCCGCTGTCAGGGGGTGCCAGCGGTCTGACAGCGAAACCGCGGCCGATCTGACAGCGGTCCCCGCTGCAATGACGTCATCGCAGGGGAACGTCGCCGGAGCCGCCGGCCCGTCCCCGGGAACCAAGGGAGAAGACCATGGCCCCCAAGACCGAGCTCGCCACCCTCGCCGACGAGATCCTGGAGCTGGAGTCGGAGACCTTCGAGATCTCGGACTACTCGGACGCCGCGGAGGTCGTGCTGGCCGGTTCGACGTCCTGCTCCTCGACCTCGACCTGCTCCAGCACCACCAGCACCACCTCCTGCTGCGCCTGATCCGTTCGTCGGTCGCGCAGCGTTCGCAGGACCGCAGGCCCTCTCCGTGCCGTGAGCGCGGAGGGGGCCTGTGTGCCGACGGCCCGGCCGCACCGGCCGTCGGCACGACCCCGCCGGTCACGGGAAGGGGTGCGGGACGCGCTTGACCGCGGACTCCGGCAGGTCGTCGGCCCGCCTGCCCGCGGCCCGCAACGCGGTGCGCAGCCGGGGCATCAGCAGGGCCCGCTGCCGGGTCCAGCCGAAGTCCAGCGGAAGCAGGCCGGGGACGACGGCGGCGACCGTGTGCAGGCCCATCCGGCGCTGCTCGGGGGTGGTCTGGTCGACGGCGATGACGTCGTGCCCGGCGTTGACGAGCTGGTCGCGCAGCAGGTTCAGATCGTCGAACAGGTCCCCGGTGCGCGGGCGGTGGGGCTGCCAGTCGGCGAAGGTGTCGGCAAGCGGACGCACCGCGACCGGCTCCAGGTACTCCCGGGCGTGCACCGCCATCCCGGGCAGCCCGTAGAGCTGGGCGTGGTCCTTGAGCTGCCGTACGCGGGTGAAGTCGGCCGCCATGGCGGTGAGTTCGGCGTGGCGTTCGGCGACCTGGTAGGGCAGGTGCGGGATGTAGGTGAGGACTTCGGACAGCGCCGATTCGACGGTCGCCTCCGGGTCGAATCCGGCGGCGGCGGCGAACGACAGCGTGCCGTGTCCGCCGTCCCGGCGCACCGCGAGGGCGGTGACGACGGGGACGGCCAGGTCCATCCGGGTGTCGAAGGCGTGGACGTCGTAGCCGTGCAGCCCGGCCCTGTCGATCATGCTGCGGACGGCCGCGGACCGGCAGGTCGTGAGGTCGATCGCGGTGAGCGGGGTCCGGCCGTGCCAGGCGAGCAGGAAGGCGTCCCGTTCGACGATCTCCAGCAGCCCGTAGAGGATCGCCTCCTCCAGGCTGCCGCCGGTGGCGCAGCCGTTGGAGCATTCGAAGACGAAGTTGTCGGCCTCCACCCCGGCGCTGTAGTGGGCGAGCCGGGCGGGCACCAGGACGGGACGGTCGTCGCGCAGGGAGTGGCCCCACACCCACGGGATGGGCCGGTCCGGGTCGAACGGGGAGACCATCGGGTCGCTCGCGTAGGTCTCGGGGGCGTAGAGGCCGCAGGCCGCCGGGTCCAGGGCCCGGTCGGCGAGCCGGGTGTAGCTGTCCACGACGGGTGAGGTGCCGCGGCGGCGCGTGGTGCCCGCGTACCGTTCCAGGCCCTCCAGGTGGGCGAGGACGCGGCTGGTGTCGTAGCTGTTGGCCTGGCCGCTCCAGGTGACGTCGTTGAGACCGGCGTAGCCGCGGACGAAGTGGGTGCCGGCGGCGGGTGCGGTGGTGGTGGACGTCGGGTTGATCCACAGGTCGGAGCCGAGGGTGCCGCAGACCGGGTTGACGAGCGCGGCGGTCGGCAGCGGGTACGAGGACAGGGGCCGCAGCCGGTAGCCGTCCGGGTCCGGTTTCGGGGCCGGGCCGAGGCCCATGCGGGCCGACTCGGCCGTGTCGGGAACCTCCTGGACGCAGGCGGGGCAGAGCGGTTCGGGCAGGAGCGGGAACGTCGCGGTGGCCAGGGTCACCAGGTCGATCCGGCTGACCCGGGGCAGCGCGCGGTCGGCGGCGGTCGTGTCGGGAAGGCTGTGGGCGGTGGTGCCGAGGACCGCCCGGTAGAGGGCCCAGACGGCGTCGGCCGCGTAGGGGGTGAGGACCGGCCAGTGGGCGGCGCCGCCCGGGCGGCCGCCGAGTTCCAGTGCCTCGCGCTCCGAGCGGCTGCGCAGCCGCTGCCAGCGCATGGCGAGGCACTGGCCGCAGGCGGTGGTGCCCGGCTCGCCGCCCCAGGGGCCGATCAGCACGGCGCGGGAGGTGAGCTGGACATTGGCGGCCGGGCGGTGGCCGGCGTACGGGTCGGGGCTGCCGAAGCCGAGCGTGTCGGCGGCGCCGAGCGGCACCACACGGGGCGCGGGCAGGGCCGTCGGGCCGGACAGCTCCCGGTGGCGGCGGGTGAGTTCGTCGTGGAGGTCTGCGCGGGCGGCCTCCAGCGGGGTCTCGCCGCGCACCGGCGGTACGGCGGGCGCCGTGGCCGTCGTCATGACTTGTCGCTCCAGCGGAAGGTCTTGAGCGCGATCGCGCACAGGACGAGGGCGAATCCGGCGAGCACCGCGCAGGCGATGCCGATGTCACCGGCGCCGCCGGAACCGGTGAGGGCGCCGGAGATCCCGTCGTTGAGGTAGCGCAGCGGCAGCACCCGGGACAGGTTCTGCATCCAGCCCGGCATGGCGTCCAGCGGGAAGAACGAGCCGGACAGGAACGCCATGGGGATCATCAGGCAGTTGGCGACGGCGGCGACGGCCTCGGGGGTCTTGGCGTAGCTGCCGACGATGACGCCCAGGGCGAGGAACGCGGTGATGCCGATGACCAGGACGGGCAGGGCGAGCGGCCAGCGGCCGTCCAGCCGGAGCCCGAACATGGGCAGCAGCGCGATGGAGACGAACAGCACGGCCTGGACCGCGCCGATGCCGAGCGCCAGGACGTAACGGGAGGCGAGGACGGCGGAGACCGGTGTCGGCGTCATCCGGATGAGCCGCAGGATGTCGTCGCGCCGCCACTGCATGAGGACGAAGCCGACCCCGAACACGGCGGCGTTGCCGACGCCCCAGGACAGGACGCCGGGGGCGATGTAGTTGATGTAGGGCTTGCCGCTCTCCTCGACCGTCTGGCCGTGGAAGATCAGCCCGAAGACGACGAGGAAGATGAGGGGGAAGGCGAAGGTGAAGAAGAGCGTGGTCTTGTCGCGCGTGTAGGCCCGGTATCCGGCCTGGCTCAGCGCCGCGTATGCGCTCATCGGGGGTGTCTCCGTATCACTGCTGGGGATCGGTGCGGGGTGGAGGGTGGCATCACTGCTGGGGGCCGGTGCGGGGCGGGGCGACCGGCGGGGACGGTGCGGAGGGCGGGGGCGCGGCGGCCGCCGGGCCGTGTCCTCGAACCGCCTGAGGGCCTGTCGGGTGGCCTTCGGCCGGAAGGCGGGCGCGGCGCACGGCACGTGCGGTTCCGGGGCGCCGGGAGGGCCCGGCAGCGGAGCTACTCGGGGGTGCGCGTGGCGTCGGTCGGGGCGCCGGTGAGCGCCAGGTAGACGTCCTCCAGGTCGGCGGTGCGCGTCTGTACGCCCCGCAGTCCGGCCAGGGCGTCGATCGCGGCCAGCACCTTGCCGGATTCGAGGGTCTCCAGCACGAGCGCGCCGGGCTCCTCGGTGACGGCGTCGACGCCCTCGATGGCCCGTGCCTGGTCGAGGGTGATCCGGTCGTCGGGGACGACGAGCCGGGTGGTGGGGGCGGCGGCGGCGATGAGGTGGGCGGGGCTGTCGAGGGCGGCGACGGCGCCGTCGACCATGATGGCGACCCGGTCGCACAGCGCCTCGGCCTCGTCGAGGTGGTGGGTGGTGTAGACGATGGTGCGGCCCTCGCCCTTGAGGTCGCGCAGCACCTGCCACAGCGCGCGACGCGCCTGCGGGTCGAGGGCGGCGGTCGGCTCGTCCAGGAAGATCAGTTCGGGTTCGTGGACGAGTGCGGAGGCGATGGCGAGGCGCTGGCGCTGGCCGCCGGAGAGGTCGTCCACCCGGGTGTTCCCCTGTTCGTCGAGGCCGACGGAGGCGAGGGCCCGGTCGGCCGCCGCGTCGTCGGTGCGGTAGAGGGCGGCCATGGTGCGCAGGTGCTCGCGGGCGGTGAGGCGGACGAAGAACGCCGAGGTCTGGGTCTGCACGCCGAGCCGGGGCAGCAGGGCCGGGTTGCGCGGCCAGGGGCTGGAGCCGAGCACGGTGACGGTCCCGGAGTCCGCCTTGCGCTGCCCCTCCATGATCTCGACGAGGGTGGTCTTGCCCGCCCCGTTGGGGCCGAGCAGTCCGAAGAACTCGCCGCGCGGCACGGTGAGGGACACCCCGTCGACGGCGTGCCGGTCGCCGTACCTCTTGTGCACGGCGTCGAGGACGACTGCGGGCACGGACCCGTCGTCCGGGCCTGCCTGGTTCCCCGGGGAGGCGGAGGGGGCGGTGGGGGTCATGGAACTCTCCTTGTCCGCCGCTGATCGGCGGGTCGGTGCTTCGGCGCGGCGGTCGGCGGGCGTGCGGTCGGCGGGCATGGGGTCGGCGGGTGTGTCGGTGGCGGGTGTGTCGGTGGCGGGTGTGGTCGGCGGGGCCGTGCTCCCGGGGTGCGCGGCCGGGCGGTCAGGCGGTCAGCAGGTGGTGGGCCGCCGCGACGACGGCGGCCACGATGCCCACGAGGGTGAGCACCGCGCCCAGACCGTAGGCGCGGTACGCGGCCCGGGCGCGGCGCGGGTAGTCGGCCGCCGCGGGGTCGCGGCGGGCGGCCAGGCGCAGGTAGGCGCCGGTCGAGGCGGCCAGTTCGGTGGCCCCGCACAGCTGGCTCGCGATCCGGTAGCCGTCGAGCGGCGGGAGCGGGACGAGCATGGCCAGGGCCTGCACGCTGCCCAGGAGCAGCAGCGCGCCGAGCGCGTCGTGCGTGGCGGTGTCCAGGGGGGCGAACAGCCAGAGCGCGCAGAACGGGAGCAGGAACAGCAGGTTCATCACCGCGCCGGCGAGCGCGGTCTGGATGCGTTGCCAACGGGAGCCAAGATAGAGGTAGTTGTCGACCGTGCAATACATGATGATCACGGGCAGCCGCCAGCGCAGGCCGATTTCGGCCACCGTGCCGCCGTGGTGCCGGGCGACCACCCCGTGGGCGAGTTCATGCAGCGCGGTACTGAACCAGAGCAGCGTGGCGGCCGCCAGCAGCAGCACCGGATTGGTGAACAACTCCTTTGCCATGTCGAGCAGTTCACCGATCCGAAGGACGATCAACGCTTCCATCGCCAGCACCAGCGCCAGCAGCGGCACCAGCCATCCGGGCGCCAGCAGGAAGCCGACCACCCGGTGCAGCCGGTCGGTGGTGGCGTCCGCGTCGGCGACCAGCCGGATGCTGCCGCGCAGCACCCCGCGCTCCGGCCGGGCGTCCTGCCCGGGGACGGCCCCGGCCCCGGCGGCCGGGCGGGCGGGGGCCCCGGCCAGCAGCCCGCGTGTGCCGAGCATCCGCAGGATCTGCTGCCAGCGGGCGGCGTCCAGCCTGCGCCCGTACTCCCGCGCGTACTCCTCGCCGATCTCCGCCAGGCTGCGGCTGCCGTCCATCCGGGCGATCAGGAAGTGTTCCTTGGGGCCGACCCGGAAGGAGCCGCCGCCGTCCGTGTCCTTGATCAGGTGCACCGTCGCGGCGCCGTGCAGCATCGCGTCGCTCAGCAGGACCTGGGGCCGCAGTTCCGGCCGGTACTCGGCGAGACCGTCGACGGCGCCCGGCCGGGCGGTGCTCATCCCGGCTCCCGCAGCGCCCGGCCCAGGACGTGCGACAGGTACGCCTCGTCGCGGATCGTCACATGCAGCCGGTTGTTGGTCATATGCATGTACGGGGAGAGGAGGAGCGGCAGCGAGGCCGCCGGATCGGTGACCCGTTCGTCGCGCTCACCGTCCCAGGACCGGAACACCAGATCGCCCTTGAGCGTCAGCTCGACCGCCCGTTCCCGCAGTTCGGCGCAGTGCTCGGCCCACCCGGCGAGGAACCCGGGCAGCCGCGCCGACCCGGCCCCGTCGGCCCCGGCCGGCCCCTCGACTCCGCCGGGTCCGTCGGCAACGGCGGCACGGACGCGGGCGAAGCGGGCGGCCAGGCCGGGCGCCATGGCCGCGTAGTTGCGGTCGTACTCGTCGCTGCCGATGAATCCGGTGCCGGGGAACGCCCGGTGCCAGAACTCGTAGTAGCTGTCGAGGTAGTCGGCGAGTTCCTCGCGGCCGGGCAGGAACGCGGCGGCCATCACCATCATCAGCTGAGCGGAGGTGCCGAGCAGCACGGTCCGCAGGTGGAGGTTCTTCGTCCGGAACGCGTCGATGACCAGGTCGCTGGAGTGCCGGAAGTGCCATTCGGCGAGCTCGATCCCGGCCGGGCCGCCGTACTTCCCGTACTCCGGCTCGTACGGCTCGGCGCTGCGCGAGTTGTTGGGGCGCAGCCGCATCCGGCCCTGGTCGTCGGTGTAGTGGCCGCGTTCGGCGCCGGGGAACTCGATGTCGAACAGGGTGTTGTAGAAGTCGTTGAGGAACCCGGAGTCCACCTCGTACAGGGCGGGCCGTTCGGTGAGGAACGCGTCAACGGCCGCTTCCGTCCGGCGCCGCACCTCGGCCTCGGCCTCCGGGGCGAAGGGCCTGATCCGCAGCCGGACGTGCGGCCCCTCCAGCCAGTAGTTGATGAAGAAGTAGCCGTCGATCAGGCCGTCCGCCTCCAGTTCCTCGATCAGCGGACGGACGCACTGGGTCAGCATGGGGCGGGGGTTGGCGGCGTAGAAGATGTGCGTGGCCTGCCAGGCCCCCGCCCGGCGGGTCCCGGTGGCGGCCGGCGTGGGTGGGGCTGTGCTCATGACGGGTTGCTCCTCTCGGCGGGGGCTGCGGTCTCCACCGCGATTTCGGCGACGTGGCGGCCCCGGCCGGA
This sequence comes from Streptomyces sp. NPDC014734, assembly GCF_043083325.1. Taxonomy (NCBI): domain Bacteria; kingdom Bacillati; phylum Actinomycetota; class Actinomycetes; order Kitasatosporales; family Streptomycetaceae; genus Streptomyces; species Streptomyces sp. NPDC014734. The sequence continues at coordinate 101,997 of NZ_JBIBYN010000012.1, read as the reverse complement.
GACGGTGTGCAGACCGTCCTCGTCGGGCAGCATCTCCCGGAACACGACCCGTGCCCCGGACGTCTTGATCAGGGACTCGAACGCGGCGAGCGAGAGCGGGCTGTCGAAGTCGACGTACGCGGGCTTGGCGCCGGTCGCGCCGCGCGCCCCGCTGTCGGCGACGGTCGCGAAGACCCGGTCCGGCAGGCCGTGGGCGCGGCGGAACGCGTGCCAGCCCAGGAACCAGGCGTCGTCCGCGTCGGCCGGTGCGCGCAGCGGCAGTTCGGCGGCGGGTGCGCTCCAGCTCCGCCGGGCGAGCACCACACTGCCGTGCCGGACCCGGGGCCTGCTGGTGACCCCGGCGACCGGGACGCCCTCGGGGACGCCGCCCCACACGTTCAGCGGGGACATCGAGGTCGGTGAGAGCAGGAGCAGGGTGCGCGGCAGTTCGGGCAGGGCGAGCGGGACGAGGTAGCCGAGGTAGACCGGCACCACTTCCTTGCCGAGCCGGGTGGAGCGCAGCACGAGGCGGTCGGTGTCGCGGTCGTGGACGAGGTGGAGGTCGTCCAGGTGGATCCGGTTCGGCTCGGGCAGGGTGCCGCGCTCACCGGGGCAGACGATCTCGTAGTCGGTGAGCCTGCCGTGCAGGTTGAGGTTGCTGGTGACGGGTCCGCCGGTGACCTCGGCGAGGACGGCGCCGTCCGGCAGCAGGTCCGCGGTGGCGGCGAGGAGCTGTTCGTCGAGACCGTCGAAGAGGTGGGTGAACCTGCTGAACGGGAACGACACCCCGCCGTAGGAGCGGTTGAGCACGACGAGCGGGTCGCCGGGCCGGTCCGCGATCTGCACATGGTGCGCGAGCGGGGCGAACGTGCCGCGCAGGGGCGCGAGTTCGTCGGCGACCTCGTCCAGGAGGGCGGCGTCCACCCGGATCTCCGCGCCGTCGGGGCCCGACCGGCCGCCGGGGTCGGCCTCCCACTGCGCCCACAGGGCGCGCATCCGCTCCACGAAGGTCTGCCGGGCCGTGTCGAGGGCCTTGAGCTGCGGCAGCGACAGCCAGTTCTCCTCGGGGACGTAGTTGCCGTCCGCGTCGAACGTGGTGTGCTTCGCGGTGAACGACATGTACTGGTCGAAGAAGTCCTCGTGGAAGTCGTGGACCAGCTTCAGCAGGTCGTCGCAGCGCCCGCCCTGCCCGTACCGGGCGAGGAAGAACCCCTTGAACGTGACGCGCTGCGGCAGCGTCAGGTCGAAGGCGGGCAGGACGCGTTCCACCGCTCCGAGCGGCGCGGCGGCGAGCTGCTCCCAGGCGGGGGCGGACAGTTCGGTGTGCCGGCCCGCGGACACGTCCTCGTAGAGCAGGGTCTGCGGGACGCGCGCCCCGTCGACGCCGAGCTCCTCCTCCTGGAGGGTGCGCAGCGAGCTCCGCAACTCTCCCATGAGCGCGCGCCGTCCGGCCGGGTCGGCGTCGGCGAACCGTTCGACGTGGGAGGCGGGGGCGTCCAGCCGGTCGGCGAGCCGGTCCGCCCACGGGCGGCCGAGGTCGCGCAGCGAGTGCTGGAGGGCGCGCAGCGGGTCGGTGTCGTGGACCTCGGTGCGCAGGCACGGCACCTGCACCATGCCGACGTCGAGGAGTGCCTGGAGGTACTGGGCGCACTCCTCGACGTCCGCGTCCCGGTCCTTCGCCAGCCAGTCGGCGAGTTCCCCGTAACGGAGGGTTCCGCGCTCCTCGAACAGGCCGAGGAGGCGTTCCAGGGTGCCGCTGCGGCGCAGGAAGAACAGCCGGTCCTTCACGGCGTCGAAGGTGACGGCGGTGTCCTCGTCGCCCTGGGTGACCCAGCGGCGCACGTAACGGACCCGGTCGTCGTCGCGGCCCCAGCCGGAGGCGGGCGCGACCGGCAGATCGGCCCGGCGCACCGGGTCCGCGATCACGGCCTCGGCGAGCCGGCCGACGGCGGCGACGTTCAGCCGCAGCCGCCCCCGCCACGCGTCGTCGACCCGGGCCCGCAGCCCCGCGCCCCGCTCCGCGCCGTCCTCGCCCCCGTCCCCGCTCTCGCCGAAGGTGCCGAGGGCGACGCCGGTGAACGTGGAGAACGGACTTGTCTTGCACGCCGTGCGGTACAGGTACGAGAGCAGCGAGCGCTCGATCTTGCGCCGCTTCTTGTCCGGGGGTGTGGCGGCGTCGCCGCGCGCGTACGTGTCGAGTTGCGCGTCCAGGGCCGGGGAGGCGAGCAGCAGCGCCCTGCGCAGCCGTTCCTCGCCCGCGAGCAGGCGCAGGTGTCCGCGGGCGCGGGCGGTCTCCCCGGCGAGCAGGGCGGCGCCCGCCGCCCGTTGCTCCTCCAGGCGGCGCCGGGCGGCCAGCCAGGCGGCCAGCGCCTCGCCGGTCGTCCCGTCCAGCCCGCGCACCAGGGCGAGGGCGTGATCGGCAGCCCCGGCCCGGGGAAGCCGGTTGTTGAAGATGTCGCGGCGCAGGGCGAGCAGGGTGCGGCGCAGCGTCTCGTCGTCGCTGCCGCCGACGAGGTCGTGGAGCAGGTCGCCGAGCCGTTCGCCGTCGGCGCGCAGCCGCTCGGTGGCGTGCAGGACGTCGTCGGCCCAGCGACGGCTGTCCGGGCAGCGCAGTCCCCGCACGGTGTCGACCGGCAGCCCGGCGACCCGCAGCATGAAGCGGGGGCGGGTGACGGCCGCGGGCGCGGTCGCGGGTGCGGCCGTGCGGGCGGTGGCCGGGTGGTCCGGCGTCATGGCGGGGTCTCCCCTTCTCGTTCCGGTCGTGGTTCTCACGGGTGGCCGCGCTCAGGCGATCTCGTACCGGAAGTCGGCCGGGGCGGGCCGCTCGTTGCCGATCATCATGATCAGCAGCGGGGCCTCGCCGGTGCCGTCGAGGCCGAGTTCCTCGATGTACGAGATGTTGTCGAAGCCGAGCGCGACCCCGCAGCCGATGCCGACGGCGGACGCGGTGGTGTAGGCGGTCTGGGCGATCGCCCCGACGGCGGCGTTGACCAGGCGGTATCCCCGGTCCCCGACGGCGTCGAGGACGGCGTCGGTGCGGACGGTGGGCACCAGGACGGCGCCCGCCTGCTCCAGGTTGTAGTTCGACAGGAAGTAGTTCTTCTGCAGGAACGCGCCGGGCGCGCCCGCCTTCACCAGCCGCAGGCTGTGCGCGTCGGGGTCGTACTCGTACGCGCCGGGCTCGATCCCGTCGACGTGGCCGACGAACGCGTAGAGCTTCGCCAGCCGCTGACCGCCGGTGTCCCCGCCGATCCGCGAACCGGCCGCGGAGGCCGCCAGGCAGGATGCCAACTGCTCTGCGGTGAGCGGGCGTTGGGACTCGAAGCGGCCGAAGCTGCTGCGGCGGGTGCGCAGGGCGGTGCGCACGTCGATGTCGAGCGGCGGGCAGGGCGGGAGCGGCGTTTCGGGGCGGTCCGGGTCGGCGGGGTGCGCGGCGGCCGGGGCGAGCGCCCCGGCGGCGGGGCGGTCGGTGGCCCCGGCGGCGGTCACGGCCTGCATCCGCCGGAGCGCGTCGAAGGCGAGGACGGTGCGCGAGCGCTCCAGGTCGCGGTGGCGCACCGCCACGGCGGCCGGGGCCCGGTCCGGGGAGGGGGTGCGGGGGGCCGCCGCCCCGGTCCACCTCAGCGGGACGACGGCGAAGACGCCCTCGTCCGCCGTGTCCACCCCGAGCAGCCGCCCGAGCCGTTCCTCGTCGAACCAGAGCGCGGGCTCGACGGACAGCCCGCGCGCCCCGGCCCACATCCGCCAGGTCTGGACACACGCCCCGAGGTCCATGGAGACGGCGTGGAAGGAGAAATTGTTGTACTTGAAGGCGTTCTGCCAGTACTTGATGGACAGCACCAGGAACTGGTCGGTGTCCGGGCCCGGCGCCCCTTCCCCGAGCGCCGCCCGCACCTCGCCGGTCACGTCACCGGTGAGCAGCCGCCGCATCGCGTGGTGCCGGGTGGAGTAGTGGTGCACCCCCGGCGGCACCGGGCCGCTGGGCCCGGAGACCCAGTGCACGGCGACCGGGTAGAGGCCGCCGCCCGACGCGGAGCCCCGGGACCAGTTGGCGAGCGGGTAGAACGGCAGGGCGCTCAGGTCGGTGTTGGCCTGGACGCCGAGACGGCGGCCGGTCAGCCCGTAGGAGTCGCGGAGCATCCCGCCCAGCAGCGCGAGGTCGAACTCGCCCCCGCCGCCGGTGTCCTGGGCGAGGCCGCGGTCCAGATCCGCGTGGGCCGGGTAGTCGCAGTCGGGCAGCGGCAGGGTGTCGGTGCCGGGGTAGAACTTGGTCTTGCGCGGGCCGTCCGACCAGTTCGGCACGTAGTCGGCGGGGTCCATCGGGACCCGGCCGCGCTGAAGGATCGCGGCGGCGTATTCATGGGCGTACCCCATGGCGGGCTCCTCGGTCACGGGAAGGGGTGCGGGGCGGGGATGCGGGGCGGGGGTGCGGGCGGGTCGGCGGGCGTACGGGGTCCGGTCGGCGGTCAGGGGAAGGGGTGCGGGGCCGGGTTGAGGTCGGCGTCGGTGAGGTCGTGCTCGCGCAGCCCGGCCACGCGCAGGGCGGTGCGCAGCCGGTCCATGCCGAGGGCGCGCTGTCTGCTCCGGCCGAAGTCGATCGGCAGCAGCCCCGGCACCAGGACGCTGACGGTGGTCAGCCCCAGCTCGCGCTGTTCCGGCATGGTCTGGTCGACGGCGATCACGTCGAATCCGGCGGCGGTGACCGCGTCCACGCACCGGGTCAGGTCCTCGCGCAGATCGTCGGAGACGGGCAGCACCGAGCCGTCCCCGTACAACGTGTCGAAGGACCGCTTCGGCGGGCGGGGCGCGCCCGGTCCACCGAGCAGGAAGTCCGCGTGGTGGCCCATCTCCGGCAGGCCGTAGACGAGCGGGTGGTCGTGGAGCGCCTCGACCCGGTCGAAGTCGGCGGCCATGGCGCGCAGCCGCTCCAGGTCGCGTTCGGTGCGCCGGGGCAGGTTCACCGCGTCGGTGGCGATCTCGCACAGCGCCCCGGCCAGTGCCGCCTCCGGGTCGAGCCCGGCCCCGGCGCCGAAGCACATCAGGCCCGGCCCGCCGTCCCGGCGGACCGCCACCCCGGTGACGACGGGGATCGGGAAGGTGATCCGGGTGTCGAAGAAGCGGGCCTCGTAGCCGTACATCTCCAGCCGGTCGACCATGTGCCGGGTGGCCGGGCGGCGGCTGGTGGCCGGGTCGATCTCCGGCAGCCCGGCCCGCCCGTACCAGGCGAGCAGGAACGCGTCGCGCTCGACGACCTCCATCAGCCCGAAGTAGACGGCCTCCTCCAGGCAGCCGCCGGACGCGCAGCCGTTGGAGCTCTCCTGGACGAAGCGGTTCTCCAGGCCGGGCGCGTGGTAGTACGTGAGGACCTCGGGCACCAGGACCGTGCGCCGGTCGCGCAGGGACCAGCCCCGCACCCAGGGGACCGGACGGTCCGGGGCGAACGGGGTGACCCGGGGGTTGGCGCGGTGGAAGTCGTCCGAGTACAGCCCGCACACCCGCGGGTCGAGCGCGTGCTCGCCGCGGGCCCGCAGGGCGTCCAGGCTGTCCGTGGTCCCGGCCCGCTTGGCCCGGGACCGCATGCCCGCGTACCGCTCCAGCCCCTCCAGCACACCGATCCGCATGCTCTCGGCGAAGGTGTCGGCGTGCCCGCCCCAGAACGTCTCGCGCAGGTACTCCCCCGAGCGCATGGAGAAGCAGCCGATGGTCGCGGACGTGGAGGTGGAGGAGACGTCCTGGACGACGGACGGGCCGAGCGACCCGCACACCGGGTTGGCGTACGGCTCGACCGGCAGGTCGTACGCCCCGATGTCCCGGACCCGGAAGCCGCCCGGGCGGCGCTTGGGCGCGGGCCGCAGGGTGAGCGTCGCGGCCTCGACGGTGTCGGGCTCGGTCACCCCGCAGCGCGGGCACTCGGGGTCGGGGACGAGCGGGTAGTGCCGGACCGTCAGGGTCTCCAGGTCCACCAGGTGCACGACGGGCCGGGCCCCGGGGTCCGGCCCGTTCCCGGCGAGCCCGGCGGCGACGAGTCCGGCGAGGGCGTGCGCGGCGAACGGTGTGGGGTACGGCGACTCACCGGCGGCCCTGGTCCCCGAGCCGAGTTCCAGCGCCTCGCGCAGCGCGACCGAGCGGACCGCCTGCCAGCGCCGCTCCAGGCACCGGACGCAGGCCCGCCCGGTGCCGCCGGGCCCCCCGGACGGAAGGGCGCCGACGGGTGCGAAGGGGCCGACGACGGCGTGCCGGCCGTAGAACCGCACGGGCACGGCGGCCCCGGCGGTCTGGCCGGTACCGGTGCCGGAGCCGCGGTACGGACCGGGGCGGTCGATGCCGCCCACGTCCGCCGGTTCGTCCGCGAAGGCGTCACGCACCCCGAGGGGAGCCACGTCCAGTGGGGGCGGCGTGCCGTGCCGTGCCAGTGCCTCCCGGAGCGCCTCCGCGAGGACGTGCGCGGACCGGGTCAGCGCGGGGGTTTCCCGGACCGGGGTGTCAACGGGCATCGGGGCCGCCCTCTCCTTCCGCCGCGCCCGCCGCGCCGCCGTCGACGGTCAGCAGCACCCGGGCGGTGCTGATGCCGCCCGCGGCGAGGTCGGCCGGGGTGGTCGGCACGTACAGGGCGTCCCGGCCCGCCTCCCGGAGCCCGTCGAGGACCGCGTCGAACGTGGTCGTGGGCCCGTCCACGGCGACCGGCCCGTCCGTGACCGCGATGCTCGCCGCCGCCAGGTCACGGACCAGCGGGTCACCGGTGTCCACCGGCGCGGCCGGGTCCTCGGCGTCGAGCTGTGCCCGCCCGAGCAGGTCCCGCAGCGCCGCGCAGGCCGCCGCCCGGCGCGAGAGCCCCGCACCGACCGCCCACCGGCCCCGGGCGTTCCCGCCGTCGGCCTCCCGGGCCAGCACCACGTGGGCCGTGGTGCGCTCCGCCTCGCCCAGGTCCAGCAGTTCCACCGCGAGGTCCAGGTTGGCCGCGGACTTCAGCAGGAACACCAGCTCCGCGTCGTCGCCGTCGGCGGCGACCGGGCGGACCGGTGTGGTGGAGCCGACCGCCCGCAGCAGCGCGTCGTGCGCCAGTGCCGACATCAGGCCGGTGCCGGCCGCCTCCCGGGCGTCGGCCCCGGCGCCCGAACCCGCCGCCGTCGCGAGGTGGACGCGCTCCCGGTTGTGCGCGCCGAAGCTCCGCACCGCCGCGGCGGGCACCCGGACCGGTTCCTTGCCGGTCAGCGAGGTGGCGACCGTCCAGGTGTCCGGGAGCGCCCCGGTGCCGCCGCCGGTCGTCAGCGCGTCCGGGCCGAGCACCCGGGCCGCGGCCCGGTCCGTCGCCCCGTCCGTGACCGCCGCGGTGTCGAGGGGCACCAGGTGCTCGACGTACACGGTCGCCGCCGCGTACAGGGCCCGCATCCGCGCGCCCGCCAAGTGGTGCACGTCGAAGGCGGCGATCCGGCGCCGCGCCCCCGCCCCGAGCGCCACCTCGACCCGGCTGATCTTCAACGGGGTCTGGGTCAGCGCCTCGTCGTCCCAGCGCCGGAAGATCCCGGTGTGCGGGCGCACCAGCGCCGCGCTGTGCCGGTTCAGCTCGTCGACCATGGCCTCCGCGTCGCGGGCGGTCTCCACGGTCGCGGTGACCGGCAGCGCCAGGCCGTCGGGCAGGGCCGCCGCGGGCTCGCGGTCGTCCGGGCCGGCGCAGCGTGCGCAGCGGGGGTGCGGGCGGACCGGTTCGGACATCACGTCGAGCGAGGCGAGGTCCTGGATCAGGACCTGGCGGTCGGTCTCGGCGGGCAGCGCGCCGGTGGTGAGGCGGAAGATCTCGTATCCGAGGAGGTTGCCGGCCATCGCGGCGACCGGGCCGCGGAGGGCGTCCTCGTCCACCGGTGCCGCGCCCGCCGCCTGGCTCCACAGCTCGGCGGCCGTGCCCGCGTCCACGTTGCCCGCCAGTCGCAGCACGGCGCAGGACCAGCAGCCGGTGGAGGAGGCGGTGGCCAGCGGGCCCACCACCAGGCGTTCGCCGAACAGCCAGGCGGGGATCAGGGTCCGGCCCTCCGGCACCCCGGCGGCCAGCAGCCGGTGGGTGCGCGGCCCGGCCCCGGCGCCGGTCACCACGACGACGTCGTACCCGTCCAGCTCCTTCCAGCCGGCCCCCGCACCGGCGGTGATCCGGTCGGCGCGGGCGGTCGCCCGGCCCGCCTCGGCCGTGACGTCGCCGAACTCCGCGGTCGTGCCGATCCGCACGCACCCGTTGCGCAGCAGGCTCAGCGCGCACCAGCGGGCGATCTCGTCGTCGCCGAGCACGGCGACCCGGGTGGCGCGGAACCGGGCGAAGCGTTCGGCGGCGCCGTCGGTGTAGTGGTCGATGTAGGCGATCTGCGCGGCGAACCGTTCGGCGACCTCGTCCGGCACCGCCTCGGGCCCGGTGCCGGGCTCGGGCACGTCGCGGGCGAACTCCCGCTCGTACAGCGTCTTGACGAGTTCCGCGGCCATCGCCCGCTGAGCCGGTCCGAAGCCCGCGCAGAGGTCGGCGAGGCGGTGGTGGCCGGTGAGGTGCGGGACGACGAGCGAGGCGAAGCGGTAGGCGGTGCGGCCGGCCAGGTGGAACCCGCCGTCGGCGTTGTGGAAGAGCACCCCGCCGGGGGTCTCGGTGAACAGGACGTCGCGGCGGATGCGCGGCCGGGTCGCGGCCAGCGCGTCGAACGTCGCGGTCCCGGCGGCGCCCTTCGCGGCCCCGGGTGCGGGCGACGCGGCGGGCGCGGTGGTTCCGGAGGCGTTCGCGACGGGCTCGGGGGCGCGTGCGGCGGTCTCGGCGGTCTCGGCCATGGGGAGTCACACCTTCTCTGTGCGGCGGATGCGTTCCTGGTCGGTTCTTCGTGCGTGGGCGCGGAGCAGTTCATGGATCCGGTACGGGCCGGGCGGGCCGTCCTCCAGCAGCCCGGCGTCGGCCAGCCGTTCCAGGGCCGCTTCGGTGACGGACGGGAGGTCGTCGGCGGTGAAGGTGCCCCCGGTGTCGGCGGCGGCCCGGAGGAAGACCGCGGAGAGCCGCGGGTCGAGCCGGTTCAGCGCACCGTCGAGCACGGCGGTCACGGACAGGCTCGGGGAGTCGGTGAGGGTGAGCCGGGGCAGCGGGTCGTCGCCGAGCCAGTCGACGGCGTCGCCGAGCCGCAGCGCGGGACGGGTCAGCAGCCGGGCCGTCAGGATGCGCAGGGCGAGCGGGAGGTGGCCGCACAGCTCGGTCAGCCGACGGGCCGCGTCCGGTTCCGCGCCGACGCGTTCGGGGCCGAGCACGGAGACCAGCAGCGCGTACGACTCGGCCCCGGTGAACACGGAGAGCCGGTGCACCCAGCCGCCGTGCGTGGCGACGAGCCCGGCGAGGCCCATCCGGCTGGTGACGATCACCGCCCCCTGCGCCTGGGCGACGGCGGGCAGTACCGGGCGCACCTGGTCGGCGTCCACGACGTCGTCGAGGACGAGCAGGACGCGCCCGCCGTCCCCGCCGGGGCGCAGGGCCGCCGACGCCTCCGCCGCGATGTCGGTGGCGGTCCGGGCCTCGCCGTCCTGCCGGGTGGCCCGGATGAGCGGCCTGCCGCCCGGGAACGCCTGCCGCACCAGATGGGCGACGTGGTGGGCGAGGGCCGACTTGCCGATGCCGGGCGCCCCCGACACCAGGATGGTGGGCGGGTGCCGGTCGGCGTCGTCGACGGACGCGGTGAGCCGGGCCGTCATGGCGGCGGTCTCGGCGTCGCGCCCGGTGAAGTTCGGGACCGAGGGGGCCGCGGGCGGCGCGGCCGTACCGGTCGGGACCCCGGCGGCCCGTGCCCCGGCGGCAACGGCCGTCACCGCGGCCGGGGGCGGCACCGCAGCCGCCGCCGGAACCATGACCGTGCCCGGCCCCCGGACGGGGGCCCGGACCGTCGCCGGGCGCAGGACCGGGGCCCCGGTGGTCGCCACCGCCCCCGTGCCGGTGCGTGCGGGCTCCCCGGCGGGGGCCGTCGGTGGCGGGACCGGGTCCGTGGCCGTGACCACCGGTCCTTCGAGCACCCGTGCGTCGCCGAGGGCGGTCCCCGCGACGGCACGGGACGGCAGGGCCGTCCGGCCGTCCCCCGGTCCCAGGTCCTCGCCGCGCAGGATCGCGAGCTCCAACTGCTGGAGGGCGGGCGAGGGGTCGACCCCCAGCTCGTCCAGCAGGAACCCCTTCACCCTCCGGTACTCGGCGAGGGCCTGGGTCTGCCGCCCCGTCCGGTAGAGCGCCTCGATCAGCTGCTCGTGGAGCCGCTCATGGCCCGGGTATACGCGCGTAGCGGTCCATAGTTCGACGAGCGCCTCGCCGTGCCGTCCGAGCCCCAGCAGCAGATCACAGACCCGTTCCACGCTGCGCAGCCGTTCCTCGGCGAGGCGCGGCACCTCGTCCCGGTGCAGCACGTCGGAGCGCACGTTGGCGAGCAGGGAGCCCTGCCACAGCGACAGCGCGTCCTTGAGCTCGCAGAGTTCCGACTCCGGGTCGTGGGACAGGACCACCGCGCGGCGCACCTGGTCCCGGAAGCCGAGCAGATCGAGGGTGCGCGGCTCGGCGGTGATCCGGTAGCCGCCGGGGACCGCCTCGATCGACGTCTCGGTCACCCCCTGCTTGGTGAAGAGCCTGCGCAGCCGCAGCACACAGGTCTGGAGCGCGGCCTTGGCGGTGGCCGGCTGTTCCTCTCCCCACACGGCCCGCTGGAGGTAGTCGGCGGACACCACGGAGTTGGCGTGCAGGAGGAGTGCCGCGAGCAGGATCGTCGGCTTCGACGGCTGGAGCACGACGGCCTCCGGGCCGTCGGTCAGGGTCAGCGGGCCGAGCAGCTGAAACCGCATCACCGCGGTCTAGTCCCAGCCGTTGACCAGCTTGCACACCGGCACCGACGCCGGTGCGGGCAGGGAAAGTTGGCCGAGAACCGCCTCCGGGCCGGTACAGACCCGGTCGGCGGCGTGCCCGGGGAGCTGCCCGGCCGCCGCGGTCTCCGGGGAAGCGGCCTGCGCCGCGGAGGCGGTGCCGGCGCCGAGCGCGAACGCGGCGAGGGCGAGGCCGGTGACGGCGGCGGTACGGGCGACGGCGGCCGGCCGCCGTGAAAGCGAAGAACTGAACACCTTTGTCCCCTTCGGCTGTTGCGTCCTGCCGGGGGGCTCCCGGCAGAACGACGATGCCAGCGAGAAGGGCACGGGAGCAGGGAGGCTCGTGTCAGCTTGCTGCACGGCCCGCGGCAGCTTCGTGCAACCGGGCGCGCCCGGTCCCGGAACGTCCGGTACGGACGCACGGGCACGGGCACGGGCACGCCATCGGCCCCGGGGGGTTGGAGGAACACCCCGGGGCCGGTCAGTCATCGTAGGGCGTGTTGCGAAAGTCCCGTCTGCCCGGGGGCGCCCGGTACGCACTAACGAGCCGGAGAGCGACAGGGGTGGAGCAGTGAGCGGCGTCATGCGGCTTCGGACTCCGGGGCGGAGGAGGGAGTGGGGGGGCGAATGGGGCCTCCCCCGTTCCCGCAGGCCCTCGGGCCGCCGCCGCGCGGCCCTCGCGTCACTCCGAGGCGATCGCGTTCAGGACGTTCATCCTGCCCGCCCGGAACGCCGGCACCAGGGCGGCGAACAGGCCGACGAAGGCCGAGGCGACGAACACCGTGAGGATCGTCGGCCACGGGATCTCCAGGACGCCGAGGCCCTCCAGGGCCAGCAGCTTCTGGGCCGCGGTGCCCCAGCCCATGCCCAGCCCGAGGCCGAGCAGGGCCCCGAAGACCGCGATGACCACGGACTCCAGCCGGATCATCCGGCGCAACTGGCGACGGGAGAGCCCGATGGCGCGCATCAGGCCGATCTCGCGGGTCCGCTCGACCACGGACAGGGCCAGGGTGTTCACCACTCCGAGCACGGCGACGACGATCGCGAGCGCGAGCAGCCCGTAGACGATGTTCAGCAGTTGGCCGATCTGGTCCTTCATCATCTCCTTGAAGTCGGCCTGGTTGCGGACCTCGTACTGCGGGTACGGGGCGAGGGCGCTCTTGAGGGCGGCGTAGACCTCCTTCTCCTTGCCGTCCTCCGCCTTCGCGAACATCAGCATGGTGTCCGGCAGGGCGTCGGCGGGGAGGTACCGCTCGGCGGTCGCGATGTTCGTGTACATCGCGCCCTTGTCGATGTTCACGTCGTCCGCGGTGATCGCGGCGACCTTCAGTTCCGCGGTCCGGCCGCCCTTGAACGCGACGGTGATCCGGTCGCCCACCTTGACGTGGTGCTCGGTCGCGTACGTCTCGCCGACGGACATGGCGTCCTTGCCGTACGCGTCGGCGAGCTTCCCGGAGACCGTCTCTCGGCGGACGTCGTCCCGGTAGGTGGGGTCGACGGCGGCCAGGATCTTGTCCCCGGTGCGGCCGTCGGGGGTGGTGAGCGCGGCGCCGACGGCCCGGTAGGAGGTGATGTGCTCGATGCCCGGTACGGACCGCACGGCCCCGGCTGCCTGGCCCACGATCAGCGAGCCGCCTCCGGTGGGCTGGACGATGAAGTCGGCGCCGACCGACTTGTCGAGCTCCTCGGTGGCCGAGGCGACCATGGAGGAGCCGACGACCGAGAGGCAGGCCACCAGGGCGAGGCCGATCATCAGGGCGGCGCCGGTCGCCCCGGTGCGGCGCGGGTTGCGCAGGGCGTTGCGTTCGGCGAGCCGTCCGACGGGGCCGAAGACCCGCAGCAGGACCACGCCGAGCACCCGGACCACGAGGCCGGCCAGCAGCGGCCCGATCACGATGAAGCCGATCAGGGTGAGCAGCACCCCGACCCCCAGGAAGAGCGATCCCCGGCCCGATTCCTCGGCACGCGCCGCGGCGTACAGCGCGGCGCCGCCGCCGAGGGTGAGGAGCAGGCCGATCGCGCCCCGGACCCGTCCGGAGCGGGCGTCGGAGGGGGTCCCGGCGTCGCGCAGGGCGGCCATCGGGGAGATCTTCCCGGCGCGGCGGGCCGGGACGTACGCGGCGACGACGGTGACGACGATGCCGAGGGCGAGGCCGACCACCGGGGTCGTCCAGGTCACGGTGAGGTCCCCGGTGGACAGCTCCATGCCCACGGCGCCCATGAGTTTCATCAGGCCGACGGCGAGGCCGATCCCGGCGGCGACGCCGAGGGCGGAGCCGACGACGCCGAGGAACAGCGCCTCGATCAGCACGGACCGGTTGACCTGCTTGCGGCTCGACCCGATGGCCCGCATCAGTCCGATCTCGCGGGTGCGCTGGGCGACCAGCATCGAGAAGGTGTTGACGATCAGGAAGATGCCGACGAGGAGGGCGATCCCGGCGAAGCCGAGCATCGCGTACTTCATGACGTCGAGGAACGAGCCCATCGAGTCCTTGTTCTCGTCCGCGGTCTCCTGCTGGGTCCGGACCTGGTACGTGGCCGGGTCGCCGAGCGCGGTGGCGACGTCCTTCTTCAACGCGGTGTGGGTGACACCGGATTCGGCGGTGACGGAGATCAGGCTGAAGACGTCGGCCCGGCCGAGCAGCTTCCGCTGGGCCGTGTCGGTGTCGAAGTAGACGACGGCCGCACCCGGGTTGGTGACCTTGAAGGCGGCGATACCGCTGATCCGGGCCTTGATGTCGCCGTGCGGGGTGATGGTGCGCAGTGTGTCGCCGAGCTTCAGGTGGTGCTTGTCGGCGGTGTCGGCGTCGACCATCACCTCGGTCGGGCCGCGCGGCGCGCGGCCGGAGGCGATCTCCATCGAACGCAGGTCGTTGCGCGTCCAGTTGCCCGCGATGGTCGGGGCGCCGGTGGTCGAGCCCATGTTCGTGTCGTGGGCGTCGACGACGGTGACGGACATGCTGGTGACCGCGCCCTCGGCGGACCGCACGCCGGTGATCCCGGCGACCTTCTCGACGGTGGCGGCGGGCAGCGTGGCGGGCCTGCCGCCCCCGGGGGAGGACGGTTCGTCGTCGGTCCGGGGGCCGACGGTGACGTCGGCGGCCGTCGCGGCGAAGAGCTTGTCGAACGTGGTGTTCATGGTGTCGGTGAAGACGAGCGTGCCGCACACGAACGCCACCGACAGCAGGACCGCGACGGCGGACAGCGCCATGCGCCCCTTGTGCGCGAGGAAATTGCGTCTCGATGTCTTCCAGACGGTCATGACGTCCGCCCGCGTGCGTCGAAGTTCTTCATCCGGTCGAGGACCTGCTCGGCCGTCGGCCGGCGCATCTCGTCGACGATGCGCCCGTCGGCGAGGTACAGCACCCGGTCCGCGTGGGAGGCGGCGACGGGGTCGTGGGTGACCATCACGATGGTCTGGCCGAGTTCGTCCACCGACCTGCGCAGGAAGCCCAGCACCTCGGCGCCTGCCCGCGAGTCCAGGTTCCCGGTGGGTTCGTCACCGAAGATGATCTCGGGACGGGCGGCGAGCGCCCTGGCCACCGCGACGCGTTGCTGCTGCCCGCCGGAGAGCTGGGTCGGCCGGTGCTTCAGCCGCCCGGCGAGGCCGACCGTCTCCACGACCTGCTGGAGCCAGGCCGCGTCCGGCCTGCGGCCCGCGATGTCCATCGGCAGCGTGATGTTCTCCAGTGCGTCGAGCGTGGGCAACAGGTTGAACGCCTGGAAGATGAAGCCGATCCGGTCGCGGCGGAGCTGGGTGAGCTTCTTGTCCTTGAGCCCGGTGATCTCCGTCTCGTCCAGGAAGATCTGACCGGAGGTCACGGTGTCCAGACCGGCCAGACAGTGCATCAGGGTCGACTTGCCGGAGCCGGACGGACCCATGATGGCCGTGAACTGCCCGCGGTCGATGTCGACGTCGACGTGGTCGAGGGCGACGACCCGGGTCTCCCCCTCGCCGTACGCCTTGACGACCTGCCGCGCCCGAGCGGCGACGGCCGTCCGCTTTCCGGTACCCCCGTGCCGGGGAATGGTCACAGCCGTTGTCACGGTTCGTCTCCTGTTGTCGGTAGGTACTCGGACGCGGCGGCACGCGCACCGCGAGCTCGTGGTACGCGTGCGGGGCCGTGCCGGTCCGAAGAGTTCGGCGCACCGGTCCGCGGCCGGTCCCCCGGGCGGGGTCGCCCCCGCCCGCCCCCCGGGGCCGGCCGCGTGCGGCGGATGTCCGCCGCTTCTCCGCGTGCATGTTCCACGCTAGAAAACGCCCCCGGTCATCACGTCCTCCGCCGGGACGAACCGCACCCGGGCAGAACTGGGGAGCGCCCCCTAGGGGGTCCGGCCCCCGAACCGGGCGGCTTCTCAGGGGTGGCGCCGACGGGCACGCGCCACCGCCGCCCCGCCCTGCCCGCCCCGTCCCGCCGTCCCGCCGCCCCGCCCCGCCCCGCCCCGGCAGCCGCACTCCCCGTGTCGCCTCGCGACACCGGCGTACCGGATGTTCACCGCGATCACGCCCGGAAGACTCCGTCCCCGCGCAATCTCGTGCAACTGAGCCAATCCGCTGGGCAGTTCACGCCAGGTACTCCCCAACCGAAGTACCCGCGAGTAATGTTCACGCTTCCGACCGCACTTCCCCCGCACTCCTGCTTGCCGTCCAGCCAGGATCCGAGCCACGCAAGGAGCAGCACCCCGATGTCGCACGGAAACCCCCCGCCACCGTCCCCGTACGCCTCCTGGCCCGGACAGCAGCACCAGCCGCCCCAGCCGCCGCACGAGTCGCCCCACCGGCCCCGGCCGCAGTCCCCGCCGCCGCAACACGCCGACTACCTGCTGCCCTGGCAACGCTCCCGGCCCGCGACGTTCCCGGACCCGCCGCACGATCACGGCGCCCCCCGCGCAGCCCCGGCCGCCGCCGCCGTCCGCCACGGCGACCTGCGTCGGCTGCGCACCTCCTACCGGCAGCTCAGGCGCGTCGCCGTCCTTACCGCGCTCGGCTGGTTCGTCGTCTTCCTGCTGCTCTCCGGCTTCGCCGGGGACCAACTGGAACGCCCCCTGTTCGGCGGCCTCAACCTCGGCCTGGCACTCGCGTTCTGCCAGCTCCCCGTGACCCTGCTCGCCGTCGTCCGGTACGAACGGACCGCCCGCCGCACGGTCGACCCGCTCGCCGCCCGGATCCGGAAAGAGGCAGCGGACCAGTGAACGGATTCGACGACTCCGCCCGGTCGATGTCCCTGGTGGCCTTCCTGGCCGTGGGCACCCTCGCCCTGCTGCTCTGCGTGATGACCGGCCCCGACCGCGACGACCTCGACGAGTTCTACTCCGGCTCCCGCACCCTGTCGCCGCGCCGCAACGGTCTCGCCCTCGCCGGCGACTACCTCTCCGCCGCCACGGTCCTCGGCACCACCGGCATCATCGCCCTCACCGGCTACGACGGGATGATCCTCGCCCTGAGCATCACCCTGTCACTGGTCCTGCTGATGTTCCTGCTCGCCGAACCCCTGCGCAACACCGGCGGGTTCACCATGGGCGACCTCCTCGTGCGCCGCGCCCCCGGACGGGCCGTCCGCGTCGCCGCCTGCGCCACCACCCTCGCCGCCCTCATCCCCATGATGGTCGTCCAGCTCGCCAGCAGCGGCGACCTGCTCGCCTTCATCCTGGGGTTCGACACCTCCGGATTCCGCTCCGGCGCCATCATCGGCCTCGGCGTCCTGATGATCGCCTACGCGGCGATCGGCGGCATGCGGGGCACCGCGCTGATCCAGATCGTGAAGACCGTCGTCCTGCTCGTCGCCGCGTTCACCATCGCCGTACTGATCATGAAACGGTTCGACTGGAGCACCGACTCCCTGATCGCGGCAGCCCGGCAGAACAGCGGCGAGGGAGCCGCGTATCTGCGCTCCGGGCTCCAGTTCCAGGGCAGCGGACTCGACATGGTGAGCTCCGAACTCACCGTGGTCCTCGGCGCCGCCTGCCTGCCCCACGTCACCATGCGCCTGACGAGTGTCCGCTCCTCCCCCGCCGTCCGCCGCTCACTGTCCTGGGCGATCGGCGTGGTGGCCGGAATCTGCCTGCTGCTCGTCGTGATCGGCTTCGGGGCCGCGGCACTCGTCGGCCACGACGGCATCACCGCCGCCGGAGCGTCCGGGAACAGCGCCGTCCTCCAGGTGACCGGTGCCGTCGCGAGCGGCGGCCGGGCGGGCGCCCTCGTCGTCACGACGATGACGACAGCGATCTTCCTGACCCTGCTCGCGTCCGTGGCCGGAATGATCCTTGCCTGCGCGAACTCCCTCGCCCACGACCTCTTCGCCCACGGCCTGCGCGGAATGCGCCGCCCCGGCGGGAAACCGCTGCCGGGCCGCTCCGAGATGCGCATGGCACAGGCCTCCGCGATCGTCGTCGGGCTGCTCGCCACCACCCTCGCCGTCGTGGCCCGGCACTGGAACGTACAGGCCCTGGCCACCCTCTCGTTCTGCGTCGGCGCGTCCGCCCTGGCCCCCGCCCTCGTCTACAGCATGTTCTGGCGGCGCTTCACCCGCACCGGCCTGCTGTGCACCCTGATCGTCGGCACCACCACCGTCATGGTGCTGATCACCGGCACCAACCTGGTCTCCGGCTCGCCCTCCTCGGTCTTCCCGAACCACGACTTCAACTGGTTCCCGTACACCACGACCGGGCTCGTCTCCATCCCCGCCGGATTCCTCGCCGGCTGGCTCGGCACCGTGCTGCCCCGGCACACCGCCCCCACCGCACGCAGGCTGTACCAGGGAGAGGAGCGACGCATCCTGACCGGCGCGTCACCGACGCCGCGCGACTGAACACCGCCGCGCACGACCGGTCCCGGCGGGCCCGCCCCGGCTCCCCGCCGGGACCGACGGGCCCTCAGTCCCCCGCCGGGTCCGGGCTCACCCGTCCGGTCAGCGCAGCGAGCGAGTTGCGCACGTGCGCCATGTGCGCGTGCACCTCCTCGCGCGCCTCCTCGTGCTCCCGCAGAAGCCGCTCCGTCTCCCGGACCACCCGCTCCTCGCGCAGCCGGCCCTCCGCGATCAGCTCCGCCGCCCGCGCCTCGGTGTCCTCCCGGCGGTGCCGCGCCTCCTCCTCCGCCCGGGCCAGCTCCCGCCGCGCCTCGGCCAGCCGGTCCTCCGCCCGGCCGGTCAGCTCCTCATGGTGCGCCACCTGCACCGCGTCGGCCTCGGCGAGTTCGCCCTCGGCCGCCTTCCACCGCTCCGTGTGCTCCTGCTCCTGGTGGGCGAGAACGCTCGCGGTACGACGGTGCGTCTCCTCCGTCATCGACCGGGACTCCGCTTCCAGCCCGTCCGCCTCCGCACGCGCCTCGGCGACGGTCTGCGCCGCCGACTCCCGGGCCCGGGACAACGTCTCGTCGGCGTACTTCCCGGCCGCTTCCCGCAGCGCCTCGGCGTCCGCCCGCGCCGACTCCCGCAGCACCCGGCCCGCCTCGTCCACCGCGTCCCACAGCGCCTGCGCCTCCTCCCGGACGGCCCCCCGCAAGGACTCGGCCTCCCCCTCCGCGAGCGCCAGAATCCGCTGGGCCCGTTCGCCGAGCGACGCGTAGTCCTGCGGAGCGAGCCCCGCGACGACCTCGCCCAGCCGCACCGCCTCGGCCGCCAGCTCCTCCACCCGCGCGGTCAGCCCGGCCAGCCGCTCCCGCGCCCCGTCCCGCTCCGCCTCCAGTCCGGCCAGAGCACGATCCACCTGCTCCGGACGGTAACCACGCCCCCGCATGCCGACGAATCCAAGCCCGGACACCGGTGCAGAACTCATCCCTGAAGCCCTCTTTCCGACTCGTCGACCATCAGCAATAGGTCAAGGATGCGGCAATTCGCACAGAAGTCGGAATCGATCAGTTGCTTTCAAGACGGAAGCGACCGGCATCACAGACCACACACGGTGCGGCACCCGCCCCCTCCCCGGGGGCCGGGAGCCGCACCCGCAAAACCACCGTCCCGATCGAATCCGACGGCACGGTCCCGAATCAGATCAGCCCGTCCCACATCTGCTCGACGAGAACCGACCACCAGCTCTCCGGCGACGCCAGGGCCGCCGCGTCCAGCGCCGCGAGCTGAGCCTGGAAATCGACGGTCCAGCGGCCCGCCTGCTCCGGATTCAGACCGAACCGCAGCCGCCACATCCGGCCCAGCAACGCCATCGAACGCTGAAACTCCGGCAGCCCCGTGTTCACGAACTGCGGCGCCACCGACTGCCCGCCCGGACCGGCCTCGACCGGCACCGCGACAATGTTGGCCGTGCCGTACTGGACACAGATCGCCCGCCCGAAGTCGGTCCCCATCACGAGATACGACCCCGCGTCGGGCGCGGCCTGCACCTGCCGCTGCGCGGCGAGCTCACCCAGCGTCGGCACCACCGGCTGCCCGGGCTGCGCCCAGAAGAACGGCCCGAAGTCGGCGGGCAGCCCCGCCCACACCAGCGTCCGCGCCACCGGCTCCGGCACACCCTGCCGGGACACCGCACGCTGATCGAAGCGCAGGACGCCCTGCGGCCCGAAGCTCTGCAGCAGCTCCTGGGCGATGGCCTCCGGCGGCACCGCCGGAGCGGGCGGCACCTGCGGCAGCGGCGCCCGCACCGGGGCCGGACGCGACGGGCCGTCCGCCACCTGGTGCAGCTCGCCCTGGTGCGTCAGCAGGTGCTGCATGCCCTGCTGCCGACTGGCGTGATCGGTGCCGTACGGGGCGACGCTGGTGATCCGCACCTGCGGCCACGTCTCACGGATCATCCGCGCGCAGTAGCCACCGGGCAGCTCGCACGACTCCAGCTCGGTGTGCAGCTCGATGACCTGCTGCGGCGGCACGTTCATCGCCTGCAGCTCGTACAGCATCTGCCACTCCGGGTGCGGGGTGCCCGGCGCCGAACGGCGGATCAGCTGCTGCTCGCTGCCGTCGGGCGCGCGGTAGCGCAGCACGGCCTGGTAGCCGGGTCCGACGGTCGGCTGCCCGGTCTGCTGCGGATACCCGTACGCCGGAGGAGGCGGGGTGTGCCCGGGGGGAGGCGTGTGCCCGGGAGGAGGCACGGAGCCCGGCCCCCCCTGCGGCATCCCGGGCGGGCCGGGCGGCTGCGGAGCTCCCTGGCCGCCCATGCTCGGGTCCGCGAGCATCGTCGCCGCATGATGCACCCCACCACCCGGCGGAGGCGTCGCACCCGGCGGCGGAGGCGGCACCGGCACACCGGGCGGCGGAGTCGCCCCACCCGGCACACCCGGCGCACCCGGCGCACCCGGCGGACCGGGAGGACCGGGAGGCCGCAGCGCACCCTGGCCGCCCATGCTCGGGTCCGCGAGCATCGTCGCCGCATGATGCACCCCACCACCCGGCGGAGGCGTCGCACCCGGCGGCGGAGGCGGCAC
>NZ_JBIBYN010000012.1:71488-81703 GCF_043083325.1 Streptomyces sp. NPDC014734 | reverse complement strand
CGGCACACCGGGCGGCGGAGTCGCCCCACCCGGCACACCCGGCGGACCGGGAGGCTGCGGAGCACCAGGAGCGCCAGGAGCCCCGGGCGCGACCGGTGGCCCCTGTTCCGGCACGAGCTGCGTCGGCAGATACCCACCGGCCGGGGAGCCCGGCGCACCCGGCCCCGAAGGCGGCGGCACCGGCGCACCCGGACGAGCACCGGGCGCCCCCGGCGCTCCGGGCGGCGGCGGAGTCGACGGGCCGGCCCCGCGCGCACCACGCGGCGGCACGACGGCCCGGCTGGTGGCCGCGTCCGCGATGTCACCGGCATCCGAACCGGTAGCCTCCGGGGCATCGGACGCCTCCGCGGCCGGCACGGCCGACGCGGCCCCGTCACCACCCCGCGGGCCCAGGCCCGGAACGATCGCGGTCGAGGGCAACTGGCTGCCACCCGACATCAGGGCCGTCGGCGCCTCGGCCGACACCACCGGCGGCGACGCGCTCTCGTCGTCGGCGCCCGAGAGCGGCGGTGCGAACACCGTGACCGGCAACGGCACCGCTCCCTCGTCCGAACCCCCGTTGGTATCGGTCCCGTCCCACGGGGTGGAACCGGCAGGCACGCCCGGCGACGACGCCGGAACCCCGTCGTTCGCGGTCGGCTCGTACGCGACCGGGCCTCCCGGCGGCACGGCATCCCCGGCAGCACCCGGGGCCGGAGGCCCGACGACCGGCGAGGACGGCACGGCGAACGAAGGCGGCGTGGCCGGCGAGGACGGCGAGGAGGCCGGGGGCGGCGTACCGGGGAAGGCCGCACCGGCCGACTCCCCGCCCGCAGCATCCCGGCCGCCCCGACCGTCCCGATCCGCCCGGTGATCCGGAATACCCAGCTTGTCGGCCGCCTCCTGGAGCCACTCCGGAGGGCTCAACAGGAACGACGTCTGATTCAGATCGACCCGCTGCGGCGGCTCCGGAGCGGCCTCGGCCGCAACCACCGCCCCGTACTCCTCCTCGTACCGCCGGATCACCTCGCCCACCGGCAGCCCCGGCCACAGCGTCGCCTCACCGCTGTCCCTGGCGATCACCAACCGCTGCCGCCCACCGTCCGAGACCGGGCCCTCCGCGCGGTCCTCGCCCCACACGACGAAACCCAGCTCGAACTCCCGCACCCGCACCTCACGATGCTGATACGCCGGCACCTCGCCGTTGATCCACTCATCGGCGCGCTCCTGCGCCTGCGCGAACGTCACCACCACGCTCACCCCTCCACCGGGACGGCCCGCGCGAAGCCACCGTCCACCATCAGGTTCGCCACGGTCTCCAGCTCCGGCGGATTGCCCGCCAGGCGCTCCAGGAACGCGTCGAAGTCGTCACCACACGGCAGCAGCAACCGGTCCACCCGCTCCTGCACCGTCCAGCCGTCCCGGTCCCGGGCATCGTCGTACGCGCAGAACCAGACCGAACCGGTCCCGCCGCCCCTCACCTTCACGGCGAGCAGCCCGCCCTGCACGAAAGCGACCCCCAGGAAATCCTTCGTCAGATGATCCCGCAGGCACTTGTTCACGTACACCAGATCGTTCACGGCGGCCTCCTCGCGCACCGTGAAGAACGGCTGGTCCACCAGCAGCCCAAGCTGCGCGTCGAGCGCCGCGCCCACCGGCGCCGAACCACCCGCCGCCTTCAGGAACGAACGGTAGGCACCCGGCAACCGGTAACCGAGATCCTCCTCGACCCCCAGCACCTGCTGCTCGCTCACCGCCACAGCCCCCTTCGGCAGGCGGAAATGCGCCGGCCGGGTCTCCTGCAACGGCCGGGTACCCCGCTTGTTCTGGTCCACCGCGGTCTCCGCGAGCCCGGCATGATGCCTCAGCAACGCCTTGACCTCGACCGGAATCAGCTCCATCCGCCGACCACCGGGAACGTGATGCCACGTCCAGCCGTGCGGCGTCGCCACCGCCGGAATCGTGTCCCACAGCTCGTGCCCGCTCGCCGCCAGAGCCGCGTTCGCCGAAACGTAGTCGGTCAACCGCAACTCATCCACGCCGAAACCCTGCGGGGGCTCCGCGATCTCCGCCGCCGCGCGCGCGTACGGCGAGAACACCGGACTCCCGCCCGCGTCCATCCGCACACCGCCGGGATGACGGGCCGCCCGGACCGGATCCGGGAAATGCACGAGCTGCCCGGCGTAGGCCGCGTTCGGTGGCGCGGCTTGCTGCCCGAGCCGACCTGTCGTCATGGCGTTGCCCCCTGCTGCGTCCGGCTGGTGACGATCGGCCCGCCGGTCCGTGTCTGCACACTGCCCAGGAGGACGATCCGGGCACAGCCTATGCGGTGCCGCAAGCCCCGGACCCGCCCCTACGCCCCCTCCCCCGCATCCGTCACGAACCGTCACAGCGACGTGACGGACGAGCGACCGGCGCACCCCTCACGAGCGACACAAAGCCCCATAACCCCGCCCCAGCTTCCCCACGAGCCCGGACATTTGGCAGGCTGTCACCGCAACTCGGGGGCGTGCACATCACGCGGCCACCGCCGCGGGCACGGGAGGGAACAGCGCCATGCACACTGCACCAACAGTCACATCCGGGGATCCCCGCCTCAGCTGGAGCAGCACCCGCACCAGCCACGCACCCCACCTGCGCCACCGCCGCGACGGCATCCTGCCCGCGGTGGCCGCGGCCCTGTCCGTACGCGGCGAAACCCTCACCTGCACCGCCGGCAAGGGCGACCGGCCCCCCGCACTCCACCCCCTGGTGCAGGACTTCCTCGACACCCTCACCAGCAACCAGCGCGAACGCTTCACCGGCCGCTGCCCCGAGGCCATACTCCTGTCCCGGCACCTCACCGCGGCCGAATCCGCCCGCTCCAAGCGCGCCCGGCGCAAGCCCCTCACCAACGGCGAGGCCCGCCGCGCCCTCAAACACTCCCGCCTCACCGCACGGCACATCCGCGAGGACGGCGACCCCCTGCACGGCAGCTACGCATCGCCGTGCCGCTCCTGCGCGGCGATGCTCGCCCACTTCGGCGTACGTCCCGTCGACGTCACCGCGGACGGGACGGCGACCACCGCCGAGAAGGGCTGACCGCACACCGATGAACGACCGACCCGACCCGGCCGTACCCGGGCAGACATCCTCCGCCGACCGCTCCGCCCCGCCCCGCTTCCCCACCGCCGTCGACGCCGCCCTGCGCACCGCGGGCTGGCAGCCCGGCCGCTGGGACATCCGCCGGGCCGAGGAATGGGCCGACGCCCTGCGCGCGCACCAGTCACCCGCCGGACACCGGCACGCCGTCTTCCCGGCCGCCGTCGAGGCGTGGGCCGAATTCGGCGCACTGCACATCAAGGCCACCGCACCCGGCCGGCAGATCGCCCCCGCCCCGGTCCACATCGACCCGATGGGCGGCCTCCACCTCGCCCGCACCCTCGGCGATCTCGGCCGGGCCCTGGACACCGAGGTCAGCCCCCTGGGCAAGGAAGGAAGCGGACAGGCGGTCCTCGCCATCGACGCCGAGGGCCGCGTCTACAGCGTCGACCACACCGGCGACTGGTATCTCGGCCCCGACATCGACCAGGCCCTCACCGCACTCGTCAGCGGCATCCAGCCCGAACGCCTCGCCCTCCCCGGCTGACCACCCCACCGGTCGGACAACCGCACGCCCGAACCCCCACCGACACCGTCCCGTCCTCGCCCGGACCCCGTCCGGACCGGCCCGGGGCCGAAGTTCCCCGCCCCGTCACGCCGACGACGCCGCCCGGTCCGGCAACACCGCCGACACCCGGAAACCCCCCGCGTCCGTCGGCCCCGAAACGAACACACCTCCCAGCCCCTGCACCCGCTCCCGCATACCGACGAGCCCGTTGCCCCCGCTCGGCAGCCCCGCATCCGCCGTCGCCTCGTCCGACGGGCCGTTCTCCACCTGCATCGCGACCTCCGCGCCCCGGTGCGCCAGCCGTACCCACGTCTTCGCGCCCGCCGCGTGCTTGTGCACGTTCGTCAGCGCCTCCTGCACCACCCGGTACGCCGTCTGCTCGACCTCCGGCGCATACGGACGGACCTCACCGTCGACCGAAAGCTCCACCGTCATACCCGCCGCCCGGGACTCCCCCACCAACGTCTCCACCTCGGACAACCGGGGCCCGTCCTCAGCCACCGCGGCCGCCGCGGCCGCGGCCCGCCCCACCGAGGCCAACGGCACCTGCGCCGACCGGGGCACCACCGACTCCCCCGCCCGCAGCACCCCCAGCATCTCCCGCAACTCCGTCAGCGCCTGCCGCCCCATGTCACCGACCAGCGCCGCGTTCCGCACCGCCTTCGCCGGATCCTTCGGCGCCACCGCCTGGAGCGCGGCGGCGTGCACCACCATCAGGCTCACCCGGTGCGCCACCACGTCGTGCATCTCCCGGGCGATCCTGGTCCGCTCCTCCGTACGCGCCCACTCGGCCCGCTCCTCGGCGCGGTCGGCGAGCAGCGACAGCTCCCGCTCCAGCGAGTCCGCCCGCTCCCGCAGGCTCTCCATCAGCCGTCGCCGGGCCCCTATGTACAGGCCGAACAGCACCGGCGGCGCGGTGAGCCCCAACGACATGAACAGCGAGAGCAACGGCACGTACCAGTGATCCGGACCGAAGCCCGCCTGCGCGGAGACGCTGTGCCTCAGCTGTACGTACGTGACGATGAACGTCCCCGCGAACGACATCCCGGTCAGCACCGCGGTGATCCTTCGCGGCACCTCGGAGGCGGCCAGCGTGTAGAGGCCGACCAGCCCCATGAGGAAACCCATCTCCGCGGGCGCCGTCGCGATCGCCACCAGCACCACGACGATCGGCCAGCGCCGCCGCACCACCAGCACGGACCCCGCCAGCAGCCCGAACACCACACCGACCGGCACCGGCAGCCCGGTGTCGGCGGCGAACTCCACCCCCTCCAACGCGCATTCCATCGCCGACAGGAGCGCCAGCCCCACATCCAGCGCGACGCTCCGCCGCCGCCCCCACCACGCATAGCCGCGGGCGGTCGTACCCACGCCCTCCTGGTATGCCCCCGTTACGGTCATGCCGTCCACCCTACGGGCGCCCGCACCTCATTCTCGGGCGACCTGGACAGCACGCCCGTCCGTCGAACAGATACAGAACAGCCACGTATCGCTTGAAATGGTGAATCGAGCAGGCTTTCGCACCGGACGTCCGTATTCCGCAAGAGCGCGAACCTCTGTCGTCGCGTAGAAGCCACTTGGTACGGCATAGTGTTGGGTGCCGATCCGGTGAGCCGACACAACGTCCGGCTCGGCCGGGAATGATCCCCCATGGTGTAATCAGGCAGCACTGCGAGTTTTGGTCTCGTATGTCCAGGTTCAAATCCTGGTGGGGGAGCTCCGGCGCGCGGGCCCCGGCCATCAAGGCCGGGGCCCGCACCCATGTCCGCGCACGGGCGCCCCGGTATCCTTCGGATGTCCACCACCCGAAGCCGAAGGGCATTTCCGTGAGCTCCGAACGCCCGGCAGCCGTCGTCGTCCTCGCAGCGGGTGAGGGCACCCGCATGAAGTCGAAGACCCCCAAGGTCCTGCACGAGATCGCCGGGCGCTCGCTCGTCGGCCACGTCGTCGCCGCCGCCCGCACCCTGGACCCGTCCCACCTCGTCGTGGTCGTCGGCCACGAGAGCGAGCGGGTCACCGCACACCTCACCGCCGTCGACGACACGCTGCGCACCGCCCACCAGGCCGAACAGCGGGGCACCGGCAACGCCGTGCGCGTCGGACTCGACGCGCTGGGCGGGGCCGTCGAGGGCACCGTGATCGTCGTGTGCGGCGACACCCCGCTGCTCTCCGGCGAGACCCTCTCCGCGCTCGCCGCCACCCACACCGCCGACGCCAACGCCGTCACCGTGCTCACCGCCGAGGTGCCGGACTCCACCGGCTACGGGCGCATCGTCCGCGACCCGGCGACCGGGGCGGTCACCGAGATCGTCGAGCACAAGGACGCTGACGAGGCCCAGCGGGCGATCCGGGAGATCAACTCCGGGGTGTTCGCCTTCGACGGCAGGCTGCTCGCGGACGCGCTCGGGAAGGTGCGCACGGACAACAGCCAGGGCGAGGAGTACCTCACCGACGTGCTGTCGATCCTGCGCGAGGCCGGTCACCGGGTGGGCGCCTCGGTCGCGGGGGACCACCGGGAGATCCTCGGCATCAACAACCGGGTGCAGTTGGCCGAGGCACGGCGGTTGCTGAACGAGCGGCTGCTGGAGCGGGCCATGACGGCCGGTGTCACCGTCGTCGATCCGGCGTCGACGCTGATCGATGTCACCGTGACGTACGAGCGGGACGTGATCGTGCACCCGGGGACCCAGTTGCTGGGCGACACGCATCTGGCCGAGGACGCCGAGGTAGGTCCGAACTCGCGGCTGAGGAACACCGTGGTGCGCGCGGGAGCGCGGGTGGACAACACGGTCGCGGACGGGGCCGAGGTCGGCGAGGGCGCGACGGTCGGTCCGTACGCCTACCTGCGGCCGGGTACGCGGCTCGGGGCGAAGGCCAAGGCCGGCACGTACGTGGAGATGAAGAACGCCACGGTCGGCGAGGGCAGCAAGGTCCCGCACCTGAGCTACGTCGGGGACGCGACGATCGGCGATCACACCAACATCGGTGCCGCGAGCGTGTTCGTGAACTACGACGGGGTGGCCAAGCACCACACCACGATCGGCTCCCACTGCCGTACCGGTTCGGACAATATGTTTGTGGCACCCGTCACGATCGGGGACGGGGTCTACACCGCGGCGGGGTCGGTCATCACCAAGGACGTACCGGCCGGTTCGCTGGCCGTCGCCCGCGGCCAGCAAAGGAATATCGAGGGTTGGGTGGCCCGGAAGCGTCCGGGGAGCGCGGCGGCGCAGGCGGCACAGGCCACGACTTCGGAGCACGAGAGCGAAAGCTGACCGGAAACAGGTGCGTCGAGTACGGCGTACCGTGATAGGTGCTCACCCCATTTCGGCTGGCTCGTCGCAGATCGGGATACTGCGCGCGGCGCCAGGAACATGTCTGAGGAGACTGTGCTGTGACCGGGATCAAGACGACCGGCGAGAAGAAACTGATGCTCTTCTCCGGCCGCGCCCACCCCGAGCTGGCCGAGGAGGTCGCGCATCAACTGGGTGTCGGTCTCGTGCCGACGAAGGCCTTCGATTTCGCCAACGGTGAGATCTACGTCCGCTTCCAGGAGTCCGCGCGCGGCGCCGACTGCTTCCTGATCCAGAGCCACACTGCTCCGATCAACAAGTGGATCATGGAGCAGTTGATCATGCTGGACGCGCTGAAGCGCGCGTCGGCCCGCTCCATCACGGTGATCGTGCCGTTCTACGGTTATGCCCGTCAGGACAAGAAGCACCGGGGCCGTGAGCCGATCTCGGCGCGTCTGGTGGCCGATCTGATGAAGACGGCGGGTGCGGACCGGGTGCTCACGGTCGACCTGCACACGGACCAGATCCAGGGCTTCTTCGACGGTCCGGTGGACCACCTGTTCGCGCTGCCGATCCTGGCGGACTATGTCGGCGCGAAGATCGACCGTTCCAAGTTGACGGTGGTCTCGCCGGACGCGGGCCGGGTGCGGGTGGCGGACCGCTGGTGCGATCGTCTGGACGCGCCGCTGGCGATCGTGCACAAGCGCCGGGACAAGGATGTCGCCAACCAGGTGACGGTTCACGAGGTGGTCGGGAACGTCAAGGGCCGCGTCTGTGTCCTGGTCGACGACATGATCGACACGGGTGGCACGATCTGCGCCGCGGCGGACGCGCTGTTCGCGCACGGCGCCGAGGACGTCATAGTGACGGCGACGCACGGTGTGCTGTCGGGTCCGGCGGCGGACCGGCTGAAGAACTCCAAGGTCAGCGAGTTCGTCTTCACCGACACCCTGCCGACGCCGGGCGAGCTGGAGCTGGACAAGATCACGGTGCTTTCGATCGCGCCGATGATCGCGCGTGCGGTGCGCGAGGTGTTCGAGGACGGTTCGGTGACGAGCCTGTTCGAGGAGCAGTAGGCGACGGGCGTTACGGATCGGAAGATCCATTTTGGGGTGCGGCCTCCGCGCCGGGTAGACTCATCGGGTTGCTCGGCGAGGGAGGCCGTACTCATGTGTACGGCGGTCCGTTATCGACGCGCTCTTCGTAGCAGGCCTGTCGTGGGCCGGGTGACCGTCCGAGTGTTGTCACCTTACGAGGAGTGCAGTCATGGCTGAGGTCAAGCTCGCCGCCCAGGTCCGTTCCGAGTTCGGCAAGGGTGCCGCCCGTCGTGCCCGCCGCGACGGTCTGGTTCCCGCGGTCGTCTACGGTCACGGTGCCGAGCCGGTTCACATCACGCTGCCGGGTCACGCCCTGATGATGGCGCTCAAGACGGCCAACGTCCTGATCGGTCTGGACATCGACGGCAAGGACGCGCTGGTCATCCCGAAGGCCGTGCAGCGCAACCCGCTCAAGGGCGACATCGAGCACGTCGACCTGCTGACGGTCAAGCGTGGCGAGAAGGTCGACGTCGAGGTCGTGGTGCACGTCGAGGGCGACCTGGCTCCGGGCAGCAACCTGCTGGAGTACGTCATGAACACCCTGCGCATCCAGGCCGAGGCCACCCACATCCCCGAGTCCGTCACGGTCTCGGTCGCGGGTCTGGACGCCGGTGCGTCGGTGTTCGCCAAGGACATCTCGCTGCCCGAGGGCTCGACGCTGGTGGACGACCCGGAGGCCATCGTGCTCCAGGTCGTCGCCGCGCAGGCCGAGGAGCCGGCCGCCGAGGGCGCCGAGGGCGCCGAGGCCTGAGAGCCCGTCGGGTGACCTTCGAGGTCACCCAGCAGGCGCTGAGCCTCGCACGTTCCGCTTCACTGACGGGGCGGCGGTTTCTCCGTTCGGGGTCCGCCGCCCCGTTTTCCTGTCGACCGGGCCCGTCCGGGCCCGGTGTCCGTCCGTACGTGAGGAGACCGAGCCCAGATGTCCGATGCCACTGCCCCCTGGCTCATCGTGGGCCTGGGCAATCCCGGTCCCGAGTACGCGGCGAACCGGCACAATGTGGGGTTCATGGTCGTCGATCTGCTCGCGGAGCGGATCGGCGGGAAGTTCAAGCGGGCGCAGAAGGCTCAGGCGCAGGTCGTGGAGGGCCGGGTGGGGCCGCCGGGGCCGTCGAGCCGCCGGGTGGTGCTGGCGAAGCCGATGTCGTACATGAACCTTTCCGGCGGGCCGGTGACGGCGTTGTGCGACTTCTACAAGGTGCCGTTGGACCGTGTGGTGGCGGTGCATGACGAGTTGGACATCGATTTCGGGACACTGCGGCTGAAGCTGGGCGGGGGTGACAACGGGCACAACGGGCTGAAGTCGATGACGAAGTCGCTGGGTGCCGGTTATCACCGGGTGCGGTTCGGGATCGGTCGTCCGCCGGGGCGGATGCAGGTCGCGGATTTCGTGCTGAAGGATTTCTCGTCGACGGAGCGCAAGGATCTGGCGTACTGCGTGGACCGGGCGGCGGACGCGGTGGAGTGCCTGTTGGCGGAGGGACTGGAGCGGGCACAGGGGACGTACAACTCCTGACGTCCGCGTGGCGCGGTGCGTACGGTGTCGGTGTCGTGGCCCGGCAGGTGCACAAGTATGGACATTCCGGCCGGTAGTCCGGTGTTTTTCGGCCGCGAGTTGACCTGTGCGTCACTCTGCCCAAGGATCGCTCCCCATGAAGCGGAGCTCCTCCCACCGCGCCCTGGTCCATGCCCGTACCGCTGCCATGGGTTGTGTCGTCCTGTTGTTGCTCGTCGCGGGGGTTCGGTCCTCGTGGGACACGGCGCACCACATCGTTCTGGACAAGGGCCGCGAGCACGGCACGATGACGGTGACGGGGTGTGGTGCGGACGTGTGCTCGGGGCCGTTCGCGCCGTCCGGTCAGGCCGCGGCGCGGGGGCGGGTGACGGTGGAGAAGTCGGTCGGGGCGCGGCGGGGTGACCGTTTTCCGGTGGTGGTGCGGCCGGGGACGGACGAGGTGGTGCGTGCGGGGGTGGCTGGTTTCCTGCATGCGTGGGTGCCGCTGGGTGGTGCGTTGGTGCTGGCGGCGTTGGTCATCGGGGGTGGCATGCGTCTGACGCGGATCGCGTGGGGGGCGGGCATCGCGGGGGCGGTTCTGCTGGCGGCGACGTTCTTCGCGTTGTGAGTGGGCGGAGCGCCGTGGCGGTGGGCTGTGGCAGCCTGCCGCCACGGCGCTACGTGGTGGCGTTGCGGGGCGGGGGC
>NZ_JBIBYN010000012.1:0-71478 GCF_043083325.1 Streptomyces sp. NPDC014734 | reverse complement strand
AGGGTCGGGGCGGGCCGGGGGGGGCGGGGGGGGGGGGGGGGGCGGGTGGGGGGGGGGGGTGGGGGGCCGGGGGGGGGGGGGGGGGGGGGGGGGGGGGGGGTGGGGGGTGGGGGGGGGGGGGGGGGGGGGGGGGGGGGGGGGGGCGCCCGCCCCCCCCCCCGCCGCTCCGTGGTGCGTTTCCGGGGCGGGGTCAGCCGGTGTTGCGCAGGCCGGCGGCGACTCCGTTGACGGTGAGGAGGAGGGCTCGGGCGAGCAGCGGGTCGGGGTCTTCGCCGCGTTCGGCGGCCTGGCGCTGGCGGGCCAGCAGGGAGACCTGGAGGTAGGAGATCGGGTCCAGGTAGGCGTCGCGGATGGCGAAGGTCTGCTGGAGTACCGGGCTGGTGTCGAGGAGCTCGGTGCTTCCGGTGACCTTGAGGACTTCCTGGACGGTGAGGGCGTGTTCGGCCTCGATGGCGTCGAAGACGTGCTTGAGCTCGTCCGGGACGAGGGTGTCGACGTAGTGGCGGGCGATGCGCAGATCGGTCTTGGCGAGCGTCATCTCCACGTTGGAGAGGAAGTTGCGGAAGAAGTGCCAGTGTTCGTGCATCTCTTCCAGGACACTGTCGAGCCCGGCTTCGCGCAGGGCCTTGAGGCCGGAGCCGACGCCGTACCAGCCGGGGACGATCTGGCGGGACTGGGTCCAGCCGAAGACCCAGGGGATGGCGCGCAGTCCGTCGAGCGAGACGCCCGAGCCGGGGCGGCGGGAGGGCCGCGAGCCCAGGTGCAGGTCGGCGAGCTGGTCCACCGGTGTGGAGGCGAGGAAGTACGTCGGCAGGTCCGGGTCCTCGACGAGCTTGCGGTAGGCGGCGTGGGCGGCGTCGGAGACGGTGTCCATGGCCGCGTCCCAGCGGGCGAGGGCTTCGTCGGACTGGCGGGGCGCGGTGTGCAGGGCGGATGCCTGGAGGGTGGCCGCGACGGTCAGTTCGAGGTTCTCGCGGGCGAGGGCCGGGATGAGGTACTTGTCGGAGATGACCTCGCCCTGTTCGGTGACCTTGATCTCGCCTTCGAGGGTGCCCCAGGGCTGGGCGAGGATCGCGTCGTGGGAGGGGCCGCCGCCGCGGCCGACGGTGCCGCCGCGGCCGTGGAAGAGGCGCAGGCGTACGCCGTAGCGGTGGGCGACGTCGCGGAGGCGGCGCTGGGCGCGGTGGATCTCCCACTGGGAGGTGGTGATGCCGCCGAACTTGGAGGAGTCGGAGTAGCCGAGCATGACCTCCTGGACGTCGCCGCGCAGGGAGACGAGGCGTCGGTAGGAGGGGTCGGCGAGCATTTCGTCGAGGATGACGTCGGCCGCGCGGAGCTCGTCGGTGGTTTCCAGGAGCGGGACGATGCCGATCTTGGCCCAGCCTGCGTGGAGGTCGAGGAGTCCGGCCTCGCGGGCGAGGACCGCGGCGGCGAAGACGTCGTCGGCGCCCTGGCACATGGAGATGATGTACGACTCGATGACTTCGGGGCCGAAGCGCTCGAAGGCTTCCTTGACGGTGTGGAAGACGCCGAGGGTCTTCTCGCCCGCGGCGTCGAGGGGGGCCGGGGTGGGGGCGAGGGGGCGGCGGGAGCGGAGTTCCTTGGCGAGGAGCTTCTGCCGGTAGTCGCGGGGCATGTCGGCGTAGCGCCAGGATTCCTCGCCGAGGCGGTCGAAGAGCTGGCCGAGGGCGTGGTGGTGGGCGTCGGCGTGTTCGCGGACGTCCATGGTGGCGAGCTGGAGGCCGAAGGCGGCGAGGGTGCGGATGGTGCGGTCCATGCGTCCGTCGGCGAAGAGGCCGCCGCGGTGTTCGCGCAGGGAGGTCTGGATGAGCTGGAGGTCGGCGAGGAGGTCGGCGGTGCCGAGGTAGTCGCAGCCGGGGCGGTGGGGGGTGTCGCCGGCGAGGCGTTCGCGGGTGTTGACGAGCTTCTGCCGGATGCAGGTGGCCTTGAGGCGGTAGGGCTCCTCGGCGTTCAGCCGCTTGTAGCGGGGGCTGATTTCGGGGAGGCGTTCGAGGTCGGCCTGGAGGGAGGTGAGGAGTTCGTCGGTGGCGCCGGTGTAGCGGATGGAGTTGGAGAGCTGGGCGCGGAGGTGGTCGACGAGTTCGAGGGCGTCGGTGATGCCGTGTTCGTGCTGGAGGATGAGGACTTCGCGGGTGACGGCGGGGGTGACGTTGGGGTTGCCGTCGCGGTCGCCGCCGATCCAGGTGCCGAAGGTGAGGGGGCGGGTGCCCGCGGGGAGTTCGACGCCGACGCGTTCGAGTTCGGCGGCGAGGTCTTCGAGCACGTCGCCGACGGCACCGAGGTGGAGTTCGTCGAGGTAGTAGATGGCGTTGCGGGCCTCGTCGGCGGGTTCGGGCCGGACGACGCGGAGTTCGTCGGTCTGCCAGATGAGGTCGATGTTCTCGGCGAGGCGGAGGTCCTGGCGGCGCCGGTCGGCGTCGATGACGGGGGTTTCGAGGAGTTCGGCGATGCGGCGGAGCTTGTTGAGGACGGAGCGCCGGGCGGCCTCGGTGGGGTGTGCGGTGAAGACGGGTCGCACGTTGAGGTTCTTGACGGTTTCGCGCAGGTGCTGCGGGTCGGCGTCCTTGAGGCGGTCGGCGGTGCGGGCGAGGAGTCCGCCCTCGGCGGCGCGTCGGTCGCGCATCTCGCGGGCGCGGTGGACCTGCTCGGTGACGTTGGCGAGGTGGAAGTAGGTGGAGAAGGCGCGGACGAGGCGCGCGGCGGTCTCCAGGTCCGTGTCGCCGAGCAGGTCGGCGGCGGCTTCGCCGTCGGTGCGGGTGAGGGCGCGGACGCGTTCGACGAGGTCGAGGAGTTCCTGGCCCTCCTGGCGCACCAGGGTTTCGCCCAGCAGGTCGCCGAGGCGGCGGATGTCGGCGCGCAGCTCGGGGCTTGCGGCGGGGGTCTGGTCGGCACTGCTCACAGTGTGCGGCTCCTTGCAGTGAATGAGGAGGTGCGTCGCGTTGCGGCTGCCACCCAAGGGTGGTGGTGGAGGCCGCGCGGGCACGGGGTCTCCGGGGCCGCGGCCGGCGGCGGTGCCGGCGCCACCCCGGAAAGCGGAGTGCGGACCGCGCTGTCCGACTCCACCAGGATAGGTGTCCGCGTCGTCGGCACCGCTGGCGCCCCGTTCGGGTTTTCCCGTGTGGGCGCGTGGTCGTGCTCTCGTGCGGTGGGGCTTCGCGCTGCCATACTTACGTAACCGTAGGTTACGGAACCGTAGCCGGACCTGTCCGTCGTACTTCTCATCCCCAGGGGACCCCCCATGCACACCAGCCCCGCCGTGATCGACGAAGCCCAGCCATCGGGGTCCGACGATCCCGCCCCGCCTTCCGCCACACTCGGCGGGGACAGCAAGGGGTCGGTCGAGCAGATCGCTCTCCTGCTGTTCATCGTGGTGCCGTTCCTGGCCCTGGTGGCGGCGGTGCCGCTGGTCTGGGGGCGGGGGGTGAGCTGGCTCGATCTCGGCCTGTTGGTGGCGATGTACTTCATCGGCTGCCATGGCATCACGATCGGTTTCCACCGCTATTTCACACATGGTTCGTTCAAGGCGAGGCGTCCGCTGCGGATCGCGCTGGCGGTGGCGGGTTCGCTGGCCGTGGAGGGGCCGTTGGTGCGGTGGGTGGCGGATCACCGCAGGCATCACCGTTTCTCGGACGCGGAGGGGGATCCGCATTCGCCGTGGCGGTTCGGCGAGTCGTTGCCTGCGTTGCTGAAGGGGCTGTGGTGGGCGCACATCGGATGGATGTTCGATGCGGAGCAGACGCCGCAGCAGAAGTACGCCCCGGATCTCGTCAAGGATCCGGCGCTGCGTGCGGTCTCGCGTCACTTCGTGACGTTCACGGTCGTGTCGCTGGCGGTTCCGCCGTTGGTGGGCGGGTTGGTGACGTGGTCGTGGTGGGGTGCGGCGACGGCGTTCTTCTGGGGTTCCCTGGTGCGGGTGGCGCTGCTGCATCACGTCACCTGGTCGATCAATTCGATCTGTCACGCGGTGGGCAGGCGTCCGTTCCGTTCCCGTGACCGCTCGGGGAACGTGTGGTGGCTGGCGGTGCTGTCGTGCGGGGAGTCGTGGCACAACCTGCATCACGCGGATCCGACGAGCGCGCGGCACGGTGTGGAGCGGGGGCAGATCGATTCGAGCGCCCGGGTGATCCGCTGGTTCGAGAGGCTGGGGTGGGCGTCGGATGTGCGCTGGCCGGACGCCGCGCGGATCGAGTCCCGGCGTATCGGCGCCCGCCGCGACCGTGTGCGCGACGACGCGGCATGATGGACGACGTGGCGACCGACTCCAGTACCAGCAGCGAGACCAACCGTCCTTCCTCCTCCCGGCGGGCCCGCCGGGTCAGGATGACCGGCAAGGAGCGCCGCGAGCAGCTGCTGGACATCGGTCGCACGCTCTTCGCCGACAAGGGTTTCGAGGGCACGTCGGTGGAGGAGATCGCCTCTCGCGCGGGCGTCTCGAAGCCGGTGGTGTACGAGCACTTCGGCGGCAAGGAGGGGCTGTACGCGGTGGTGGTCGACCGTGAGATGCGGCGGCTGCTCGACATGGTGACGGGCGCGCTGACGGCGGGCCATCCGCGGGAGCTGCTGGAGCAGGCGGCGTTCGCGTTGCTGGACTACATCGAGACGTACACGGACGGCTTCCGCATCCTGGTCCGGGATTCCCCCGTCGCCCAGTCGACGGGTACGTTCGCGTCGCTGATCAGTGACATCGCCACTCAGGTGGAGGACATCCTCGGCCTGGAGTTCAAGGCCCGGGGTTTCGATCCGAAGCTGGCCCCGCTGTACGCGCAGGCGCTGGTGGGGATGGTGGCGCTGACGGGTCAGTGGTGGGTGAACGCGCGCAAGCCGAAGAAGGCGGAGGTCGCGGCCCATCTGGTGAATCTGGCCTGGCACGGTCTGGAGAACCTGGAGTCGAAGCCGCGGCTGATAGGCCATCGCAAGAGCTGAGTGCCGAGCGCCGGTCGAGCGGTCCCCGACCGGGCGGACACCGTCCCCGAGCCTCCCGGGCGTGGTCGCCCGGGAGGTTCGGGGACGGCGGTGCCGGGGGCGCTGACGGGGGTCCACCACGACCGGCCGAGGACCGGTGTCCCGTTCCCGATCGACATCGGCATCGGCATCACATCGGAAGCGCTGAGCGTGCTCTGGTGTTCTGCCGGGCACGCGCCCGTTCCCCCTCGCGGGCCGTCCGGTTCACGGGCGGGTGATCAGCGGCGTGCGAGCCGGTGTCGCGGTGCGGGGGCGGGCCCGGTCGGTCGTCTGCCCGGCGCCGTCACAGAACGTCGGCGAGGCGGTCCACCTGGGCCGGGTCGAGGCCGTAGCAGTAGAGCATGACCTCATCGGCGCCGAGGTCCGCGAAGCGGGTGATCGTCTCGCGGATCCCGGTCGGTGTGGTGAGCATTCCGGCGACCATGCGGTCGGGCATGCCGGTGAAGGTGTAGTACGCGTGCATGCGGGTCCGGGCGTCGTGGACCACGTCGTCGGGGCCGAGCGCGACATTGACCTGCGCGACGATGCGCGGCTCGCCCTCGCGGCCGTACTCCTTCCAGAACCCGCGTGCCGTGTCGAACAGGCCGCCCGCCCAGGAGGGTCCGGCGGCGGCGAGGAAGCCGTCGCCCCAGCGCGCGACGCGTTCGATCGCGGCGGGCCTGAAGCCGCCGAAGAGCACTTCGGGGCCGCCGGGCCGGGCGGGCGCGGGACCGATCGGGCCGACGCCGTCGCCGTACGGCTCGCCGGACCACAGGCGGCGCATCACCGCCATCTGTTCGTCCAGGCGCCGGCCCCGGGTGCGCGGGTCGACGCCCGCGGCCCGGTGGTCGTCGTCCCGGCCGCCGATGCCCAGGCCGAGGACCAGACGGCCACCGGTCATGCGGTCCAGGGTTGCGGCCTGCTTGGCGAGGAGGGCGGTGTCGCGCAACGGGGCGAGCAGCACTTCGGTCTGGACACGGATGCGGGAGGTGGCACCTGCCAGCACGGCGAGCGCGACCAGGGGCTCGGGGTTGTCGTGGACGAGCCGGTCGAGCAGGCCGAGCGTGCTGAAGGGCCCGGCCTCGGCGCTCCGCGCCCAGGTGAGCAGGGCGGCCGGGTCGCCGATGGGCAGACCGATACCGATGTTCATGAGGGAAACCTCCGGAAGGAAGGGTCGACAAGGACTGCTGCCGCCCCTCCTGCACCTCCAGTGAGGTGGGACGTTCCCGCTCTACGGCGTGCTTCCGGGGAACGTCTCGTCGAAGTCGCCCCACCCTAGTGCTGCGACGGGTCACAGCACCAGGCCGTTTCGGCCCGGGGCGGGCCGTGTCGACGGGGCAGGCCACCCTCCGCATCGGTCCTTCGGTTCACGCGTCCGCCGGTGCTTCGGTTCACGCGTCCACCGGCTCCAGGAACTCCAGTCGGTTCCCGACCGGGTCGTGGCTGAAGAAGCGGCGGTGGCCGGGCAGGTCGCCGTCCCACCGCACCGGGGCCCCGTGGGCCTCCAGCCGGGCGGCGTACGCCTCGATGCCGGTGACGCGCAGACCGGGGTGGGCCTTGCGGGCGGGGCGGAAGTCCTGCTCGACGCCCAGGTGGAGCTGGACCGGTCCGGCCCGGAACCAGCAGCCGCCGCGGGCGGCGAGGGCCGGGGGCTTGGCGATCTCCGTCATGCCGAGGGTGTCGGCGTAGTACGTGCGCAGGATGTCCTCCGAGCCCGCCGGGGCGGCGAGTTGGACATGGTCGAGGGCGGCGATCACGATGTCATTTCTCCTTGTGGGCAACGGCGAAGACGCGGCGGAACGGGAAGACGGTGCCGTGCGGGCCGGCGGGGTAGGCGGTGCGCAGCAGGTCGCGGTAGGCGGCGAGGAAGGCGTCGCGGGCCCCGGGGTCGTCGCCCAGGGCGGTGAGGACGGGACGCAGGCCGGTGCCCTTCACCCAGTCGAGTACCGGGTCCTCGCCGTGCAGCAGGTGCAGGTAGGTGGTCTCCCAGACGTCGGCGGTGATGCCGGGGGCCGTGAGGGCATCGAGGTAGGCGGTGGGGGCGGGCACGGCGTCGGCGTGGCGCAGGACGCCGTGCAGACGCTCGCGCCAGCGCGGGGAGGCGGCGAGTTCCCGCATGAGGACGTGGGAGGGCTGGTCGAAGTTGCCGGGAACCTGGAGGGCGAGCGTGCCGCCGGGGGTGAGTGCGTCCAGCCAGACGGGGAGGCGTGCGAGGTGGTCGGGGACCCACTGGAGCAGGGCGTTGGAGACGATCACGTCGAAGGGTTCGGCGGGGGTCCAGGTGGCGGCGTCGGCCTCGACGAAGTCCAGGAGGGGCCCGGCGTGGGTCCTGGCCCGTTCCAGCATCTGGGGCGAGTTGTCGTAGCCGGTGATACGGGCCCTCGGCCAGCGTCGGGCGAGGAGGGCGGTGACGTTTCCCGCGCCGCAGCCGAGGTCGGCGACGCGGGGCGCCGGTGCGGCCGGGGGGTCGGGAACGCGGGCCAGGAGGTCGTGGAACGGGCGGGTGCGGTGATCCGCGTGGCGCAGGTACTGCTGCGGATCCCAGAGAGGTGCGCTCATGGATTCAGGATCACGCCCGAGTTATCTCGATGTCAAGACACTTGAATTCAAGAGACTTCATGTCGACAGACCCTCTACACTGATCGACATGGAGGACGAGGTCGACCGACTGGTCGCTGCATGGCGCCGTGAGCGCCCCGACCTCGACGTGGAACCGCTCGAGGTGCTGAGCCGCGTCTCGCGTCTGGCCCGGCATCTGGACCGGGCGCGCCGGATCGCTTTCTCCGAGCACCACCTGGAGCCGTGGGAGTTCGACGTCCTGACGTCGCTGCGTCGCGCGGGCGCCCCCTACCAGCTGTCCCCCGGCCAGTTGCTGACCCAGACGCTGGTGACCTCGGGCACGATGACCAACCGCATCGACCGGCTGGCCAAGAAGAACCTCGTCGAGCGGCTCCCCGACCCCAACGACCGACGCGGCGTGCTCGTCCGGCTCACCGCCGAGGGCCGCGACAGGGCCGACCAGTCACTGGCCGGTCTGCTCGCCCAGGAACGCGCCATCCTGGGCGAACTCTCACCGCAGCAGCGCGGCGAACTGGCGGGGCTGCTACGCCAGTTGACTGCCCCGTTCGACAACATCCCCGGCTAGGGCAGGTCCGGCCGGTCCCAGGTCCGCCGGTTCCAGGTCGACCGGTCCGATGCCCGCCCGGCGCGCCAGCGCGACCGCCGCGAGCGTGGAGTGCACACCCAGCTTCCCCAGGACGTTCTGCATGTGTGTGCGCACCGTGTGCGGGGAGAGGTAGAGGCGCTCCGCGACGGCCTTGCGCCCCAGCCCGGCCACCATGCAGCGCAGCACCTCGCGCTCGCGCGGGGTCAGCGACTCGACGAGCTGTTCGCTCTCGGTGCGGTGTCTGCGTGCCGCGGTCAGCTCCCGCAGGACGCCCGTCAGCAGGGCCGGGGGCAGGTGCGTCTCGTCGCGCAGCACGCCCCGGACGACCGTGAGGAGTCGTTGCAACGAGCAGTCCTTGGCCACCCAGCCGGAGGCGCCGGCCTGGAGCGCGAGGGCGGCCCGGTGCGGGTCGTCCTTCTCGGCGAGCACCACCGTGTGCACGGAGGGCCGGGCGGTGTGGACACCGGCGACCAGGGAGATGCCGTCCACCGGTGCGTTCTCCCCGGCGCGCGGCACCGGGACGGGCGCGCGGCGGCCCCCCGCCGCGGTCAGGATGCCGAGTTCGGCGTCGACCAGCATCACGTCGTAGCCGCGCCCCTCGGTGGCCGCCCGTTCCAGGCAGCGCAGCGCGGCCGGGCCGCTGCCCGCCGCCGACACCTCGACATCGGGCTCGGCCGCGAGTGCCGCTGCCAGCGACTCGGCGAAAATACGGTGGTCGTCCACCACCAGAACCCGGATTCGAACCACAGGCACCCCCTGCTGCCTACGCTGCCGGGCACCCCGGCCCGCCGAAGGAACGGAACGACGCGGGTACGGTCGCCCGGACCGGGAGATGGACCGCGGCCCCACGGCCGCCGCCGTGCGCCGACTGCCATCCGCCCCGGGCGCCGTACCCGACTGTCTCGTACCCCTGAATCGGCACCGGCCCCCACCGGTGCTGTGCATCAGGGTACGGCGCGTCGTCCGGCGCGTAAGGCGATTCGCGGAACTGACCGGCACCGGTCGGTCGATGGCCGGTGCCGGCCGGTGCGCGGTGCGCGCCTGGCCGGAATCGTCAGCTGACGGAAGGCGGCCGGGG
This sequence comes from Streptomyces sp. NPDC014734, assembly GCF_043083325.1. Classification (NCBI taxonomy): domain Bacteria; kingdom Bacillati; phylum Actinomycetota; class Actinomycetes; order Kitasatosporales; family Streptomycetaceae; genus Streptomyces; species Streptomyces sp. NPDC014734. The sequence continues at coordinate 62,272 of NZ_JBIBYN010000012.1, read as the reverse complement.
CGGCCGGGGCGGCCGGGTCAGGCGAGGCGGCGGGCGCCCGCCGAGGGCACCGCGGGGAAGATCCCCGGCTCCGCGTGTCCGGCCGCGGCGAAGGCCGCCCGTACCGCCCCGGCGACCGCGTCCGCACGCGCCTCGTCCACCAGTACGATCGCCGAGCCGCCGAAGCCGCCGCCGGTCATCCGGGCACCGAGCGCCCCGGCACCGCCCGCCGTCGACACCACAAGGTCCAGTTCCGGGCAGGAGACCCGCAGGTCGTCGCGGAGCGAGGCGTGTCCCGCGTCGAGGACCGGGCCCACCGCGCGCACGTCGCCCGCGTCGAGCAGGGCGATGACCTGCCTCACCCGTTCGTTGTCACCGACCACATGACGTACGCAGCGCACCACGGACTCGTCCGCGTCGGACGCGGCAAGCGTCTCCAGGGCCGTTTCGAGCCCCGGGAACGGCAGGTCGCGCAGCGTGCGCAGACCGAGCGCGGCGGCCCCCGCCTCGCAGCCGGCCCGCCGCTCGGCGTACGCGCCGTCGCCCAGCGCGTGCTTGACGCGGGTGTCGACGACCAGCAGCCGCAGCCCGTGCGCGGCCAGGTCGAAGGGAACCTGGCGCTGGGTGAGGTCGCGGGTGTCGAGGTACAGGGCGTGGCCCTCGGTGCAGCAGGCGGAGGCCATCTGATCCATGATCCCGCACGGCACACCGACGAACGCGTTCTCGGCGCGCTGCCCGATGACCGCCAACTCCTGTGCGGTCAGGCCGAGTTCGAAGAGGTCGTTCAGAGCGAGCGCGGTGACGACCTCCAGTGCCGCGGAAGAGGAGAGCCCGGCGCCGGTGGGCACGGCGGAGATGAGCTGGATGTCCGCCCCGGTGACCGGGTGACCGGCCTCGCGCAGCGCCCAGACGACGCCCGCCGGGTAGGCGGCCCAGCCGTGCCCCTGATGCGGGGCAAGTTCGTCGATCCGGAGCCGGACGACTCCGCCCGGCACGTCGGACGAGTGGAGTCGCAGTTCGCCGTCGGTGCGGCGGGCGACGGCGGCGCGCGCGGTGTGCGGCAGCGCGAGCGGCATCACGAAGCCGTCGTTGAAGTCGGTGTACTCGCCGATCAGGTTGACCCGCCCGGGGGCCGCCCAGACGCCCTCGGGGGCGCTGCCGTACAGCGCGGTGAAGGCGTCGGCCGGGTCGGCGGGTGCGGGGGCCGGGTCGTGGTGCTCGGTCATGAGGCGGTGGGTTCCTCTCGGCGGGCGAACGCCCAGGCGTCGGTGACGATTCCGGCGAGGTCGGAGCGCGACGGCGTCCAGCCGAGCCGTTCCCCGGCGGTGGCGGCGGAGGCGACCAGCACGGCGGGGTCACCGGCGCGGCGCGGGGCCGCGGTCTCGGGGACGGGGTGGCCGGTGACCGCGCGGACGGTCTCGATGACCTCGCGGACCGAGAAGCCGTTGCCGTTGCCGAGGTTGCAGATCAGGTGCTCGCCCGGGGTGGCCGCGTCCAGGGCGAGCAGGTGGGCCTCGGCGAGGTCGGCGACGTGGATGTAGTCGCGGACGCAGGTGCCGTCGGGGGTCGGGTAGTCGTCGCCGTACACCGCGATGGACTCCCGTCGGCCGAGGGCGACCTGGAGGACGAGCGGGATGAGGTGCGACTCGGGGTCGTGCCGCTCGCCCCGACTGCCGTACGCCCCCGCCACGTTGAAGTAGCGCAGCGAGACGGCGGCCAGTCCGTGCGCCTTCGCCTCGCCGCTGATCATGTGGTCGACGGCGAGCTTGGTGGCGCCGTAGGGGCTGGTGGGCGCGGTCGCGTCGGCCTCGGTGATGGGGGTGGTGGCCGGTTCGCCGTAGGTCGCGGCGGTGGAGGAGAAGACCAGGGTCCGCACCCCGGCGTCGCGCATCGCGGCGAGCAGTTCGAGGGAGCCGCCGACGTTGTTCGTCCAGTACCTCTCGGGGTCCGTGACGGACTCGCCGACCTGCGAGTACGCGGCGAAGTGCAGCACCCCGTCGTAGGAGGCGTCGAGCCATTTCGCGGCGTCCTGGACGCGGCCCTCGACGAACTCCGCCCCGGCCGGAACGCCCTCCCGGAAACCCGTCGACAGGTCGTCGAGGACGGTGACCGCGTGACCGGCCTCCAGCAGATGCTGGGCGACCACGCTGCCGACGTATCCCGCGCCACCGGTGACCAGGTACTTCCTCTGGGGCTTGCTCACTCGCTCGCTACCTCTCGCAGTCGCTGGGCCGCGGCCTCCGGCGGCACATCGTTGATGAACACGTTCATGCCGGATTCGGAACCGGCGAGGAACTTCAGCTTGCCGGAGGTGCGTCGGATGGTGAAAAGCTCCAGATGGAGCCCGAAGTCCTCCCTGCCGGGGGCCGCGAACGGGGCCTGGTGCCAGGCCGAGATGTACGGGGTCGGCGGCTCGCCGGGCCCGAAGATCCGGTCGAATCGCCTCAAGAGTTCCAGATAAAGCTGTGGGAATTCCGTGCGCGCGGCGTCGTCGAGCGACCGCAGGTCGGGAACGCGGCGGCGGGGGTGGAGGTGCACCTCGTACGGCCAGTGGGCGGCGTACGGGACGAAGGCGATCCAGTGCTCGCCCGCCAGGACGACCCGTGAACCGTCCGCCTCCTCGCGGGCCACCACGTCGTCGAAGAGGTTGCGGCCGGTCGCGGCGCGGTGGGCGGCCGTCGAGCGGAGCATCAGTTCGGTGCGCGGGGTGACGAACGGGTACGCGTAGATCTGCCCGTGCGGATGTCCGAGCGTGACGCCGATCTCGGCGCCCCGGTTCTCGAAGCAGAACACCTGCTCCACCTGCGGGAGTTCGGCAAGTTCGGTGGTGCGGTCGGTCCAGGCCGCCAGAACCAGCGCGGCCTGCTCCTCGGTGAGGTCGGCGAAGGAAGCGTCGTGGTCGGAGGTGAAGCAGACGACCTCGCAACGGCCGGAGTCACCGGCGAGCGAGGGGAAGCGGTTCTCGAAGACGGCGACGTCGTAGTCCGCCTCGGGTATCTCGCTCAGCCGGCCGTCCCGCGAGGGGCAGAGCGGGCACTCGTCGGCCGGCGGGTGGTAGGTGCGGCCCTGCCGGTGCGAGGCGATGGCGACGCTGTCTCCGAGGAACGGGTCCCGGCGGATCTCGGACGACGTCGAGACGCGGCCGAGGGGCCGCCGGTCCTCGGCGTCGCGGACGGCGTCGTCACGGCGGTCGTAGTAGAGCAGTTCCCGACCGTCGGCGAGTGTCGTAACCGTTTTCTTCACCAGACTCCTCCAAACACAATCAAACATAATGAACCACAAGCCAACACGCACGTCAATGACGGCCCGGTCCGGGGCCGGGCGCACGGCATCGTCGGAGCCGGTCCGTGGAGGGAGGCGCGGTGATGTGTGGGTGGGCGGAGGGGCCCTCGGGTGGGCGGGGGCCCTCGGGGGTGCAGGAGGTCGGCGGGCACGGCGGGACGGAACACGCCGACGCCTGTGCGCCTTGTGCGCATGTATGCCTTGTGCGCCTGTGCGCCTTGTGCGCCGATGCGTCTGTGTGACTCAAGTGCCGGGGCGTTCCGGCGGCCCGGGGCGGGCCCGTAGTGGCAGGCGCGTACGCGGGCGCGGAGTACGGGCGGCAGGGGCCGGGGCGCGAACGCGACAGCCGAGACAGCCGGCGTCGTCAGTCCGCGACAGCCGGCGTCGTCAGTCCGCGTGGACCCGCTTCGGGGCCCGTCGTACGCCCGGCCCGGGGGCGGAGGCTGCCCGGTCCAGGAGTCCCGTCCGGGCCGCGAGTGCCGCGGCCTCCAGCCGGGAGCCGACGCCCAGCTTCATCAGTACCCGTTGCACATGTGTGCGGGCGGTGCTCGACGCGATCCGCATCCCGGCCGCGATCAGCCGGGTGTCCTCGCCCTCGGCGACCCGGACCAGCACCTCGACCTCGCGCGGGGTGAGCATCCGGAGCAGTCGTTGTCCCTCGTCGTCCGGGGCGGCGACCGGATCGAGGAGTTCGGCGAAGGCTCCCTGGAGGAGCAGCGGCGACACCGCTGCCTCTCCGGCGCGTGCCTTGGCCATCGCCCGTTCGACGCCCTCCATGCGCTCGTCGTGGCGGACGTACCCCGCGGCGCCCGCGGCGAAGGCGGCGGCGATACCGCGCGGACTGGGTACGGGGCCGAGCACCACCACCGCCACCTGGGGGCGCTCCCGCCGGATGCGTGCGATCGGGTCGAAGACGCCGGGTTCGGCGGGCGCCGCCGTGCCGAACAGGCAGACCTCGGGGGCCCGGCTGATCACCAGTTCGGCCGCTCCCGCTGTCGGCGCCGCCGCCGCGAGCACCCGATGGCCCCGCAGCTTCAGCGCCGAGGCGAGCGCCTCGGCGAGCAGGCGGTGATCGTCGATCACCATGAGCCGCACACCCATCGAGCACACCCCCGTAGCGGTGGTGCCAGACCCCCCGGCCCACCTTGACCCGGCAAGCTACACGCTCGGCCGCCGTCCCGGACGCGTTATCGGCCAAAGGCGCGAGCGGCCCGGAAACACGAGCGGTCCGGAAACGCGAGCGGGGGCGGAGCCGCCGGGCGGACCCCACCCCCGCCACACGCGCGGTGGTTGTTCGTGCGGCCGCGTCACTCCCTGCTGAAGCCGACGAACAGGCGCCGGCTGGTGTCCAGGGTGCCGTGGGGCTTGCTCACCAAGGTGCTGGACAGGTACAGGTGCCCGTCGTTGTAGCGGAACTCCGAGTAGTCCGGGCTGAAGTTGGTCTCCACGTCACGGACGGTCTTGTCGCTCGGGTTCTCCATCAGCACGGTCTGCTTGAACGTGCCGCCGTCGATGGAGACGATCTGACCGCCCTTGTCGTAGGGAGGGGTGCGGTACGCGATGATGTTGCCGCCGTCCATGCGGATCGGGAACATCTTGTAGCGGTCGCCCGCGTCGGCCCGGTCGCTGGTCGGTTTGCCCGTGGCGAGGTCGAACGAGACGATCTCGTTGGTGTCGCCGTACTCCCCGGTGCCCTCGTGGCTCTCGGTCGGCACGTAGATGCGGTTGTTGCCGACGGCAAGGCTGTTGCAGCTCTCGACCAGGGTGGACTTGCAGCGCGCGGCGTACTTGTCGCCGTCCGCCGCGATCCTGGTGAGCAGCTTGCCGGTGGAGGCGTCGATCGAGAAGAAGTCCGAGATACCGCTGCCGTCCCCGGCGGTGTCGCCGACATCGGCCGCGACGACCAGCGGCTTGGTGGAGACGATGCTCGCGTAGTCGACGCCGGGCGGCATCTTGTACGAGGAGATCGGGGCGCCGTCGGCCGGGTTCAGGGCCTGGATGACGAGTTGCGGGTCGTCGTACTTGCCGCAGGAGCGGACCACGGCGAGTGCCTCGCCGCCGCCGTAACCCCGGTCGAAGCAGCCGTCGGTGCTGGCCTTCGGCTTCCAGAGCTCGGCACCGGTGTTCAGGTTGAAGGCGGCGCCGCCCTCGCTCCCGCCCGCGGCGACCGTGGTACCGCTGACCGTCACCTCCTCGAACCTGACCGGTGCGTCGCCGCTGGTGGCGGCGTTCACGGACTTGCTCCACAGCAGTTTGCCGGTGCTCAGGTCCAGCGCGGCGACCTGGTTGCACGGCTGGTACTTCTTGGCCTTGGTGGGCTTGCCCTGTTCGAAGACGATGGCCGTCTTGTAGTCGGCGGTCATGTGCCGGGAGGCGGCGCAGAGCTGTCCGGCGAGCGGGATGGACCAGAGCTTGGTGCCCTTGACCGCGTCGTAGCCGACGATCTCGTTGATGCCGGTCTTCACGTACGCCTTGTCGGTCAGCCAGGAGCCGGAGAGCGTGGTGACCTCGGTGACCTTCGGTATCGGCATCTGGAAGGCGACCTTGGACCTGGGGTTGTCCGGTGCCTTCTCCTTGCCCGCGCCGTCGGGCGCGCTGCCGCTCTCGCCGCTGTCCTTGCCGTCGGAGGTGCCGCCGCTGGACTGGGACGCCTCTTCCTTCTTCTTGTCGTCGCCGCCGCCGCTCTTGGCGTACCAGATGCCCCCGCCGACGATCAGCACCACGGCGACCGCGGCGGCGACGATGATCTGCATCTGGGTACTGAACTTCTTGCCGCCGTTCCCGTTCCCGTTCTGCTGCGGCGGGTACTGCTGCTGCATCGGGGTGGTCGGGTAGCCGTAACCCTGCTGCGGCGGCTGGCCGGGCGGCATGGCGTGCGGGAAGCCATAGCCCTGCTGCGGCGGCTGGCCGGGCGGCAGTCCCTGCGGGTAGCCGTAGCCGGGCTGGGTCGGCTGCCCCTGCTGCGGGTAGCCGTATCCCGGCTGGGCCGGCTGTCCCTGCGGGGCGCCGTAACCGGGCTGGGTCGGCTGATTCTGCGGGGCGCCGTAACCCGGCTGCGGGGGCTGACCCTGCGGGACTCCGTGGGCCGGGCCCGGCTGCTGCGGCGGACCCGCCGGCGCAGTGGTGTCGGCGGGCGGCGGGGTCGGGGCACCGAAGCCGCCCTGCGGCGGACCTTGTGGGGCGCCGAAACCGCCCTGGGGCGGATCCTGCGGGGCACCGAAACCGCCCTGGGGCGGTTCGTTGGGCGGCTGCTGGGGCGGCTGCGTCATGGCGTACGTACCTCTGGGGGGAAGGGAGGGAAAAGGAGTGTCGGTGGGTCGAACGGGGCCGGCGGCGGTGGCGGATGCCGGGCCGCCGCCGGTCGTGATCCGGCGGACGCCGACGGCCCGATACCGCCGGACGCCCTCGTGATCCGTCAGTTGCCGAAGGCCATCATGGTCTTCGTCTCCAGCTCTTCCTTGTCGTTGCGCGCACTGACCCGGCCGCTCGCGATGAAGCAACGGCCGTTCGCGTAGAGAACCTTCGAGTTGTAGAAGGTGCTCTCGATCTGGGACGTCGACTCCGGGTGCTGCAACAGCATCTTCGGGGTGCCGCCGGTCGGGGCGAGGGTGGCGATCCCGCCGCCCTTGTTGTATCCGGCCTCCACGTAGAGCAGCACGTCGCCGCCCTCCATGCGCAGCGGCTTCACCACCCGCTCGGCCGGGGCCGCGGCCTTCCACTTGGTCTTCCCGGTGTTCAGGTCGAACGCCACGACCTTGTTCGTGCGGGCGAGGCCGCTGCCGTCCGACGCGGTCGCCATGTAGAACGTGTTGGCGTCGGCGGCGACACCGGTGCAGCCGTCCAGGGACTTGCCGAAGACCGCGAAGGTGCTGCCGCAGTCCGGCGCGAACTTGTCGTCCTTGTCGCTGTTGAGTCCGGAGCGGAGCGTGCCGTTCTCCCTGAGGGAGAGGATGCTCCACTCCTTTTCCTTCTTCAGGGAGACGACCAGCGGGCTCACCGAGTAGACCCGGTCGATCTCCCAGCCGCGCTTGGGCTGGTACGTCCACCGGGGCTTCCCGCTCACCGGGTCGAGTTCCTGGATCTGCTGCTGCGGGTTCTCGACGTCATTGGTGCGGCAGTTGGAGGCGGCGATCAGTTTCGTCCCTCCGGCGAAGGCGAACGGCTGGCAGTTGCCCGGTTGCTTGCCGAACAGCTCCTTCCCGTCGCTGACCCGGAAGGCGTTGGAGTTGCCGGTGCGGCCGACGGTGACCGTGTCGCCGCTGATGGCGAGCGAGATGTCCGACATCAGGTCCCAGATGCCGTTCTTCGTGATCGACTTCTTCCAGCCGGCCTTGCCGGTCTTGAGGTCGATCATCTGGAGGTCCGAACAGTCCGCCTTGCTGGTGGTGCCGTTCTTGACCCCGACGACGATCTTGCCGTCGGTGGTGGTCTGCGCGGGGGCGGCGCACAGGTCCGCGGGCAGCTGCACGTTCCACTTCGGCTTGCCGTCGGTGGCGGAGTAGCCGGATATCCCGCGGTACATGCCCTTGACGATCATGTCGCCGACGATCCAGGGACCGTACACGTCCGAGCCGTTGCGCGGCAGGTCGACGTCGTTCTTCATCAGCCAGAGGACCTTCGCCTCGCCCTCGCGGCGTCCGACGTTGAGGTCCTCGTCGACATCGCGGCCGTCACCGTCGCCGCCGCCCTGGTCGACGGAGGCCGAGCCGCTCGGCTTGACGTCCTCGCTCTTCCCCGCGACGGGCTTCTTGTCGTCGTCGCCCGGGTTCACGGCGAAGAAGACGCCGGTACCGACCACCAGCAGCGCGGCGGCCGCGGCACCGATGATCACCGCGGGCTTGCGCTTGGCCCCGCCGCCCCCGCCCGGGCCGTCGGGAAGCGGTGCGCCGGGGTACTGCTGCGGGTAGCCGTAACCGGGCTGCGCGGGCTGACCGTACGGGCCCGGCTGCTGGTTGTACGGACCCGGCTGCTGACCGTAGGGACCCGGCTGCTGGTTGTACGGACCCGGCTGCTGACCGTACGGGCCGGGCTGCTGGTTGTACGGGCCGGGCTGCTGGCCCGGCTGCTGCGGGTAGCCGTAACCGGCGGCCTGGCCCGGTGCCTGGCCGGGCGGCTGCGGGTAGCCGTAACCGGGCGGCGCGGACGGCGGAGCCTGCGGCGGCTGCGCGGGAGGCGGGGTCTGCGGCGGGGTCTGCGGTGCCGAGGGGGCCTTCGAGAACGAGGGCGCCTGCGGCGGCTGCGCGGGCGGCGGGCCCTGGGGCGGCTGAGGACTCCCCTGCGGCGGCTCCTGCGGCGCGCCGAAGCCTCCCTGCGGCGGTTGCTGACTGGGCGGCTGGCTCATCAGCACGTCCCCCTTCGTGCGGTCCGGTACCCGTTCCGGTCTCCCCCGCGATTCCGGGGCGCACAAAGAGTCCGACAAGACCCCCTGAACTCCACGGAAAGGAGCGAATCGGGCATGGATCCCGCGGTGTTACGACAGTCGAGCGGGGCTTCTTTGTACCACCCTCAACACCTCGGCCACCGGGTCGGTCCGCTCCCTGTTCCCAAGGGAGAACCGCCCTGTGATGCCCCCGTTACGCCTCGGACGACGCCCCGGTCGCCTCCCTCGTCACCGGCCGGTCATGTTCCGGACCGTCAGTTCCCGAAGCCCGCCATCGACTTCACGGACATCTCCTCCGGGTCGTCGATACCACTGATCCTCGCGCGCACGAGGAGGCTGTGTCCGTCCCGGTGGGCGACCCCTGAATCGAGGAAGCCCCGCTCGACCGCGACCGCGGCCACCGGGTGCCGGAGCACCGTCCGCGGCGTTCCGCCGCCCGTCGGGAGGGACATGATGCCGCCCGCCCCTGCCCTTCGCCGCGGTCGGGCACATCAGCAGCCGTCCGTCCTCCACCCGCATCGGCAGGGCCCGGCCGGTGCCGGACCGTACGGGCCGGGGTACCGGCCGGGCGGCGTGGGCGGCGCACCGTACGGTCCGGCGGGTGGTCGCGCGGGCGGGCGCCCAGGACCCGAGGGACCCGAGAGGTCTCGCCCGTGGGACGTGCGACGGCTACGACGGTCAGGCGTCCTCGGCCAGTTCCAGCCAGCGCATCTCCAACTCGTCGCGCTCCGCGACGAGTTCCCGCAGTTCGGCGTCGAGCTTGGCCACCTTCTCGAAATCGGTGGCGTGTTCCGCGATCTGGGCGTGCAGCGCGGTCTCGCGCGTCGACACCTTGTCGAGCTGCCGCTCCACCTTCTGCAGTTCCTTCTTCGCCGCGCGGGCCGCCTGCGGGGAGAGCGCCGCGGCCGGGGCGGCCTGCTCACCGGCCTGCACCGGGGCGGCGGCGGAGGGGGTCGCGGACTCCTCCATCCGCTGCCTGCGCTCAAGGTACTCGTCGATGCCGCGCGGCAGCATCCGCAGCGCGCGGTCGCCGAGCAGGGCCATCACCCGGTCCGTGGTGCGCTCGACGAAGAACCGGTCGTGCGAGATCACGATCATCGACCCGGGCCAGCCGTCGAGGAGGTCCTCCAGCTGGGTAAGGGTCTCGATGTCGAGGTCGTTGGTGGGCTCGTCGAGGAAGAGGACGTTCGGCTCGTCCATCAGCAGGCGCAGGATCTGGAGCCGCCGTCGCTCACCGCCCGAGAGGTCGCCGACCGGAGTCCACTGCTTCTCCTTGGTGAACCCGAACTTCTCGCAGAGCTGCCCGGCGGTCATCTCCCGGCCCTTGCCCAGGTCGACCCGGTCCCGTACCTGCTGCACGGCCTCCAGCACCCGCAGGTCCGGGTCGAGTTCGCGGACCTCCTGGGAGAGGTAGGCAAGCCGGACGGTCTTGCCGACGACGATCCGCCCGGCGGCGGGCTGGGCCTCGCCCTCCGTGCGGGCCGCCTCGGCGAGGGCCCGCAGCAGCGAGGTCTTGCCCGCGCCGTTGACCCCGACCAGACCGATCCGGTCACCGGGGCCGAGCTGCCAGGTGAGATGTTCGAGCAAGGTCTTGGTGCCCGCCCGGACGGTCACGTCCTCCATGTCGAAGACGGTCTTGCCGAGCCGGGCGCTGGCGAACTTCATCAGTTCGCTGGTGTCGCGCGGCGGCGGGACGTCGGCGATGAGCTCGTTGGCCGCCTCGATGCGGTAGCGCGGCTTGGACGTGCGGGCGGGGGCGCCGCGGCGCAGCCAGGCCAGTTCCTTGCGCATCAGGTTCTGCCGCTTGGTCTCCTCGGTCGCGGCGATCCGCTCCCGTTCCGCCCGGGCGAAGACATAGTCGCTGTAGCCGCCCTCGTACTCGTGGACGGTGCCGCGCTGGACGTCCCACATGCGGGTGCAGACCTGGTCGAGGAACCACCGGTCGTGGGTGACGCAGACGAGCGCCGAGCGGCGGGCCCGCAGATGCCCGGCGAGCCAGGAGATGCCCTCGACGTCGAGGTGGTTGGTGGGCTCGTCGAGGACGATCAGGTCCTGTTCGGCGATGAGCAGCTTGGCCAGTGCGATGCGGCGCCGCTCGCCGCCGGAGAGCGGGGCGATGACGGTGTCCAGGCCGTGCTCGAAGCCGGGCAGGGCGAGCCCGCCGAAGAGGCCGGTGAGCACGTCGCGGATCTTGGCGCTGCCCGCCCATTCGTGGTCGGCGAGGTCGCCGATCACCTCGTGGCGGATGGTCGCCCGCGGGTCGAGCGAGTCGTGCTGGGTGAGGACGCCCAGGCGCAGCCCGCCACTGTGGGTGACGCGTCCGCTATCCGCGTCCTCCAGCCTGGCGAGCATCCGGATGAGGGTCGTCTTGCCGTCGCCGTTGCGGCCCACGACACCGATCCGGTCCCCCTCGGACACCCCGAGGGACACCCCGTCGAGCAGGGCACGGGTGCCGTACACCTTGCTGACCTGCTCGACATTGATCAGATTGACGGCCATTTCGCTCCTGCCCCGGGGACTCGTTCGGCTTCCCAGGGTACGGGGCCGGGGCGGTACGCCGTCCGCGTGCCCTCGCCTCCCTGCTCACCCCGGACGGATCAACACCTTGCCCCGGGACGGAATTCAGGTGTTCCGCTTCCGGTCCCGACGGATCGCTGACGAGCACCGTCCGGTCCGCGGGGTCGAGGGCCGGGAGGTCCGCGTCGCCGCCTGCCGCTGCCACTACAGTCGGTGAACGGCGGTGATCTCGGTCGGAAGGCGACCGGACGCTCAGAGCCTGTCGGATGGCCTTCGGCCGGAAAGCGGACGTGGCATGGTGCGTGCGGTTCCAGGGCGCCGGGACGGCCCGGTAGCGCGGAGCTGCTCGGTCATGCCGGCAACGCCGGAAACGTGCGTGCCCGGACGTGACCGCCCGGTCAGAGGTCACACGACAGGCTCTCAGGGGCAGGGGAACTCATGAGGAACTCGATCGGGCGCGGCACTGTACGGAATGCCGTCCGAAGACCGTGGCGGCGGGCGGTGGCCGGGACGGTGCTCGCGGCGGCCGTGCTGACGGGCTGCTCGTCGGAATCGGGGGACGCCGGGACGGGGTCGTCGGGTGACGGGGCCGGGAGCGCGAAGCTGTCCGGTGAGCGGGCCGAGAGGACGGGGGCAGCGGCGGGAACGGGGACGGGGACGGCCGGGAAGGTCGCCGCGAAGGGCGGCACGGTCGGCGGTTCCGGTGCGGCGTGCAGGCTGCCCGTCACCTTCGACCTCGCGGCGTCCTGGAAGCCGAAGGCCGTCGACGTCGATCCGGGCTCCGAGCTCGGCGCCGCGCTGGGCGTGCAGGGCGGGATCACCATGGTCTGCGAGATCGACGCGAAGCCTGCCGGGCACATCGGGTTCCTGCGGGTCTGGAAGGGCGAGAAGTCCGACCGCACACCGCGCCGGGTCCTGGAGGCGTTCATGGCCGAGGAGCGCGGGGCCGAGAAGGTCACGTACACCGAGGGCACGGCCGGTGACCAGCCCGCGACCGAGGTCGGTTACACGGTCGTCAGCGAGCTTCTGGACGAGCCGAAGAAGGAACGGGCCTTCGCCGTCTCCACCCCGGACGGGCCGGTCGTGATCCACCTGGGCGGGCTGGACACGAAGGAGCACGAGGCGATGCTTCCGGCGTACGAGCTGGCGAGGAAGAGCCTGCGCCTGGGCTGACGGCCCGCCGTGAACCCGGGGGCCGCACCCGGTCCGGGCCGCATGCGCCGTGCCCCGGTCCGGGCGGGACATGCCCCGGTCCGGGGCCGGGTCGGGTCGGGTCGGGTCGGCACAGTGGCGCCCGGGGGCCAAATCCGGGTCGGGCCGGCAGGGTGACGCCCGGCGCCCGGGTCCACATCCGAGTCCGGGTCAGGCCAGCACGGTGGCGCCCGGTGCCGGGGACACCGCCGGCCGGGCGTCACGGCACGTCCCCGAGGCGAGCAGCGCCTCGGCCACCTTCCGCGCCGACTCCTCGTCCGCCGCCAGGAACGCGGTGGTCGGTCCGGAGCCCGAGACCAGGGCGGCCAGCGCACCGGCCGCGGTGCCCGCGGCGAGCGTGTCGGCGAGTGCGGGGCGCAGGGAGAGCGCGGCGGGCTGGAGGTCGTTGCCCAGGGCGCCCGCGAGGGCGGTGGCATCACCGGACCGCAGTGCGTCCATGAGCGCGGGGGACGCGGCGGGGGCCGGGATGTCGGTGCCGGCGGTGAGCCGGTCGAACTCGCCGTAGACGGCCGGGGTGGAGAGCCCTCCGTCGGCGACCGCGAAGACCCAGTGGAAGGTGCCACCGACCTCGACGGGGGTCAGCCGCTCGCCCCGGCCGACGCCGAGCGCCGCGCCGCCGACCAGGCTGAACGGGACATCGCTGCCGAGCTCGGCGCAGATGGCGAGGAGTTCGTCCCGGTCGGCGCCGGTGGACCAGAGGGTGTCGCAGGCGAGCAGCGCGGCGGCGCCGTCGGCGCTGCCGCCCGCCATGCCGCCCGCGACGGGGATGTCCTTGGTGATGTGGAGGTGCACGTCGGGCGCGATGCCGTGCCGTTCGGCGAGGGCGATCGCGGCGCGGGCGGCGAGGTTCGTCGCGTCCAGCGGGACCTTCGCCGCGTCCGGCCCGGTACAGGTGACGCGCAGCCGGTCGGAGGGGGTGGCGGTGACCTCGTCGTAGAGACCGACGGCCAGGAAGACGTTGGCGAGGTCGTGGAAGCCGTCGGGGCGCGGGGCGCCGACGGCGAGCTGGACGTTGACCTTGGCGGGTACACGGACGGTGACGCTCACTCGGCGCTCCCGGAGGCAGGGTTCCCGGCCGACCGGCCGGGCTTGTGCTCGGCGATGGCGGCGAACTCCTCGACCGTCAGTGCCTCGCCGCGTGCCTGCGGCGAGATCCCGGCCGCGACCAGGGCCGCCTCGGCGGCGGACGCGGAGCCCGCCCAGCCGGACAGGGCCGCCCGCAGCGTCTTGCGGCGCTGGGCGAAGGCCGCGTCGACGACCGCGAAGACCTCGGTCCGGCTCGCTCCGGTCGAGACCGGTTCGGCGCGCCGGACCAGCGAGACCAGGCCGGAGTCGACGTTCGGGGCGGGCCAGAAGACGTTGCGGCCGATCGACCCGGCGCGCTTGACGTCCGCGTACCAGTTGGCCTTCACCGACGGCACGCCGTAGACCTTGTTGCCGGGCCGGGCGGCCAGCCGGTCGGCGACCTCGGCCTGAACCATCACGAGGGTCCGCTCGATGGACGGGAACCGCTCCAGCATGGTCAGCAGCACCGGCACCGCGACGTTGTACGGCAGGTTCGCGACAAGCGCGGTCGGTGCCGGGCCCGGCAGCTCCCGGACCAGCATCGCGTCGGAGTGCACCAGCGCGAACCGGTCGGCGCGCTCCGGCACCCGGGCGGCGATCGTGCCCGGCAGGGCCGCCGCCAGCACGTCGTCGATCTCGACGGCGACGACCCGGTCCGCCGCCTCCAGCAGCGCCAGGGTCAGCGAGCCGAGCCCCGGGCCGACCTCGACGACGACGTCGTCCGGGCCGACCTCCGCCGTGCGCACGATCCGGCGGACCGTGTTGGCGTCGATGACGAAGTTCTGGCCGCGCTGCTTCGTCGGGCGTACGCCCAGCGCGGCGGCCAGCTCGCGGATGTCTGCGGGGCCCAGGAGGGCATCGGGCTCAGTGGTGCTCACCCGGTAAGCGTAAAGCGCTTCGCGGCGCGTGCCCGACGAGCGGCGTCCGTCAGCGGTCACCGGCGTCCGTCAGTAGTCGAAGGCGCGCGCGGTGTTGTCGGCGACGGCCGCCGCCAGGGTGTCCTCGTCGAGGCCCTTCACCTCCGCCATGGCCCGCAGCGTGACCGGGACGAGGTAGGGCGCGTTGGGCCGCCCGCGGTAGGGGGCGGGGGTCAGGAACGGCGCGTCCGTCTCGACAAGGACCAGCTCCGTCGGGGCGACCGCCAGCGCGTCGCGCAGCGGCTGGGCGTTCTTGAAGGTGACGTTGCCGGCGAAGGACATGAAGTATCCGGCGTCCGCGCAGATCCTGGCCATGTCGGCATCTCCGGAGTAGCAGTGGAACACCGTCCGCTCCGGCGCGCCCGCGTCCGCGAGAATGCGCAGCACGTCCGTGTGGGCCTCGCGGTCGTGGATGACGAGCGCCTTGCCGTGCCGTTTGGCGATCTCGATGTGGGCCCGGAACGACTCCTCCTGGGCCGCCATGCCCTCCGGGCCGGTACGGAAGTAGTCGAGTCCGGTCTCGCCGACTCCGCGTACGTGGTCGAGTGCGGCGAGTGCGTCGATCTCGGCGAGCGCCTCGTGCAGCGCGGCGGTGCCGCCGCCCTCCCGTACCCCCTGGCGCGACCGGCCGACCGGATCTCCGTGCACGATGCGCGGTGCCTCGTTGGGGTGGAGGGCGACCGTCGCGTGCACGTTCGGGTGCGCGGCGGCGGTCTCGGCGGCCCACCGCGAACCGGCGATGTCGCAGCCCACCTGGACCACGGTGGTCACGTTGACCGCGGCGGCCCTGGCCAGGCTCTCCTCGACGGTCCCGTCCTGCATGTCCAGATGGGTGTGCGAATCGGCGACCGGTACCCGGAGGGGTTCGGGCAGCGGCGGGGCTTCGGTACGGCTCATGCCGACGATCGTACGAGGACGGCGCCGGGTGCCCGTGCGGGGCCGGGCCGCGACCGGGCGGGGGCGCTACTTGCGGTGGAAGGGGTGCAGCAGATCGGACAGGTGCCAGTGGCGCTCCGCACCTGTGGACGCGGCGGTCGCGGCAACGACCCCGTCCTCACCGGGGTCGGCGTTCCCGGCCGCCGACGGGGTCGGCTGGGCGTGGCGGAGGAGCTGCTGAACGGTCGACACCCGGCCGGCCCGCATGATCCGGACCACATGGCCGCCGCAGTTCGTGCAGGTGGGCCTGGAAAGGGGGGAGGGCACCTGTTCCCCGTCCGCCTTGTAGATGATGAAGGGGTTGTGGGAACCGTCGACGTGATGCTCTATCTCGTACGCCTGTTCCCAACCGTATCCGCACCTCATGCAGGCGAAGGCATACGCCTCGTGCACGGTGGTTGCTGCGATCTCACTCATGCCTGCTCCTTTGTCCGCCGGACAATCACCCCTGAGAGTGCGTCCCCGAACCAGTGGACGCCCGCACCGGCGGGAGCGCACCAGGCCCTGTCGAGTGTTGGAGCGTTTTTGGCCTTCTCGTGGCAGAAAGGCCCTGTACGCGGCTTGCGCTTTCCTTCTTTTACGATAGTCCTTTGCTTTACGCGGGGCTGGTCCACAGCGCCGAGCGATACGCGGAGCCGTTCACGCGGAGCCGTTCCGCGCCCCGCCCTTCTCCGCATCCTCCGCCGCGCCCTTGCCTGCCCCCTTCGCCGCGCCCTTCCCTGCACCCTTCGCCGCGTTCTTCGCCTCCACGACCGCGTCGAAGACCTCGCGCTTGGGCAGTCCCGCCGCCGCGGCGACGGCCGCGATCGCCTCCTTGCGTCGTTCACCCGCCTCCTCGCGCACCCGCACCCTGCGCACCAGTTCCTCGGCGTCGAGTTCCTCGGGACCGGTGTCGGGGGCGCCCTCGACGACGACGGTGATCTCGCCGCGCACGCCTTCCGCCGCCCAGGCCGCCAGCTCGCCCAGCGGGCCGCGCTTCACCTCTTCGTACGTCTTGGTCAGCTCCCGGCACACGGCCGCCCGGCGGTCGGCGCCGAAGACCTCGGCCATCGCCGCGAGGGTGTCGTCGAGCCGGTGCGGGGCCTCGAAGAACACCATGGTGCGACGCTCGTCGGCGACCTCCCGGAGCCTGCCGAGCCGCTCCCCGGCCTTGCGCGGCAGGAAACCCTCGAAGCAGAACCGGTCGACGGGCAGCGCGGACAGGGCGAGCGCGGTGAGCACCGCGGACGGGCCGGGCACCGCGGTCACCCGGATGCCCTGCTCCACGGCCGCGGCGACGAGCCGGTAGCCGGGGTCGGAGACGGACGGCATCCCGGCGTCCGTGACCAGCAGCACGCGGGCGCCGCCGGTCAGGGCCTCGACGAGTTCGGGGGTACGGGCCGACTCGTTGCCCTCGAAGTAGGAGACGACACGCCCCGTGGTGTGGACGCCGAGCGCCTGGGTCAGGCGGCGCAGCCGTCGGGTGTCCTCGGCGGCGACGACGTCGGCCGACCCCAGTTCGGCGGCGAGGCGCGGCGGGGCGTCCGCCACGTCACCGATGGGGGTTCCCGCGAGTACCAGCGTTCCAGTCATTCCAGTCGTTCCAGTCACATGAGTCATCCTCGCAGCACCGGCGACAGCGCCCGCACAGACGCGTTCCCTACGATGGCGCGGTGACGAGTACTGCGCCCGAGGCCCGGCCGGGCCAAGACGCCGGGAATCCGCACGGCGAAGAGCCGCCCGCATGGCAGCGGCGGCTGCGCCGCTTCGGCCATGTGCCACAGCCCGGGATCGGGCTGCGCGAGCGGCTGGTCCCGCCGTACACCCGGCCCGGCCCCCAGCTGTGGGCGGTGCTCGGAATGTCCCCGAGGACGGCCGACCGTCTGGTGCGCTGGTCCGCGTGGGGCGGTCCGCTGCTGGTGGCGCTGGTCGCCGGGGTGCTGCGGTTCTGGAAGCTGGGCAGCCCGCACGCGCTGATATTCGACGAGACCTACTACGCCAAGGACTCCTGGGCCCTGGTCAACCAGGGCTACGAGGGCAACTGGCCCAAGGACGTCGACAAGCTGATCCTCGCCGACCCGTCACAGGTGCCCGTCCCGGCGGACCCGGGCTATGTGGTGCATCCGCCGGTCGGCAAGTGGATCATCGGCTTCGGTGAGCAGCTCTTCGGCTTCACACCGTTCGGCTGGCGATTCATGGTCGCGGTCCTCGGCACGCTGTCGGTGCTGATGCTGTGCCGGATCGGGCGGCGGCTGTTCCGTTCGACGTTCCTGGGGTGTCTGGCGGGCACACTGCTGGCCTTCGACGGCCTGCACTTCGTGATGAGCCGCACCGCGCTGCTCGACCTGGTGCTGATGTTCTTCGTGGTGGCGGCGTTCGGCGCGCTGCTGATCGACCGCGACTGGGCACGGCGCAGGCTCGCCGCCGCACTGCCGGTGGACGAGGAGGGCGTAATGCGCCCGGACGCCGAGGTCGCGGAGCACCTGCGGCTCGGTCTGCGCCCGTGGCGGCTGGTCGCCGGCCTGATGCTGGGGCTGGCCTTCGCCACCAAGTGGAACGGCCTGTACATCCTGGTCGGCTTCGGCCTGATGACGGTGCTGTGGGACGTGGGCGCGCGGCGCACGGCGGGCGCGGTCCGCCCGTACGCGGCGGTGCTCAGGCGGGACCTGCTGCCGGCCTTCGTCTCGACGGTCCCGGTCGCGATCGGCACCTACCTCGTCTCCTGGACCGGCTGGATCGTCACCGACCGCGGCTACTACCGCGACTGGGCCGAGGGCGACGGCAGGGGCGGCAACTGGACCTGGCTGCCGGACTGGCTGCGCAGTCTGTGGCACTACGAGTACCAGGTCTACGAGTTCCACGTGAACCTGACCTCCGGCCACACGTACCAGTCCAACCCGTGGAGCTGGATCGTGCTCGGCAGGCCGGTCTCGTACTTCTGGGCGGAAGAGCCGGGTTGTGCGGCCTCGGCGACCGGCAAGTGCTCCCGCGAGGTGCTGGCCATCGGGACGCCGCTGCTGTGGTGGGCGGCGTGCTTCGCCCTGGTGTACGTGCTGTGGCGGTGGATCTTCCGGCGCGACTGGCGGGCCGGTGCGATCGCCTGCGGCGTCGCGGCGGGCTGGCTGCCCTGGTTCCTGTACCAGGAGCGAACGATCTTCCTCTTCTACGCGGTGGTGTTCGTGCCGTTCCTGTGCCTGGCGGTGACGATGATGATCGGCGCGATGCTGGGCCCGGCGGCCGGTACGGGACCGGCCCGGGAGATCGGCCTGATGACCGGCGACCCGTCCGGCGAACGCAGACGCACGCTCGGGGCGGTCGCCGCGGGCGTCCTGGTCCTGCTGATCGTCTGGAACTTCATCTACTTCTGGCCGATCTACACCGGCAGCCCGATCCCGGACGACTCCTGGCGCGAACGGATGTGGCTGGACACCTGGATCTGAGGGCGAAGATCGCCGCCCGGCGTCTTCACCGCGGCGGGAGGAAGAAGGTGGAAGGGGCGAGGCCACGTGAGCCCACGGCATCGCCCCGAGCGTCTTTCGAGCACGACGGTCGCGAGTGCGGCGAGCACATCCGTGAGACCGTCCGAGGAGATACCGCGTGACCCAGAAGGAAACCATCGCCGTCGAACGCCTGGACGGGCCGGCCACCGCGCGGGCCGAGGACGCTTTCATGCTGGTCTACGCCGAGGCGTTCGCTGAGCCGCCCTACAACGAGACCGCGGACGACATCGCGGCCGCGTTCCGGCGCTTCCGCTCGCAGACCCGTAGACCTTCATTCGTCGGTGCCCTTGCCCGCACCGGGGAGGGCGAGCCGGTCGGTATGGCGTACGGCTGCCCGCTCGGGCCCGACACGGAATGGTGGAACCAGCTCACCCGGCCGGTGCCCGACGACATGAGTCGTGAGGACGGGCACCGGACCTTCGGCCTCATGGAGATCGCCGTGCGTGGACGGTGGCGCGGTCGGGGCATCGCAGGCCGGCTGCACCGGACCCTGCTCTCCGGCACCGAGGCCGAACGCGTGCTGCTCAACGTCCACCAGGACAACACGTCGGCGCGGGCTGCGTACCGGGCGTGGGGGTATCGGACGGTCGGCGAGGCACATCCGTGGGAGGGTGCGGACGTTCACGACGTGATGGTGCTCGATCTGGGTCGGACGACCCCATGGGCGGTGCCCCGAGCGGCAATCCCCGAAATCGACCGAAGTGAAACGGTACCGAGCAATCGATCGAAGTGAACGGCACCGAGCAAACAGCAGAAATAAATCGGTACCGAACAATCGATCAGCGCAAATCGGTACCGGAGGGCACCGCGCACCGCGCGCATTTCCCGCCGCACGGGCAAGGGGCAAGAAATTCCCGCGACGCGAAATCCCGGGATCACACTCCGTACCACCCGGCATTTCGCTCCGTACAGTGATAATCGCGCCACGGCCATTCCCACGCACTGCACGGGAGGCGGACCCGGACCCGTCCCGGCGACGTAAGCAGACGCCCCGGCCGTCGTGGACCGTCAGCACCCGCCCCCTCACCTCGGACGAAGCATCCTGGTCAGACGGGCCCGGAGGCGGCAGAGCGCGGCGCGGACACGGAGAAACCGTCGACACCGCGGTGACATGAGTCACAGAAGAATGCAAACCTTCCGAACAACCATCCTTATTTGCCCCTTTTATCTGCTCACGCGCCCCCTGCGCGGAACCGCAGGACGGAAAAAGCAGCGGGTCATTCTCTGGCCGAGCTATAAAATCGGCGCCGTTCGGGCCTGCTCACACACACATCGGAGCGCCCGTTCCTCTATTCTCCGGTCAGAAAAGGAACCACGTGAGACTTTGCCGTTCCCTTGCCGTCGCAGCCGTCGTCGCGGTGTCCGCTCCGGTCGCGTTGTTCGCCACCGCTCCGGCATTCGCCGCCACCGGACCCGCCGCGGCGCGGTCACAGGACCGGCCCACGTACGAGGAGCTGGTGAAGGCCGCCGCCGAGGCGAAGAAGGCGCACGAGGGCGCCGTCGTCGCCAAGGAGGAGGGGTACAAGGAGCTCATGGCCGCCTTTGCCGCCCTGGACTCCGACACGCATCCGCTGAAGGCGGCCACCGCCGCCGCGGACAAGGCGGCCAAGGAGGCGGCCGGCACCAAGGAGGCGGCCGAGAAGGCCGTCGCGGACGCCGGGGCCACGCTCGAAGCCGCCCAGGGCGACGCCGAGAAGGCCGAGGCTCAGCGGGCCCTCGATGTCGCCGAGGCGGAGCTGACGAAGGCGGTCGGGGCCAAGAAGGAGGCCGACACCGCGGCCGAGGCGGCCTCCGCCGCGTGGATCGACGCCAGGGTCGCGGCGGTCCGCAAGTACAGCCTGGTCCAGGACGCGCCCGCGAAGGCGCTCAAGGCCAAGGAGGCCGCCGATAAGGCACTCGCCATCGCCAAGGAGTGCGTCAGGGAGACCGGGTTGACCTCGCACCTGGTGGGACTGCCGTCCCAGGTCGTCGTCGGAACCACCGTCGACTTCACCCTGCGGGTGACCAACGGGACCGGGCGCACTCTGGCCGTGGACCCCCTGGTGTTCTTCCACGCGGTCCAGCAAGGCAGCAAGACCGAGGGGCCCTTGAAGGTGGAATGGTCCAACGGCTCGCAGTGGCAGGCCCTCAGCGGCTACGGGTCCGAGCACATCGCGCACATCGACACCATGAAGCCGGGCGAGCACAGTGATGTGAAGTTCCGGATGCGGGTCGACCCCGCGGCCAAGAAGGGCGACGCCTTCGCCCTGTTCGCCGGCGACGCCTCCGACGCGTACAACCCGTGCGTCCTGGGCCCGATGAAGCGCTACGACTTCGAGCTGCTGCCCGCGGGCAGCAAGCCCGGCACCGACGAGGCCGAGCCCGGCCTGCCCGGCAAGGACGACGACGAGCGGCCGCAGACCACGAAGCCCGGCACGAACACGGGTACGGGCCCCTCGGCGCAGGGCGGCGCCTCCGAGCAGACGGTACGGACGGCGGCCACCGGAACCGGGACCGGTACGGACGGCGGCCTCGCCGCGACGGGTACGTCCTCCGCGACGGCGCCGCTCGCGCTCGCGAGCGTCGCCACGGTCGCGCTCGGCGCCGGAGCGGTGTTCGCCGCCCGTCGCCGCAGGGCCGCGGGCGGCATCTGACCCCGCGGAGCGCCACGAGCGGTAACGGGGAGGCCCGTGGTCGACGACCACGGGCCTCCCGGGCGTCGTTCCGGGACGGCCGGGCGTCGATCCGGACTCACCTCATGTGTTCAGACCACACACATCCCGTTCCGATAACGACGGGCCCGGCTGTCACCGGGGTCCCGTAGTGTGCCCAGCGGCATTCGTTTGAACATGTTCAAGAGGGACTCCTGGGGAGGGGACTGCAAGACATGCGCAGTGGAGCGAAGGTCGCGATAGTCGGCGGGGTGTTCGCGGTCGTGGTCGGCGGGGTGGGCTACGGGGCGTACAACATCCTGGGCGCGCTCAAGGACGGCGGCGGCGGTGGCGACACGGGAACCACGTCCGCCTCCGCCGAGGTGAAGACGGGCCCGGTCACCGAGGCCGAGATCGCCGACGTGTCGAAGAAGTTCCTCGACGCCTGGGCGAAGGGCGAGGCCTCCGTCGCCTCGCAGCTCACGAACAACGCGGCCGAGGCCGAACCGGCCCTCGCCGGGTATCAGGAGGAGGCCCACGTCACCGAGGCGGTGATCACTCCGGGCCTCGCGGTCGGCGCGAAGGTGCCCTACACGGTGAAGGCGACGGTGTCGTTCGAGGGCACGTCCAAGCCCTGGTCGTACTCCTCCGCACTGACCGTGGTGCGCGGCCTGACCACGGGCAGGCCGCTGGTCGACTGGGCCCCCACGGTGATCCACCCGGAGCTGAAGCCCGGCACGAAGCTGCGGACGGGCGAGGCGTCGACGCCGTCGATCGAGGCCGTCGACCACAACGGCAAGGTGCTCACCAAGGAGAAGTACCCGTCCCTGGGCACGATCCTGGACGCCCTGCGCGAGAAGTACGGGCAGAAGGCGGGCGGCAGCGCGGGCATCGAGACCGTGATCGAGAGCGCGGACGCGGGCAGCCCGGACAAGAGTCTGCTCGTCCTGAGCAAGGGCAAGCCCGGCAAGCTGCGGACCACACTGGACGCGGACGCCCAGGCGGCGGCCGAGACGGCGGTGAAGAAGTTCAGCCAGGCGTCCGTGGTCGCGGTCAAACCGTCCACGGGCGCGATCCGCGCGGTCGCCAACAACCCGGCCACCGGCTTCAACACCGCGTTCCAGGGCAAGCAGGCCCCCGGCTCGACGATGAAGATCGTGACGGCGGCGATGCTGATCGAGAAGGGCTTCGCCTCGGCGAACCAGAAGATCGAGTGCCCGCCCACCGTGATGTACATGGGGCGCACCTTCAAGAACCTCGACGGCTTCTCCATCCCCGACGGGACCCTGACCACCAGCTTCGCCCGGTCCTGCAACACCGCCTTCATCAAGCAGATCGACGACGTGGACGACGACTCGGCACTCGCCAAGGAGGCGCGTGACGTCTTCGGCATCGGGCTGAACTGGCAGACCGGTGTGCTGACCGTCGACGGCAAGGTCCCGGAGGCCGTCGGGGGCGAGGCCGCCGCCCAGTACATCGGCCAGGGCACGGTCCAGATGAACGCGCTCAACATGGCGTCCGTCACCGCAACCGCGCGCACCGGCACCTTCCGTCAGCCGATCATCGTCGACCCGGACCTCGACGGCAGGCCCATCGCCACCGCCGCCCGGTCGCTTCCCCGGTCCGTCTCCCAGCAGCTCACCAACATGATGCGGCAGACCGCGAGCTGGGGTACCGGCAGGGCGGCGATGGCCTCGGTCGGCGGCGACAAGGGCGCCAAGACCGGCTCGGCCGAGGTGGACGGCCAGGCCACGTCGAACAGTTGGTTCACCGGATTCAGCAACGACCTGGCCGCCGCGGCGGTCGTCCAGGCCGGCGGCCACGGCGGCGACGCGGCGGGCCCGGTGGTGGCGGCGGTGCTCCGCGCGGGCTCCTGACACCACGAGGTTCATGACGCCGCGCGGTCTCCTGACACCACGCGGGCTCGTAGCAGCGCGCGGGCTCCTGACACCACGAGGTTCGTGACACCGCACGGGCCGATGACAGCACGGGAGGGGCGGGCGGCAGCGGCCGGGAACGTGCCGCCGCCCCTCGGCGTGGGGAACGCACCGCCTTCGGTAGCGTGCGGAGCATGAGCATCCCTGACGCCGCCCCCGGCACCACCGCAGCCACCCCGTCCGGGACCCGTCCCCGATTCACCGAACCCCTCCGGGAGTTGGGCATCGACGTCGAAATACGGCGGACGCGGACGAGGACCCGGGGGCCGGCCGGCCGGGGACTGTTCGGCCGTGACGTGGTGCGGGCGGTGGCGGGCACCCCTCGCACGGTCTTCCCGCTCGGCCCCGAGCCGCTGATCGGGCGGGCCGACGGCACCACTGTGGACGTGCGCGAGCGTTCCGCGTGACGCCGCTGGTCGCCCTCGCCGTACTCGTCGCCGCGGTCACGCACGCGAGCTGGAACGCCCTCGCCAACGCGATCGAGGACAAGCTCGTCTCCCTCACCCTGATCTCCGGGGGCGCGCTGCTGATCAGCGCGGTGGCGGCCTGCTTCGTCCCGTTCCCGGCCGCCGGGGCCTGGCCGTACCTCGTGGTCTCGGCCGTGCTGCACGTGGTGTACATGCTGTTGCTGATGCGGTCGTTCACCCTGGGCGACTTCGGCCAGATGTACCCGATCGCCCGGGGCACGGCCCCGCTGGTGGTGACCGTCCTCGCCGCCGTCTTCGTGGGCGAGCGGCCCGACGGCTGGGCCACGGCGGGGGTCGCGGTGGCCTCGGCGGGACTCGTGGGGCTGGCGCTCTGGGGCATCCGGGGGTCCGGCGGGCGTCCGGACTGGCCCGCGCTGCTGGCCGCCGTCGCGACCGGCCTGGCCATCGCCTCGTACACCACCGTCGACGGGGTGGGGGTGCGGGCCTCGGGGACCCCGCTCGGCTACATCGCCTGGCTGATGATCCTGGAGGGGCTGGCCGTCCCGGCCTACGCCCTCTACCGGCGTCGGGGCGAACTGGTCGCCCAGTTGCGCCCGTTCGCCGCGCTGGGGCTGCTGGGGGCGGCCCTCTCGGTGATCGCGTACGGCCTCGTCCTGTGGGCGCAGACCCGGACGGCCCTGGCCCCGATCGCAGCCCTCCGGGAATCGTCGATCATCGTCGGCGCGGCCATGGGAACCGTGTTCTTCAAGGAACGGTTCGGCGCTCCGCGCATCGCGGCGGCGGGGCTGATGGTCGTCGGCATCGGACTGATGCTGCACACGAGTTGAACGGGTGGCGAAAACGGCATCCGATGGGGTGAAACGGGGTGTCTCCCGCCCTGTCTGATCGTTTCGGCGGGGGTCGGGGCTGTTTGGATGCCCAGGGCTCGCGTTCGCGCACCCCCCGGTCCGAAGAACTCCCCCGCACCGAGAAGGACACCGCCATGCCCAAGCGTCACCACCCCGCCCGGGTTCTCGCCGCCGCCGTCCTGGCCGTTGCCGGTCTCGCCGCGGCCGGTCAGACACCGGCCTCCGCCGCGCCCACCCCGAACCAGGACCTGATCAACAAGATGGACGGGAGCCGTCTGGCCCTGCTCAACAACAGCACCGCCGAGGGCGCCACCGGCATCACCCTGCGCGACCCGGCGTGGAAGTACAGCACCGAGCGGTGGGAGATCGACCTCTCCGCCTGGCAGGCGGACGCCCCCAACACCTACACCGCCACGCTGCGCAACGAGGCCGCGAACAAGTGTCTCCAGCCCGGCGCCGCGACGCCCCAGCGCGGAACCACGGTCGTCGTGCGGACCTGCGACGGCTCGCGGCTCCAGAAGTGGAGCCTGTACCCGGAGAAGGCCGGTGACGCCTACACCGGCTGGTGGATGTACCGCCCGATGGTGAACAAGGACCTG
The DNA here is from genome assembly GCF_043083325.1 of Streptomyces sp. NPDC014734. NCBI lineage: Bacteria > Bacillati > Actinomycetota > Actinomycetes > Kitasatosporales > Streptomycetaceae > Streptomyces > Streptomyces sp. NPDC014734. The sequence continues at coordinate 37,063 of NZ_JBIBYN010000012.1, read as the reverse complement.
GCGCTCAGCCTGAACCGGTACAACGACGGCAGTTGGGACACCCTCTACCTGAACATCGCGCAGCCGAGCTCCGACCGGCTGTGGCGCCGGACGGAGAACGACAGGCCCGTCGCCAACGGCTGACCGGCCGCACACACGCCGACGGCCGATGCCCGTCCCGCCGCCCGACGCGGCCGGGCGGGCATCGTGCCGTGCGGGACCGGGCGGGCGCCGCCGGACCACCCGGCACCGCGCCTCGGAGTGAACCCGTCGTCCCCCGTCACGCGCCACCTATACTCCGCGCCATGCCGAAGACGAGCTGGGACGAACTCCCCGACGAGGTCCGTGTGGCGGTGCGCGAGCGGACGGGCCCGGTCGGACGGGTCGAGCCGGTCGGGCAGGGGTTCAGCAGTCAGTTCGTCGCCGTCCTGGACACCGCCGCGGGCCGGTGCTTCGTCAAGGGGGTGCGGCGGGATCAGCCGCTGGTGTGGACGCAGGCGCGCGAGGCGGCGGTGAATCCGTACGTCGCCCCGGTCACGCCGAAGCTGCTGTGGCGCGCCACGACCGCCGACTGGGACCTGCTCGGCTTCGAGTACGTTCCCGGCCGCAGCGCCGACTACGCGCCGGGTTCCGCCGATCTTCCCCTGGTCGTCGAGGCCATGACGGCGCTCGGGCGGATTCCGTGCCCGGGCGTCGAGGTGGAGGACGCCGCGGAACGTTTCGGCGGCCTGCTCGACGACCCCGCCGACGCGGCGCTGCTCGCCGGTACGGTGCTGCTGCACACCGACTGGTTCCACACCAATGTGCGCATCGCCGACAGTTCGGTGGCCGACCGGCCCGTGATCGACCGGCCCACGGCGGACGGCTCTGCCCGGGACGGCCGGGGCGGCGTCCATGTCGTCGACTGGGCGTGGGCCACCCGGGGCGCCGCATGGATCGACCCGGCGTGCTGGGTGGTGTGGCTCGGCTTCGCCGGACACGGCCCGTACGAGGCCGAGCAGTGGGCCGCGAAGGTGCCCGCCTGGTCCACCGCCTCCGCCCGCGAACTGGACGTCGCCGCCGTCGCCCTTCAGCGCTACTGGCGGTCCACCGAGGAGGAACACCCCAACGACTGGACGCACCGCTTGCGGGGCTCGGCGGACCGCTGGGCCGCGTACCGGCTGGGCCGCTGACGGCCGTCGGGGCGGCCCCGCTCCGGCCGTTACGACCCGGGGAGCAGGAGAGGGGCGGGCTCGCGACGCCCCGCCGTTCCCCGGACCGTCACTGCCCGTCTCCCTGCCAGGCCCCCGAAATGAGCTTCTGGAAGCCGTAGTTGGTGGCGGTGAGGCCGCCGTCGACCCGGAGGGTCGTTCCGGTGATCCAGGACGCGTCGGGGGAGGCGAGGAAGGCCACGGCGGCGGCGACGTCGTCCGGCTCGCCGACCCGGCCGAGCGGGTAGATGCCGCTCACCCGGTCCAGTGCCGCGTCCTCGCCCGCCCAGTTGTCCGTGCGGATCGTGCCGGGGGCGATCATGTTGACGCGTACGCCGCGCGGTCCGGCGTGGCCCGCGAGGGTGCGGGTCAGGCCGCCCATGCCGGCCTTGGCCGCGCTGTAGCCGTGATTGCCGAAGTCCTGTTCGCCGTTGACCGAGCCGATGTTCACGATGGCGCCCCGGCCGGAGGCCACCAGGTGCGGGAGGGCGGCGCGGGAGCACCGGTAGGCGCCGGTGAGCGTGATGTCCAGGTCGCGCTGCCAGTCCTCGTCGATGCTGTCCTCGAAGAGCGGGACGTCGGGGGAGTCCGCGAACGCGTTGTTCACCAGCACGTCGAGCGCGCCGAACGTGGCGACGGCGTGCGCGACCGCGGCCTCGACGGACGCCCGGTCGCCCACGTCGCAGATCAGCGGCTCGGCCGTCGCCCCGGTCTCGCGTATCGCGGTGGCGGTGCGCTCGGCCCGTTCGCCGACCAGGTCGGTGACCAGGACCCGGGCGCCCTCCGCGGCGAGTCGGCGGGCGATGGCCGCGCCGATGCCCCGGCCCGCGCCGGTGATGAGTACGCCGTATCCGTCGAGCCGTGAACACGCGGCAGGGGTAGGAGTCATGGGGCCGACCGTACTGCCCTGACCAGTGCCTGGGCACGGGGATCGGCGGTAACTCCCTTCTGGAGACCATTCGTCACATAGCCGAGCGCGATGCCCGATTCGGGATCGGCGAAGCCGAGCGAGCCGCCCCGGCCGGGATGCCCGAAGGAGCCGGGCGCGAGCAGCGGGGCGGCCGGTCCGTGCAGCATGTGGCCGAGTCCGAAGCGGGTGTTGACGACCAGGACCCGGTCCGGGCCCGCCGATTCCTCGGTGCGGGCGAGGGTGAGGGTGGCGGGGGCGAACAGGCGGTGCCCGTCGACCGGGCCGATCATCGCGGCGTAGCAGCGGGCCAGGGCGCGGGCGGTGGCGATGCCGTTGGAGGCGGGGAGTTCGGCGGCCCGGTAGCCGGGGTCGTTCTCGTCGGGCAGCGGGTCGATGGCTCCGAAGGCGCGGCGGGTGAGGGACCCCGGGTCGCGGTACGCCTCGGCGACGGACCGTTTGGGGCGTACCCGCAGGGCGCCGCCGTTGCCGGGTCCTGCCGGGGGTTCGACGGGTCCGATCCGGCCCACCCGGTGGGCCTCCTCGTCCGGGAGGCCGAACCAGAAGTCCAGGCCGAGCGGGCGGGCGATCTCCTCGGCGATCCAGCGGCCGATGGTGCGGCCGGTGACCCTGCGGACCAGTTCGCCGACGAGGAAGCTGTAGGTCTGGGCGTGGTAGCCGTGGTCGGTTCCGGGCTCCCACTGGGGGCGCTGGGCGGCGACGGCCTGCGGCCCGGAGATCCCGTCGGCCGCCTCGGAGGGCGTCAGCGGGCAGTCGAGGGCGGGGATTCCGGCCCGGTGGGCGAGGAGGTGGCGGACGAGGACGCGTTCCTTCCCCGCCGCCTTGAACTCCGGCCAGTAGGTGCCGACCGGGGCGTCGAGGTCCAGCTGGCCTCGCTGGTGCAGCATCAGCGGTACGGCGGCGGCGATGCCCTTGCCCGCGGAACGGACGATCTGGACGGTGTCCACGGCCCAGGGTTCGGTCCCGTCGACGTCTCTCGTACCGGCCCACAGGTCGACGACCTTGCGGCCGTCCCGGTAGACCGTGACGGCGGCGCCGCGTTCGCCGCGCTGCTCGAAGTTACGGACGAACGCGTCCCGGACCGGTTCGAATCCGGCCGCCACCGTGCCCCGTACGTCCACGCCTGCTCCCGCGCTCCCGCTCATCCCCCCATGGTGCATCGCCGTGCGGGTGGGGCGGGGGCCGGGTCACGTGTTGTCGACGGTGACGGAGCGCGGGTCGAAGCCGAAGGGCAGTTCCAGGCGGTGGGCGCGCATGAGTTCCTCGTCGCAGAGCAGGTCCTGGGTGCGGTCGTCGGCGGCGATGACGCCGTCGCTCAGGACGACCGCGCGCGGGCAGAGTTCCAGGGCGTACGGCAGGTCGTGGGTGACCATGAGCACGGTGACGTCCAGGGACCGCAGGATGTCGGCGAGTTCGCGCCGGGAGGCCGGGTCCAGGTTGGAGGACGGTTCGTCCAGGACCAGGATCTCCGGCCGCATGGCGAGGACGGTGGCGACGGCGACGCGGCGGCGCTGGCCGAAGGAGAGGTGGTGGGGCGGCCGGTCCCCGTATCCCTCCATGCCGACCTGTTTCAGTGCCTCGGTGACGCGCTCCTCCAGTTCGGGGCCGCGCAGCCCCGAGGAGGCGGGGCCGAACGCCACGTCCTCGCGGACGGTGGGCATGAAGAGCTGGTCGTCGGGGTCCTGGAAGACGATGCCGACGCGGCGGCGGATCTCGGCGAGGTTGCGTTTCCCGACCGGGAGACCGGCGACGCGGACGGTGCCCGCGCCGGCGTCGAGGATGCCGTTGAGGTGGAGGACGAGGGTGGTCTTGCCCGCCCCGTTCGGGCCGAGCAGGGCGACGCGTTCGCCGCGGCCGACCGTGAGGTCCACCCCGAACAGGGCCTGGTGGCCGTCGGGGTAGGCGTAGGCGAGGCCGTTGACCTCCAGGGACGGCGCGGACGCGGTGGGGGTGTTCATACGGTCCATCCCAGCAGACACACGACGAGGGCGAGAACGGGGAGTGCCGAGGCGTACGCCCACTGGGTGCGGGACGCCGTCACCTCGTCGATGACGGGCATGGAGCCGGTGTAGCCGCGGCTGACCATGGCGAGGTGGACGCGCTCGCCGCGCTCGTAGGACCGGATGAAGAGGGCGCCCGCCGACTTGGCGAGAACGCCCCACTGACGTACTCCGCGCGCCTCGAAGCCCCGGGAGCGGCGGGCGATCGACATCCGGCGCATCTCGTCGGTGATCACGTCTCCGTACCGGATCATGAAGGAGGCGATCTGGACGAGCAGCGGCGGCAGCCTGAGCCGTTGCAGGCCGAGCAGCAGTGCGCGCAGTTCGGTGGTGGTTGCCAGGAGTACGGACGCGGCGACGCCGAGGGTGCCCTTGGCGAGGACGTTCCAGGCGCCCCAGAGGCCGGGGACGCTGACGGAGAGGCCGAGGACGTGGGTCTGTTCGCCGGGCACCACGAACGGCATCAGCAGCGCGAACGCGACGAACGGCACCTCGATCAGCAGGCGCTTGAGCAGCAGGCCGGCCGGGACGCGGGCCGTGGCGGCGACGGCGGCGAGCAGGACGGCGTACAGCGCGAACGCCCACACCGCCTCGCGGGGTGTCGAGACGACGACCACGACGAAGCAGAAGGCCGCGGCGAGCTTGCAGTGCGGAGGCAGGGTGTGGACCGGCGAGTTCCCCGGCCGGTGGAGCAGGTGCGCGTGCCCGGCGCCCATGTCAGACGCTTTCGCCGGCGCGCGGGGCGTCGGCGGGGGTGCCGGCCCCGGTGTCCTGGGTACGACGGCGGCGGAGCACGTAGAAGACGCCGCTGCCCACCACGACGGTGACGCCGACGCCGATCACTCCGGCGAGTCCGCCGGAGAGCCGGGCGTCGGAGATGTCCTTGACGCCGTAGTCGGCGAGCGGGGAGTCCTTGGAGGCGTGTTCCTCGGTCTTCTTGTCGATGCCCTGGTCGGCGGCGACCTTCTCCAGGCCGTCGGGGGAGGCGGAGGCGTAGAAGGAGACGAAGCCCGCCAGGACGAGGGCGGTGACCAGGCCGACGGCCCAGAAACCGCGGGTGGAACGGGCGGCGGCCGGGGCCGGGGCGGGCTGCCGGGCCGGGGCGTCGACGAGTTCGCCGTCGACCCGCAGCTTGAGCGGGGCGGCGAGGCCGCGGGCGCCGTGCACGAGGTCGGGGCGGACGGCGAGGACGGCGCCGACCGTGAGCGCGGTGATCAGGGCCTCGCCGATGCCGATCAGGACGTGGACCCCGACCATGGCGGTGAAGACCTTGCCGATCGGGATGTCGGTGGTGCCGCCGATCCAGTAGAGCAGGGTGAAGACGCAGGCCGCGGCCGGTACGGAGACCAGGGCGGCGACGAAGGACGCGACGGTCGTGGAGCGACGGGTCCGGGGCAGCACACCGGTGAGGCCGCGGAAGATCGCGTAGGCGACGACGGTGGTCGTGATGCCCATGTCGAGCACGTTCACACCGAGCGCGGTGAGGCCGCCGTCGGCGAAGAGGATGCCCTGCATGAGCAGGACGACGGAGACGCAGAGCACCCCGGTGTACGGGCCGACGAGGATCGCGGCGAGCGCGCCGCCCAGCAGGTGTCCGCTGGTGCCCGCCGCGACCGGGAAGTTCAGCATCTGCACGGCGAAGATGAACGCGGCGACGAGGCCGGCGAGCGGTGCGGTGCGCTCGTCCAGTTCCTTCCGGGCACCCCGCAGGCTGACCGCGACCGCGCCCGCGGCGACCACTCCGGTGACGGCGGAGACGGGCGCGTCGATGAATCCGTCGGGTACATGCATGAGGGCTCCGCTTCCTGCGGCCCTGTACTGCCGCGGACGGGTGCTGTTGACCGATGTGGCGCTGTGACCGTTGTGGCGCTGTGACCGACGTGGCGCACGGGACCGAACCGGCGCGCGGACCAATCTGTCGTGAACCGCTCAATGATAGGACCTTGTTGCGAAGCGTTCGCAAGAGCGAGCGGGTCACAGCTGCGGAAAGGTCTCACCCGTTGCGCCACTCGGCGGCATCCGTGACGGACCGGACGCCCCACGTGCTCCGCATGGAAAATGTGCGACATTTGATGACAAAGAGGAATAATGATCTCCCCCACCGCCCCCTCGTGGGCGAGGTCATGAACAGGAGGAGTCGGTCATGTCCCCCGTGATCCATGAACAGGCCGAAGCCTGGCTCGTCAACGACACCGACCCCCTCCCGGCCGTGCCGGTCGACCTGGTGTACGACGCCGACGCCGACCCGCGTACGGTCCACCTCGCCTTCCCCGGCGGAATCGAATGGGCGTTCGGTCTCGACCTGCTGGAGCGCGGCCTGCGCTCCCCCGCCGAGCGCGGCGGTGTCCGGGTGTGGCCGTGCGGACGGACCCAGCTCGTCGTGGAACGTCATTCGGAGGAGGGCGTGGAGGTGGTGCAGTTCGACAGCGCGCCCCTGGTCCGCTTCCTCTACCGCACCCGCGTCGGCGACAACGCCGACGACGAGGGCGTCGGCGCCCACGCGACCCCCTGACGCGCCGGGCGGTGCCCGCCGTCGAGACGCCCCTCCCGCTCCTGGGCCGCGGCCCCTCCCGGACGCGTCCGCGAAGGCGCCGGGAAATCCCGGTGCGGCGCGGAGGACGGCAGGCCATGATGATGATCATGACTGGCGAAGCGCACGGAAGAGGCCCGCTGGACGGGGACGGGGCGGCGCGTCCGCTCGCCCTGGTCACGGGGGCGGGACGTTCGGCGGGAATCGCGGCGTCCGTGGTGGTGGACCTGGCCCGGACCGGGTGGGACGTGGCCTTCACCTACTGGACGCCGTACGACGCGCGGATGCCGTGGGGCACGGAGCCGGGCGCCCCGGAGGAGTTGCGGAAGAAGGCGGCGTCCCACGGGGCGAAGACGCTCGCGGTCGAGGCGGACCTGGGCGACCCGGCCGTACCGGCCCGGCTCTTCGACGGCGTCGAACGCGAGCTGGGCCATGTCACCGCGCTGGTGCTCTGTCACGCGGAGTCGGTCGACTCCGGTCTGCTGGACACCACGGTGGAGAGCTTCGACCGGCACTTCGCGGTCAACGCGCGGGCGACCTGGCTGCTGATCCGGGAGTACGGGACGCGGTTCCGCGGAGCGCACGGCAGCGGGCGCGTCGTCAGCCTGACCAGTGACCACACCGCGGGCAACCTCCCCTACGGGGCGAGCAAGGGGGCGATGGACCGGATCACGCTGGCCGCCGCCCAGGAGCTCGCCCATCGGGGGGTGGCCTGCAACGCGATCAACCCCGGACCGACCGACACCGGGTGGATGTCCGAGGAACAGAAGACGGACCTGATCCGCGCCACGCCCCTGGGACGCCTCGGCATGCCGCGGGACTGCGCGAACCTCGTCTCGTTCCTCTGCTCGGCGGAGGGCGGCTGGGTCAACGGCCAGCTCCTGCTGAGCAACGGAGGTCTCGCCTGAGGGCCGTCGCGCGCCCGTCGGGGAGCACGGAACGGCCCCGGGAGCCCCGGACGACGCCGGGGCTCCCGTCGGATCGGACCCGGCTCAGGCCCGGATCAGGCTCAGGCCCGGATCAGGCTCAGGCCCGGATCAGGCTCAGGCCCGGATCAGGCTCAGGCCCGGATCAGGCTCAGGCCCGGATCAGCTCGCGCTCGCCCCCCGCGTCACCGTGTCCGTCGTTCCCGTTGCCGTTCCCGCCGCGATCGGCGTCGTCCGCGCCCGTCTCGCCGAGCTGCTTGCGCAGGCCCTCGCCCTCGACGTCCACGTTCGGCAGCAGCCGGTCCAGCCAGCGCGGCAGCCACCAGGCACGCCTGCCGAGCAGGGCCAGGACCGCGGGCACGATCGCCATGCGGACCACGAACGCGTCGAAGAAGACGGCGATGGCGAGCGAGAAGCCGATCATCTTGACCATCTGCTCGCTCGATCCGATGAAGCCCGCGAAGACCGCCATCATGATCACGGCCGCGGCCGTGACGACCCGGGCGCCGTGCCGGAAGCCGGTGACGATCGCCTGGCCCGGCTTCTCGCCGTGGACGTACGCCTCTCGCATCCGGGTGACGAGGAAGACCTCGTAGTCCATCGCGAGGCCGAAGACCACACCCACCATGAAGATCGGCATCATGGACATGATCGGACCGGTCTGTTCCACGCCGAAGAGCGAGCCGAGCCAGCCCCACTGGAAGACCGCGACGACCGCGCCGAGGGCCGCGACGACGGAGAGCAGGAAGCCGAGGGCCGCCTTCAGCGGCACCAGCACCGAGCGGAACACCAGCATCAGCAGCAGGAACGCCAGGCCGACGACGAGTGCCAGGTACGGCAGCAGCGCGTCGTTCATCTTCTGCGAGAAGTCGATGTTCATCGCGGTGGAGCCGGTGACCAGGACCTCCGCGCCGGTGGAGGACTGGATGTCCTTGCCGGTGTCGCGGATGGCGTGGACGACGTTCTCCGTCTCGGTGGAGCTCGGCCGGTCCTTCGGGACGACGGTGATCATCGCGGCGTCGCCGGCCTTGTTGAACTGGGCCGGGGTGACGGCGACGACGCCCGGGATGCCGGAGATCTCGTCGGTGACCTGCTTGGCGGCGGTCTTGCCGTCGGAGCTGTTCGCGGTGTCGACGACGACCAGCAGCGGCCCGTTGAAGCCGGGGCCGAAGCCGTCCGAGAGCAGGTCGTAGGCGCGTCGCTGGGTGGTGCTGGTCGGCTGGGAACCGTCGTCGGGCAGGCCCATCTCCAGGGACGTCGCCGGTACGGCGACGGCGCCGAGGCCGATGACCCCGGCCAGCAGCACCCACACCGGCTTGCGCAGCACGAACCGGGCCCAGCGGGTGCCCATGTTCGGCTTCTCCTCGGCCGGGACGCAGGCGTCGGCGGCCTCGCGCGCCTTGCGGCCCATGATCCGCTTGCCCGCGAAGCCCATCAACGCCGGGACCAGGGTGAGCGCGACGAGGACCGCGATCACGACGGTTCCGGCAGCGGCGAAGCCCATCTTCGACAGCATCGGGATGTTCACGACCGCGAGGCCGACCAGGGCGATGACCACCGTGAGCCCGGCGAAGACCACCGCGGAGCCCGCCGTGCCGACGGCCCGGCCCGCCGCTTCCTCGTGCTTCCGGCCCTCGGCCAGCTCGGCACGGTAGCGGGAGACGATGAACAGCGCGTAGTCGATGCCGACCGCGAGGCCGATCATCATCGCGAGGATGGAGGTGGTGGAGCCGAGGTCGAGCACGTTCGCCAGCGCCGTGATCGTCGAGACGCCGATCCCGACCCCGATCAGGGCGGTGAGCAGCGGCAGCCCGGCGGCCACCAGCGAGCCGAAGGTGATGACCAGCACCACGGCGGCGATCGCGACACCGATGACCTCGGTGGCGCCCGTCTCCGGCATCACCTGGAGCGCGTCACCGCCGATCTCCACGGTCAGCCCGCTCTTCTGCGCCGCGTGACCCACGTTCTCCAGGGAGTCCCGGGTCGCGTCGGTCAGCTCCATCGAGTTGACCTTGTAGGACACCGAGACGTACGCGGTGGTGCCGTTCTTGCTGACGGCGTTCGCGGTGTACGGGTCGGTGACCGAGGCGATCTGGTCCGAGCCCGACTTCAACGCGTCGACGGTCCTGTTCACCTCGGCCTTGTTGGCCGGGTCGGTCATCTTCTGCCGGTCGGGGGCCTTGAAGACGACCCGGGCGCTGGCACCGTCGGCACTGGCCCCGGGAAAACGCTGTTCCAGCAGGTCGAAGGCGCGCTGCGCCTCCGTCCCCGGTATGGAGAAGGAGCTGGAGGTGGCGGTGGACGCGGAGGCCGCGCCGAATCCGGCGAGCGCCAGCAACGCCACCCAGATCAGGGCGACGTAGCGGCGGCGCCGGAAGGCGAGCCGTCCGAGCTTGTAGAGGAATGTGGCCACGGAGACGTACTCCCGGGTCGGGTCGTTGCGGAAATGGGCGTGAGGTGCCGGCCCGACGACGAGAGCGGCGTGTCAGGTGGGGCTCGGGGAGAGGGTCGTGCGCGGGGACGCGGGAGGGTCAGACTCCGAGAGCGGGGAGAACCACGGAGTCGACGTAGTCGATCAGGAACGCCCGGTCGACGGAGCGGTCCTCGACCAGTTGCCGGGCGGCGAAGGCGCCGATCAGCATGTGCGGTACGTACTTCAGTGCCGGATGGTCCGGCGGCAGTTCACCCCGGTCCACGGCTCGGCGCAGCAGCGTTTCGAGACCGGTGATCTCCGGTTCGACCAGCAGCTCCCGCAGGGCCTGGAGCAGATCGGGGTTGTTGTGGACGGCATGGCTCAGGCCCCGCAGCAGTGCGGAGTCCTTCTCCATCTGGCAGTCGTCGGTGAGGCTCAGCATGGTGTGGAAGTCGCCCCGCAGGGATCCGGTGTCGATCTCCGCGAGGGAGACCGGTTTGTTGTGCCGGAGAGCCCTGACGACCAGCTCGGGTTTGCTCCCCCACTGGCGGTAGAGGGTGGCCTTGCTGGAATGGGTGCGGGCGGCGACGGCGTCCATGGTCAGGGCGTCGTAACCGACCTCGCGGAGGAGGTCGAGGACGGCGGCGTACAGCTCGCTCTCGCGCTCGGGCGTGAGCCGGGTGCGTGCCACGGGCCGACCTCCGTTCGCGTCCGTTCGCGCCACTGGCGCGGCCACCGGTTCGGTTCCGCCCGCGCACCGGCCGGAACACCAGTCCACCGAACGAAACTGTTTCGTACACATCGACGCTAACGCACCCATCGAGCGAAACGAGAACGTTTCGCTTGTGTTCCGCACCACAGACGACCCGCCGCAGACGCCCCGCCACGGACGCCCCGCGGTCGACGGACCACCACGGACGCCCCACCGCCGACGAGCCCCTCCCGTCACCACGAGTTGCCGGGGTCCTCCCGCGCGGAAAGCATGGAGGGGTGAGTGACGACGTCGCGTATCTCCGTTTCCCGCACCTCCACGACGATCTGATCTGCTTCGCGGCCGAGGACGACCTCTGGGTCGCACCCCTCGCTCCGGAGGGACAGCGGCCCGGCCGGGCCTGGCGGCTGACCGTGGACCGCACCCGGGTCGGCCACCCGCGCTTCTCCCCCGACGGGACCCGCGTCGCCTACACGACCTGGCGCAGCCTGGACCCCGAGGTCCACCTCGTGCCGGTCGAGGGCGGACCGGCACGGCGGCTCACCTACTGGGGGTCGACGGACGCCCGGGTCTGCGGCTGGACCCCCGACCCGGGCGACGCCGCGCAGATCCTCGCCGTGTCCTCGCACCGGCAGCCGTTCCCGCACGTCTCCTGGGCCTACACCCTGCACACCGACGGCGGCCCCGGCGGCAAGCTGCCCTGGGGCCCGGTGGCCGACATCGCGGTCGCCGACCTCGACGGGAAGCGCCGCACCCTCCTCCTCACCGGGAAACCACCGCACGAGCCCGCCTCCTGGAAGCGGTACCGGGGCGGCGCGACGGGCCGCCTGTGGCTGCACGGCGAGCGGCTGCTCCCGGACATCGGCGGTCATCTCGACTCCCCCATGTTCGTCGCCGGCCGGATCGCGTTCCTCTCCGACCACGAGGGCGTCGGCAACCTGTACTCCTGCCGCCCGGACGGCACCGGCCTGCGCCGCCACACGGACCACGACGCCTTCTACGCCCGGCACGCGTCCAGCGACGGACACCGGGTGGTCTACCAGTGCGCGGGCGATCTGTGGCTGGTCGACGACCTCGCCTCGCCGGACGCCACGCCCCGGAAGCTTGAGGTCCGGCTCGGCGGCCCGCGCGCCGGACGCCGGACGTACCAGGTGCCGACGGCCAGCAACGTCGACTCGCTCTCGGTGGACGAGACCGGCCGGGCCAGTGCCGTCGCGGTACGCGGCAGCCTGTACTGGCTGACCCACCGCGACGGCCCCGCCCGCACCATCGCCGACACCCCCGGCGTCCGGGTCCGGCTGCCCGAGATGCTCGGCAGCGGCGGCAAGGTCGCCTACGTCACGGACGCGGACGGCGAGGACGCCGTCGAGATCTCCTACCTGCCGCGCGCCAGTGGCGACCGTCCGGCGATCCGGCTGGCGTCCGGCCTGATCGGCCGGGTCCAGGAGCTGATCGCGGACCCGGACGGCGAGCGCCTGGCCATCGCGACGAACGACGGGCGCCTGCTCCTCCTCGACACGGACGAGGAGACCTCCACCGGTGTGCCCGTGGAGCTGATCCGCTCCGTCAACGGCCCGGTCCGTGACATGGCGTTCTCGCCGGACGGCGCCTGGCTCACCTGGTCGCACCCCGGAATCGGCCGTTCGCTGCGCCAGATCAAGCTGGCCCGCATCCTGGGCACCGGCTCCCCGGTGATCGCGGACGTCACCAACGGCCGCTTCGAGGACGAGAACCCCGTCTTCACCGGTGACGGCCGCTACCTCGCGTTCCTCTCCTGGCGCGGCTTCGACCCGGTGTACGACGTCCACACCGGCGACCTGTCCTTCCCGCTGGGCTGCCGCCCGTACCTGGTGCCGCTGTCCTCGGCGACGCCGTCCCCGTTCGCCCTGTCCCCCGAGGGCCGCCCGGCGGCGGGCGGGCTCGATCCGCTCGACGAGATCACCACACCCGCGACGGGCGAGGGCCCGTCGACGGTCGGCGTCGAGTTCGAGGGGCTGGAGAGCCGGGTGACGCCGTTCCCGGTCGCCGCGTCGAAGTACTCGGGCCTGCACCCGGTGAGCGGCGGCGGGCTGGTGTGGCTGCGCTGGCCGATCTCGGGCGCGCTCGGCGAGACGTTCGCCAACCCGGCGGACATGTCGGGCCGCCCCACCCTCGAACACTTCAACATCTCCAAGGCCCGCAAGACCGAACTCGTCCCCCACCTCGACTGGTTCGCGGTCAGCGGCGACGCCACCCGGCTCGTCGTCATGGACGAGGGCGAACTGCGTGCGGTGCCCGCCACCGAGATCGCCGACAGCGACACCACGGTCTACCTCGACCTGCGCCGCATCCTGCACGAGGTCGACCCCGCGGCGGAGTGGCGTCAGGCGTACGCGGAGGCCGGCCGCATCACCCGGGCGTACTTCTGGGAGCCGGACATGTGCGGCATCGACTGGAACGGGGTGCTCGACCAGTACCGCCCGTTGGTCGAACGAGTCGCCTCCCCCGACGAGTTCGCCGATCTGCTGCGGGAGGTCCTTGGCGAACTGGGCACCTCGCACGCCTACGTGTCGCCCTCCCGCCGCAACGAGGGCCCGCCGCACTACCAGCGCGCGATCGGCCTGCTCGGCGTCAACTTCCTGTGCCGGGACGGCGACTGGACCGTACGCCGGATTCTCCCCGGCGACTCCTCCGACTCCAAGGCCCGTTCCCCGCTGGCCGGTACCGGCATCCGGGAGGGCGCGGTCCTCACCCATGTCGACGGGCGCCCGGTCGACCCGGTGGCGGGCCCGTACCCGCTGCTGGCCGCGGCCGGTGGCACCACCGTCGAACTCACCTTCCGGCCCGCCGAGACCGGAGGCCGCTCCCGCCGCGTCGCGATCGTCCCCCTCATCGACGAACGCCCCCTGCGCTACCAGGACTGGGTGGCCAAACGCCGTGAGGTCGTGCGGGAGCTGAGCGGCGGCAAGTGCGGCTACCTGCACATCCCCGACATGGGCGGCTCCGGCTGGGCACAGTTCAACCGTGACCTGCGCATGGAGGTGTCCCGCCCGGCGCTCATCGTCGACGTGCGCGGCAACGCGGGCGGCAACATCAGCGAACTCGTCGTCGAGAAGCTCACCCGCACCATCCTCGGCTGGGACCTCACCCGCAACGCCCAGCCCGTCTCGTACGCCTCCAACGCCCCGCGCGGCCCGGTGGTCGCCCTGGCCGACGAGGCGACGGCCTCCGACGGCGACATGATCACCGCCGCGTTCCGACTGCTCAAGCTGGGGCCGGTGGTGGGCCAGCGGACCTGGGGCGGCGTCGTCGGCATGACCGGCCGTCACCGGCTGGTCGACGGCACGGTCATCACGGTGCCGATGAACGCGGCCTGGTTCGACACCTACGGCTGGTCGGTCGAGAACTACGGCGTCGAGCCGGACGTGGAGGCCCTGCGCACCCCGCTCGACTGGGCCGAGGGCCGGTACGCGGTACTGGACGACGCGGTACGGGTGGCCCTGGAACTGCTCGCCGCGCACCCGGCGGCCAACCCGCCCTCGTACGAGACGGTCCCGGACCGCCGCCGCCCGCCCCTGCCGCCCCGCTGAGGGCGGTTCAGTGGGCTGCGGCGCCGCCGCTCGGTCATCGCCGACGGCGCTCATGGCCGGAGCGACAATCCGGTGGCCTACCCGCTGGCGCACCTCCCGGGTCATCTCCCAAGCGGTAGCAACGAGCACCCAGCCAACGATCCCGACGGCAGTTGTTAACAGTTCCGCGCAGGGCAGTTTGGAGCAGCCCACCGCCTGGTCGCGCTACATGAGAAGCCATCACCGCTCAGGACCGCATGCCCTGGAGATTAACAAGGTCTCCCAGGCCGCTGCGACCCTGCCCGGGGCAAGGCGCGCGGCACCTGCCTGGCCTGCGCGGGCCATGGCGGTGCGACGGGTGGGGTCGGTCAGGAGGCCGATAGCAGCGGTGGCGAAGGCGTTCTGGGTGTCGTATTCGTCGATATCGCCTGCGATGAGGATGCCGGTCTGGTCGTGGTGGACACGTTCGGTGAGGGCGTCGACGGGGCTGGTGATGACGGGGGCGCCGGCGGCGGCGGATTCGGCGGCGGAGAGGCAGAACATCTCCGGGAAGCGGCACGGGTAGAGGGTGAGGGCGGCCTGTTGCTGGATCTCGATCAGTTCGGCGCGGGGGCGGGTGCCGAGGAGGCGGACGCCGTCGGGGAGAGGTCGGCCACCGAGGAGCTGGTGCCAGCGGTCGTCGGACTCGGAGTTGGTGAAGCCCCAGAGCTGCCAGCCACTGGTGACCCAGAGTTCGGCGTCGGGGACGGCGGCGCGGATGCGGGGCCAGAGGGCGAGGGCGGAGTCGAGGCCGCGATTGGGCATGCTGGCGAAGAGGCAGATGGGGGCGCGGCCGGTGAGAGGTCGGGTGTAGCGCTCGGTCTCGACGGGGAGCGGGATCAGGCGGGTGGAGATGTCCACGGAGGCCGCCCCAAGCCGCTGCTGCATGGCTTGGGAGGCGAGGACGACTTGGCCGCCCCGGCCGCGGAAGGTGTCGGCGAAGGCGGCCGGGCCCCGAGCTCGGTCGTCGAGCATCCAGAAGAGGTGGTGTCCGGCCTTGGAGCCGGCTGGCCACAGGGCCTCGTCGAAGCGGACCGCGACGGCTACGTCGGGGGCCGGGGCGGTGTCGAGTTCCCAGGTCATGCGCCAGGTCACGCCGTCGTAGATGCCGGGGCGATAGCAGCAGTTGAAGACCTCGACGTGGTGGCCTCGGGCGGCGAGGGCGCGGGTGAGGAGGACCAGGGAGGCTTCGCAGCCGCCGAGTCCGGGGTTGTCGTAGTCGGGCGGGTAGAAGCTTGTGCGCTTGGGGTAGTGGAACTGCCATCGCATCGGGGCTCCCTGGGTTCCTCGGTGGGTGTGGGTCAGTTGCGCCAGGTCTCCTCACGGACCGCTGCCGGGTCGAGGCCGAGCCGGTAGGCGGCCTGGACGGCGGCTGCGGACTGGAGGAGTCCGTCGATGCCCCAGTCGAGAAGCGCCGGGGCCTTGTTGAGCGGGGCGATCAATCGGCCGTAGGTGCGGCCTGTGTCGGGGTCGGGCTCGCGCGGGAAGAAGTCGATGATCCTTACGGCCAGGCGGAGCTGGGCGTAAGGCGGCAGCCCGTCCTCGGTGACTTCCTGGTAGCCGAGGTAGACCGGCTCGCCGATGGTGATCTGGCTTTCCTCGCGGCACTCGCGGGCGAGGACGGCCGGGGCGTCCTCGCCGTGTTCGGGCTTGCCGCCGGGCAGGCCGTAGCGGCCGGCATCGTCGCGGAGCAGTACGCGGCCGGTTTCGTCGAAGCAGAAGCCGTACACCTGGCGGACAGGGATGTCGTCGGGCAGGGGGGCGGTGATCCAGCGGAAGGAGACCACGGGGTTTCTCCTGGTGGTGAGTCGAGTTCTCGGAAACGGCTTGCCCAGCGGTGGAGTTCGGTGTGGAGTCCTGGGCATGCCTGTGGTGTTCTGCAAGCCTGACGCACTCGACGGACCGCACAGCACGGTGCGCGGTCACCGCGCCGCTGGTTTCTACGCGGCTCTGGCGGCCCAGTGCGCTGGCGAGGGCCCGGAGGGCCTGGTCGAGCCGTGGCGTACGAGCGCGCGGCGGGCCGCCACCCAGATTGCTGAACGAGCGCAGACCGAGGAGGCGTTCAGGGGCATGGTGGTGGCTCCCGATGCTGCTGCCGAACGGCTCCGGCAGGCATCGCGGTTGCTGGCGGACGGGCCGGAGCAGACCCGTGGCGTCGTACGGCGGGCCGTTCGACTGCTGGGGTTCGAGGTGGAGGCCGAGCGGCAGGTCGTGCTGGGCGAGGCCGGAGTCGAGGAGGTGTACGGCGGGGCCACCACCACGGTGGAGTTCGAGCGGGTTCGCGCCGATCTCGTGAACTACCTGGCCTCCGATCCCGTGGAGGTCTGGCTGCTGTCCGGACGGCAGGACCCGTGCGTGCTTCAGTGGTGGAAGACGTACGTCCGGCACATGCTCCTGGACCGCAAGCCCGGCGAGTACTTGCTGCGGAACCTGGTCCACGTGTGCGACGGGCCGGACGCTGCCTACCTGGCCGGCCTGCTGCACGGCTGACCTCACCGGCGGGCCTCCCAACACGAGGCCGCGTGCGAGGCGATCTTCGCGGCGAGTTCGCCGGGGTCCGCGTCGGTGCTGTCCAGACACAGCAGGTGCGGAACCTGCGCAGACATGAGGCGGTCGAGGGTGGCGTGCCAGGCGGCGAAGGCCGTGGGGTCCGGTCCGAAGAACCGGCGGCGCTCGACCTTGGTGGTGCGGTCGGCGGCAACATCGGCCCGGTGCCGGGCCAGGCGAGTGCTGAAGTCGGTATGGAGGAGGGTGGCGCCCGCGTACCGGAGGTGGGCGGCGCGGGTGTAGCGGTAGCCGCGGGCCATCCACCAGTCGTTCTCGACTGCTGCGCGGGCCCAGGCACGAAAGTGGGTGCTGACCTTCAGAGCCCGGACCGGCCCGGGGCGGAACAGGAGCCCGTCGAGCGCGGGCTCGGCCACGTACAGCCCGCGGCGAAGTAGATCGGTCGGGGTGCCCCTGGGGACGGCGGTGGTGATGTTGGCGAGCCGGGCGTCGAGGCGGCCGAGCCCGCCTCCGAGGAGGGGGCCGATCACTATCCGCGTGTCCAGCCCCTGCTCGCGCAAGTGCTTCTGGACCAGGGCGGCGATCGTCTTCTTACCGGAGCAGTCCAGCCCCTCCAGCGCGTACGGTCGCATCCAGGTCTCCTCCCTCCAGCTCCAGGGGGATGGGGGAACCTTTGGCCAGCGAAGCCTTGATGAGCGCTTCGGCGGCGGCGTGGGCCTCGATCGTGCAGGCGGCCAACTCGACGAGGTGGAGCGGGTAGCGGTGGTCGTCGCCGTGCGGCAGGTCGGCGTAGTGCCAGGAGTCCTCGTCGTCCGGGCAGCAGGGAATGTCCGGCGCTTCCGGAGCTGAGAGCAGGGTGCTCGCGATGTCGAAGGCGCCGTATGTGTTGCCGAAGTGGCGTACGGGGGTGTCGCCAAGGTGCAGGGAAGCTTCCGCGAGCGCGGTCAGGCGGGAGCCGGGAACCAGTCGGCCGGCGTCGAGGAGGTTGATCAGTTCGTCCTCGCCGAGCGGGACGGGTCGTCCCGGGGGGCGGGCGTCGCTGGTCGTCGGCAGGGGCGACAGGTCCAAGCGACCGTCCACGGCGTGGAGACGAACGCGCAGCGGCACGCCCTCGGGGCTGATGGCCACAGCGAGCAGTGGCCACATCGGCCGCCGCTCCTGCTCGGCCCAGCGCACGAGAGCAGTGAGCAACCCGCCGGGCACATGTCCGAGCGCCCGGGCCAGCGTGTGCCGTGCGTCGGAGCGGGTGAGGCTGGTGAGGGTCAGGCGAGGCAAGGACGGGGTGATCCTGCGGTGGAGGGCGTCAGTGGCCTGCCACAGCGCCTCGCCGATCGTGAGGCCGTTGCTGCCTTCCGCGCACCGTGCTGCGAAGTCGTCTCGTACGCCGGCGAATACCCGGCGCTCCGCTCTCGTCGACTCCGGGTGCCGTAGCGCCGTCTCGTACACATGGGTGATGTGCCGTACGGCGTCGGGCTCGGAGGCCGGGAGCCACCACGGGGCGAAGACGCTGTCGCCGCCCAGCTCCATAACGTGGAGGCGTCCGTCCCGGAAGCGCGGGAGGCGGATGGTGGTGCCGCCGCGATGGCGCGGGAACTCGTTGAGAAGCCCGTCGCAGTGGCCGAGGACAGCGAGGTGGCGATGGTGGTGGACGGGCATACGGGCGGACGGGTTGACCGTGGGGTGCCACGCGTCCGTGACGTCGAAGGTCATCGGCGCACCCCGACCGGATTCGACACCTGCCAGGGCAGCGCGGCGCGTCCGTCCAGGTGGTGGGCGTAGCGGTCGAGGTTGGCGGCGAGTTCGGCGTCCCGGCGTGCGGCGCTGCCCGAGCGGGGCGGATGCTCGCGGTGGAACACCCCGGTGGACAACACGGGTACGACGTACGAGCCTCGGGCGATGGCCTTGGCGGCGAAGCACACGTCCTCCGGTCCCCAGCCGGTGAAGTCGGGCGGGAAGCCGATGGAGCGGGCGGTCGCGGCGGGCAGGGCCAGGTTGTTGCCCTTGACCATGAAGGGCAGGTCCACCGGGCCGAGGCGTCGGCCATTGCCGAGGTCCCGGAAGCCGCGCGTCTGCCGGATCGGGTGGACGGTGACCGGCTCAGGCACGGGGACCAGGCCGAGTCGCCCCGGCTTGTAGTGCGCGGAGACGCGGGAGTCCCTGCTGCCGTCCGGTGCCCGAGCCGGGACGGGCAGGTGTCCGGGAACGTGGTCGCGCAGCGAGACGGTGATCAGGTTCGGGGCGAGTAGGTGGCGGGCGACATGCTCGGTCAGGTAGTCGGGCGCGAGGTGAGTGTCCGCGTCGCAGAAGAGGACCAGGCCGTAGCGGCTGCGGGCCATGCCGTGGTTGCGGGCGCCGCCACAGTGGAGCTGAGTGTCGGAGCGGACCAGACGGATCTGGCGGGGCAGCCCGGACGGAAGGCTGAGCAGCGGGTCGCTGGCGTCGTCGACAACGATCGCCTCCCACGGGGTGCCGGCCGGGAGGCGGGCAGCGGCGTCGGCGAGCGCGTGTAGAACGCCTGGCAGGACTTCGTGGACTCCGCGGGCCGGGATCACCACGCTGATGCCCGCCCACCAAGGCAACGGCAGGGCATGAGCCACGTCCATGGGGTCGAATCCGACGGCACGGGCGGCCAGGTCCAGCGTCCAGTAGTCGTTGCTGCGGGCCGCGAGCGCTTCTCGGATCCGAAGCCCTTGGCTGCCGATGGGCTTGGTGTCGGGCCAGCCGAGCCAGCCGGTCACCACCCAGGGATGTGAGACGTCGGCCTCGCCCAGGATCGCCAGGACGCGTCGACGACCACGCTCGGCCAGAAGCAAACGGACGGGTCCTGCGGCCTGGTTCGTGTCCGCGAGGACGGCCAACGCGTGCCGGGCTGGCGCGTGCCGCCAGGTGTCGCCCCGGCCGATCCAGCTCGGCCGTCCCGGCGCGGCGAGGCGGACCGTGGCCGA
Source organism: Streptomyces sp. NPDC014734 (assembly GCF_043083325.1). Taxonomy (NCBI): domain Bacteria; kingdom Bacillati; phylum Actinomycetota; class Actinomycetes; order Kitasatosporales; family Streptomycetaceae; genus Streptomyces; species Streptomyces sp. NPDC014734. The sequence goes on along the minus strand of NZ_JBIBYN010000012.1, from coordinate 17,348 downwards.
CGGCATCGGGACCTCGACCAGTACTTCGAGCGGGGCATGTCCGCACCGCGCCCACAGTGGGGCAGCTTCGCCGGATCCGCTCATCAGGCGGAAGTCCTGTGGCGCGGTCACGACGCGAACTCCGCGCCGACCAGATCCGTCGCTTCGGGCAGTCCCGGCAGGTCGTGACCCATGCGGTCCCGCTTGGTCCGCAGGTACTCCAGGCTGTGGATGTTGGCGTCCACCAGCAGCGGCAGCCGCTCGGCCACGTCGATGCCGAGTGCGGTGAGGGCCTCGACCTTGTCCGGATTGTTGGACAGCAGCCGTACCGACCGCACACCGAGATCCGCCAGAACCCTGGCGGCGACCCGGTAGTCGCGGGCATCCGCCGGCAGCCCCATCGAGGCGTTGGCGTCGACCGTGTCGAACCCGGCGTCCTGTAGCGCGTAAGCCCGCAGCTTCGCCAGCAGCCCGATCCCCCGGCCCTCGTGTCCGCGCAGGTAGAGGATCACCCCGACGCCCTCGGCGGCCACCGCGGCCATGGCCGCGTCCAGCTGCGGCCCGCAGTCGCACCGCAGTGAGCCGAGGGCCTCGCCGGTCAGACACTCCGAGTGCACCCGTACGAGCACCCGCTCGGCATCCCGGACTCGGCCGAGGGTGAGCGCCAGATGTTCCCCACCCTCCAGCACATTGCGGTATCCCCAGGCGGTGAACATGCCATGAGCGGTGGGAATACGGGCCTGGGCGGCGCAGCCGAGAGTGCCGGAAAGGTCGGTCGTCCGCGCCTCGCACGCCTCGTGGGACTCCGAGGTCTCCCGCCGGGCCTGCTCGCGTAAAGCCATGAGGATCAGCCCCATCGTGTTCTGACCGTGCCCGGCGCACACGCCCCAGAACTCGTCGCCCCAGTCGTTGCCCTCCACCAGCTCAGCCGTGCCCGTCGCAAGGAGCCGCTCGCGCAGCTCCGAGTCCTGGAACTTCTGCTCGACCAACGAGCGCATTACGGCCACCTTCGCCTCCTCCCAGTCGGGGCGGTCGGCGTGGCGTCGGCCCAGGCGCTTGGCCTCGTCCGGGTCCGGCTCTCCAGCAATCCGCGTACGGATGGAACGGTCGAGGGTCTTGGCGGCCTGGTAGGCGTGCTCGACCGTGGGGTATTCGATCCCGTCGAGCCGGACCGTGGCGGCCGAGTAGTTCGACAGGAACTCCCACGGGCCGGTGAACCGGTCGATGGCACGGGGAGTCGGGGTGGGCATAGCCGGTGCCGGAGTCATGACACCCTCCTCAGTGTTGGATGACGGGGAAAGGTCGAACGCGGCCCAACAGCGCTTGCCGCACGCCGTCGGCTCGGTTCCGCAGCGATCGGCGTACTCGGCGACCAGCAGCAGTCCGCACCCGGACTCGGCCTCCGGACCAGCGGTGGTCGTCCGGGGAAGAACCGGATCCGCGTCGTGAACGGCGACGACCAGTTCCGTGCCGTCCAGCCGGACGTCCACGGTGATGGGACCGGCCCCGGCGTAGCACCGCGTTCGCGATCAACTCGCCTGCCACCAGCTCGATCCCGACCAGCCGCTCCTCACCGAGCCGTATGTCCCACGCGCTGACCGCGGCCACGAGGCGGTGGCGCGTTTCACGGACGGCGTGCGTGGTACCGACGACAGGGAACGAGAGCTGATGGTGCGCTGCCATGAGCGGGCCTCCTGAGCTGCCAAGGCGTGCGAGACCACGGCGGCGAAGCCTCCGAAGCGGAGAAGACGAACCGTCGGGCGAAGACGCAGTGTTCTCCGTTCCCCGTGCCTGAACGAGACCCTTGGCGATGTCTGACGCAGCCCTTTCGTGCCCAACCGATGTCTAATCGCCGCACGGCAGCGATTTCCGGCGAACTTGGCTTCATCGGCCACTGATTGATGTCTAGCGTGGGTGGCAAAGCGGGCGCCGACACCAGGGAGACGCCGTGCACGCAACAGGAAAGACCCTCTTCCAGACCCTGATCAACCAGCGCGGCTGGCAGGACCACCAGGTCTTCAAGAGGCGCTACGAACAGGCGGCCCGGCAGTTGGCCGAACTGGAGGGTCCGCCCTCGATCGCGACCGCAACGATCGAGAAGCGGCAATTCTTCCGGTACGCGCACGGCGAGGTCCGCACTCCTCAGACCGTCGCGCGCCGGGTCCTGGAGTTCATGTTCCCCGGCATCCCGGCCACCCGCCTCCTCGGCCCCGCACCGTCCGAACCACAGCCCGAGACCCCACGGTCCGCAGCGAGCCGGGGCAGTTCAATGAAATCGTCCGAGTACGGCCTTGAGGACGTGGTCACCGTGGCGGCCAACGAGTCGGCACGGTTCGCGGCCCAGGCAGAAAGCAGCAACGTGGGACCGCACGCGCTGGAACAGATGGAAGCCGACATCCGCCGCATCGTCGACTCGTACCCCAACCGGCCCGTGGGACCTTTGTTTCACGAGGTGCGGGCCCTGCGCGACCGCGCCTTCGAACTCCTCGAAGGCCGCCAGCCGCCGAAGTACACCCGCGACCTGTACGTCGGCGCGGGCGTCCTGTGTGGCGTGCTGGCCAACGCCAGCTTCGACCTGGGCCGTTACGACGCGGCCGAGACCCAGGCCCGCACGGCCTTCCTCTTCGGTGAACTGGCCGGTCACAACGGTCTGTGCGCCTGGGTACGCGGGCTCCAGGCACTCATCTCGTACTGGGACGGCCGTCCGGCCGACGCCGTACGCCTTGCCGAGTCCGGCACCGGCTTCACCCCCGAATCCGGAACGGCCCACATCCGGCTGGAGAGCATCAAAGCCCGCGCATACGGCCAGCTGGGCAGGGCGGACGACGCTCTCGGCGCCCTCGCCACCGCCGACCGGCTGCGCGAACGGCTCACCAACGCCGACGAGCTGCCCGGCGGCATGATGGCCTTCCCCCTGGAGAAGCAGCTCTTCTACGCCAGCAGCACCCACCTCTGGCTCGCCGGCCCCCAGCACCTCAGCGACGCCGAGGCCCGTGCCGACGAGTCCGTGGAGATGTTCGAGGCCGCACCGCCCGAGCGCCGACGGCTCGGTGAGATGTCCCTGGCCCGTATGGACCTCGCCATGGCCCGCCTCGGCCGCGGCGACCTCGACGGTGCCGCCGACCAGATCCAGGAGGTCCTCGCCATCAGCGCCCAGCGCCGCACGGAGAGCGTCGACCGCCGCGTCGGCCACTTCGGCCGTCAGCTCGCCCTGCACTCGGGAGCCGGATCCCCTGTCGCGGTCGGCATGCGGGAGTCGATCATTGCTCACCAGGAACGCACCATCGCCGAGCTCCCGCCAGGAGGCAGCCCGTGACCACCGTGACCCTCTTGCACCCCGGCTCCATGGGCGCCGCCGTCGCTGCCCAGGCCGTCGCCGCCGGCCACGAGGTGCTGTGGGTACCCGAGCGCCGCAGCGAGGCCACCCACCGCCGAGCGAAGGAGGCTGGAGCCACGGCCTGCGGCTCTCTCGCGGAGGCCGTGTCCCGGAGCACGGTCGTCCTCGCCGTCTGCCCGCCCCAGGCTGCGGAGGACGTGGCGGCGACCGTGGCCGCACAGGACTTCCCCGGGGTGTACGTCGACGCCAACGCCATCAGCCCCAAGCGCATGCAGCGCATCGCCGAGAAGATTCACCCGGGCTCCGCAGTCGTCGACGGCTCGATCTTCGGCCCCCCGCCGGGTGACGAGCGCTCGGCCCGCCTCTACCTCGCCGGGGACAGCCCCGCTGTCGACCAGGTGGAACCGCTGTTCGCGGGCACCGCCCTGCACGTTCGCAGGACGGGCGACGCCACCGGCGCGGCCTCCGCCCTGAAGATGGCCTTCGCCAGCTACCAGAAGGCCGCCCGCACCCTCGCCGGCGTCGCCCACGCCCTGGCCGACGCCCACGGGGTCGGCGACGAGCTCACGGCCGAGGCCGAGGTCATGGTCTCCGCCATCCTGTCGGATCCGGGGTACCTGCCGAGCGTGGCCGCTCGTGCCTGGCGCTGGGCACCCGAGATGGGCGAGATCGCGGACACCCTCCGCACAGCCGACTTGCCGACCGATCTGGCTGACGCAACGGCCAAGGTGATGTCCCGCTGGGAACGGGACAAGGACCAGCACGACCTGCCGGTGGAGGAGGTACTGGCCCACCTGCGAAACCAGGACCTCTGATCAGCGAACGCGGCATGGTGTCACGCCATCCGATGGCTCACCCACCACCTCAACCACCCCGCCGAAAACGCTCACACCCGCGAGTCGTCAAACGCAAGGTCCTGAAGTGGGCCGCGAAACGCTCCCACCACACACACCGGACCCAGCCGAAACACAGCCCCCACCTCACCATCCGAGACCACCAACTGAACGGTATTGAGGCTGACCACCATCACCTCCCGCGTCGATTCCGAGACCCGCCTCACCCTGCGGTGAACTCCGCCCTCGCCGGGCTCATCCACAGCGCGGGCCAGGGCCGCCCGGCCACCCCACAAGACCCACCCGAACAGCCGGGGCAGACGGGACGGACGGGCGGCCCGAACGGGCAGAGCAGGCCGAGCGCTGCCGGGCGATCACACTCCGATGAAGCTCACGGTCTCGGTCACGTCCGCCCGCCCGGTCCGCAGCCGCGGCACGCCCTTCGGTCCGGCAAGGGGTTCGCCGGTGACGACGTACACGTGCCACGGCTGGAGGTTCCCGCTCGACGGAGCTCGCGCGGCCGCGGACAGCACCCGTTCGAGCACGTCCACGGGTACCGGTTCGTCGCTGAACGCCCGCACGGCACGACGGCTGTCCACGGCTTCGTACACGTCCACGTTCCCTCGCCCCACTTCTTTCGTTCCGCAGCACACTGTCTCCGCCCCGACCGCACTGCGGCCGCCGCCGGGTCCGTGTCAGCGCCGACGCAGGTCGGGAAGGGCAAGGCACAGAATTCCGGCGATGAAGGCCATCTGCGCGCTTGCGACGAGAGTGACGCGCGTGCCGAACCATTCGGCGGCGGCGCCCGTCACGGCTATCGCCAGAGGGGTGATGCCCAGGCTCGCCAGTGAGTTCACGCTGCTCACACGGCCCCGGAATTCATCGGCGGTGTCCTCCTGCATGACCGCGGCAGCCGCTATCCCCAGGGGGGCACTGACCAGACCGATGAAGGTGGCGGTGACCACGGCCACCCAGAGGTCGGAAGCCAGGGCCAGACCGGTGAGGCCGACGCCTTCCATCACGGACGCCGCCGCTATCAGCAGACCGGCCCGGTACGGCCGTCGGGACCTGACCATGACGACTGCCCCCATGGCTGCCCCGATGCCGAATCCGGCAAGCATGTTGCCGACTCCCCCGGCGCCCCAGTTCTGCGATCTGGCGAGCAGCGCCAGACCGATGTTCATGGGTCCGACGAACGCGAAGTTCACCAGGAACGTCGTCACCAGCAGGCCACGGAGCACACGGTGGCGGGCCATGTACCGCAGTCCGCCCCGGAGCGAGGCGATGTAGGACTCGCTCTCCTGCCCGTTCTCCGCGGACTTCAGCGGGCGCGGCCGGAGGGTGCGCACGGCCATCATCGATATCAGGAAGGTGATGCCGTTGGCCGCGCAGGCGACCGGTATGCCTCCGGCGGTCATCAGCAGCCCTCCGAGGGGGGCGCCGAGAGTGACCGCGCCGCGCATGCCCAACTCCCTGAGCGCGGCGCCGGACGAGAGCTGTTGGGGCTGGAGCAGACGCGGGCGCACGGACCCGGCGGCGGGCAGGAAGACCGCGTCCACGATCCCGAACACGAGGCTCACGAGCACCAGCAGGAAGATTCCCTCCTGCCACAGGGCGATCCCGGCCGCCGCGAACATCACCGCGGCCCGCAGGAGATCGCTGCTCACCATCAGTTTCCGGGCGTCGTACCGATCGGCGAGCATTCCGCCGAAAAGCATCAAAATCAGCCTGGGTATCGCGGATATGCTGAGGATCAGACCCGCCGTGGACGGTGAAGTGAGTTCCGTCGCCTTCCAGGCCAGTGCGACGAACCAGATCTGGTCTCCGAGGACCGAGAAGACCTCTCCGACCAGGTACCGGCGATAAGCGGGTTCACGGTACGCGGGCCGTACGGCGGCCTCGGTTGACTCTGACGGTCTGTCGTGGGGATCGGTGTCCGGGATCTCCACTGCGCGGTCGGCCGGCTCGGCGGTCATGGATTCTCCGGAAAAGCGTGGAAGAAGACGAATACGTGCTCCAGATCCGCTTCGTCGGGTCCGGTCGTGCCGTCGTGCTGTTCCGCAGGTACCGGGGCGCTCGTCCTCCGTCGGCTGATTTCCCTCCAGCGTTCGAGGACTTCGAGGAGTTCCGCCGACACGGTCCCCAGTTCCTCCGGGGTGAGGCGCAGATGCGACTCGCCGCAGATCGCCGACTTCTGCCAGGCTTCTCCCCACGCATCACGTTCGCTCTCGAAGTGCTTGAGGCGCGCGAACTCCTCCCTGATCATCTGCGCCTTGACCATATCGGCGACCATACGGCCGTCCGGCTCGTGGAAATCCAGACTGGACCAGGTCATCGAGACCGCCGGTACCCGCCACCAACGCTCTCGCCGGTCGCGTGCGAGTTCCTCGGCGACTTCGATGATCCCTCGGCGCGCGAGCTCGCGCAGGTGGTAGCTCACGAGACCGGGATCCAGGTTGGTGTGCTGCGCCAGTCCGGTCACTGTCGACGGCCCCAGCTGAAACAGGAGCCGGAGAAGCCGTCGGCGCGTGGGGTGAGCAAGTGCCCTTAACGCAAGGGGATTTGTGATGCGGTTCCGTGTTGTCATGTCCGCAGACTAGATGAAGAAGATTCGTTCCGGAAGAAATCTTCTGCAACTTCCGGGGCCGGGTACCACCGCACCGGCAGCACCCGCGCCGCCGATGCCGACGCGGCGACGGGACCGGTCACCCGGGCCGTTCGCCTCGGATCGGACCGGCCCCACGAGCCCGGCAGGATCCGAAGGAGGCGGCCCAGCCCCCTCCGGGGCCGATCGCGGGACAGCCCTCGGGGTCCCGGGATGAGCGACGAGCTGTTCCGCCTCACCGTCCCGGGCTCCACGGTGCCCTGCCCGAGCGTGGACAATCCGTGCTCCGGCTGCCCCGTGCCGAACGGGACCACTCGTATCCGGGTGCTGGCACGGGCCGGACGGATCCGGCCCGTGGCTTCCGGTTCCACGGATGCACACATGAAACCTGTCGGCCCGGCCTCCTACGCGGGCGCTCCCGCTCCCCCGGCACCGACGGCGACCGGTTTCTCCACCGCCCCGCCCCCGTCCAACCCCGCGGGCAGTGGCAGCTCGCACCAGATCGTCTTGCCCCGCACCCCCTGGTCGACCCCCCACCGCGACGCCAACGCACCGACCAACGACAGCCCCCGCCCCGACTCCTCGTCGTCCTCGGCGGAACGCGGTACCGGCCAGGCGCCCGGCTCCGGGTCGGTCAACTCGACCCGGACGTGCCCCGAGGACGTGCCGATGACCCGAAGCGTGACCGGTGTGCCCGTGCCGAGATGCACGATCGCGTTGGTCAGCAACTCGCTGACGCAGATGAGCAGATGGAGCGCCTCCTCGTCCCGGCACCAGGCACGCAGCAGACGGCGCACCTCCGGGACGGCCCTCGGCACGGCGACCAGGTCCATGGTGAGCGCGACTCCGGTCATCCCCCGGCCGCCGTACGCAGCACCTCGGCCAGCCGACGCGCGGTCGCCACGTTGCAGTTGCCGAGCGCGACCAGCGGCGTCCGGGGCGCCCACCAGGCGAGCGTCAGCGGGTCGACGCCCAGCGAGGGCAGCGTGATGCCGTGGTCCGAGAGAGCGGCACGAAGCGCGTTGATGTCCACATTGATGTCCACGTCGGTATGGATGTCCACATCGGTGTCGACGGCGTCGTCGCGGCCGGGTGCGCCGCGGAGGTCGTGAGTGTCGCCCATGAGGGGCCGCCCACCTTTCGTTGCTTACGGTGACGAACCCTGCACACGCTGCCGCATCGAGGCCGGTCGGCAAAGGGATTCCCGCTCCGCAACGCGCGACGTGGAAGATGGCCGAAAGCGCCCTCCGCCGCTCGTTCCCGAGCGGCGGAGGGCGCCCGTTTCACCGGTCCCGGTCGGGATCGAACTGAAGTCTCGTCAGCGCGAAGACGATCACCAGGTCGAGCGTCATCACCGGGATGGCCCACATCGGGTAGTACGGGACGAACATGAACTGGGTGATCAGGCTGATTCCCGCCGCCGCCACGCCGGCCCCGCGGCCCCAGCTCTTGTTCGTCAGGATTCCCAGGGCGGCGACAACGAGCGCCACTCCGATGACGAGGTGGATCACGCCCCAGGCCGTGAGACCGAACCGGTAGGCGTAGTGGGACGAGGAGAAGAACAGGCTGTCCCGCGCGATACCGGCGGCGCCCATGAGGATGCTGAGCGGCCCGCTGAACATCAGCGCCGCCCCGGCGAACTGGGAGGCGCCGTTGACCTTTCCACCGTCGGGCAGCCTGTGCCCCGACCGTGTCCTGTCCGACATCACTGCCATGACCGTGGCCTTCCTGTGCGGCGCGGTCACCGACGCACACGGTCCGCGCGAAGCCAACCACGCTCCCCTGCCAGGATCACCGCAATCCGTCGGCACCGCGACCGCAGCCCTCCGCCCGGCGCCGGGACCGCCCGCCCGCGCCTCGCATGGGGGTGGTGCGGTTCGACCACACTGCATGCTCATGCCGGAGAGGGCTCCGAGGGTATGGACGGCGGCTTGCGGGACATCATCACGCGTGTGCGGGCATCGCCAGCCACAGCAAGGGCGCCCGGCCCTTCGCGTCCGACTGCCCGGGGGGCCACAGGGACCCCGGGGCCCGCCGCCCCAGCACCTGCGCCGCGTCCACGAAGGCGACCTGCGGCGAGGTCAGCCTGTCGGCCGCCCGCACCCAGAACCGGTTCCGGCCGGAAAGCAGCATCGCCGACCGATCGAGGTCGCCGCCCGGGGACGCAGCGGGGGGCCTGCCCGACGGGGTCGCGCACACAGTCCGTCGGGCCGCCTCAAGAATCGTGCCGCCCCGCGGCCCGCCACGCCCCGATCGCCGCCCGCCGCGCGGCATCGACGGACCTCTGCGCCGCCGGGGAGGAACCTCCGAAGCCCGTCCCGTGACCGGCGTAGTGGTGTGCCAGTACGTCGTGGACCCGGGCCACCGGCAACCAGCACCACGAGGGGACAGCGCCCCGGCTGCCACGCGTTCCGCGTTCAGGCGCTCGAAGATCCCCGGATACCTCTGCTCCGCCTCGCGCTCCAGCCTCTCCAGCCGCGCCGCGGCGGCCCTGTACATCAGTGCTCTCCACGACGCGGCATCGGCAACGCGGCGGCTCCGGTCGGCAGGAGCTGCCCGTCCCGCCACTGTGCCCCATGCAACCGCCGGGGCAGGCAACCGGAGGCCGCGGACGGTCCGCCCGAACCGTCCGCCTTTCGTTGCGTACTGTGACGAACGCCTCACACGCTGCCGCCCGACGCTCTACCGTCGGAGGGATTCCCGCTCCACACCGCACAGCAGAAAAGGTGGTCACGCGTGGCTACGCGCAAGGAGATCGACGGCTCGGCAGGCGTCCCGCAGTTCTACGGCAAGGAACTCCGCTACCAGCGGGAGAAGGCCGGGCTGACCCTGGAGAAGCTGATCGAGGGCAGCTACTACGGCATCACGTTCCTCAGCGAGATCGAGCACGGCAACCGCCGCATCCCGCTGGACCTCGCCAAGCACGCCGACCTGGTACTCGGCACGGACTACTTCGCGCGGAGCTGCGACGACGTACGGAAGGCAAAACGGGGGGCGCATGCGCCGTACTTCGCCGGAATCGTGGAGGCGGAGAAGCGGGCCCGGACCATCAACCACTGGTCCAACGCCCTGTTTCCGGGTCTGCTCCAGACCCGGGCGTACGCACACGCCATCATCCGCTCCACCCACCCCTTGGACACGCCGGAGGAAGCCGAGGCCAAAGTCAATGCCCGAATGCAACGGGCCAGTCTCTTCGACGACCCCAAGAAGCCCGAGTACTGGGCGGTCCTGCACGAGTCCCTGGTACGGCATCCCCCTCTGCTTTCACCCGAGGAAATGGCCGAGCAGTTGGAACACATCGCCGCCCTGGTGCGGCGCAATCGGATCGTCACTCAGATTCTTCCATGGAACGGCCCTACACGAGCCTTCACCGAGATGCCGCTGTTCTTCATGAACTTCGACGACGAACCCCCGCTGGTCTACACCGAGGGTCCGTACCACGGACAGACCATCGACGATCCATCTACCGTGACGAAGTACCGCAAGGCATACGATCGATTGAGGGCCGCCGCCTTGCCGCCGGAGGTGTCCCTCGAACTGATCGAGAAGGCGGCTGAGGAGTACCGGCATGGGCCGCATCGGTCTTGATCTCCGCCTGGCCACCTGGCGCAAGAGCAGCTACAGCAACGGCGATGGCGGCGAATGCCTGGAAGTCGCGGAGGAGTTCGCCCACTGGCGCAGGAGCAGCCACAGCAACGGAGACGGCGGGAACTGCCTCGAAGTCGCGGACGGCACCCCCGGTCTCGTCCCCGTCCGCGACTCCAAGCGCCCCGAAGGCCCGGCCCTGATCGTCACCGCGTCCGCCTGGACCCCGTTCGTCGAGTCCGTCAAGGCAACGGCCTGAACACTTCCGTTGTGCTCCGGGCGGCTTCGGAGCGCGCACGGTTTCGGCGGACCCCCGCTCGCAGCCTTCTCGGCCGACTCGGAGTGCCGTTGAGGAACAGGGCGGCGTGATCCGCCACTGCATCATCCGGCGCAACCGCCACGCGGACGACCGACGTCTACGCGCTGTCGTCGACCGTGCCGACGTTGCCCAATCCGCCGCTATACACCGGTGGTGCCATCGATGCGTTCCCGGACCAGGTCGGCGTGGCCGTTGTGGCGGGCGTACTCCTCGATCATGTGGACGTAGATCCAGCGGAGGTTGACGTCCTGGTCCATGAAGCGACCCGTATCGGACAGAGCGCGGTCGGCGCAGTGCTCGCGGGCGCGGGCAATCTCTGCTTGCCAGGTGGCGAGGGCGTCGCCCAGAGTGGCACCCTCCGCCAGTTCGAAGCCGCCGTCGGGGGCGTCCGGGGCGGCCTGCGGGTCGTAGATGGGCGGGGCCTGCTCCCCGGCGAACACGCGACGGAACCAATTCCGCTCCACCTCCGCCATGTGCTGAACGAGACCGGTCAACGTGAAGCCGGACGGAGGCACGGACGCGACGGCGGCCTGCTCGTCGTCCACACCCTCGCACTTCATGGCGAGTGTGATGCGATGGAAGTCGAGCCAGCTTTCGAGCGTGGTGCGCTCATCGGCGTCAAGGGGCGGCATGGGACGTTCGAGAGCGCTCATCATTCGATGATCGCCGGTGCTGCGGTCGAAGCCCTCAGCGGGCGGGGCCGAGGCCTCACAACAGGACGAACGCAGCCTGATACGGCAATAGTTGGCACCTGGTGCGGACCACGACGATTGGCATCGCCCCCGCCCAGCTGTGCCAGGATTCACGGATGGACATGCCCGACGTCACGCGTGCGATCGCGGCTGCGACTTCGGTCGCCGCATCGCTCGACCTGCCGGCCAACGACGCAATCGTTCTCCATAACTCGAACAAGCTTGCACTGAGACTGACGCCGTGCGACGTCTTCGCCCGGGTCGCCCCTGTGGGGGAGGAAGTCGCGCAGTTCGAAGTCGATCTCGCCCAACGGCTCACCGCGGTCGGATGCCCCGTGTGTCCCCTGGAGCCTCGGGCGGACCCGCGTGTGTACACGCGCGATGGCTTCGCAGTGACGCTGTGGACCTACTTCGAGCCCGTGACACCTCACACCTCACCGAGCGACTACGCCAAGGCGCTGGAGCAACTGCACATCGGCATGCGCGAGGTCGATGTGCCGAGCCCGAGGTTCACGGACCGGATCACGGAGGCGGAAGAAGTTGTCTCCGACCCGGATCGCTCGCCGGACCTCAGCGACACGGACCGCGTGTTCCTCAGCGGCAGGCTGGCGAGCCTGCGACAGGCGATCGACGACCGCGGCGCCGTGGAGCAGTTGCTCCACGGCGAGCCTCATCCGGGCAATGTGCTCAGCACGAAGAACGGCCCGTTGTTCATCGATCTTGAGACGTGCTGCCGTGGACCCGTCGAGTTCGACCTCGCCCATGTTCCCGAGGCGGTCTGCGCGCACTACCCAGACGTTGACCAAGGGCTGCTGGACGAGTGTCGGCAGCTCGTCATCGCGATGGTCGCCGCGTGGCGTTGGGAGCTCGGCGACCAGTTTCCGAAGGGGAGGCGATTCGGAGAGGAATTCCTGCGCTTGCTGCACGAGGGGCCTCCCTGGCCGACACTCGACACAGTGACCAGGCGACTGGATGGTCTGTAGAGCTTGTCCCTGGCCAGGTCCAAGACGGAGTCGGCCGGCCTGATCGGGGTCTCGGGCTCCCGATCGGGAACGGGACCGGCATCGTCGGCGCGGTCCGCGGCGGACTCACCTGCCCGGGCGGCCACCGATGTCCGCGGCCAGCGCCGCGTAGATGGGTCATGTCCCGTGATGTGGTGTAGGTGATCAGTGGTGCTGCCGGGCGGGAGGGTCGTGCTGTCCGGATAGAGGCTGTCCATGCTCTCGGTGGACAGCCAACGGCGAGGGGAGACAATCCACTCGGCGTGGAGTTCGGCGAGGACTGCGGTGGCGAGCCGGTTGACCGCTGCGGTGTCCTGGAAAACCTGGACGACGTCGGACCGACGTTTGATCTCCCGGTTGAGCCGTTCGAGCGGGCTGGTCGACTGGGTCTCTTTCCAGTGCTGGTGGGGGAAGTCCGCGAAGGCGGTCAGGTTTCCCTTCGCGGACAGGAGCATCTCTTGTGACTTGGGGGGACTGCTCGCCGAGCATGTCGGCGGCGGTGTCAAGATGATGTCCGGACGGTTTCGGCGGTGGGCTGAGCGAAGAGTGTGCGGACCGTCGCGGCGCCTGTCTCGGTCGCCCCTTTGGGGATCGCGGAGAACACGTTGCGGACGAAGTGAACCCGGCAGCGTTCCAGGCGGCGCCGAGCATGACCTTGCGGATTGCTTTGACCAGGTCGCTACGGCTGTCGGAGATGACCAGGCCGACCCCGCCCAGGCCGCGGTCGCGCAACGAACGCAGGAACGTGGCCCAGAAGACTTCCGTCTCGCTGTCGCCGACCATGACGCCCAGGACCTCGCGGCCGCCGTCCTCGGTGACACCGGCGGCGTGGACCACCGCCTGCGAGACGATCCGGTGGTCCACGCGAGCCCTGACGTAGGTCGCGTCGAGAGACACGTAGGGGAATCGGGTGTGGTCCAGCGGGCAGGTGCGGGCACGTCGAGTTGTTCGTCGAGCTCGCCGCAGGTCCGGGAGACCTCGCTCTTCGCTACACCGGTGTCCGAGCCGAGCGCCTTGACCGGGGCGTCGACGTTGCGGATGGAGACCTCGCGGACATAGACCTCCATGATGACGGCGTAGAGCATCTGATCGATGCGGCGCCGGCGCTCCAGCAGGCTCGGGAAGAAGCCGCCGGCCAGCAGTTTCGGAATCGCCGGCTCCAGGTCGCCGGCCTGCGTGGTCACCGTCTTGCCCCGGTGCCCGTTGCGGTATCCGGTCCGCCCGGCCGTCCGCTCGTTCCACTCGGCGTCGATCTTCGCGGGGGGCTCGGCCTCGATCAGCTCCTGCAACAGCCGCTCGGCTACCTCACGCACGAGTTCAAGACCATCTGCCGAACGCAGTGACGCCAGCAGGCGAAGTAGGTCATGCCGAAGACACCGATCGCCCACACAAGTGGCCCAGCGGCTCTACGGTATGGGAAGTGTCGGTTCGTCAGATCGGGGTGGAGTCGGTGGATATTCCTCTGGTGGATGCGGTGGCGGCGGTGCGGGACGAGCTTGTCGCGGCGGCGGCGCGGGGCGGGGCGCATCCCGATGTCGTGTTCGCGGTGGGACCTGTGGAGATGGATTTCGAGGTCGAGCTGCGGGCAGACGCGACAGCGAAGGCAGGATTCAAGCTGTGGGCGGTGGGCGCGGAGACACAGGCAGGAGTGTCGCGTGGCCGCACGCACCGGGTGTCGTTCACGCTCACGCCGAGGAACGTACGCGGCGGGGACCTGCTGGTCAGCGGGTCCCCGGACCGTCCCGCCGGTCCGGGGGACCTGTCGGGCCGCATCCCGGAATGAGGGCCCGAGACGGGCTGCGCCGATCTGTCGCCCGTGGCAGCTGACCGGCAGCGCACAGGCGTACAAAAATGCTTGGGAGGGGCGAGGTGGAGAAAAATCGTGTGCTGGGTGTGGCCGGTCCGGGCGGTCTGGGGTCGGGGTACGGGGTGGGCGGGGATCTGGTGCTGACGTCCGCGCACGTCGCAGGGCGGGCCGGTGAGCAAGCCTACGTGTACCGACCCGGCTTCGCCGGCGTGCGCGGCGGCCCGGTCGTGTGGTGCGGCACGCCCGGCGGGCGGGACGACGCCGCGCTGGTCCTGCTCGGCGAAGGCCCCCCATGGCCCTCGCCGAGGATGGTGCGCTGGGGACGCATGGTCACAGACCGGCCAGGCGCCGCGTGCCAGACGTGGGGCATCCCCGACGTCGCCCAACGGCACGGGCAGCCGACGGAGGCCGCCCAGGTGGCGGGGCGGATCAACCCGGGCAGCGGGTTCGTCGGCAACCAGTACGTGATGGACCTGCGCCAGCACCGTCCGCAGTGGCCTCAGGAGGGCACCTCGCCGTGGGGCGGCCTGTCCGGGGCGGCCGTGTTCTGCGACCGGCTGCTGACGGGGGTGGTGGCCTCCGACCGGGCGCATTCCGGAGGCGGCCAGCTGAACGTCGTCCCCGCCTACGTCCTGCACCACGACCCGACGTTCCGCGCGGCACTGGCCGAACACGGCGGACCCGCCGTCGGCCTGGAGGCGGTGGAGTTACAGCACCTGGCCGAAGCCCCGGCCGACAGGGGCCGGACGGGGGAGGCTTCACCCGCGATGTTGCTCCAGGCAGGCTGGCAAACGGTGCCCTTCCATGGCCGTGACGACCTGCTCACCAACCTGCGCACGTGGTGTGGCCAGGAGGACGGGTCCGGGGCATGGCTGCTCCACGGGCCTGGCGGGCAGGGCAAGACCCGGCTCGCCCACCACTTGGCCGGGCTGCTGGCGGCCGACCACTGGACCGTGCTGTGGCCACGCTCGGACACCGACGCGTCCGAGCTGCGCGAACTGCGGCATGTGGCCAAACCTCTGCTGATCATCCTTGACTACGCCGAGACCCGCACCGGGCAGCTGACCGCGCTCATCGAGGCCGCCACCGACCACCCCGGCGGCACACCCTTCAAGGTGCTGCTGCTGGCCCGCACCGACGGCGATTGGTGGACCCAGGCAAAGCACGTCACCCGCCTCGCCGAGGACTACCTCAACGAGGCGCCCTCCACGCTCCTGGAGCCGCTGGAGCAGGCGCCGGCCTCACGCGCACAGGCTTACCGCAGTGCCGCCCGCGCCCTGGCCTCCGCCCTCCCCCACATGCGCGACTGGCCTGCCGCCGCCAACGCCCTGCCCATCCCGCGACTCGACCACTACGCCTTCGCCAACGCGCTGACCCTGCAAATGACCGCCCTCGCCGACCTCCTCGACACCGCCATCGCGGACGGTGACGCGGCGCCGGCGCCGGCGCCGGCGGCCGAGCGTGCGCATGCCGTGGAGGACCGGCTGTTGGGGCACGAACGCCGATACTGGCAAAACAACGCCGCAGCGTGCGGCCTCACCCCGGCACTAAGCAGCGCCACGCTGGAAACGGCCCTGGCCGCCGCCCACCTGATGGGCGCGGCCAACCGGAAACAGGCCGACCTCACGTGGTCCAGGCTCCCGGCCCTGGCCGACCAACCACGCGACCGGCGCGACCAGGTCACCGCCTGGATCGCCGCCCTTTACCCACCCACCTCACCAGGCCGCCCGTGGGGCGCGTTCCAGCCCGACCGAATCGCCGAACGCCACATCGGACGCGTCCTCAACACCGACCCCGCCATCGCCGAACACCTGATGTGCGGCGCTGACGACGCGCAGACGGCCCAGTTCCTGGCCGTTTACAGCCGTGCCGCTGCCCATCCGGTCTTCGGTGGCTGCCTCGACACCCACCTCACCCACCTGTGCACACACCTGCCGACGGAGCTGGCCCCCCACCTCATCATTGCCGCCATCCAGGCCGACCGCCCCCAACCCCTCATCACCGCCCTCAATGCCCACGCCACCGACCCCACTGCCGCACTCGGTAACCTCATCACCCTGCACGACCAGTTCCCGCTCTCAAGCCAGCGCCTCTCCCTCACCGCTGCCCACCTGTCTCAGGCCATTACCAGCCGCTACCGCGAACTCGCCGAAGCCAACCCGGACGCCCACCTCGCCGACCTCGCCTCAGCCCTGAACACTCTCTCCAACCGGCTGGGAGACGTGGGGCGGCGGCAGGAAGGCCTGAAGGCGATCGAAGAAGCCGTGCGCCTCTACCGCGAACTCGTCAAAACCAACCCGGACGCCCACCTCCCCGACCTCGCCTCAGCCCTGAACAACCTCTCCAACCGGCTGGGAGACGTGGGGCGGCGGCAGGAAGGCCTGAAGGCGATCGAAGAAGCCGTGCGCCTCTACCGCGAACTCGCCGAAGCCAACCCGGACGCCCACCTCGCCGACCTCGCCTCAGCCCTGAACACTCTCTCCATCCGGCTGGGGGACGTGGGGCGGCGGCAGGAAGGCCTGAAGGCGATCGAAGAAGCCGTGCGTCTCTACCGCGAACTCGCCGAAGCCAACCCGGACGCCCACCTCGCCGACCTCGCCTCAGCCCTGAACAACCTCGCCATCGACCTGGGAGACGCGGGGCGGCGGGAGAAAGGCCAGGATGCGATCGGACAAGCCGCGCGCACCCACCTCACCAACCTCGACTCAGCCCTGAAGGCCGTCACCAACCGGCTGGAGGACGTGAAGCAGCGAAAGAAAGACCTGGAGGGCGCGATCGACCGAGCCGTGCGCATCCACGTCGCCAAGCCCCTGAACGCCTTTCATGACATCGCCAAGCCCCTGAAGGCCGTCACCAACCGGCTGGAGGACTTCAAGCGGCGAAAGAAAGACCTGGAGGGCGCGATCGACCGAGCCACGCGCATCCGCGCCGCCAACATCACCTCAGCCCTGAACGCCCTTTCCAGCCAGCTGGAGGCAGTGGGGCGGCGGCAGGACGGCTTGGACGTGATCGAAGAAGCCGTGTGCCACTACCGCGAACTCGTCAAAACCAACCCGGACGCCCACCTCCCCGACCTCGCCTCAGCCCTGAACACTCTCTCCATCCGGCTGGGAGACGTGGGGCGGCGGCAGGAAGGCCTGGAGGCGATCGAAGAAGCCGTGCGCCTCTACCGCGAACTCGTCAAAACCAA
>NZ_JBIBYN010000011.1:268281-296514 GCF_043083325.1 Streptomyces sp. NPDC014734 | reverse complement strand
GCCCCGTGAACGACTCCACCCACACACGTTCAGCCCTCAACACCCCATCCATACAACGGAGATGCCCAGATCACGGCCTTCTGCAACACCCTTTAAGGGCTGTTCCGCAATCCCCGGCGGGCGCGCGACGACGGCTACGGCACCTCGCGGCGTTGCCGGAACATCCGCATGCATCCGGTAGGCGCATGTCCCTCCGCCATGCGATGCACCGCATCCGACGCCGCGCACCGTTCCACCGCGGATCACGGGGCAGCCCTTGGCGCGGCGACCGGAAAGGTTCAGCGGCTCGCCTCACCCACGACGGGCAGCGGCGCCGCACACCGTCCCACATCGTGCCTCATGTGACGTACGTGCCGGGATGCCGGGCTGCCGCCGGGAGGGGGCACACGCGCCGGAGGGCGGCGCGTTCGGCCGGTGCACGGCTGTCACCCCTTCACCCGGGCGGACTCGCGCGCCCGGCGCAGCGCCCGATGGGACGACCAGAGGACGGACACGAGGGGGACCGCCACCACGGCGCCCAGTACCCCCGCCGCGATGGCGCCCGCGATCACCGCGACCGCGACCACGACGGGATGGAGCCGGACCGCCCAGCTCATCACGAGGGGGTGGAGGAGATGGCCCTCGATCTGTCCGATCACCACGATCAGCGCGATGACGACGGCCGCCACGACGGGGCCCTTGGCCGCCAGGGCCACCACGGCGGCGACCGCGAGCGCGATCGGTGAGCCGATCAGCGGAACGAACGCGGCGAAGAACTCCAGCAGCGCCAGCGGAAGAGCCAGGGGGACGCCGAGCGCGAACAGGGCCAGCCCGACGAGTACGGCGTTCGTCGCCGCCACCAGGACGATGCCGTGGGTGTACCCGGTGAAGGTCCGCCACGCCGCACGGCCCACGGTCTCCACCCGGCTCCGGGTCGCCTCGGGAAGCTGCGCGCAGAACCAGTCCCAGTGCCGGTCCCCCGAGTGGATGAAGAAGACCGCGCAGAACAGGGCGAGAGCGAGGACCGTCACCACTTCGACGAGCCGGCCCACGCCGCTGACGGCCGTACTGATGAGCGCGGAGCGGTGGCTGGAGAGGAACTCGCCCATACGGGACTGGAGATCGTCGAGCGCATGCGGATTCAGATGGAACGGCGACGTCTCCAGCCACCGCTTGATCCTGCCGATGCCGTCACCGAACTCCCGCTCCAGTCCGGCACGTTCTCCGGCGACCGTTTCACCGACGAGGCTCAGGACGCCGAGCACCAGCACGATGCTGCCGACCAGTGCGGCGGCGACGGCGAGCGACCGCGGCACCAGACGGGCGAAGAGGTCGGCGACGGGACGCAGCATCGCCGTGCCGACCAGACCGAGGAAGACGGCCGCCGCCACCTCGTGGAACGTTCCCAACGCCGAGAACAGGGCGTACACCACGGCTCCCACGACGAGGATGCGCCAGGCGTGGTCGGCGGCCGTCCGCAGTGTGGGGTTCACCCGGGACTCGTGCCGGACGGCGGACCGGGCCCGGTGCGTGCCCGGGCTCCGCGGCGCGGGGCGGCGTGATCCGCGCGGTGTTCGACGCGGCACGGCACGGGCCCGCGCGCGTCGCGCCTCGGGCGGCATACCGGGGTCCGCGCGGTCGGGCTGCGGATGCGATGGGCTGGGCATTCCCCGCTGGTACCAGCACCGGCCCCCTCGTCCGCGCCTTCCGCGACGACATGCGCGGGAAGTCACCCCACGGGCGGAGCCCGACCGCTTCGGCCTCCCGCCGCGGCGGGGGCGGTGCGCGGGCCGGCGGTCATCGTCTCGGTGCCACGGGTTCCCCAGTACCTGGCGACAGAGGCGGGCGCATACTGGAGTGAGACGTGCGAGGGGAGAAATCCATGATCATCCTAGGCGTCATTCTTCTGATCCTCGGCCTGGTGACGGGCATCGCGATCCTCTGGACGATTGGCATCGTGCTGGTGGCGATCGGACTCGTCCTCTGGGTCCTGGGTGCCGTGGGACACGCGGTGGGCGGCCGACGGCACTACTGGTAGACCCCCTTCACCGCGCGGCCCCCACGTGCCGACGCGGCCTCGACCGGTTCCGGGATCAGCGGGCGGACACGGGTCCGCAGCCCTGCCCGCCGCCCTCACGCCTCCCTTCCCGGCGCGGCCTCCGCACGGCGCGTGGCGGGAGGCCGCGACCTCTTGAACCGGAGTCCCGACGGGGGAACTGCATCGGCCGAGGTGCCCGCGCGGCGGCCCCGGTACGCGCGACATCGGGCGTACGCCCTTCCCGGCGCGGTCACTGCCGCGCCGGGAAGGGCGGGAAGCCGGGAAGGCGCCCGGGGTGTGCCGGAATCACTCCGCGCGTTCGACGAGGAAGGGCAGCAGCGCGAGGATCTCGTCACGCGCGGCCGGGGCCAGCGCAACCCCTTCCAGGCCGCGGCGGGCGCTGTCCAGGTGCCGTTGGGCCTCGGCCAGGGCCGCGGCCCGCCCGCCGGCCTCCTCGACGAGTCCGGCGGCCCGCCGCGCGGCGGCGGCGTCGAGCGGGTCGCCGGTGCCGAGCAGGGCGGCCAGCCGTCCGGCGGCCGGACCCTCCGCGGCCAGGGCCGCCAGCACCGGATACGTCTTCTTCAACCGGCGCAGGTCACTGTGGACGGGCTTGCCCGTGACCTCCGGATCCCCCCATATCCCGAGGAGGTCGTCCACGGCCTGGAAAGCCACTCCGAGATGGCGCCCGGCGGCGGTGAGGGCGTCGACGGTCGTGGGCGGGGCGCCGGCGAGGACACCGCCCAGCCCGGCGGCGCAACCGAGCAGCGCGCCGGTCTTGTGCTCGGCCATCCACCGGTACTCGTGCGGACGCACGGCCTTCGGACCGGTCCAGGGCCGGTTCTCGAACAACAGGTCCTCCGCCTGGCCGCGCACCAGGTCGGTCAGTGCGGCGCCGAGATGCCGCACCGCCGACGCGCTGTGCGCGCCGGGCGCGTCGGCCAGGGTCCGGACGGCCAGCGCGAACAACGCGTCCCCGGCCAGGATCGCCGGGCCGGTTCCGTACACCTTCCAGACGGTGGCGCGCTGCCTGCGGGTCTCGTCACCGTCCATGATGTCGTCGTGGAGGAGCGAGAAGACATGGATCAGCTCGACGGCGACCGCACCGACCACGGCGTCCTCGGCGGGACCGCCCGCCGCCTCGGCCGAGAGCAGGGTCAGGGCCTGACGGATCCCCTTGCCCTGCGAGCCCTGGGCGGGACTGCCGTCGGGGGCACCCCAACCGAGCGAGAAGGCGGACATCTCCGCGTGCCACGGGTGCAGTTGCTGCACGGCCCGCACGAGTGCCGGGCGGACCAGGTCGCGACAGCGGGCGAGCACCTGCGGCGCGGTGGACCGTTGGGTCACGGACGGTGGTGTCATCGCCGCCCGCTTCCCTCGTCCGCCGTGCCGACCCCTGCCACGTCGAGTTCGACGTACGCCTTCTCCACCATCTCGCGTGCGTTGAGCAGACCGATCCGGTCCAGGGTGCGGCGCAGCTCGTCGAGATCGGCGGCCGTCTCGTCCCGGTCGCGGCCGAGCCGTGCGAGCGACTTGACCAGGCCGAGCCGGGCCAGGGCCTCGCCCCGGGGTTCCGTCATGGCGCGGAACTCGGCGAGCGCCTCCTCGTAGCCCCGGCGTGCCTCCTCGTACCGGCGGGCGCGGAAGAACACATTGGCGCGCATCTTGTGGTTGTACGCCAGGGCACTGGACAACTTCATCTCACGGCAGGTGAGTTCGGCTTCCGAGAGCAGGGCGAGGGCCCGTTCCGGGTCGTCCCGCAGGGAGATGATGTCGGCCATGCCGCGCAGTGCCCACGCCCGGCCCCGCCGGTCGTCCGCGTTCCCGGCAAGCTCGGCCGCCTCCTCGAACATGGCCAGCGCGCTGTCCAGTGACCCGGTGTTGCGATGGATCTGGGCGATGCCCTCCAGGGCCCACACGGTGTGACGCGCCTCGCCGCGGGCGCGCGCCTCGGCGAGCAACTGCTCGTGCAGGGCGGCGACGGTCCGGTAGTCGCCCTGTATTCGGCCGGTCTCCGCGAGTCCGGCGAGGGAGTAGCCGCGGGCGACGATGTCCCCGCCGCGCTTGCCCATGTCGGCGGCGAGCTCCAACAGGCGGAAGGCGAGCCTGAGTCGGCCACGCTGTCGGGAGAGCGTCCCGCCGCTCCACAGCGCCCACGCCATCGCCCCCTGGTCGCCCGCCGAACGGGCGGCCCGGTAGCTGGCCTTCCACGCCCGGTCTGCCTCCTCGACGTTGCCGAGCCTGCGGTGCGCCTCGGCGACCGCGAGTCCGCACCGGGCAACTTCCTGCTGCGATCCGGCGAGCTCCGCCTCCCGCAAGTGCCGTACGCCTTCCGCCAGCACGTCCGTGAGTGAGGAGTTCACCGACATCTTGGTGAGGGCGCCTTGGTACTCGGGCGCCAGTGCCTTGCTGTGCATGGGAGCCTTTCGCGCGGCCGGGCCGCCCAGCGACGGATCAGCTATACGCACGATGTATACATTCCATGCATAGCTGTCCGGTGGTCGCACCCGGGCACTCGTGGGGGTCGGACGGGGGTGTCACCGGCGGTGAACCGCCTTGTTGTGGATCAAGACGGCGGTCGGGCGTCCGAGGTTGCTCCGCGACCAACAGAAGTCGAACATCGATGGATGCGTGCCCGACCGCTCGTTCGCGCCGGGCCCGGACGGGGTGCGTTGCGCACCCGACCCGGACTCCCCGCGGAGCGGTGGCGGTCTCGTCTGGCTAAGCTCGACGAGGGGCCCGGGCACCAGACTCGACGGAGGCTCCGATGACAACGACCTGCGAACTGCGCGATGTGGCCCCTCGCCTCGCGACCGGTGCGTTCATCCTGAATTCCGGTCTGGGCAAGCTGAAGGCGGACGAGGAGACCGCGCGCGGCGTGCACGACATGGCCTGTGTCGCGTATCCGTTCCTGAAGGGGATCGAGCCCCGCAGGTTCACCCGGATGCTCGCCTGCTCGGAGATCGCGGTCGGCGGGGCCCTGCTCGCCCCCTTCGTACCGACCCGACTGGCCGGATTGGCGCTGACGGGGTTCTCCGGCGGCCTGCTCGGCCTCTACCTGCGAGTGCCGGGGATGCGCGAGCCCGGCAGCCTGCGGCCCACGCAGAACGGGATCCCGTTGGCCAAGGACTCCTGGATGCTGGGGATCGGGCTCGGATTCCTGAGCGCGGGCGTCCGCCGGTCGGGCACCCGCGGAGCGCGTTGCCCGTGGCACCGTTGCCGCGGCTGAGCCGTCGCGTCGGCCGTTTCGGACCGACGGGGGCGAGCGCGGACGAAGGGCGCCGGTGCTGTCGGCCGTCCCTCCGTTCCGTCCGGCGTCACAGTGGGTGAGCACCCGGGAATGCGGTCCCCGCACAGACCTGGTTTTGTGGCGGAGGCGGCTCCACCCACAGATCCAAGGAGTGATCATGAGCGAGTCCGATGAATACCGTGGTCGGGTGAGGGAAATGCGCGCCAAGGCGAAGGATCTCGCGGAGGCGGCCGAGCGCACCACCGATCCCAAGGAACGTCAGCGGCTGAAGGACAAGGCCCGCAGGATCGAGGCGGAGAGCGACCAGGTCAGCGGCATGGCGAGCGGGGACATCTATCCCATGGAGTGAACCGTCGTCCGAGGCGGTGGCCCGACGGCCGCCGTCCGGTTCGGGCACCGCCGGTCCCCGCGCGGAGGGGGACGCGTGACCCCGACGGCACGGCTCCCGAGCGCCCCTGCCCGGGGCCGCGCCGACCGGGTGACGGGCCCGGGAATCCACGGGGGCGGCGGACGTTGCACAAGGGTGTGAGCTCCGTGATCGCATCCACCAGGTTTTCCGTCCTCGACCGTTCCCGTGTCCGCGAGGGGCACGACGGCCCCGAGGCGCTCCGTGACACGGTCCGCCTGGCCCGGCGGGCCGAAGCGCTCGGCTACCACCGGTTCTGGGTGTCCGAGCACCACGGCGTGCCGGGTGTCGCCGGTTCGGCGCCGACCGTGCTGGCGGCGGCCGTCGCCGCGGCGACGACCACCATCCGGGTCGGAACGGGCGGTGTGATGCTCCCCAACCACCGGCCATTCGTGGTGGCCGAGCAGTTCGGGGTGCTGGAGTCGCTGTTTCCCGGCCGGATCGACATGGGCCTCGGGCGGTCGGTGGGTTTCACCGGCGGCGTGCGAGGGGCGCTGGGACGGGACAGGACGGCCGCGGAGGACTTCGGCGGACAGCTCACCGAACTGCTCGGCTGGCTGGACGGTACGCAGCACGCCCACCCGGGGGTGCGCGCCCACCCCGCCGAGGGCCTGCGCATTCCCCCGTTCGTGCTGGCCACCGGCGAGGGGGCCGGGATCGCCGCGACGGCCGGGCTGCCGTTGGTGGTCGGGGACCTGCGGGGCCGGGAGAAGCTGCGGCGGGCCGTCGAGGGCTACCGTCGGGAATTCCGCCCCTCGTCCTGGTCGCCGGAGCCCTATGTCGTCGTGTCGGGCACGGTCGCGATCGCGGCGAGTGCGCACGAGGCCCGGCGCCTGCTGATACCGGAGGCCTGGTCGCTGGCGTATTCCCGGATCCACGGTGTGTTCCCGCCGCTCGCCCCCGCCGAACGGGTCGAGGCGCTGACGATGACCGGGAGAGAACGCGCCCTCTACGAGGAGGGCATGCGCGGTCACATCCGGGGGACCGAGGAGGAGGTGGCCGCGGAACTCGCAACGGTCATCGAGGAGACCGGGGCGGACGAGGTGCTGGTCACCACCAGTACCCATGACCGCGCGGCCGGGATGGACTCATTGCGCCGACTGGCCCGCGTCGCGCAACTGCCCACCGGCCGGGGCGCGCCGGGCGGCGGACCGGAATGACCGCGGGGGGTGGCGTACGCGGGCGGACCGCCGCCCCGCCGTGTCCGGTCCGGGCCGGGGCCCCGGAACCACCCGGGGTTCGTGGGCCGCGGCGATGGCGGCCCGGGCCGGTTCCGGCGCCGTTCCGCCGTCCGCAACGGCGCGGTCGGCGCGTGTCGTTGACCGGGTGGCGGCGCGGCAGCGGCCAGGGTGAGGACATGAACAGCGCTGACCTTTTGACGGATGCGTTCGGCCGGATCCGGGAGACGGTGCACTCGGCGGTCGAGGGCCTGTCGCAGGCCGACCTGCACGCCCGGCTCGACGACGGGGCGAACACGATCGCCTGGCTCGTGTGGCACCTCACCCGGATCCAGGACGACCACGTCTCCGATGCCGCCGGCACCGAGCAGATCTGGTTCACCCAGGACTGGGCCTCCCGCTTCGACCTGCCCTTCGAGAAGTCCGCCACCGGATACGGGCACAGCGCCTCGGAGGTCGCCGCCGTGCGCGTGGGCTCGCCCGACCTGCTGCTCGGTTACCACGACGCCGTTCACGAACGGACCCTGGAGTTCGTCAGCGGGCTCGACGGCAGGGCGCTGAACCGCGTCGTCGACGAGGCGTGGTCGCCGCCGGTCACCCTCGGGGTCCGGCTGATCAGCGTCATCTCGGACGACCTGCAGCACGCGGGACAGGCGGAGTTCGTCCGGGGCTCGCTCGCCCGGCGCTGACGCCGCCCCGCGGAACGGGCCGTCGGGGCGCCCACGGCGCTTCTGGCCCGCCCCCGCGGCTCCCCGGTGCCGAAGTGGTGCCGCCGCACGGTCCGGCACCGGGGAACGGGTGTCTCACACCTTGAGCCCGACGCCGCTCACCGCGTGCCCCTGCAGTGTTTGCGCGGGACTCTGCCCGGGGTCGGGACGCCAGGCCGCCGTCCTCACGACGCCCGGCTCCACCAGTTCCAGGCCGTGGAAGTAGTCGGCGATCCGCTCGGGGCTGCGCAGGTGGTACGAACTCGCCGAGTTCGCGTTGTACGAGGCCACGGCATGGTTCAGCGAGTCGCTGGTGTTCGTGCCGTCGCTGAGGGCGAGATAGCTCCCCGCCGGGAGGGCCGCCACCAGCCGGTCCACCAGGGCCCACGGGTCGTCCTCGTCGGGGAGCTGTCCCATGATCCCCAGCATGGTCAGTCCGACCGGACGGCTGAAGTCCAGCGTCTTCGCCGCCTCGGCGAGGATCGTGTCGGTGTCCCTCACATCGGCGTCGATGTAGGCGCACGCGCCCTCGGGAGTGCTGGTGAGCAGGGCGCGGGCGTGGGCCAGGACGAGAGGGTCGTTGTCGACGTACACGATCCTGGATTCCGGTGCCGCCCGCTGGGCCACCTCGTGCGTGTTGTTCGCCGTCGGCAGGCCGGTTCCTATGTCGAGGAACTGACGGATGCCCGCTTCCGCGGCGAGGAAGTGCACCGCGCGGGCGAGGAAGGCCCGTTGGAGGCGGGCGATGGCGGCGAAGTCCGGGAATGCCTTGAGGATCACGTCGCCCATCTGGTGGTCGACGGCGTAGTTGTCCTTGCCGCCCAGAAGGTAGTTCCAGACACGGGCCGAATGGGGCCGGTCCGTCTGGATCCTGTCGGCCGGCGACTGCGGTGAGGTACTCATGGCCAGATCTTCACATATGCCATACGAATGTGCCCCGATCGAGGTGCCGAATCTTCACCACGACCGGTGAACCGCTGCGGGAGCATGGCCGATTCACCGGAACCGGTCCCTGACCGACCCTCAGAACCGTGGGCGCGGACATCACTGACACGTGTGATCGCGCGCATCCGCACCAGCCGGGCGGAACGGCCCGTGGCCGGGACTCAGCCGTCGACGCGCAGCCGTTTCGCGAGGGCGGGCGGAACCGGGTAGACCCGCTCCGGCGGCAGCAACCGCTGGGCCTGCGCCGCCCGTCCGCTCTGTCTCAACGCCGCTGTTTTGCGCACCTGTGCCGTGATGTCGGTGAGGTCGACGACCCAGTCCTCGGCGAAGGTACGGATCAGTCCGCGTCCGATGCCCACCTGGATGCTGTAGTGGTTGAGCGCGGCCCCCCGCAACGAGCGTTCCGGATCCCACTGCACGTGGACGGGCGCCTGCGCCACGGCTGCCGGATCGGCGGTCGTCAGCACCGCCGAGGACAGCGCCTCCTCCCATCCGGAACGGGTGACGCGTACCGCGAGGACGCGTTCCTGCCCGGACTTCTGGCCCCAGTTGCTGCGGTGCATGAGCCACAGGAACGAGGGCTTGATCCACGTCATCCGGTGGAACGAGAACGGCGGCACGAAGCGTCCGGCCCGCAGGCACGGATCGGCGATCGCGGGCGAATACGCCTGGTAGACCACGATCGTGCGGGCGTCGTACTGGGCGCGTATCACGTACTGGGGAGTCACCGACGCATCCTGCCCGGACGGCGCGGCCACTGGCAAAGGGATATCGATCCGGGGAGCCCGTTCGTCGCGGCGGGGTCCGTCGCACCCTCGCGAGCCGTTCACTTCCCCGTGTCCCCGCGTTCGTCTTCGTCGCGGCGCACCATCGGCGAGGCGGTTTTTCGTGCGCCGCGACCACTCGCGGCCGACGTGCCACTGCCTACTGTTCCCTCACTCGGCGGCGGGGTGCCGCTTTTTCGGAGGTGACCATGGCCAGCGCCACAGGCACGGACACGAGAAGCAGAAGGATCCGCGGGGCCCGGACCGCGGCCGCGGCGGTCACGGTGCTCGGCCTGGTCGCCACCGCGTCCGCGTGCGGCGGAGGCACCGGTGCCGAGGGCGGTGGCGGATCCACGGTGGTGTTCGCGGTCGCCGCCGACCCCGGCACACTCAGCCCCACGACGGCGCTTGCCAGTACCGCGCTGTCGATGAACACCTTCGCCTACGACACGCTCGTGCACGTCGCCGCCGACGGCACCGTCGTCCCCGGCGTGGCCGAGAAGTGGTCCGCCACGGCCACCTCCGCGACGTTCACCATCCGTCCCGGCGTCACCTGCGAGGACGGTTCCCCGCTCACCGCGGACGACGTGGCGGCCGAGTACAACCACATCGCCGACCCGAGGAACCAGTCGCCGATGCTGGGCCTGTCCGTCCCCGCCACCGCCGCGGCGAAGGCCGACGGGGCGAGGCGGACCGTCACCGTGACCACGACGAAACCCGCGCCGTTCATCGTCGAGATGACCCGGATGCTTCCGTTGCTGTGCCGCAAGAGCCTTGCCGCACCGGACGCACTGGCCAAGGCGACCAACGCCAGCGGACCGTACCGGCTGACCGAGGCGGTCCCCGGCGACCACTACACATACGTCAGGCGGGACGGGTACGCCTGGGGGCCCCGCGGGTCCACCGCCGCGGACCTGCCCGGCAAGGTCGTGTTCAAGGTCGTCCCCAACGAGTCGACCGCCGCCAACCTCCTGATGTCCGGTCAGATCCACGGGGCCGTGATCAACGGAGCCGACCAGGACCGGCTGGACGCCGCGAAGGTGAGGAACCGGAGCTTCGAGGCGCTGTCCGGACAGCTGCTGTTCAACCAGGCCGCCGGCCGGCCGGGCGCCGACCCCGCCGTGCGCAGGGCGCTGGTCGGGGTACTGGACCTGAAGGAACTCAGGAACGTCGCCACCGGTGGCAAGGGCGGGCCCGCCACCGCCATCGGAGAGACCGCCCCCACCCCCTGCACCGGCGACACCGTCACCGGAAACCTTCCCGCCCACGACCCCGGGCGGGCCGCCGATGCGCTCACCGCCGCGGGCTGGACGAAGAACGGCGGCACCTGGACCAAGGCCGGAAGACCGCTCACCGTCCGGCTCAGCTACCCGACCAACCAGGGACCGCAGGTCGCCTCGGCCGTCGAACTCGCCGTCCAGCGGTGGACATCCTTCGGGGTGAAGGCCACGGCCGAGCCCATCGGCTCCTCCAGCATCATCGGCACGCTGGCCGGCGGTGACTGGGACCTGGCCTGGGCCCCCATCGGAGTCACCCTCCCCGACCAGCTCACCCAGTTCTACGACGGGCCCCCGCCCCCGAAGGGCAACAACTTCGGCTCCATCACCAACCCCGACTACCACCGGCTCGCCACCCGGGCGGCGGCCACGCCCGGCGCCGACGGCTGCGCCCTGTGGGAGGCGGCCGACGCCGCCCTCGTCAAGAACGTCGACATCGTCCCGTTCGCGGCCCGGCCGGTCCGCTACTACGCCAAGGGCATCACCTTCGAGGTCGACGGCGGCGGAGTCGTCCCCAGCACCCTGCGACGGAGCGCCGACCGATGACCGCGCTCACCTCGAACTCGCTCCGTGCGACGGTCCGCGGCCCGTGGGCCGGATTCGTCCTGCGCCGCACCCGGCGACTGGTGGTGTCCCTGGCCGCGCTGGTCACGGCGGCGTTCGCGATGATCCACCTGATTCCCGGCGACCCGGTCCGGGCGGCACTCGGACCCACCGCCGACCCGGCGCTGGTCGAGGCCCGCAGACACGCGCTCGGCCTGGACCAGTCCCTGCCGAAGCAGTTCGGTGACTTCGTCGGCCACCTCCTCCAGGGCCGGCTCGGTGACTCGATCGGTGCCCAGATGCCCGTCTCCGAGATCATCACGGGACGGCTCCCGGCGACCCTCCAGATCGCCGTGCCCGCCTTCGCGCTGATCCTGCTGACAGCCGTCCCGGTCGGGATGACGGCCGCGGTGCTCACCAAGGACGGCCGCCGACGGCGGGGCGAACTTGCCTTCACCGGCGTCACCGGCCTCCTGGGCGCGGTGCCCGAATTCCTCCTGGCCGTCGGCCTGATCGCGGCGTTCGCCGTGACCTGGCCACTGTTCCCGGTGGCCTCGCGCGCCGGCCTGGACTCCTACGTCCTGCCGGTACTGGCGCTCACCGTCGTCCCGGCGGCGACCCTGTCCCGCATCGTCCGGGTGGAGACCCTGCGGGTGCTCGGCGAGGACTACATGCGCACCGCCCGCGCCAAACGGCTCCCGGCCCGGCTGCGCTATCTGCGCCACGCCCTGCCCAACCTGCTGACCTCCTCGCTCACCCTCGGCGGCCTGCTGTTCAGCTCGCTGCTCGCCGGCACCGTGCTGGTCGAGAACGTCTTCGCCTGGCCCGGCCTCGGCACGACGATCGTCCAGGCGATCACCGAGAAGGACTACCCGCTGGTCCAGGGCGTCGTGCTGGTCTACGGCGCGGCCGCGCTGCTCATCACCTTCGTCGTCGACATGGCCGTGGCCGTCGCCGACCCCCAGTCCACGGTTCGCGGGAGCTGACGATGCCTCAAGGCCATGACACCTCGCTGCGGCGCCGGCTCGGGCGCACGCTCAGGACCCCGATCGGCGCGACCGCGCTGACCGCCTGCCTGCTGCTGGTGGCGGTCGCCGTGCTGGGGCCCGTCCTGCTCGGCGACCGGGCGGCGCGGATCGACACCGACGCGATCAACCGGGGCAGCAGCGCCGCACACCTGCTGGGCACCGACCAGCTCGGACGGGACATCGCGGCCCGGGTGGTCGTGGCGACCCGGCAGACCCTCCGGCTCACCGTGCTGGCCGCCGCGATCGGGGTCGGCGGCGGGCTGGTGCTCGGCGTCGCCCCGACCGTGGTGGGACGACGGCTCGGCAGGCTGATCACCGCGACCGTGGGCGTGCTGGTGGCCTTCCCGGGGCTGCTGTTCCTGCTCTTCCTCGCCACGATCTTCGGCGTGGGCAGCACCGGGGCGGTCCTCGCCGTGGGGCTGGCCATGGTCCCGCCCGTGGCCCGGCTGGTGCAGAACCTGACGGCGTCGGTCGCGGGCTCCGACTACGTCGCCGCCGCCCGGATCCTGGGCGTGGGCAGGTTCCGGCTGGTCGTGCGCCATCTGCTCCCCAACATCGCCGAACCGTCGGTGCTGTTCGCCACCCAGGCGATGAGCGGCATCCTCGTCGCGTTCTCCGGACTCTCCTTCCTCGGGCTGGGCGTGCAGCCTCCCGAGTACGACTGGGGACGGCTGTTGAACGAGCAGCTCAACCGCGTCTACGTCAACCCGGTGGCCGCCCTGGCGCCCGGCGCGGCCGTCGTCCTGACCGGGCTGGCCTTCGGCCTGGTGGGCGAGGCGTTGGCCCAGGCAGGCGGCCGACGCGCACCCCAGCGCGAGGACCCGGCACCGCGGCCGGACGACAGGCCGGCCGCGACCGCTCCCGACGAGGACGGCAACCTGGTCACGGTGCGCGACCTGCGGGTGACGTTCCCCGGCGGACGGCAGGCCGTGCGCGGGATCTCGCTGGACATCCGCCCCGGCGAGGCCGTCGGCCTGGTCGGCGAGTCGGGCTCCGGCAAGAGCCTGAGCGCGCTCGCCCTGGCCGACCTGGTGCCCCACCCCGGACGGGTCCGCGCCGGCACGCTCCGCCTCGACGGACACGACCTGCGGACGGACCCGGGACCGGGCACCGGACTCGCCATGGTCTTCCAGGACCCCATGGCCTCGCTCAACCCCGCCCTGCGCGTCGGCCGCCAGCTCGCCGAAGTGGCCGAGGTACACCTCGGGGCGAGCCGCGCCCGGGCCACGGCACGTGCCGTCGACCGGCTCGGAGCCGTTCGCATCCCGGCACCGGAACGACGCGCCCGGCAACGCCCGCACGAGTACTCCGGGGGAATGCGCCAACGGGCCGTCATCGCCATGGGCCTGATGGGCGAACCGAAACTGATCATCGCCGACGAACCGACCACGGCACTCGACGTGTCCGTCCAGCGGCAGGTGCTCGACCTGCTCGCCCAGGTGCGCGAGGACTCCGGCGCCGCACTGCTGCTGATCTCCCACGACCTCGCCGTCGTCTCCCAGGTCTGCGAACGGATCCTGGTCATGTACGGCGGAACGATCGTCGAGGAACTCCCGGTCTCCGCACTGGCCGCGGGCGCGGCCCACCCGTACACCCGGGCCCTGGTGGGGGCCGTCCCGACCATGACCACCGAACCCGGAACGGACCTGGTGACCATTCCCGGGCGTCCGCCGGAACCCGGGGAGACCGGCCCCGGCTGTTCCTTCGCACCGCGCTGCGCACACGCCCGGGAACACTGCCGCACCGACGCCCCCGCACTCACCGCGACCGGACCGGGCCGCAAGGTCGCCTGCTGGTACCCCGTGGACGCGATCACGGCAGGCGCCCCCGCCCGCACCCCCGGCCGAGCATCGGAGGCGACGTCATGAGCTCGCTCGAACTGCGCGGCATCACCGTGCGATACGGCCGCTTCACCGCGGTGGAGAACGTCGACCTGCTCGTGCCGGACGGATCGGTGACCGGACTCGTCGGCGGCTCGGGATCCGGCAAATCCACCCTCGGAAAGGCCGTCGTCGGCCTGGCACCGGTCCGGTCGGGCCGCGTCCTGGTCGACGGGGACGACACGGTGCACGGCCGCGGGCGAGCCGCGGTGCAACTGGTGTTCCAGAACCCGTACGCCTCGCTCGACCCGCGCATGACCATCGGCGCCTCCGTCGCCGAGGCACTGCCCCGTGCCGAACGGCGGCGCGGAACGACGGCCCGCGCCCGCCGCTCCGCACGCGACGCCGAGGTCGCCCGCTGCCTGGAACTCGTCGGCATCGACCCGGCGCGGGCGGCACTGACCCCCGACGCGCTCTCCGGCGGCCAACGCCAACGAGTCGCCCTGGCCAGGGCGCTCGCCGCCCGGCCCGGCGTGCTGATCGCGGACGAGGTCACCTCGGCCCTCGACGTGTCCGTCCAGGGCGCCGTGCTCAACCTGCTGCGTGGACTCCAGCACGAACTCGGCTTCGCGATGCTCTTCATCTCCCACAACCTCGCGGTCGTCCGCCACCTGTCCGACCAGGTCGCCGTGATGGACGGCGGACACCTCGTCGAGTGCGGCCCCGCCGACCGGGTGCTGGGAGCCCCCGAACACCCCACGACCCGCGACCTCATCTCCTGCGTACCGACCCTCGCCCTCGCCCAGGAGGCACCATGACCCGCCCACTGACCATCGACGACCTGTACCGCTTCGAGATCCCCGGCGATCCCGCGCTGTCGCCCGACGGCGACCGCGTCGCCTACACCCTGACCACCCAGGACGCCGCGAACGACCGCGTCGTCCGGTCCCTGTGGGAGGTGCGCGCGGACGGCGGCCCGGCCCGGCGCCTCACCCACGGCCCCGCGGACACCGCGCCGCGCTGGTCCCCGGACGGGACGACGCTGGCCTTCCTGCGCGAGGGACAGATCCACCTGCTGCCCGCCGACGGGGGAGAGGCGACGGCGCTCACCGCTCCCGCCCGGTGCCCGGCGGGAGCGGGCACACCGGTCTGGAGCCCGGACGGATCACGGATCGCCTTCTCGGCCCCCGGCACCCGGCGCGAGGACACCGAGCCCGTCGTCGTCGACACCCTCGGCTGGAAGACGGACGGAGCCGGCCTGATCGGACGGGTCCGGACCCGGCTGTTCGTGGTGGACGTGGCATCCGGCGAGGTCGTACCGGTGACGGACGCCGACCGCAACGCCGGCACCCCCACCTGGTCGCCCGACGGCACCCGACTCGCCTACCCGGCACAGAGCGGGCCGGACTCGGCCGCGCTCGGCGCCTCGGCCGCCCACGTCGTGGAGATCGGCGAGCACGTCGGCCGACCCCGCCGGATCGGCCCGGCCGACGGCCTCGCCGGACCGGTGAACTGGTACCCGGACGGATCCGCGCTGCTCGTCGTCGGCCGCGACACCTTCGCCGTCGGCCACGCCCGGCTGCTGCGCCAGCCCCTGGACGGATCGGCGCCGGTGCCCGTCGACGGCGACCTGGACCGCAACGTCATGGGCGGCGGCCCCGGATACCCCGGGGCCCGGCCCCAGTTCCACGGCGACGACATCCTGTTCTGCGCCCGGGACCGGGGCGCCACCCGGCTGTACCGGGCGGGCACGGCCGGAATCAGTGCCGCCCCGCTCCCGGCCGGAACCGGGATCAGCGGCTGCTCCCTCGCCCCGAAGGCCGGACGGGCCGCGGTGGTGGCCACCGACGCGTCCAGCTTCGCCGAGATCGTCCTGCTCGACCTGGACACCTGGGAGAGCGGAGAGCCCGGCGCCCGGCCCGTACGCCTCACCGACCACATGACGCGCTCCCTGCCCGGCGTCGCCCTCCACCCCGTCACCGAACGCGAGTTCACCCTCGCGGACGGCACCGCGGTGCACGGCATGATCACCCGCGCCGCGACGACGCCCGACGGCGGCCCCCTGCTGGTGGACGTGCACGGCGGTCCGCACAACGCCTGGGCACCCCACTCCGACCCCGTCCACCTCTACCACCAGGAACTCGCCTCGCGCGGCTGGACGATCCTGACCCTGAACGTCCGCGGCAGCGACGGCTACGGCGAGGAGTTCTACACCGCCGCGGTCGGCGCCTGGGGCGAGACGGACGAACAGGACGTCCTGCAACCGGTCGCCGCCCTCGTCGACGAGGGCCTCGTCGACCCGGAACGGATCGCGCTCACCGGCTACAGCTACGGCGGCTACCTGACCTGCTGGCTCTCCGCCCGCAGCGACCTCTTCGCCGCCGTCGTGCCGGGTGGCGTCCTGGTCGACCTCAGGAGCATGGCCGGCACCTCCGAGGAAGGACACCTGATCGCCGAACACGAGATCGGCGATCCGCGACGGATGGCGGAGCTCTCACCGATCAGTCACGCCGACGCGGTGCGCGCCCCCACCCTGATCCTGCACGGCGGCGCCGACCACACCTGCCCGGTCGGCCAGGCCGAGCAGTGGTTCCACGCACTGCGGACCCGGGACGTACCTGCCCGCCTGGTCCTGTACCCCGGCGGCTCGCACCTGTTCCTCCTGGACGGCCGCCCCTCGCACCGGGAGGACTACTCCCGACGGCTGGTCGAATGGGTCACCACGCACACCGACCGCTGACCGCACACGCACACGCCGCCATCCCGACCGCCGCACACAACGGAATCGGAGCTCGACATGACCGACACCACCGACACCACGGACACCACCGGCGCCACCGACCTGTCCGCCCACTGGACCGCCCGCCTCGCCGAACTTTCCGCCCGTCACTCCGTCCCCGGCGCGAGCCTGGGCATCATGCACCGCGGCGAACTGGTCGCCGAGGCCGCCGTCGGCCTTGCCAACACCGAGGCCGGGATCGAGACGACCACCGACACCCTGTTCCAGATCGGCTCGATCTCCAAGGTCTGGACCACCACCGTGGCCATGGCCCTGGTCGACGAGGGGCTGCTCGACCTGGACGCCCCGCTCGTCTCCGTCCTCCCCGGGCTGAGGCTCGCCGAGGAGACGCTCACCGCACAGGTGACGGTGCGTCACCTCATGACCCACACCAGTGGGATCGACGGCGACCTCTTCACCGACACCGGCCGGGGCGACGACTGCCTGGAGAAGTACGCAGCCCTCCTCGCCGACGCCGCCCCCAACCATCCGCTCGGCGCCACCATGTCCTACTGCAACGCGGGATTCACCCTGCTGGGCCGGGTGCTGGAAGTCGTCACCGGCGTCCAGTGGGACCGGCTCATGCGCGAGCGCCTGTACGCTCCGCTCGGCCTGACCCACACCGCGACCCTGCCGGAGGACGTGCTGCGCTTCCGCGCCGCCATCGGACACCTGGGCGACCCGCCCGCACAGGCGCCGCAGTGGGGGCTGATGCGGTCGGCCGGA
Source organism: Streptomyces sp. NPDC014734 (assembly GCF_043083325.1). Taxonomy (NCBI): domain Bacteria; kingdom Bacillati; phylum Actinomycetota; class Actinomycetes; order Kitasatosporales; family Streptomycetaceae; genus Streptomyces; species Streptomyces sp. NPDC014734. The sequence goes on along the minus strand of NZ_JBIBYN010000011.1, from coordinate 279,077 downwards.
CCGGCCGGACTGATCTGCTCCACGCCGCGCGAGGTACTGAAGTTCGCCCGGCTGCACAGGGACAACGGCGTCACCGAGGACGGCACCAGGATCCTCTCGGCCGAGGGCGTAGCCGCCATGCAGACCGCGCAGGTCGAACTTCCCGACCCGTACGTCATCGGCCACTCCTGGGGGCTCGGCTGGTTCCTCGACACCTGGGACGGACACCGGGTCCACGGACACGACGGCGGCACCATCGGGCAGAGCGCCTTCCTCCGGGTGCTCCCCGAGGAGGACCTGGCGATCTGCCTGCTCACCAACGGCGGCGACACCGCGAGCCTCTACCGCGAGGTGTTCGCCGAGATCGCGCGGGAGCTCGCCGACGTGACGATGCGCCCCGGGATCGAGCCGGCCGCGGAGCCGGTCGCGGTGGACCCCGCCGACTACGTGGGCGTGTACCAGCGGCTCTCCAGCAGGCTGGAGATCGTGGAGCGCGACGGAGGCCTGGCGATGCTCGACCGGATCACCGGACCGCTGGCCGAACTCATCGACGAGACGGAGCACGAGTACGCCATGCACCCGGTCGAGCCGGACCTGTTCGTGGTGCGGAGGCCGGGGCTCAAGCAGTGGTACCCGGTCGTCTTCTACACCCTGCCGGACGGTTCGCGCTACATCCACCACGGCGTCCGTGCCACGCCCAAGGCGGGCTGAGATGACCACGATCGCCACCACACCGCAGGCACTGGAGACCGGGCTGCCGGACCTGCTGGCAGACATCGGCGACCTGGTCCGCACCGAGTCGCCCAGCGCGGACGTGGCCGCCGTCGCCGACTGCGCCCGGGTCGTCGCCGCGCTCGGCACCCGGCTCACCGGAACCCCGCCCGAGTGGCTCGACGGCTCGGGGCGGCCCGCCCTGCGCTGGCGCTTCGGCTCCGGCGACCGGGTCCTGCTGCTCGGCCACTTCGACACGGTGTGGCCGGTGGGCTCCCTGGCCCGCCACCCCTTCGAGGTGGTGGACGGACGGCTGACCGGCCCCGGCTGCTTCGACATGAAGGCGGGTGTGGCGCAGATGTTCCACGCCCTGTCCGTCCTCGACGACCTGGACGGCGTCTCGGTGCTGCTCACCGGCGACGAGGAGATCGGCGCCCCCACCTCCCGCACCCTGATCGAGACCGAGGCGCGCCGCACCCGGGCCGTGCTCGTCCTGGAGGCGAGCGAGGCGGGCGCGCTGAAGACGGCCCGCAAGGGCGTGTCCAGCTACGAACTGGGCATCGCCGGGCGCGCCGCGCACGCCGGTCTGGAACCCCACCGGGGCGTCAACACCACCACCGAACTCGCCCACCAGATCCTCGCGTTGTCCGCGCTCGCCGACCCGGCGACCGGCACCACCGTGACCCCGACCGTCGCCGCCTCGGGCACCACCCGCAACACCGTGCCCGACGCCGCCAGGCTGCTGGTCGACGTACGCGTCGGGACGGCTGCCGAGCAGGACCGGGTCGACCGGGCCGTCCGCGCCCTCGCACCGGTGCTCGCGGGCGCCTCGCTCACCCTCTCCGGAGGCCCCGACCGTCCCCCGCTGCAACCGGACGCGTCGGCGGAGCTGTTCGAACGCGCCCGCGCCCACTACGCGGACCTGGGCCTCGGCCCGCTGGACGGAGTCGCCGTCGGAGGCGCCTCCGACGGCAACATCACCGCCGGGGCGGGCGCGCCCACCCTGGACGGCCTCGGCGCCGTGGGCGGTGGGGCGCACGCGGACGACGAACACGTCCTCGTCGCCGAACTCCCGCGCCGCACCGCCCTGGTGGCCGCCCTGACGGCCTCGCTCCTGCGCGAGCCGCTGGGTGCGCCCGACCGGGTGGGACCATGAGCGGCACCCGGGCGGACGAGGCGGCCGCCGCAGCCGGCCTCGCCGCACGGCGGGCCGGCGTGACCCTGTCCGAGCTGCACGGACTGGAGGAGATGCGGGAGGCCTGCCGGGTACTCGACCGGGTCTGGCGGCCGGTTCCCGGCAACCCGCTGATCACCCCGGAACTGCTCCGGGTCTTCGCACACTCCGGCAGCTATGCCGCCGGGGTCCACCGCGACGGCCGCATGATCGGGTTCTGCCTCGGCTTCCTGGCCACCGCGGGACTGCACTCGCACATCGCGGGGGTGGACGACACGGCCCGGGGCCGCAATGTCGGTTTCGCCGTCAAACTCCACCAACGGGCCTGGGCCCTGGCCCGCGGCATCACCGCGATCACCTGGACCTTCGACCCGCTGATCAGCCGCAACGCCTATTTCAACCTGTCCAAACTGGGTGCCGCGCCGAGCGAGTACCTCGCCGACTTCTACGGCGCGATGCAGGACGAGGTGAACGCCGGGACCGAGACGGACCGGCTGATGGTGCACTGGGAGCTGGAAGGCGCCCACGCGATGGCCGCCGCCGCGGGCGCCCCCCACCGCGTGGCCGTCGACGACGCACGCGGACACACGGTCGTCGGCCTGGACGCCAAACCCGACGGCGGCCCCGCCGCCGGGCGCCTGGACGGCGACACCGTCCTGGTCCGGATCCCCGCCGAGATCGAGGCACTGCGCCGCACCGACCCGCCCCTGGCACGCGAGTGGCGGTACGCGCTGCGCGAGGTGCTCGGCGGCCTGATGGCCCAGGGGCACACCGTCACCGGATTCACCCGGGACGGCTGGTACGTGATCGACAGAAGTCAGGAGAAGCAGGGATGAAGCTCGTCGGTGTGGAACTCCGCCGGATCGCGATGCCGCTGGTCGCACCGTTCCGGACCTCGTTCGCCACCATGCACAGCCGGGAGATCCTGCTGGTCAGGGTCGAGACCGAACACCACGAGGGCTACGGCGAATGCGTCACCATGGTCGATCCGCTGTACTCCTCGGAGTACACGGCAGGCGCGCTGGACGTGCTGCGGAGCCATCTGGTGCCCGCGCTCGCCGCGCTGCCGTCCCTCGACCCCTGGGCGGTCGCCCCGGCACTCGCCGCGTTCAAGGGCCACCGGATGGCCAAGTCGGCGCTGGAGACCGCGGTGCTGGACGCCTGGCTGCGCGCCCACGACCTGTCCATGGGCCAATGGCTGGGCGCGACCGCCGACCGGGTGCCCGCCGGGGTGTCGGTCGGCATCATGGACTCGATCCCCGCCCTGCTCGACGCCGTCGACGGCTACCTGGCCGAGGGCTACCTCCGGATCAAGCTGAAGATCGAACCCGGCTGGGACGTGGAGCCCGTGCGCGCCGTCCGGGAACGCTTCGGTGACGACGTGCTCCTCCAGGTGGACGCCAACACCGCGTACACCCTCGCCGACGCCGGGCAACTGGCCCGGCTCGACCCGTATGAACTGCTGCTCATCGAACAGCCCCTGGACGAGGAGGACGTACGGGGCCACGCCGTCCTGGCCCGGCGGGTGCGCACCCCGATCTGCCTGGACGAGTCCATCGTCTCCGCCCGCTCGGCGGCCGACGCCATCGCCATGGGCGCCTGTTCGGTCGTCAACATCAAGCCGGGACGGGTCGGCGGCTACCTGGAGGCCCGGCGGATCCACGACGTGTGCGCCGCGCACGGCGTTCCGGTCTGGTGCGGCGGGATGCTGGAGACCGGTCTCGGCCGGGCCGCCAACGTCGCCCTCGCCGCGCTGCCCGGTTTCACCCTGCCGGGCGACACCTCCGCGTCCGACCGGTACTACCGCACCGACATCACCGAGCCGTTCGTGCTGAAGGACGGGCATCTCGACGTTCCCGGCGCCCCGGGGCTCGGGCTCTCCCCGATCCCGGAGCGACTGGCAGAGGTGACCGAGTCGACGGAGTGGATCGGCCGGTGACCACCGCGCACGAGGGGGCCGGGGGCGTGGAGGCCCCCGGCGGCGTCCGCCGGACGGACCGGGTGACCGGACGGGCCGCCGCACCGGCCGCGGACGAACCCCGATCGACTACGTTGGGGCGATGACCCAGCAGCCGCGGGCCGTGCTCGGCCGGATCCTCGACGACCTGGGGTCGACCCTGATCGACGTGGTGGCCGGGGAGGCCGACCCCGCCCGCACCGTCACCGGGGTGCTCATCCAGGACCCGCTGGACGAACCGGCCCGGCTGCCCGGGGCCGTGGTGCTCGGCGTCGGTGTGTACGGCGCCGAGCCCGTCGCCGCCCTCGTCGACCGCGCCGCCGGGCTCGGTGCCGCGGCCGTGGTGGTCCGGGCCCCGGTCCCGGTGGACGGGCCGGTGGCCGCGGCCGCCGCCCGCACCGGCGTGACGGTGCTCGGCCTGACGCCCGGCGCGTCCTGGGCGCAGGTGGCCGCGCTGCTGCGGTCCCTGCTGGCGACCGACGAACTGGGCACCGTGGGCGGTCCCGACGAGGCCGACGGCGCCGAACCGCTCGCCGGTGACCTCTTCGCCCTGGCCAACGCGACCGCCGGACTGCTGGACGGACCCGTCACCGTGGAGGACCGCAGCGGCCGGGTGCTGGCCTTCTCCAGCCGTCAGGACGAGGGCGACGACGCGCGGATCGCCACCGTCCTCGACCGCCAGGTGCCCGCCGAGAAGCTGCGCGCCCTCGAACAACTCGGCGCCTTCCAGGCCCTCTACCGCAAGGAGTGCCCGGTCTACGTGACCGGTGTCTCCGACAAACCCCGGGTCGCGATAGCCGTCCGCGCGGGCGGCGAGATCCTCGGCTCGATCTGGGTCGTGGTCGACGGGCCGCTCAGCGAGGACCGCACCCAGTCCCTCCAGGAGGCGGCCAAGGTGGCCGCCCTGCACCTGCTGCGCCACCGCACGGGCGAGGACGCCGAACGCCGGCTGCGCGCGGATCTGCTGGCCACCGTCCTGGAGGGCGGAACCCACGCGCCCCAGGCCGCCGTGCGCCTCGGCCTGTCCGCGCAGCCCGCCTGCGTACTGGCGCTCGCGGTGACCGGCGAGGCGCCGGCGCCCGACCGGGTGGCCGCAGGCCACCGCATCGCCGAGTCGCTCGCCCTCCACCTCGCCGCGATCCACCCCCGGACCGCCGCGGCCACCCTCGGCGGTGTCACCTACGCGGTCCTGCCGACGAGTTCGGACGAGCAGGCGCTCCGGGTGGCCGAGGCGTTCCTCGGACGCGTGGACAACCGGGTGCCCGCCGTCATCGGCGTCGGCCGCCTCGCCGCCCGCCCGGCCGAGCTGCGACGTTCCCGCACCGACGCCGACCGGGCGCTGCGGGTCCTGTGCGCCGGCCGCTCGCGGCGGCGCTCGGCCCGGCTCTCGGACGTCTACGCGGCCTCGCTGCTGGAGGAACTCACCGACCGGATCGCCGCCGAGGACGACCTCCCCGATGGCCCGGTCGTCCGGTTGCGCGCGTACGACGCCCGGCACCGCACCGCCCTCACCGACACCCTGGAGGCCTGGCTGAGCACCTTCGGCGACGTCCCGGCCGCGGCCGCCGCCGTCCACGTCCACCCCAACACCTTCCGCTACCGGCTCAAGCGGCTGGCCGAGGTGGCGGGTCTCGACCTCGACGACCCGGAGGCCCGGTTCGAGGCGATGCTCCAACTACGGCTGACACCACCCCGGTCCTGAACCACCGCCGTCCCGAACCACCGTCGCCCTGACACGCGGTCGCGTCCGGGCGACGTGCGGGCCGGAGGATGAAAGAGTTCTCGCAGCAGCCGGAAGCGCCGACACCCGACGGCCCGCGTGTCCGGACGGCCCGGTATCCGCATGTCGACGATGGGACAGATGCCATGCCTCTTCAGGGTGAGTACCAGCCGAGCCCCGAGCAGTGGGTCCGCGATCAGGTCGAGCTGTTCGAGAGCTCCGGCGGGACGGAGGGAACCACGATGCGCGGGCTGCCGGTCGTCCTCCTGACCACCCGCGGAGCCAGGAGCGGCAAGATCCGCAAGACTCCGCTGATGCGGGTCGAGCACGACGGCAGCTACGCCGTGGTCGCCTCGCAGGGCGGCGCCCCCAAGCACCCCGTCTGGTACCACAACGTCGTGGCCGACCCCCGGGTGGAGCTCCAGGACGGCCCGGTCCGGCAGGACATGAACGCGCGTGAGGTCACCGGGACGGAGAAGGACCTGTGGTGGCGGCGCGCGGTGGAGGCGTTCCCCGACTACGCCGACTACCAGCGCAGGACCGAGCGGCAGATCCCGGTCTTCGTCCTGGAGCCGGCGGCCCGTCAGCACTGACGTCCGCGGGGCAGGCGCCGCGAACGTGCCGGCGCCTGCTTCCTCGGGCGGCCGTGCGACGGCGTCGCCCGGTGCCCGCGGCCGCACCGGTCATCGCCCGGGCACGCCGCGCGTGGCCGCGCACCGGCGGGTCGTCGCCCACACGAGGAGCGCGAGCGCGCTGAACGCCGCGCCGAGCACGCACACCGCGCCCCAGCCGGACCTGTCGTACACGGTCGTCGAGGCGACGGCGCCGACGGCACTGCCGACGGAGTAGAAGACCATGTATCCGCCGATCAGGCGGCTGCCCGCGTCGGGGCGCGCCGTGTAGAGCATGCTCTGGTTGGTCACATGGACGGCCTGTACGGCGAGGTCGAGGACCACCGCGCCGAGAACCAGGGCCCACAGCGAGTGCCGGGTGAACGCGAGCGGCAGCCACGAAGCGGTGAGCAGGACCAGCGCGACGCCGGTCGTCCGTCCCGCGAGGCCGCGGTCGTGCAGGCGTCCGGCCGGTGCGGCGGCGAGCGCGCCCGCCGCTCCCGCGAGCCCGAACGCCCCGATCGCCGTGTGCGACAGCGACAGCGGGGGTTCGCTCAGCGGGAGCGCGACGCAGCTCCACAGGGTGCTGAAGGCGGCGAAGACCAGCAGGGCGAGCAGGGCGCGGACCCGGAGCAGACGTTCCTCGACGAACAGCGTCACCGTGGAACGCAGCAGTCGCGCGTACCTCATCGGGGCCGGAGGCTTCGGCCGGTGCGGCAGGACCCGGCGCAGGGCCAGGGCGAGGGTGAGGGCGGATGCCGCCGACAGGAGATAGACCGAGCGCCATCCCGCGAGGTCGGCGAGTGCGCCGGAGACCGTGCGGGCGAGCAGGATGCCGACCACGATTCCGCTGGTGACCAGGCCGACCGTGCCACCGCGCCGCTCCGGCGCCGACAGCGAGGCGGCGAAGGCCACGAGGGTCTGCGTCACCACCGCGAGCAGGCCCACCGAGGCCAGGGCCGCCAGCAGGACCGGCGCGGTGGCCGCAGTTCCGGCCGCGACGAGCGCGGCGGCCAGCAGCGCCAGCTGGGTCACGACCAGGGCCCGCCGGCCGACCAGATCTCCCAGCGGCACGAGCAGGAACAGCCCGAGGCCGTAGCCGACCTGGGTGAGGGTGACCACGACCCCCACGGCCGCCGTGCCGATCCCGAACTCCCGGCCCAGGGTGGCCAGGAGGGGCTGCGCGAAATAGACGTTGGCCACCGCCGTGCCGGACGCGACGGCGAACAGCAGCGTCGTGCCCCCGGACAGGGCGTTTCCCGGTGTCCCCGCGTGTGCGACGTCGGATCCGCTCGTCCCGCTGCCGGCCATCCGGCACCCCCGATCAGGTTGGTTTCAAGTTGCTACCAGATGGAAGGTAGCGGGACTTGGTAGCATGTTGCAACCAGTGGTGCGGAGGAGGAGGCGGCGTGGTCAAGCGGACACGGTTCGACGGGAGCGACTGCCCGGTGGCCCGTTCGGTCGACGCGATCGGTGACTGGTGGTCGCTCCTGATCGTTCGTGACGCGTTCGACGGGAGCCGCCGCTTCGGGGAGTTCCAGCGCGGTCTCGGCGTGGCGAAGAGCATCCTCGCGGCGCGGCTGCGCGATCTCGTCGCGGGAGGGGTGTTCGACACGGTTCCGGCGGCGGACGGCAGCGCCTACCGGGAGTACGTGCTGACGGACCGGGGGAGGGCGCTCTTCCCGGTCGTGGTGGCGTTGCGGCAGTGGGGCGAGGGGCACTTCTTCGACGCCGGCGAGCCGCATTCGGAGATGGTCGACCTGCGCGACGGCCGCCCGCCGCGGGCGCTGGAGGTCCGGTCGGCCGACGGGCGGCGGATCGGACCGGACGACGTCACGGTGAGGAAGGTCGAACGGCCCGGGGGACCGGCCGCGGCATCCGCGGAACGCCGTGACCGGTGACCCCTTCCGTTCGTGGAACGGTGTGCCCGACGGTCAGGCGGCGAGCTTCCCGGGCAGCCAGCCCAGCTGAACGGCCTGCTGGAACGGCCCGCCGCCCTCGTGGTCGTTGAAGTCGTACACCTCGATGGCCTTGTCCGCGTGCGCGTAGGCGTTGTAGGCGGCGAAGACCGTCGACGGCGGGCAGGTCATGTCCTCCAGGGCCGTCGAGAAGAGCGCGGGCGCCCGGCCGCGTGCGGCGAAGTGCACCCCGTCGAAGTAGGAGAGGGTCGCCCGTGCGTGCTCGGCCCGGCCGCGGTGCGTCTTCAGGTAGTTGCCCACCTCGCGGTACGGGGTGCGGTCGGTGACGGTCAGCGCGCGCGGGAAGTCGCACAGGAACGGGACGTCCGGCGCGATCGCGCGCAGATCGGGTATCAGTCCGCCGACGGCGAGCGTGATGCCGCCGCCCTGACTCACGCCGACGACCGCCGTGCGCGTCGCGTCGGCCAGCGGATGCGAGCGCGCCGCCTCCACCGCCCGCACCGCGTCCGTGAACACGCGCCGGTAGTAGTAGGAGTGCGGGTCCTCGATGCCCCGGGTCATGAAACCGGGGAACGAGGGCGCGCTGCCCACCGGGTCCGGGGTGTCGCCGACGAGCCAGCCACTGCCCTGGCCGCGGGTGTCCATCACGAAGTGGGCGAATCCCGCCGACGCCCAGAGCAGATGCGTGTGGGCCAGGCCCCGCCCGCCGCCGTAGCCGATGAACTCCACGACCACCGGAAGCGGTTCCGCCGCACCGGCGGGAAGCACGAACCAGCCCTTGACCGGGTGACCGCCGAAGCCCGCGAACGTCACGTCGTACACGTCGACGGTCTTCAGCCCCGTGCCCGTACGCGGCTCGAACCGGGCACCGAGATCGTGGGACCGGGCCTCGTCGAGGGTCTTCGACCAGAACGCGTCGAAGTCCTCCGGCTCCACCGACCGGCTGCGGTAGTCGCGCAGTTCGTCGACGGGCAGATCGAACAGGGACATGGGGTACCGCCTTCGTCGCCGGGGTGCTGATCACCCGTGGGGTTCATCGATCACACGGTACGGGCACGCCCGCGACGGACTTCCTGCCGGGCGGAGGGACCCCTGCCCGGTGCCTTGGGACACGTCCGGACGCCCCCACCGGACTCGCTCGTCCCCGGTGCTCGCGGACAGGAGGCGGGGCGTCACCGTCCCGGCGGAGATCCGGGGCGCGATGCCCGGAGCGGCCCGCGGTCCACACGCACGGGCCGCGCCCCGCGCTGCCATGGCCGTGTGCTGAACTGTCCGTGCACATCGGACTCAGGAGCACCTTGTGAGCAGCTACCGCCACCCCGGCATCGTCTTCACCGACCGCCACTTCACGGTCCCGCTCGACCACACCGATCCCGGCGGCGAGCAGATCGGGATCTTCGGCAGGGAAGCCGTGGCGAGCGGCCGGGCCGACGAGGAGTTGCCCTGGCTGGTCTACCTGGAGGGCGGCCCCGGCTTCGGCGCCCGGCGCTTCATCGGCACCGAGGCCTGGCTCGGCCGGGCCGTGAAGGAGTTCCGGGTGCTGCTCCTCGACCAGCGCGGCACCGGCCTGTCCACCCCGGCCAACCGGCAGACCCTGCCGCTGCGCGGCGGCCCGCGCGAACAGGCCGACTACCTCGCGCACTTCCGTTCCGACAGCATCGTGCGCGACTGCGAGCTGATCCGTCCCGGGCTGACCGGCGGTGAGCCGTGGACGGTCCTCGGCCAGTCCTTCGGCGGCTTCTGCGCCGTCCGCTACCTGTCGGCCGCTCCCGAAGGACTCAGGACCGTCCTGATCACCGGCGGGCTGCCCTCGCTCGACGCACACGCCGACGATGTCTACCGCGCCGCCTACCCGCGCATCGAGCGCAAGGTCGCCGCCCACTACGCCCGCTACCCGCAGGACGTCGAACGGGCCCGGCGGATCGCCGCCCATCTCGCCGAGCATCGCCCCGAGAGCGCCGGGCACCGGCTGACCCCCGAGGGCTTCCAGTCGCTCGGCATCATGCTGGGCGGCGGCAGCGGCAGCCACCAACTGCACTACCTGCTGGAGAACGCCTTCGTCCGCACCCCGCACGGCACCGAACTCTCCGACACCTTCCAGGAGGCCGTGCGCGCGGCGACGTCGTTCGCCGGGCACCCGCTGTACGCGCTGATGCACGAGGCGATCTACGGCCAGGACGCACGTCCCACCGACTGGTCCGCGGAGCGGGTGCGCGCCGAGTTCCCGCAGTTCGACGCGGCCGCGGCGCTGGAGGGCGAGGGTCCGGTCCTCTTCACCGGGGAGAGCATCCACCCCTGGCACTTCGAGGTCGACCCGGCGCTGCGCCCGCTGCGCGAGACCGCCGGACTGCTGGCCGCCCGCACCGACTGGACGCCGTTGTACGACCCTGCGCGCCTGGCCGCCAACGAGGTGCCGGTCGCCGCCGCCGTCTACCACGACGACATGTACGTCGACACCGGGCACGCGCTGCGGACGGCCGCGTCGATCCGCGGGCTGCGCACCTGGGTGACGAACGAGTACGAGCACGACGGGCTGCGCGCAGGCGGGCCCCGGGTCCTGGACCGGCTCCTCGCGCTGGTCCGGGACGAGGCCTGACCTGCCGGAACGAGGGAGGGGGGGGGGGGCCCCCCCCGGGGCCCCCCCCCCCCCCCCCCCCCCCGCCCGCCCCCGGGGCGCCCCCGCCGGGGGGCCCCACCGGCGCGGGGGCCCCGTGGCCGCACAGCG